>NZ_JBIWAQ010000036.1:0-46791 GCF_044760155.1 Kitasatospora sp. NPDC098652
GGCCCCCCGGGGGGGCCGCCCCCCCGGGCCCCCCGGGGGGCGCGCGGCGCGCCGCGGGGGGGGGGGGGGGGGGGGGGCGCCGCCCGCGCCGCCCCCCCCCCCCCCCCCCCCCCCCCCCCCCCGCGACGAGGAACCCAGGGGGAACGAATGACGGTCAACCAGCCCGGTCAGGTCCTGATCACCGGAGCCGCCGGCCGGATGGGCAGCTGCCTGCGGGAGTTGCTGCCCGGGTACGGCCACCGGCTGCGCAGCTTCGACCGGCTGCCCGTGCCCGGCGAGCCCGGGGCCGTCACCGCCGACCTGCTGGACGTCGAGGCGCTGGCGGCGGCGATGGACGGGGTCGACGCCGTGGTCCACCTGGCCGGGATCCCGGGGGAGGCGCCGTTCGCCGACATCCTGGCCGCCAACATCGAGGGCACCTACCGGCTGTACGACGCGGCCCGGGCGGCCGGCGTCCGCCGGATCGTGTACGCCAGCAGCAACCACGCGACGGGCTTCACCGAGCGGCCCGCCGACGGCGGCACCGTGCCGGTGGACGCGCCGCAGCGGCCCGACACGTACTACGGGGTCTCCAAGTGCTTCGGCGAGAGCCTCGCCTCGCTGTACGCCGACCGGCACGGCATCGAGACCGTCTCCCTGCGCATCGGCTCCTTCACCGACCGGCCCCGCAGCATCCGGATGCTCGCCACCTGGCTCAGCCCCGGTGACTGGGCCCGCCTCGCGCACGCCGCACTCACCGGCCCGGTCACCGGCCACACCGTGGCCTACGGGATCTCCGCCAACACCCGCGCCTGGTGGGACCTCTCGACGGCCCGGGCGCTCGGCTACGAGCCGCAGGACGACGCCGAGCCCTTCGCCGCCGAACTGATCGCCGAACTGGGCGAGTTGTCCCCGGAGGACCCGGAACACCGCTACCTCGGTGGCCGCTTCACCCAGGCCGGGCGATGACGGCCGCCCCGGGCATGGAAGACTCGGCCGGATGATCGTGATGCAGCCCGTCCTGGAGGCGCGCCCCCTGGACGACTTCGACCTCTGGCCCGTCGCCGACACCGGGTCCACCGAGTTCCTCGCCCTCGACGGCGGGCTGTCGCCCGCCGAGGTCGGGACGGCCGTGCTGCTGGTCGCCCGCTGCAACGGCAGCGGTCCCGACCTCGATCCCGAGGGCGAGCGGCCGCCCCGGCCGGCCGACCCGCTGGGCTCCTTCCTGTACGGACTGCTGACCGTCGAGGACGTGTACGCGGCGGGCGGGCTGCGGGTCACCGACCGGGCCACCGGCATCGTGTTCCAGCCCGGCTGCTGCGACGGCCTGGAGGACTGGCGGGACTGGCACGGGCTGGCGGAGCACGGCGGGCTGGTCGGCTACGGGCACGAGCCGGTCTCCCCGGTCGCGGAGCGGTTCGGCAGCACCGTCCGGCTCACGGTCAACGCCGACGAGCCCGACAGTCCGGTGATCGTGCTGCCCGTCGTGGACCTGGGTGGGCTGCTCGCCGGGGTCGAACGGGATCTGGCCGACTTCCTCGGGCTGGCCGCCGACTGGGCCCGGCAGTACCTGCCGCCCGTTCATCGGGCCCCCGTCACCGCCGCCCTCGCCCGGGCCCTCGACCTGCCTGTGACGAGCGTGCCGACCGTGCCGGGCTCGCCGCCGGAGGGGTAGGCCGGCGGCTCGCGCTGCTCCGGCTGCCTGAGCAGGAAGTCGTGGACCGCCTGCCGTCCGACCGGGTCGGCCGCCCGGTTCTGCACCGAGTGCGCCGCCCCGGGGACGATCACGATCTCCGGGTCGTGCGCCAACTGGGCCTGTTCGTAGAGCAGTTCGTACGGGGTGGCGATGTCCCGATCGCCGCCGAGCAGCAGCACCGGTGACGGTGTGCACCCGGGGGCGGTGTGCGACCAACAGGCCTGGCAGTGGGGCGCGCCGGTCGCCCTCCCCATCCGGCGGGGAGGGCGACCGGTCGTGGCTCAGGAGACGTTGACGGCGGTGTCGTCGAGGACGAAGGAGGTCTGCTTGGTGTAGTCCTCGGCGCCGGAGAACTTGAGGGTCACGCTCTGGCCGGCGTAGCCGGACAGGTTGAAGCTGTGCTGCTGGTAGCCGGTGGCCGCGTTGACGTTGGAGTAGGTCGCCAGGGTGGTCCCGTTGGCGGTCACGGTCAGCTTGTCGAAGGCGGTGGTGCTGCTGGCGGCGGTGTCGATGTGCAGCCAGAAGCTGAACGTGTAGCTGCTGCAGCCGGCCGGGAGGGTCACGGTCTGGGCGAGGGTGTCGGTGTTGGTGCTGCCGTACCCGTCGAGCCAGGCGTCGTAGCTGCCGGAGCGCGGCGGCTCGCTGGAGCTGCTGTTGATGGTGCTGGTGCCGCTGGTGTTGGTCTCCGTCCAGCCGGTCGTCGAACCGGCCTCGAAGCCGGGGTTGGTGAGCAGCTGGGCGGCGGTGCAGCCGGTGCCGCCGCCGGTGGGCTGGACGGTCCAGGTGAAGGTGACGGAGGAGGACGGGCCGGTGGAGTCGGTCGCGGTGGCCGTCACGGAGTACGTCCCGGCGGTGGTCGGCGTGCCGCTGATCAGGCCGGTCGTGGCGTTGACGCTCAGGCCGGCGGGCAGGCCGGAGGCGCTGAAGCCCAGGGTGCCCCCGGCGGTGTCGGTGGCGGAGAGCTGGAGGCTGGTGGAGGTGCCGGCGGTGGCGGTGCGGGCGCCGGGGTTGGTGAGGGTGACGCCGCCGGTGGTGCTGCCGCTGCCGCCGGCGGCGAGCCAGGCGGTGGCGTTGAGGCCGAGGGCGGCGTCGGTGCCGGCCGGGTCGTTCCAGCCGTTGTAGACGGTCTTGCCGGGCTCGCCGGTGCCGTCGTCGATGGCGGAGCTGTCGCCCCAGATGGCGACCCGGCCCTTGCCGAAGCTGCTGGTGGCGAAGAAGGCGCCGGTGGTGCCGGAGTAGCCGGTCCGGTAGACGATGCCCTTGACGGCGGGGTTGTCGGCCGGCTTGAGGGTGAAGGTGGTGCCGTTGCGGATGATGCTGCCGGTGACGGTGCCGAAGGGGCCGTGCAGGACGGGGTCGGTGGCGTCGTTGACGGCGGTCGGGTTGTCGGTCTGGATGTTGAGCAGGTCGACGGAGAGCCCGAACGGGTCCTTGCTGTTGACCGAGTTGGTGGTCATCAGGTCGTTGATGACGGCGGGGGAGTCCCAGCCGTCGTTGTTGCGGTCGCTCTGCGTGTGGTCCGAGATCAGGAACAGGCCGCCGCCGTTCTGGACGAACGTCATGACCGCGGTCTTCTCGGCGTCGCTGAGCCGGACGTTGGGCTCGGGCAGGACGAACTCGTCGAAGTTGGCGAGGTCCAGCGCGCCACCGGTGCCGTAGGTGATGGTGGAGCCACTCGGCAGGGTCTTGAGGCTGTACTGGCCGGTCTTCTGGAGGGCGACGCCCCAGCTGGAGATGGCGCCGGTCCAGTCGGTCTCGGACTGCGGGGCGGCGTTCTCGGCGAGCGGGTCCGGCTGGCTGGTGCTGATGATCCAGTCCGCATTGCCGGCGGTCTCCGCCTTGCTGTTGTCGAACAGGACGCGGTGCTGGGTGGTGGTCGCGGAGGTGGTGGCCGTCCTCGCGGCCGCGGTGGTGGCTGCGGCGGCCGGGTGGGGGGCGGTGCTCGCGACGGCGAGCACGGTCAGGACGGCGGCGCCCAGGGCGAGCGGGCGTGTCGCGTTGACGCGTCTGAGCATGGGTCAAGTCCCTTGGCTTGTGGGGATGCAGGGGAGAGCTACGCGCGTAGGCGCAGTGGCACCGTCCCATGATGGGGTAATCGGAGCTTGAACGGAACGCGACGAAACGGCTCATCAGTGCGCCGTCGGGCCTTTCGGCGGAAGTCTGCACAGCTGCGACACGGCTGGGCCACCGGACCTCCGCGCCCGGGGCGCGGCCCTTGCCGAAGCCTTTAACGAGGGCTCAGGCAAGGGCCGCGGGGACGGGGCCCTGGCGGGCGGCGCGGGACTCCGGTGAGCGGAGTCGCTACCCCCGGAGTCGCCACCCCCGGAGTCGCTACCCCCGGGCCAACCGCCCCAGGGCCAGGCCCGCCAGCAGTGCGGCGCCGTCGCCGAGCACGCCGTCGTCGAACTCGGCCTCCGGGGAGTGGTTGTAGGGCGCGGTGAACGGGTCGCGCCCGTCGGCCGGGACGGCGCCGAGCAGCAGGTACGCCGACGGGACCAGCTCGCCCAGCACGCCGAAGTCCTCCGAGCCGGCGATCGGCTGGGGCATCTCCAGGTACCGACCCGACCCGAACAGCCGGGCCGCCAGGCCGGACGCGAACTCCGTCTCCACCGGGTCGTTGACGGTCACCGGGTAGCCGGGCTCCACCTCGGCCACCACCTCCAGTCCGTGGGCCGCCGCGATCCCGTGCACCACCCGCAGGGCCTCGGTGCACACCAGCTCGCGCGAACGCCGCGAGACGGAGCGGATGGTGGCCTCGAAGCGCGCCTCGTCGGGGATCACGTTGGCCGCCGTACCGGCGCCGAGCGTGCCCACGGTGAGCACCACCGGGTCGAAGGCGTCGATCCGGCGGGTCACCATCGACTGGAGCGCCAGGACCGTTTCGCAGAGCGCCGGGACGGGGTCGAGCGCCGAGTGCGGGCTGGAGCCGTGCCCGCCGCGCCCGCGCAGGGTGGCCCGGAGGGTGTCGGAGGCGGCGAGCACCGGCCCGGGACGGGTGGCGACCACCCCGTTGGGCAGGATGGCGGCGGCCACGTGCAGGGCGTAGGCGGCCACCACCCGTTCCCCGGCCGCGTCCAGCACGCCCGCCTCGACCATCAGCCGGGCGCCGTCCGCCCCCTCCTCGCCCGGCTGGAACATCAGGACCACGTTCCCGGCCAGCTCCGCGCGTCGCTCGCACAGCAGCCGGGCCGCGCCGACCAGCGCGGCCATGTGCAGGTCGTGCCCGCAGGCGT
The DNA here is from genome assembly GCF_044760155.1 of Kitasatospora sp. NPDC098652. Taxonomy (NCBI): domain Bacteria; kingdom Bacillati; phylum Actinomycetota; class Actinomycetes; order Kitasatosporales; family Streptomycetaceae; genus Kitasatospora; species Kitasatospora sp. NPDC098652. The sequence continues at coordinate 4,909 of NZ_JBIWAQ010000036.1, forward strand.
GCATCACGCCGGGGGCCTCGGAGGCGTACGGCAGCTCGGTGCCCTCCTGCACCGGCAGCGCGTCCATGTCGGCCCGCAGCAGCACGTTCGGGCCCGGTCGGCCGCCGCGCAGGACGGCGGTGATCGAGCTCAGTCCCTTGCCGAGGGAGATTTCCAGGGGGAGGCCGTCGAGCGCGGCGAGCAGCCGGGCCTGGGTCCGGGGGAGGTCCAGTTCGAGTTCCGGATGGCGGTGCAACTCCCGTCGGAGTAGCGCGAGTTCGGGTTGCAGACGAGCGGCCGAGCGAAGTAGTTCGGACAGGTCGAGCCGCTCCCACGGTGCGGCGGGCGCGCCGGGGGCGGCGCTGGGCAGGTCGGACACGGGGACCTCCAGGGGTGGACGGACCCGGGGGAGCCCGGGGCGGCTGGTGCCATGATCGGAGGTTGCCCACCCCGGTCCGGCCCGGCACACAGGACGGCCGGGAATCCGCTCCGGACGCCACGGGAAACGCTCCGGGGCGCGGCCGACCTCCGGGTTCGTTGAGATGGTCCGACGGAGTGACTATCTTCATGGGGTGAGTGAGCGTGTGATGCAAGAACCCACCGTGATGGTCCTGACCGCCCTCGCGGACGCCCCCCGGCACGGCTACGCCATCGCCCAGGAGATCAAGGCGATGACGGACGGCCGGGTCGCCCTGCGTACCGGGGCGCTGTACGGGGCCCTGGACCGCCTGCTGGCCGACGGCCTGATCGAGGTCGAACGCGAGGAGGTCGTCGACGGCCGGGCCCGACGGATCTTCACCCTCTCCCCGTCCGGCCGCGAGCGGCTGGCCGCGGAGGCCGAACGGCTGGCCGCGACGGCCCGGGAGGCCACCCGCCGGCTGTCCGCCGCCCGCCCGGCGGCGACCGGCACATGATCGACCACCTGTTGCGCCTCTACCCCGCCGCCTACCGGCGCGCCCACGGCGCGGAGATCGCCGCGACCTACCGTGAGATGACCGCCGGAGAACCGCTGGGCACGCGCCTGCGGGACGCGGCGGAACTGGCGGGGCACGCGCTGCGGCTGCGCGCGGGGCTGGGGCCGGGCTCCGCCGCCGCGCGGGTGCTCGGGACGGCGTACCCGCTCGTCCTGGCCGCCTCGGCCGCCGCCTGCGGACTGCACCTGCTGCGCTGGTACGCCGGCGTGGCCGCCTCACCGGCCCCCTTGGGGCTGCAGCTCCGGTCCGACCTGTCCGGGCTGTGGGGCGCGTTGCTGGTCTCCTCGCTGCTGGTGTTCGCGGGGGCGGCGGCCGCCCTGGCCGGACGGTGGCGGGCGGGCGTGCCCTGCACCGTGGCCGGGCTGCTCTCCTTCGCCGCGGCCGCCGTGGCCAGCGGTCCGGCGTTCGGCGACCCGGTCGCCGGCCCGGCCGCCGCCGTGCTGGCGGCGGCCGCGCTGCTCGGCTGCCCGCCGGACCGGCGTACGGAGGCCCTGGCGGCCGGCCGGGCGGGCACCGCCGGGGTGGCGGTCGCGCTGGTGCTGGTACCCCTGGCGGCGGTGGCCGCGCACGCCGTGCCCTGGGTCAGCACCGACTACGGGTGCTGGCCGTTGCTGGTGCTCGCCGCGGCCGCGGCGGTGACGGCCTGGCGCAACGGCTCCCGGGGCACCCGCGAACTGGCCGCGCTGGCCCTGGCCTCCCCGCCGTTGCTCGCCCAGGCCGGCACGGTGGCCTGGGGTGACCGCACCGCGCTCGCAGCCCTGGCGACCGTCCTGACGGCAGCCCTGGCGGCCGTCCCGCTCGCCGGGCGCCTGGGCCGGGCCTCGCGCTGAACGATCCGACCCCGCCGAGCGGCCGGTAGGACCCGTACCGGCCGAGCAGCGGGGTTCGTCGCGCTCGTATTACTCCGTTTGACGTAGCATTCCGTTCAACGGACTATTGGGCCGTCGGCTCCACCGGATCCGGCGGGCCCGCGCGAGAGGATGCCCATGCCGTTCACCCTGTCCCACCCGGCAGCCGTCCTGCCCCTGCTGCGCACGCCGTTCAGCCGGGCCGCGCTGGTGGCCGGGGCCGTCGCGCCGGACCTGCCGTACTTCCTGGTCGCCACCGGACTGCCGGTCAGCGCCCAGTCCTGGTACGAGCCCTTCGCCAACGCCACCACCACCCACACCCTGCCCGGCGCCCTCACCGTCGGCCTGCCGTACACCCTCGCGCTGTGGGCGCTCCTGCTGGCCGGGCGGCGGCCGCTCGCCGCGCTGCTGCCGCTTCCGTCGCCCACGGCGCCGACGGTCGGAGCGCCCGGTACGGCCGGAACGCCTGGTGCACCCGGTACGGCCGGGGCGGTGGCGCGGCGGGCCGGGTGGGTCCTGCTGTCCGCACTGATCGGCCTCGCCACCCACCTGGTCTGGGACTCCTTCACCCACTTCGACGGCTTCGTGGTCACCCGCGCGCCCTGGCTGAACACCACCCTGGCCGGCAGCCTCAGCTGGGCGCGGGCCCTGCAGCACGCCAGCACCATCGGCGGCCTGGCCGCCATCGCCGTCTTCGGCTGGCGCCGACGGGCCCGGCTGCGCACCAACGGCGGCCTGGCCGCCATCGCGGGCCGGCGCCGCCACGTCCTGCTCGCGCTGGCCCTGTGCACGGCCACCGGGGCCGTCGCGCACGCCTGGTGGTGGCTGGCCGGCCCGCAGGCGGTGGCCGGCGGGCGGCCGCTGGACGCCCTGCTCGAAGGCGTGCTCTCCGACGCGGCGAAGGGCGCGGGCGCGGGCCTGATCGCCGCGCTCCTGCTGTACACCGCCGCCTGGTGGGCCCGCCACGCGGCCGTCGCGCTGCGCGGCCGCACGGGCGCCGCACAGGCCGGTACCACGGCCTGACCGCGGTGGGCCGTCGTGCCGCCCGACGGGTCGGCAACTCCCGCCTGCCAGGCAGGACTTCGCTGCCGTTCGACGTTTCGGGGGCGCCCACCGGGCGCCCCCGAAGGGCCGGACGCTGGGTCCGGACGGTGGCCGGCTCCGCTGCATCGGAGGGCGGCCGTGGTCCCTGGGTGTCGATTGCTCGCGACCGGGACATCGGGTTCAAGGCTGGCGGGGAGCGCGGCCGGAACGCCCAGTTGCGTGCTGCGGAGCCGGACGGAGCGGTGGCGGCGGCGATGGAACCGGCCGGGTCGGCGGCGGATGACCTGGGCCTTTTCCCGTTCCGCCGGGCGAGATTGTTGCGGCGGGTTCCGGACTGCTGCGCAAGAAATACCGGGAGTGGCGTTCGTCGGGGAGGAAAACCCGGACATGGGCGCGATCCGGCGTGTGCGGGGGCGCTCACAGTGGCCGCGAGCTGCGGATACCTCCGTTGATCATGCGATGTTCTTTCAGAGAGGAATGCCGGTTGGGCCGTTCGGGGAAATCGCGGGGCTCGTCTTACCCGAGAATGAACGCCGGGTGCTGGGCGGGAGCTGCAATCTCCGGCCCGGGTCTTCACGACTCGATTGAACGTCATTTCGATTTTAGGGACTTCGTATGAGTGTGCCGCGTCCGCGGCGGACGGCGGCGGGCAGCAGTGTGCTGCCCGTTCCGGTCGTCGTCCTGGCGTTGGGTGTCCTGACCGCGGTCGTCGTTCTCGCCCTGGCCGGGGTGTCCACCGAGACGATCATCGCCCTGTCGAGCGCAGCGGTCTTCGCCGCGGCCGAGCTGACCAGAAGGCTGGTCGCCGCCGTCGCCCGCGGACGCCGGCGCAGGTGAGCGTGCGGTATGGGACGGCACAAGAAGGCGGTGCCGGACGGTGCGTTCGCGAAACGGCTCGCCGTCTACCTGCGCGGCCTGCGGGAACGCAGCGGCAAGACCTACGAGGCCATGGGACCCTACTCCGTCGCGACCTTCTCGCGCGCGGACTCCGGTGCTTCCAAGCCGAGTTGGCCCGTCGTCGAGGCCTACGTACGGGCCTGCGGCGGACGGCCGTCGGAGCTGCGCAAGGCCGCCCGGCTGTGGCAGGAGACGCCCGCGAGCCAGTCGGCGGCGGACGCCCTGGCCGACGGCGCCGACGCCTGGCCCGAACCGGACGCCCTGGTGGAGCCCCACCAGCTCGGTGAGGCCATGCGGATCGCGCGGAAGGCGTGCGGCGGCCCGTCGCTGCGCGAGCTGGAGGCGCGGGCGGCGCGGCTCGGCGAACAGCTCTCCCGCAGTACGGTCAGCGACGCGCTGCGCTCGCCCGGCGGGCCGCAGTTGCGGACGTTCTGCGCCTTCATGCGGGTGATCGCGGACTATCCGAGGTCACCGGCCGCCGGCTACCCGGCCCGGGTGTGGGCCGAGGCATGGCACCGCGTGCAGGAGGGGAGCGGCAGGGCGGTGCCCGACGTCGGGCCGGGGCATCCGACAGCGGCCCGCGGGCGCGCGCCGTCGGCCGGGGAGGGGCGGCGGCGCCCGCGGTTACTGACCCGTCCGTGGGCGCCACCGGGGCCGCTGCGCGACCTCAAGGACGCCCTGCACGACCTGTACCTCTCGGCCGGCGCGCCGTCCCTGGCCGACATCGCGGGCGCCGTCCGGCTGGACGACTCGCTCGCCGCCGCACCGGAGCGGGACAGCATCCGCCGGCTGCTGCGCTCGCCCCAGCTGCCGCCCAACCCGCACGACGCGGTGGCGGTGGCGTCGGTGCTGGCCCGGATGGCGGGGGTCGGGGCGGGGGAGGCCGCCCTGCGCGCCCGGAACCTGTGGATCGCGGCGGCGGCGGAGCCCCCGTACGGGCACGCCGTCGCGGACCTGCTCGATCCGATCGCCCTCGGGGTCCGTCCGACCTTCGCGTTCCCGGACATGCCCGACACCCTGCCGACCCTGACCCCGTACGTGGACCGGCTGCACGACCGGGCGCTGCTGGACGTGGTGCGGATGGGGGTCGGCGGGCACAGCGGCATCGTCATCGCGCGCGGTGAACCGTCGACCGGCAAGACGCGCAGCTGCTGGGAGGCCGTGCGGTCGCTGCCCGCCGACTGGCGGCTGTGGTACCCGGCCAACCCCTCCGACACCGGGCAGGTGCTCCAGGCACTGGCGGGGGCCGGGCCCAGGACGGTGGTGTGGCTGGACCGGATCGACCGCTACCTGGACACCGCCCAGGGGGTGACGGCCCAGCGGATCCACGACGAGATCAGGCAGGCGCTGTCCGACACCCGCCGCGCCCCGGTCCTGGTGATCGGGACGGTCTGCGACTCCGCCCGGATGCTGACGGGGGAGGGGAGCGAGGACCCCCCGAACGCCGCCGCCCTGATGCTGATCGAGGAGGCGGGCGTCAACGTCCCCAACTCCCTGACGGGCAGTGAGCTGCTCGGGCTGGCCGCGCTGGCGCACCGGGACCCCCGGCTGTCGCTGGCCCAGGCCACCGCCAAGGAGACGGCCGTGCAGTTCCTGGCCAGCAACCACGGCGCCCACCCGGTGGTCAACGCGTACTCCTTCCACACGGCCGTGACCACGAGGGACACCGACACGCTCGTGGTGGGGGCGCGGCTCCTGCACGAGACCGGTCGGCCGCGGGAGGCGGTGGCCTGGTACCAGGCCGCGGCGGAGGCCGGCGACAGCCAGGCCGTCCGGTCGGCGGCGAGCCTGCTCAGCGAGAGCGGCGACCTGGCCGAGGCGATCTCCTGGCTGCGCGAACGCGCCGACGCCGGCGACACCCACGCCGCCCTGGAGGCGGCCCGCCAGCTGGAGCACGACGGGCAGGACGAGGAGGCGATCACCCTCTACCAGCGCGCCGCCCAGACGGGTGGCAAGAGCCAGGCGCTGCGCTCGGCGGCGGCGGTGCTGCGCCGCCACGGCCGGGCGCCCGAGGCCCTGGCGTGGTTGCAGGGCCGGGCGCGGGACGGCGACGAGAAGGCGCACCGCGAGGCCGCCCACCTGCGCTGGACCACCGGTGACCGGGAGGGCGGACTGCGCTCCTACGAGGAGGCGGTGGCGGCCGGCGACACCACCGCGCTGCGCGAGGCGGCGGAGCACCTGCAGGCCGCGGACCGGGTCGAGGAGGCGATCGACTGGTACCGGCGCGCCGTGCGCGGCGGGGACAAGGTGGCCCTGCGGCCGCTGGCCGACCTGTTGAAGGCCGAGGGCGACCTCGACGGCGCCCTGCCGTACTACCTGCGGGCGGCGGAGCTGTCCGACGTGCTGGCCATGCACCAGGCGGCCGCGCTCTACCGGTTGGGGAAGCAGCCGGCCCGGGCGTTGCACTGGTACCGGGAGGCCTCCCGGCACGGGGACGACTCCGCGCTGCTGCACATCGCCGCCCTCCACCAGGAGGCCGGACGGATCGACACCGCGCTGACCTGGTACGCGAGGGCGGCCGACAGCCGGATCCGGGACGCCTACCGGGAGGCCGTCTGGATGCTCTGGGACGCGGGGCGGCTCGACGACGCCTACGCGTGGCTGGCGGGCCGGGTCGACAACGGCGACCGCCGGGCGCTGCGCGAGCTGGGCGACCTGCTCCGCGAGGCCGGCCGGCTCCCGGAGGCGCTGGCCTGGTACCGGCGGTCCGCGGAGCTCGGCAGCAGGTACTCCCTCCGGCACGTGGCCCGACTGGAGGCCCGGCTGGGCAACCCGCCGGTCCGGTGATTCTCGGCCACGCCGCGGCCGGATTCCCCTGCGAACCCCACGAGTTACTTCACCTGCGAACGGTGCAAGGGCATCGCGTACTGGCCGGGCACGGGCATCGGCCACGTGCCGGGCAAGGGCATGGCCTGGCGGGACGTATCCGCGCCGGTGGCGGGCTGTGCGGGCCCCTGCCAGCGGTACACCGACACCCCGGCTCCCTGGGCCACCCGCCGGTAGCCGCCGCCGTCGACCAGCCGGGCCAGGAACCGCCGCTGCTCCTCCTCCGGCACCGGGAAGTCCTCCAGCGCGTCCCGCACCGCCACCCAGTCCGCCACGGGCCGTCCCCAGTCGTCAGGACCGCCCGGCGGCGTCAGGTACGGGAACAGCGACACCGTGCAACGCCCGGTCAGCTGCGGCGCCAGGTGGTTGCCGGCGGCGACCCGGGCGCCGTCCGGGACGACCGCCAGCACCGCGCGCACCCGCGCCGCCCGTCCGTCCCCCCGCCAGGTGTGCGCCGACAGCAGGTCCGCCACCGGACCGGGCGTGGTCAGCGCCACCGTGACCGCGAGCATCCCCACCGCCACCACCGGCCCCCGGCCCGGGCGCGGCCGGAGGCACAGCGGCCGCAGCAGCGCGGCCCCGTGCAGGCCGGCCGTGAACAGCAGCGGCACCAGCACCGCGTCGTAGTGCTGCCCCGTCCGCCAGTACACCGGATTGTCCACCCAGAACCGGGCGGCCAGCAGCACGGCGGGAAGCAGCACCAGCGGCGAGCGCAGCGCCAGCAGCAGGGTCGGCGCCAGCAACAGCAGGACGGTCTGCCCCTTGACCGCCGGCAGCAGCAGCCGGGCCAGCGGGTTCACGCCGTCGAACTCGCCCATGTGCGCGTACGTGTACTCGCCGCCCGGGTTGAGCGCCGGGATCACCACCAGGGTGACCAGCAGCCCGACCGCCACCGCCACCAGCACGGTGACCGTCCCCAGCCGGCGCCTTCCCCGCCACCACACGTAGGCGCCGACCACCGCGACGAGCAGCCCCTGGTCCTCCTTGACCAGCAGCAGCGGCAGCGCCCACGCCACCGCCGGGCCGTACCGCTCCCGGGCCAGCGCCACCGCCGCGGCCGCCGCGAGCGGCACCGCGAAGGCCACCTCGTGGAAGTCGAACACCACCGCGCTCTGCAGCCCCGCCGACAGCCCGTACGCGACCCCGGCGAGCGCCCCGCCCGCCGTCCCCAGCACCCGCGCCGCGTACGCCGTCACCGGCACCGCGGACAGCGCCACCAGCACCGCCTGCGCCACCAACAGCGTCCCGGCGCCGGGCCAGAGCCGGTAGAACGGCGCCAGCAGCGCCAGCACCGGACTGAAGTGGTCGCCCAGGAGGTTGAAGCCCGCGCCCTTGAGCGCGACCACCGGCGCTTCGAGCCGGGAGTAAGCGCGCACCGCCTCCTCGAAGATGCCCAGATCGAACCCCACACTCTCCAACCGGCCGTGCCGGGTGAGCGAGACGGCCGCGTACAGCGGGGCGAACAGGGCGGCCACCGACCACGGCAGCACACGTCGGATATCCATGCCCCGGACGCTAGGAATTCCCCGCTGAAGGGAAACTGAGGAAAGCTGAGGAAAACTTCAGCCCGGATATCCCGGGCAAGCCGGTCAACGCCGTTGCGGGAAACCAGGATTCCCCTAAGGTTGGTCGACATGCGGCTACTGATCGTCGAGGACGAGGAACGGCTCGCACAGTCCCTCAGGCAGGGGCTGGCGGCCGAAGGGTACGCGGTCGACCTGGCCGCCGACGGTATCCGAGGGCTCGAACTCGCCCGCACCGAACCCTATTCGGTGATCGTGCTCGATCTGATGCTGCCCGGCCTCAACGGCTTCAAGGTCTGCCGCGAACTGCGCGCCGCCGGGAATTCCGTACCGATTCTGATGCTCACCGCGAAGAACGGCGAGTACGACGAGGCCGAGGCGCTGGACTGCGGCGCCGACGACTTCCTCAGCAAACCGTTCTCCTACGTCGTACTGACCGCCCGGCTGCGCGCCCTGCTGCGCCGCGGCGCCACCGCCCGCCCGCCGGTGCTCGCCGTCGGAGCGCTGCGGATCGACCCGGCGGCCCGCCGCTGCACCGCCGCCGACCGGCAAGTCCGGCTCACCACCAAGGAGTTCGCCGTACTGGAGTGCCTGGCCGGCCGACCCGGCGACGTGGTCCCCAAAGGCGGCATCCTGGACACCGTCTGGGACGCCGCCTTCCGCGGCGACGTGAACATCGTCGAGGTCTACATCGCCGCCCTTCGGCGAAAACTGGACGTGCCCGGCATCGGCTGCCGCATCGAGACGGTGCGCGGCGCCGGATACCGGTTGGTCCCCGATGCGCGCTGACCGCCTCCGTCCGCTGCTGCGCCCCTGGCACCGGTCCTCGCTCCGCGTCCGCGCCGCCCTCGGCGCCGCCCTCGCCTCGGCGGTGGCCTTCTCGGTGGCCGCCCTCTGGGTCGGCGGCGCGGTCCACGACCAGTGGACGGCGGTCGCCGAGGAACAGGCCCGGAACAGCGCCCGGCTCGTCACCGACGACATACCCACCGGCTCCCAGGTCTGGGACGCGACCCTGAAGGAGTCGTTCCTGCTGGTGCTGGCCGACGGCCGGCCGGCCTTCCCGCTCGCCCCCGACGGCCAGGGCAGCATCACCGTCCACCGCGGCAGGACCGGGACCGCGGCCAACACCCTGCTGGGCGAGTACGCGGGCCTGCCGCCCCAGCCCTTCGCCGCCCTCCCGCCCTACCCCCAGGACGTCGCCCCCGCGCGCACCGAGCGGGTCCGGGTCGCCCTGCCCGGCCACACCCGGCTGTGGCACCGGCCGGAGAACGGCCCCTCCCTCACCGGCCGGGATGTCGCCCTGATCAAGCGGGTCACCGACCCGGCCACCTCCGAGGCCCTGCGACGGTACACCGGCATCGAGGGCCTGCCGGACCAGCGCGTCACCGTCTACGTGCTGGTCAACCCCACCGTCGCCGACCAGGCCGAGGACCGGGTCACCGGCATCCTCGCCCGCTACGTGCTGCCCGGCGCCACCCTGTTCACCGCCCTGACCGCCTGGCTGGTCACCGGCCTGGCGCTGCGGCCGGTGGAGTCGATCCGCCGGGGCATGGCCCGGATCGGCGCAGGCGCCTTCCACGAGCGGGTCCCGGTGCCGCCCTCGCGGGACGCCATCGCCCGGCTGGCCGAGACCACCAACACCACCCTCGGCCGCCTCGAACACGCGATCGACGAGCAGCGCCGACTGGTCTCGGACGCCTCGCACGAGCTGCGCAGCCCGCTGGCCGCGCTGCGTAGCTCGCTGGAGGTCCCGCTGGCCCACCCCGCGGGCGTGGAGTGGCCGCAGGTGGTCCGCGACGCGCTCGCCGACACCGAGCGGCTGCAGCGGCTCACCGACGACCTGCTGCTGCTCGCCGCCGTCGAGGAACCCGACGGACCGCTCGCCGGCGAACCCGTGGACCTCGCCGACCTGGTCGGCGAACAGGTCGCCGAGCGCACCCACCTGTCGGCCGGCCGACCGGCCTTCCTCGCCGTCTCCCTGGAACCCGCACCCGTCCCCGGCGGCGAGCTGCGGCTGGGCCGGCTGGTGCGGAACCTGCTCGACAACGCCGCCCGGCACGCCCGTACCGCCGTCGCCGTCTCGGTGACCGCCGAGGACGGGCTCGCCGTGCTGACCGTCACGGACGACGGCCCGGGCATCCCTCCGGAGGACCGGGAGCGGGTCTTCGACCGGTTCGTCCGGCTGGACGACGCCCGCTCCCGCGACGCCGGCGGCACCGGTCTGGGCCTCGCCCTGGTCCGCGCGATCGCCCGCGGCGTCGGCGGCACCATCGCCTTCACCGACCCGCCGTCGCCCGGCCCGGGCGCCCGCGCGGTGGTCCGTCTCCCGCTCGCCCTTGGGGACGAACCCGCACCGCGTGAACCCGCACCGCGTGAACCCGTCGCGCGTGAATCCGGTCCAGCGGCCTGATACCTCTCCTCCTGGATGCCGCCCGAGTCCGTGATCACAAGAGCCGGTCCAGACGCGGTCCGACGTTCTCGCGCCGGTGCAGTGCCAGCACGATCGGCGGGGCGTCGTGCGGCAGGAGCTGCTTCTGGGACGTGTATCGGAAGCGAGCAGTGCGCATAGGGTGTCGGCATGTCGCTGAGCCACATAGTCCTCTCGTCCGGTCGTTCGATCGAGCTCACTCACCTGCGGATGTCGTCGACCTACGGCGGATTCCTGGAGGGCTATCCATGCAAGCCCGTCAACGACATGACGGTCAGCGGCCTCCAGCGGGAGGCCGAACACGCGTTTTCCACGCCGGTCCATCTCGTTCCGCCCTGCCGCGAGTACCCGGACCAGACCGCCGGTGCCTTCGGCCCTGTTGAGGTGCTGCCCAAGGTGGCTTGCATAGGCCTCTTCCGCTCGGCAGCGGTCGCTCCTGAGCTCAACCCGGTGCTGCACCGTTCCGCCCTCACCGTGGTCTGGTTCCAGCCTGTCCTGGATGTCCCGTCAGGTGAGAACGCTGGTCCTGAGCTTCGTAGCATTCGCTGGGAGGAGCTGGCCCAGGATTACGAGCTCTGACGACGCGTAGTGATCACAGCCACTCGTCGATGGCTGCGATGAGGACGGTTGTTTCGTAGCGGACCGCGAGAGCGCGCTGACGGCCTCCCCCCAGCGGAAGTGTCGGGTCAACGTCGGGTGAACGTCGTGGTCGGGCGGGACGGGCCGCGGTGAGGATGGACCCCGCGCCGACGACGGCGATCCCTACCGACTGGGGGGCAACGAATGAGGTACCGGTACACGGCCGTGCTCGGCCTGGCGGCCGCGCTCGTCACGGTGATCGGCACGTCGGGAACGGCGAACGCCTACTACAACCAGGACAACCTGGTCATCGGCAGTGTCCAGTTCATCGACCACCACCTCGGGAGCGTGTACGGCAGCTACGAGCTGAGCTCGACCACCTACAGCACCGGCGCGGCCAACCTCCGCTGGAAGGTCGCGTCCGCCGCGCCCGACACGGGCTACCCGAACGTCCAGCTCCGCAACGACAGCAGCGGCCGCTGCATGCGGGCCATGAGCGCCGGCACGGTGCAGATGAAGTCGTGCGACGACAAGGACCCGTACCAGATCTGGGCGATGACCAACGGTGCGTACGGCACCCAGTTCTTCAACTTCGCCGTGCGCTCCTGCCTGGACAACGGCAACAACAGCCCCTACCTCTTCCACGAGGAGGGCTGCAACACCAACAACCCGTACCAGAGCTGGTACCTGACGCAGTAGAGCGCGGGCCGGGACCGGAGAGCAACCACCGACAACACCAGGAGACACCGATGATCACGAAGCGCACCGCCGTCCGCCTCGGCGCCGTCGCCACCGTCGCCGCGGTCGGCTTGGGCCTCAGCACGGGGATCGCGTCGGCGAACACCACCTACCCGGCCAACGTTCCCGGCTGCGCCGGGGGCATGGTGGTCTCGTTCTACAGCGGGCACGACCACGTACAGGGCTACGCCACCTCCACCGGGGGAAACGCCTGCAGCGTGGTCCTCCAGCAGTCCAACGGCGGGAGCTCGAGCAACTGGACCAACATCCCCCACGACACGGCCTGGACCGACACCCTCCTGGACGCCGGGATCACCTCGTACGTCGTGGTGTGCAACGGCGACACCGGCCGGTGTGCCACCAGCGCCTCGTACTGACGGGCGCCGCCGGTCCCGGCCCGGCCCCCGAGCGGGGGTCAGGACGGGACCGGTGCCGGTTCCGACCGCTCGGCCCACGGGGCCGGGCGGTCGGCCGCGATTCACCTCGTGATGTCGCCGTCCGGCAGGTCCTGGACGGTGACCTTCCCGCGCGGCTGGCCCAGCAGGCGGGCCACCGCGTCGCCGATCCCCTGCGCGTCGCCGGTCGGTCCGGGCGGGGCCGTGTCGGTGTACCGCTCGATGGCCTTCCGGAAGTACGAGGGGTTCCAGGCCCCGACGGCCCCGCTGACATCGACGGCCTGCACCGGCCGGTGGCCGACGGCCCGCCTGATGGCGGGGAGGATCTCGTCCGAGCTGTACTTCCCCGGGACCTGGAACAGGCTCGCATGGCCGCCGACCTTGCCGCCGTCCCGCAGCAGGACGGTGACGACCAGGCAGCTGGTCACCGACGGGTAGGTGATCGTCCCGCGCGGCCCCACCTCGCCGACCTCGCCCTCCGTGATCCGGACATCGGCCGGCTCGGCGGCGGGCCGGACCACCGCGCCCGACCCGAGCGGGGCCGCTGACGCCCGGTCACCCCCGCCGGTCGCGCCGACCGCCAGCACCAGCGCTGCTCCGAGGACCAGCCCCGCCCTCGCCACGCCCCGCCCGGACATCACCAACGTCATGACCCCACATCACATCCCAGAGAACCGGCCCGCGCACACCTGCGCACACCTGCGCACACCCGCGCAATGCACGCGGCCACACATGCTCCCGAGTACGAACGATCACGTCAACTCGATGCCCCGAGGCTCATCCTCTCGGGCAGTGGCCGGGACGGCCGGGCGGCGGCCACCACCTGTCCCGGCACCTGTCCCGGCACCCGTCCCGGCGCCAGTGCTGCCGCTGACGCGGGCAAGGTCAGTCGGCGGCCCGGGCGGCGGCCGGCAGCGGTTCGACCCCGACGACCCGGCGGATCCGGGTGGGCTCGATGAACACGGTGACCCGCCGCTCGCCGGGGATGCGCCAGCCGTACTCCTCGACGCCGAGGTACTTGTGGGCGAGTCGGTCCATCTGCCGGTCGGCCTGCTCGCCGGTCACGAACTCGACCGCCCGGCCGTGGATCTGGACGCGGTCGTAGGGATCGGCCGGGTCGGAGCCGGAGAGGCAGACCCGGGGGTCGTGCCGCAGGTTGCGCTCCTTGATCCGACCGATGGAGGTGTTGAAGTACACCCGCTCACCCTCCAGGCCGACCCACATCGGCGTGACGTGCGGGGCGCCGTCCACCCCGCTCGTCGCCACGAACCAGATCCACGGCTGCGCCAGCCGCGCCCGGAGGTCCTCGGTCCAGATGCCCACCGGCCGTCCTCTCACGTCGTTCCGCGGCGGTCCCCGACGGACACCGCCCACCTGATGCCGCCTCAGCGTAGCGAGCCGCCCGTAGCGGAGTAGGAAGTCGACCGGGCCGACTTCCTACTCCGCTACGGGCCGCACCGTGTGGCCCGGTTGCGTGGCCCCGGAAGGCATCCGCCGAGACCAGCTGGGAACCTGACCCCGACCCCGACCCCGACCCCGGGGACTTCGCCGAGAGCGCACGGATTACGCCGTTCGGGTGAGCGCGGGGTTCGGTGGGGCGGCCCGGTGGGCAGAGCCTGCGACATGACGACACCCGGAACCAGCCGCCGCCACCGCCGCCGTTCCACCGCGCCCGCGTCCGCCGCCCAGGCCCGGTCCGTGCGGCAGCCGGTTCCGGCTCCACCGGGCGGCCGGTGCTGCCGTACCTGGTCCAGCGAACACCTCACCCGGAGCGGCCGGGCCGTCCGCACCACCTGGCACGAGCCCGCCTGCCCGTCCTGGCACACCGGCCCGTGACGGACGGTGGCCGTGCCGGGGGAGCGGCGACCGGTGCGTCGCAGTTGGTGACCGGGCGGGCGCCGGACCTGATCGGCGGCACGACGGGGACGCCGCCGCTGCCTGGCCCGGCTGCCGGGCGGACCCCCGGCCCGCCGCGCCGAACGCCCGGGCGATCTACCCTGAGAGGCGAGGTCTGCTGAGGCCCGTACCTTCCCTCGCTGAAACGGTAGGGAGGCCGGCATGGAGTTCGGGACCGGATCCGTAGGAGGGGGCGGGGGCGGAGCGCGCTATCTGCCGATCGCCGAGCACGGGTTGATCGGTGACCTCCGCACCGCCGCCCTGGTGGGGACGGACGGCACCATCGACTGGTACTGCTGCCCGCGGTTCGACGCGCCCAGTGTGTTCGGGTCCATCCTGGACGCCGAGCGGGGCGGGTCGTTCGAGCTGGCCGCCGACGTGCCGGCCCGGACGCGGCAGTTCTACTTCCCCGACACCAATGTGCTGATCACGCGGTTCTACGCGGCCGACGGCGTGGCGGAGATCCAGGACTTCATGCCGGTCGTCGACGAGTCCCGCGAGGCCTCCCGGCACCGGCTGATCCGGCGGGTGGTGTGCGTGCGGGGGACGCTGCCGTTCGCGGCGCGGATCGCACCCCGCTTCGGTTACGGAGCGGAGCCGCACACGGTGCGGGTGCGGTCCGGCGAGGCGGTCTTCGAGGCCCCGTCGATGGCCCTGGCACTGACGTCGACCGTGCAGCTGGAGGGCGACGGCCGGGACGTCCGCTCGCACTTCAAGCTCCTGGAGGGCGAGTCCGTGGTGTTCGCGCTGGACCGGATCGGCGAGGACGTGCGCCCCCGGGCCTGCCCGCACGCCGAGGCGCAGGCGCAGTTCGAGGCGACCGTCCGGTTCTGGAGCAACTGGCTGAGCCGCTCGCGCTACCGCGGCCGGTGGCGGGAGATGGTGCACCGCTCCGCGCTGGTGTTGAAGCTGCTCACCTACGCGCCGACCGGCGCGATCGTGGCCGCGCCGACGACCAGCCTGCCCGAGCGGGTCGGCGGCGAACGCAACTGGGACTACCGGTACGTGTGGGTGCGCGACGCGGCCTTCTGCGTCTACGCCATGCTCCGCCTGGGCTTCACCTCGGAGGCCGAGTCGTTCATGGGCTTCCTGTCGGAGCAGGGGATCATGCGGGGCGCCGGCCCGTCCGGCCCGCTGCAGATCATGTACGGCATCGACGGGCGCAAGGACCTGCCCGAGTCCGAACTGGACCACCTCGAAGGGCACCTGGGCTCGGCGCCGGTGCGGGTCGGGAACGACGCCACCCACCAGCTCCAACTGGACATCTACGGGGCGCTGATCGACTCCGTCTACCTGTACGACAAGTGGGGGCAGCCGGTCAGCAGCGCCCACTGGGACGAGGTCGGGGCCGTCGTGGACTGGCTCTGCGACCACTGGGACCAGCCCGACGAGGGCATCTGGGAGACCAGGGGCGGCCGACGGGACTTCGTCTACTCGCGGCTGATGTGCTGGGTGGCGATCGAGCGGGCGATCCGGATGGCCAACCGTCGCGGCCTGCCCGCGGACCTCGGCCGCTGGCTGCGGAACCGGGACGCGATCTACCGGCAGATCATGCGGGAGGGCTGGTCCGCCGAACGCGGGGCGTTCGTCCAGTCCCTGGGCGCCGACGTGCTGGACGCCTCGGTGCTGATGATGCCGATGGCCAAGTTCGTCTCGCCCACCGACCCCAAGTGGCTGGCGACCCTGGACGCGCTCACCCGGGACCTGGTCTCCGACTCGCTGGTCTACCGCTACGACCCGGCGGCCAGCCCGGACGGCCTGCACGGCACCGAGGGCACCTTCTCGATCTGCTCCTTCTGGTACGTCGAGGCGCTCACCCGGGCCGGCCGCCTGGAGGAGGCCCGGCTGGCCTTCGAGAAGATGCTCACCTACGGCAACCACCTCGGCCTCTACGCCGAGGAGATCGGCCGCACCGGCGAGCAACTCGGCAACTTCCCCCAGGCGTTCACCCACCTCTCACTGATCAGCGCGGCCTTCAACCTCGACCGCGCCCTCGGCTGAGGGCGCGGTCGAGGATCAGGTGAGGGAGGCCGCCCGGTCAGCGCGTCAGGGACGGCTCCGAAGGTCGGCGACCATGGTCAGGGAGCCCTCGCCCTCGCGGGGGCCGTGCGCCAGGAAGCCTTCGCGCTCGTAGAGCCGCAGGGCGGGGTTGGCCCGTTCGACGCTCAGCGAGACGCGGTCGACGCCGGACTCCCGGGCGATCCGCAGCAGGCGCCTGAGCAGTACGGTGCCGACGCCGCGGCCGCGCTCCGCCGCGTGGACGCCGATGCTGAGCTCCGGGACGTCGGGGGCGACGAAGCCGTAGCCGGGTTCGTCCTCGGTGAAGTAGCGCAGCCACGCGGCGCCGACCGGGGCGTCACCGTGGGCCGCCCGGGACGCGACGGCCACCAGGCCCAGGTCGCCGTGTCGGGGCCAGCCCTCCACGTAGCGGGAGTTGGCCGGATCGGACAGCACCGCCTCGGGCGAAAGGCCGTGACCGGGTGCCCAGTTGACCGCGGAGACCAACAGCTCGCGGAGAAGTTCGGCATCGCCGGTGAGCGCGAAGCGGGTGTCGATGTGCGAGGGTGCGCGAAGGGGTTCGAACTCCCGGTCCCGGCCTTCGGGTGCCAGCTGCCGCAGCTGTGCGCCGTGGAACATCCACACCCGGAAGTAGAGGTCGGACTGGTCCTTCACGAACAGCTGGAAGAAGTCGGGC
Organism: Kitasatospora sp. NPDC098652; assembly: GCF_044760155.1. NCBI lineage: Bacteria > Bacillati > Actinomycetota > Actinomycetes > Kitasatosporales > Streptomycetaceae > Kitasatospora > Kitasatospora sp. NPDC098652. Next base: position 21,731 of record NZ_JBIWAQ010000036.1, read on the forward strand.
TGTTGCCACGGGATGCGCTCGATGTGGGCGATCAGCCCGGCGAGATCGGCGTGGTTGAGCGCCCCGGCGTAGACCTCACACTCCGGGTACTTGCCGCCGCCCCAGGTCGTGTCGCGGCCGGTGGTCTCCCGGAGCGCGCCGACCCAGCCGACGACGCCGGGGCCGAAGCCGCGCTTCGGGGCGGCGGTCTGCAACCACCGGCTCAGTTCCTCGACCGCCGGGACGTCGTCCATTTCGACGGAGATCATGACGTTCGTTACGTGACTCACCCCGGCATTGAACGCAGATCGATGATCTTCGCGCCAGTGAGTTCCCGCACGATCGGCCCGGTCCGGGGCGCCGGGCGGGGGTGGTGGTGCAGTTCCGGGCACTGAGTGACATGTTCACGACAGTAGCGTGATCTCCCCGTCACTGTACGTGCCAGTAGCGCCATGCTGTTCCTACGGAGACGAACGGGCTGCCGGAGCATTGATGGCCCGCCGTCGCCTCCCGTGACGCGTCCACATGATCGAGTGGTCGTCGTCCCATCCTGCGGGCAAGTGACGCGACGTCCGTCCTGGCCACGGCTGACGAGCAGCTGCTGCAGGTCTCAACGTCCTTATGAGCAAAGGGGATCGATTCATGCTGCCCACCATGTCGCAGAACGCCCGGGAGGCCTTCCTCGCCGACCGCCGAGTCGGGGTGCTGAGCGTCGCGGACCCCAGAGAAGGCGACCGGGCGCCCCTGTGCGTGCCGGTCTGGTACGGCTACGAGCCCGGGGGCGAGATTCTCGTCCAGACGGGGCGCGAGACGGTCAAGGGCCGACTGCTGCGCGCCGCCGGCCGGTTCAGCCTCTGTGTGCAGGACGAGCGGCGGCCCTACCGGTACGTGAGTGTCGAAGGGCCGGTCGTCGCCGTCGAGGACCCGGTGCCGCCGGCCGTCCGGGACGCCCTGGCCCACCGCTACCTGGACCCGGACGAGGCCCGCGGCTACCTCGATGCCACCGCCGACCAGCTCAAGGACGACATCCTGTTCCGGCTGCGCCCGCAGCGCTGGCGGACCGCCGACTTCTCGGCCTTCGCCGCCGACTTCACCGAGCCCGCCCACCCGGCGGCCGACTCCGCCGAACCGCCCCGGCCCGCCGAGCCCATCCGGTCGGCCGAGCTCACACGGCCTGCCGAGCCGACCCGGCCCGCCGAACCCGCCGCCGACAGCGCGGACTGACCTGGCGTGCCGTCGGCACCGGCCCGCAGCCGCGGCCGACGGAGCCACCTCCTGAGAAGGATCCATGACCGACATCGACGTTTCGTCGCGCCCGCTCCACCTCCCTGCCCCCCGCCCCGCGGCCCGCGCCTCCCGCGCCGACCGGCCGCAGGACCTCACCCTCCCGGAGCTCTTCGCCCGGCAGGCGGCCGCCCGCCCGTGCGCACCGGCGGTCCGCCACCGCGACCGCACCCTCAGCTACGGCCAGTTGGACGCCGGATCGACCGCGCTGGCCGCCCGCCTGCTGGCCGCGGGCATCACCCCCGGTGAGCCCGTCGGCGTGTGCGGCAGCCGCTCCCCGGAAGCACTGATCGCCCTGGTGGGCATCCTCAAGGCCGGCTGCGCCTACGTCCCGCTGGACGACGACCTGCCCCCGGCCCGCCTGCGCGCCATGGCCGAGGACGCCGGGCTGCGCGCCGCCGTCACCCTGCCCGGCACCGAACGCCGGGTCCGCGGCCTGCGGGTGAGCATCCCGGCCGTCGACGACGGGGACTCCGCGCCGGCGCCCGTCCGGACCACCGGCGTCCTGTCGGCGCCCGGTGACTGCGCCTACGTCGCCTTCACCTCCGGTACGACCGGCCGCCCCAAGCCGGTGGCGATCCCGCACCGGGGAGTCGCCCGACTCGTCCTGGCCGACCGCGAACTGCCCCCGCCCGGGCCGGGCGACCGGATCCTGCACGGCTACGGCCTCTCCTCGGACGCCTCGACCATCGAGATCTGGGGCGCCCTGCTGACCGGCGCCTGCCTGGTGATCGCCGACCGCGAGGAACTCCTCTCGCCGACCGCGCTGGAACACCTGCTGCGCAGCCGGGGCGTCACCGTCGCCTACCTGACCACGAGCGTCTTCCACCTGCTCGCCCGGACCCGCCCCCAGTCGATGGCGGGCCTGCGGTTCGTCTCGGCCGGCGGCGAGGCGATGGACCCGCGCCTGGCGAACGCCGTCCTGGCCGCCTGCCCCGGCACCACCGTGGTCAACTTCTACGGCCCGACCGAGAACTCGGTGGTCTCCACCGCCCACGTCGTCCGCCCGCTGCCCGAGGACGCCGACGGAGTCCCGATCGGCCGCCCGTACGCCGGCACCACCTGCCATGTGCTGCGCGCCGACGGCACGCCCGCGGCGCCGGGCGAGGAGGGCGAGCTGTACGTCGGCGGGGAGGGCCTGGCCCTCGGCTACCCGGGTGACGAGCAGCTGACCGCGGAGCGGTTCGTCCGGCTGCCCCAGGTCGAGCCCGGCGGCCGCCTCTACCGCACCGGCGACCGGGTCGTCCGCACCGCCGACGGCCTGCTGGAGTACCGCGGCCGGGCGGACCGCCAGGTCAAGCTGCGCGGCGCGCGGATCGAACTGGACGAGGTGGAGGCCCGGCTGCGGGCCCACCCCTCGGTCGCGGAGGCCGTCGTCGAGACCGACGGCGAGGCGCTGACCGCCTACCTCACCCCCACCGCCCCGGCGGAGCCCCTGCCGCTGCCCGAGCTGCGCGGCTACTGCGCCCGCTGGCTGCCGCCGCAGGCCGTGCCCGTGCTGGTCGCCCTCGACCGCTTCCCGGTGACCAGCGGCGGCAAGGTGGACCGCAAACGCCTGCGCGCCACCGCCGCCGCCACTGCCGCCACCAGCGCCACCGCCGCCGCCAGCGCCACCGCCAGCACCGTCACCGCGGACCGGATACCGCACCAGCAGCCGGCCGAAGGGCTCGCCGGCCTCCTCGCCGGGATCTGGCAGCAGGTGCTGCGCACCCGGCCCGCCCCCGAGGACGACTTCTTCCACCTCGGCGGCGACTCCCTGCTCGCCTCCGAGGCCGTCACCCGCACCCTCGCCGCCCTCGGCCTCGACGCCGCACTCAGCTCCACCCTCATCCGGGCGCTGCTCACCGCCCCCACCCTCGCGCGCTTCACCGAGGCCGTCCGGGCCGCCCGCGACGGTTCCCCGAGCGAGGCCGGGCAGAGCACCGTCGACTTCGTCCGGGAGGCCGAACTCGACTTCCGCCTCCCGCCCGCCCAGGGCCCCGCGCCCCGCCCCCGGGACCCGGCGCACGTCCTGCTCACCGGCGCCTCCGGCTTCGTCGGCGCCTTCCTGCTGACCACCCTGCTGCGCCGCACCACCGCCCGGATCCACTGCCCCGTCCGCGCCGCGAGCCCCGGCCACGCCGAACAGCGCGTGCGCACCGCCCTCGCCCGCTACGGCCTGCACCTCGACGAGACCGACCGGCAGCGGCTGGAGTGCTTCCCCGCCGACCTCGCCGAGCCCGGCCTCGGGCTGTCGGCCGAGCGGCGCGCCGAGCTGGCCGCCCGCCTGGACCTGATCGTCCACAACGGGGCCCAGGTCAACTTCCTCTACCCGTACGAGCAGCTGCGCGCCCCCAATGTGGACGGCACCCGCGAGATCGTTCGCCTCGCCGCGCCCCGCCGCGTCCCGGTCCACTTCCTGTCGACCGTCGCCGTCGTGGCCGGCGCCGGGGCGGCCGGGGTGCGCGAGGTCACCGAGGACGCCCCCCTGGCCCACGCCGACGGGCTGACGATGGGCTACGCCGAGAGCAAGTGGGTCGCCGAAGGGGTGCTGCGCCGGGCCGCCGAGCAGGGACTGCCGGTGGCCGTCCACCGCCCGTACGAGGTGACGGGGGACCAGGTGAGCGGCGTGAGCAACACCGAGACCGCGATCTGCTCGCTGTTCCGGACGATCGCCGAGACCGGGCTGGCCCCGGACATCGCCCTGCCGATGGACTTCGTCCCGGTCGACCACCTCGCCGAGGCCGTCGTCCACATCGCCACCCGGCGGGACGCCGACGGCCGTACCTACCACCTCACCAACCCCCGCCCCGCGATGCTGTCGGACGTCATCGACCGGATGCGCGCGGCCGGGTGCGCGGTGCGCACGCTGCCCTACCCGCAGTGGGTCGACGAGCTGGTCCGTCACGTGGCCGCGAACCCCACGAGCGCCACCGCGCCCTTCGTGTCGCTGTGCGTGGACCGCAGCCGCACCGCCGACATGTCCGTCAAGGAGCTCTACTTCGAGGGCACCTTCCCGGTGCTCGGCCGGCACAACGCCGAAGCCGCCCTGGCGGACAGCGGACTGCACTGCCCGCCGGTCGACTCCGCCCTGCTGGACCGGTACCTGGAGTACTTCTTCGCCTCCGGCTACCTCCAGCGCCCCACCGCCGGCTCCGCCACCGCTACCGGCTCCGCCACCGGCCCCGCCGCCACCGGCCCCGCCGCCGCCGTCACCGCCGCCGTCCGGGAGGGCACCCGATGACCGACACCGCCGTCCCCGCCCAGATCCCCACCCCGATCCCCGTCCCCGAGGTGACACCCGGGACCGCCGGACCGCCCTGCGAGTACGCCCGGCTGCGCGCCGAACAGCCCGTCGTCCAGGCGCAGTTGCCCAACGGCGAGACCGCGTGGCTGCTCAGCCGCTACGCGGACGCCCGCGCCGCCTTCGCCGACCCGAGGCTGGTGCGGCCCCTGCTGTCCGCCTGGCCGCCCGTCGAGGGCGACGACGCCCCGCCACCGTGCCTGCCGACCTTCCTGGAGATGCGGGGCGAGCACCACGAGCGGGTGCGGCGCGCCGTCCTGCCGCTGTTCGGCCGTGGGCGCCTGGAGTTCATGCGACCCCGGATCCGCGCCATCGCGGAGGAGCTGATCGACGCCATGACGGCCGGTTCGCCCGACCGCACGGCCGACCTGGTGGCCGGCTACGTCGAACCGCTGCCGCTGCGCGTGCTGTGCGAGACCATCGGCCTCCCGCACGAGGACCGCGACCGTTACCTCCCGCACACCCTCACCCTGCTCAGCGCCGCCGGGCTGACGATGGACGAGATCCTCACCGCGCTGTACGTCCTCCAGGACTACGCCTCGGAGCTGATCACTCGCAAGGAGGAAGAAGAGGGAGGAGGAGCGCCGCAGGACGGGGACCACATCCGGCTGCTGCTCGCCGAGACCCGCCGCCCCGGCAGCGAGCTGGTCAGGGACGACGTGGTGAGCTTCGTGGTCACCATGCTGATGGCCGGCTACAAGACCAACATGCAGCACACCGGGAACGCCCTGCTCACCCTCCTCACCCACCCCGACCAGCTCCGCCGGCTGCGCGAGGAACCCGCCGGGATCGCCACCGCCGTGGACGAACTGCTGCGCCACGTACCGCTGATGAACGCGATCAACATCCTCGTCGCGGAGGAGGACCTCACCCTCCACGGTCAGCTGATCCGGGCCGGGGACGCCGTCGTGCCGGTGCCCGCCTCCGCCAACCGCGACCCCGGGGCCTTCACCGACCCCGACCGCCTCGACCTCACCCGTACGCCCAACCCGCACCTCGCCTTCGGCCACGGCCCGCACGCCTGCACCGGTGCGCACCTGAGCCGGATGCAACTGGCCGTGGTGATCCAGGTGTTGCTGGAGAAGCTGCCCGGCATCGAGCTGGCCGAGCCCGCCGAGTCGCTGCCCTGGGACGAGGCCACGCCGCTGCGCGCGCCCGCCCGGCTGCCGGTGCGCTGGTGACGGCGGCACCCCCGCCGCCTGCCCCCGCCCCACGGCACCGCCCCGCACCCCGATCCCGTACCGAACAGAGAGGACCGCGCCGCATGAGCGCACCCCAGGCGCCCGCCACCACCGACCAGGCCCCGGCTCCCGGCCCGGGTCAGGCCCCGGCCCATGCTCCGGACGGGGAGGCCCTGCCCCGCTACCCGTTCAGCACCGACGGCGACCGCCTCGCCCCCGAACTGGACGAGCTGCGCAGCCGTTGCCCCGTCGCCCGGGTCAGGACCAACGCCGGCGGCGAGGCCTGGCTGGTCACCGGCTACGAGTTGGCCCGCGACGTCCTGCGGGACCGCTCCTTCGCCCGCTCCGTCCTCGGCGAGGCCGACAGCCCGACCCAGGACGCCCCGATCCTGGCGCCCGAACTGCTGGACGCCATGAACCACCTCCAGCAGGCCGGACTGCGCGACGAGGTGCTCGCCGCGCTCGGCCGTAACCAGCCCGAACTGCCCGCCGACTGGGTCGCCGAGGTGACCCGGGAGGGCCTGGAACGGATGGTCGCCGAGGGCGCGCCGGGCGACCTCCAGCGCCACTTCGCCGAGTGGGTCGCCGCGCAGTGCCTGTGCCGCCTGCTCGGCCTGCCGTTCGAGGACCGGGAGTGGCTCGCCGAGCGCGCCGACAAGGACCTCACCATGGCGACCTACTCCGATGAGGAACTCGCCGTCAACTGGGAGGAGCTCCGCGCCTACATGGCGGCCTTCCTGGCCGCCCGCACCCCTGGGCAGCCGCGCGGCCTCGCCGACCGGCTCGCCGACCTGAACTCCGAGCGGCCCTCCGAGCGGCTCTCGGAACGGAAGGGGCTGAGCGACAAGCAGCTGTCCAACATCGTCTCCGTGCTGTTCGTCAGCGGCTACGAGGACTTCGCCAGCTTCCTGGGTGTCGCCGCCGTCAACCTCCTCCAACACCCCGAGGCGATGGCGGAGTTGCGGGAGAGCCCGGAGGAGACACCCAGGCATGTGGAGGAACTGCTGCGGTGCAGCGTCGTCCTCGGCAACGCCATCCCGCGCTTCGTCACGGAGGACACCTCCCTGGGCGGCGAGCGGGTCAAGGCCGGCGATCTGGTCCTGCTCTCGCTGGACGCGGCCAACTACGACCCCGGCACCTTCGCCGACCCCGCGCGGTTCGAGCCCGCCCGCTCGCCCAACCCCCACCTGCGGTTCGGCCACGGCCGTCACCACTGCCCGGGCGCCCACCTGGTGCGGCGGCAGTCCGACACGGCCTTCCGGGTCCTGCTCCAGCGGTTCCCCGGGCTGCGCCTGGCGGTGCCGGTGGACGAGGTGCCGTGGCACCCGAACCGGATGGCCGTCATGGCCGCCGCCGTTCCGGTCACCTGGTGACCTGACCTGACCTGACCTGCCCTGCCCTGACCTGACCGTGCCTTGATCGGACCTGCACCCCCTGCCCACCGTCGGCAGGGGGTGCAGTCGTGCCCGGGCGGCTCGGGTCGGGTCCGGTCCGGTCGATCAGGCGCTCAACGGGTAACGGCCGTCCAGGTCGTGGAAGACAGCGCCGTTGAGCACGAAGGCCCGCTTGCACTCCTCGACCACCCGACGCCGCTCCACCTCGTCCATCGCCGCGCCCGCCGCATCCAGCTTGGCCCGGTAGTCGCGCTTGAAGGCGGCCGGGTTGGTGACGTCCTCGAAGACGTAGAACCGCACGCCGTCGCCCTTGCGCTCGAAGCCCCAGGCCTTCTCGGCCAGGCCCCGGATGATCTGGCCGCCCGACAGGTCGCCCAGGTAGCGGGTGTAGTGGTGGGCGAGGTAGCCGGCCGGCCACTCGGCGGCCAGCTCCTCGATCCGTGCCGCGTACGCGGCGGTGGCGGGCAGCGGTCCGAGTCCGGCGCGCCAGTCGGGCCCGCGCAGGTGTGCCAGGTCGCGCTCGATGGCGGCGGTGCGCAGCAGCGCCGGGTCGATGAACGGGCCCGCCAGCGGGTGCTCCGCGAGCTGCTCGGCCCGCTCCTCCAGTGCCCGGTAGACGAACCAGAGCTGGCCGGTGAGGTCGGCGTAGGCGTCGATCCCGAGCTGCCCGCCCAGCAGGTGGCTCATGAAGGAGGAGTGCTCCGCGGCCTCGTGCTCCTCGCTGCTGGCGGTGCGGAGCACGGTGGAGAAGGGGACGGGCTCGGGCGTGGGCATACGGCCTCCAGGGATCGGATGCGGCCGGGGCGGAAGGACCCCGCAAATTTCGGTTAGCCTAATCTGAGTTCACAACTTCCCGACACTCTGTCGGTAAAGGTAGCGGAGCCGCCCCGGAAACGGCAGGGGCAGGACGGAGGCGGCCCCGCACCGGCGCCGACACGCCGACACCCGGATACGCCGACGCCCCGCCGGTCCGGCCCCGGAGGGAGCCGGCCCGGCGGGGCGAGGGGCCCGCAGGTCAGCGGGCGCTGCCGCGACGGCGGCGGAACACGAGGACGCCGCCCGCCAGCGCCAGCGCCGCGGCCGCGCCGCCGATCACGACGGGCGCCGAGGACGGGGCCGTCGCCGTCCGCGCCGCGGTGCCGTAGCCGCTGGACATCCCGGCGGCGGCGTACTCCGAGCCCGGCAGCTTGTCGGCGTACCGGGCCTTGACCAGCTTCTGGTACTCGCTCAGCGAGGCCGAGGGCCGCCCGTTCAGCCCCTGCCGCGCCTGGTCGTTGAGCGGCTCGACCGTGGTGAGCCGCAGCTGGTACCAGCCGCGGATCTGCGGCTCGCTGAACACCAGCGTCCCGGGCGTGGCCTTTCCGGCGTACCCGGCGTCGCTGGCGCCGTCGCGCACGCCGGCCAGGTGCCAGCCGCCGCCCTGGGTGGGGGCGAGCATGACGGTGGCGTTGCGCCCGTTGACGGTGGTGTTCAGGGCGGAGACCAGATAGCTCAGTCGGATCGCCTGGGAGGCGATCGGCAGGGCCGTCCCGGCGACGAACCCGGGAGTGAGCTCGTTCAGGGCCAGCGGGTCGTTGACGGTGAAGGCCGGGAGGTCCGCGCACGGGTCGGCCCGGTCGGGGATCGGCTGCGCCATCCCGGTCGCGTCCCCCTGGGGCAGCGGAACGCTGAGGAAGCGGCAGACGGCGTTGCGGACGTCGGCGGACTTCACCAGGTCGAGGGCGGCCCCGTAGTCCGGGATGTCCGCCGGGAGCGGGTCCTTGACCGGGGCCGCGTGGACGGGGCCGGCGAGCGGCAGGAGCGCGCAGGCGGCGGCCGCCAGCAGGGCGGCCGGGCGGAGGCGGCGGGTGGCCGCCGGCCCGGCGGGTGTCGTGGTCCTGTGCATGGCCGTCCGCCTCACCTGGAGATGCCGATCCGGGAATGGGTCCACTTGAACGAGCTGTTGCTGACGTAGTCGTTGTAGTTCCACCACGTGTAGGTGGCGGTGTCCGGCCACGGGTCGGCGACCCCGATGGTGTTGTTCGAGGTGTCGAAGCCGTAGACCACGTTCATGTGGCCGCCGCCGGACGTCCAGCCGATCCGGGCCGCGACCGGCCGGGCCGCCTTGACGTCGGTGTAGACCTGGTTGAAGGTGGCCGCGCTGGTCAGGCCCGTGCCGAGGTGGGCCATGCCGAGGCTCTGCCAGCCCCTGGCCATGTCGTCGAGCGTGGCCGGCTGGTTGTTGCAGCCGTAGTAGGGCTGGGCCCGGTTGCAGAAGTCCGTCTGGGTGGTGCCGTAGCCCTGGAACTTGGCGATGGTCAGGCCGGAGGCGACCCAGCACCACTGGGACTTCTCCTGCTTGAGCATGGTGATGGTGTCCTGGCCGGCCTCGGCGTGGGCCTGGCCGCCCGCGGTGGCGAGCAATGCCGGAGCCGTCAGGAGGACGGCCGTCGCCGCGGTCGCGAATCTGGGTCTGCCCATGGGTCTGCCTTCCCGCGCGGAGCGCGATGTGTGGCGGGGATTTTGCAGAGCCATGACAGCACGGAACGGTGCGATTACGGAGCGTATGCGAAGGAGTGTTGCGAACGCGTTCGCATCGCGACGCCGGAAGTCGGTCCGGTGGCCGCCCGCCCGTTGATGCAGCGTCGGCATCTCTCGCGTCTCGCGCACTGAACCGCAAAGGATTCTTCGCGAATAACCCTTTGCGAAGAACCCTTTGCGGTCTACCGTGTGTCGCATGGCTGATGCAGTGGAGAGGCCGGACGGCCCGAAAGTTGACGAGGACTCGGTTGTCCTGGATGCCAAGGGGCTGCGTGCCCTGGCGCATCCGGTGCGCGTGCAGCTGGTCGGGCTGCTGCGGAAGTACGGCCCGTCGACGGCCACCCGCCTCGCGGAGCGGCTGGGCGTGAACTCCGGCACGGCCAGCTACCACCTCCGGCAGCTCGGCGCGGCCGGTTTCGTCGAAGAGGACACCGAACGCGGCAACGCGCGGGAGCGCTGGTGGCGTTCGGTGCACCGGACGACGTGGTTCAACGATCCGGAGCTGGCCGAGCAGGAGCCCGAGGCCGCGCTGGCCTACCAGCAGTCACTCGCCGCCATCTACACCCTGCGCACCCAGCAGACCCTGAACGGGCTCCAGACGATGCCCCGCGCATGGCGGAACACCTTTGACATGAGCGACTGGTCCCTGCGGCTCACGCCTGAGGAAACCACGACCCTGTACCGGGAGTTGGCGGAAGTCATCGCACGCTACCGGCGAGACACTCCGGAGGCGGCGGCAACCGCCCCCGAGGGAGCCGAACGGGTCGCCGTGATCACGAAGATCCTGCCCGAACTGGATGCGCCCGCCGCGTCGTCGCTCCCTTCCGGCCCGCAGGAAGCGGAAGGGAGCCCGACGTCATGACCGACGACGCCGTGGAGACCGGCGGCATACCCGGCAGGAGGTCCTTACGGCCGCTGGGCGCGGTCCTGGCAGCCATGGCCGTGTCGCTGACCGGCACTCGGATCTCCGTGGTGGCGCTGCCCTGGTTCGTCCTCGTCACCACCGGCAGCGCCACCCAGACCGGACTGGTCGCCTTCTGCGAGATGACTCCCTACGTGGTGGTCAAGGCGTTCACCGGACCGCTGGTGGACCGGATCGGCCCGCGGGCCGTTTCCTGGACCACCGATCTGGCCAGCGCGACCGCCGCCGCCGCGGTTCCCCTGCTCCACACCCTGGACCTGCTCTCCTTCCCCCTCCTCCTGCTTCTGGTCGCGCTGGTCGGCGCCGCCCGGGGCCCCGGCGACCTGGCCAAGAAGGTGATGGTCCCGGAGGCGGCGGAGCGCGGCCGGGTGCCGTTGGAGCGGGCCACCGGTCTGTCCGGCGTGATCGATCGGCTCGCCTCCACCGTCGGCCTGGCGGTCGGCGGATCCCTGGTGGCGCTGCTCGGTCCCCTGACCGGGCTCGCCGTCAACGCGGGCTGCTTCGCCCTCGGATCGGTGATCATCAGACTCGCGCTGCCTCGTGGCATGGGGCACGCGGCCGAGGACGCCCCCTCGCCGGCGGGGGAAACGGGACCGGGTTACTGGCGGCGGTTCGGCGAGGGCTTCACCTTCCTGCGCGGCGAGCCGTTGCTGCTCACCGTCATCGTCATGGTCGGCATCACCAATCTGCTGGATGCGGCGTTCGCCTCGGTGCTGGTACCCGTCTGGGCCAGGGAGTCCGGCAACGGGCCGACCGCGATCGGCCTGATGGGCAGTGTGATGGGGGCCGCGGCGGTCGGCGGGAGCCTGATCGCCGCGGTGGTCGCGCACCGGCTGCGGCGGCGGGTGGTGGTGCTTGCCGGGTTCCTGCTGGCCGGGGCACCGAGGTTCCTGGTCCTCGCTCTCGATGCCCCGCTGGGAGTGGTACTGGCCGTCTTCGCTGTCAGTGGGTTCGGTGCCGGCTTCGTCAACCCAGTGCTGGGGGCCCTCCTCGTCGAGCGGGTGCCGCGCCGGATGCTGGGCCGGGTCAACGCGCTCGGTGACTCGCTGGCCTGGGCCGGTATCCCGCTCGGCGGGCTGATCGCCGGGGCGGCGGTGACCGCTGGCGGACTCGTGCCGGTGCTGCTCGCCTGCGGCGCCGCGTACTTCCTCACCACGAATCTGGCCGGCCTGCGGCCGGAATGGCGCGCGATGGACCGTACGCGGGGGCGGGGCGTCCTGACACCGCATTCCGAGGAGGAGGCCTCACAGGACAGTGCGAATGCGGCGGCCTGACGTTCACGACGCTCATGGTCGTCCACCTAGCGGGCCGGGGTGAAGTCCGGGAGGCGGGCCAGCCCGGCGGCGACCGCCGCGAAGCCCCGGTCGAGCATCCGCAGCTCGTACTCCTGGACGGCGGCGGGCAGTTCGGCCTCGCCGCGGTGGACGGCGGTGAGCGAGCGGCAGAGCAGTGCGGCGTCGCGGAACGCCAGGTTGGCACCCTGGCCGGCGCTGGGCGGCATGGGGTGGATCGCGTCGCCGAGCAGGGTGACCGCGCCGGTGCCCCAGTGCGGTACCGGCTCGGAGTAGCGGAGCGTCAGCGGTGAGCTGTTGCCGACGTCGGACCGCCGGACCAGCTCGACCAGGTCGGGGTGCCAGTCGCGGACCAGGGTGAGCAGCCGGTCGCGCACCTGCGCCCAGTCCGTCGGCGCGGGGCCGGCGAGGGGCTCGGGGAGCATCACCACCCAGCGCAGGTAGCTCCCGGTGTCCGGCAGTTCCACCTCCGGTGCCAGTTCGGCCGCCGCGAGCCGGGGCGGGCGGCGGAACTCCATCCGGCCGATCAACAGGCTCGCCCCGGGCCCCTGGACCAGGGTGCCGGCGCCCGGCACCAGCGCGGCCAGCCGCTCGGTCATCGGGGTGCGCCCCAGCAGCGCGCCACCCGGTACGGCGGTGACCTCGGCCCCGGGCAGCAGCTGCCGCCGTACGGCCGAGCCCACGCCGTCCGCCCCGACCAGCAGGTCGCCCACCGTGCCGGTGCCGTCCGCGAACCGCGCCTCCACCCGGCCGTCCGCCCGCTCCCGGTACCCGACCACGGCCCGCCCGAACTCCACCCGGTCCCCGAGCCCCGCGAGCAGCAGCTGCCGCAGCACGTGCCGGTCGGCGGCGGTGCCCCCGCTGGTCGGGCCGAGCTGCCGCAGCTCCGTCAACTGCTCGTCCACCACGCGCCGTTCGCCCGCGAGCGGCCCGGTCACCGCGGTCAGCAGTCCGTGCAGCCGGGGTGGCAGGCACTCCCGCAGTGCGGCCAGCCCGGGCTCGTCCAGCCCGATCCGGAAGCCCTGGTACCGGCTGTCCGCCCCGCCCTCCCGCTCGAAGACCCGCACGTCGATCCCGGCCCGGACCAGCCCCTGGGCCAGACAGAGCCCCCCGATCCCGGCCCCGGCCACCAACACCTTCATGCTGCGCATTCTCGTCCCGCCCGCCTGCTCGTCCGTTCCTTGCACCGTCAGCCTGGCCGACCACGGCCCCCGCGCGGCAGGTCGCTCCGTCACCGATCCGGTATGACAGCTGTCACCTCGCCGCCCGGGCGACCGATCCGGCGCTCCGTCCACCGAGCCGGGCGGGACGCGACGGAACGGCGGGGAACGGCGAGTCAGGCGCCGATGGCGCCCTTGTAGTTCTCGGCCTGGGCTGGGGTGAGGAGCTTGGAGGGCCGCGTCGGTAATCGCCAGTTGTAGCCATGGACCAAATGAGACAATCGTGGTTGTGCAGCTCCGGTACAACTACCGCGTGTTCCCCACGCCGGGTCAGCGTCAGTCGCTGGCCCGCGCGTTCGGGTGCGCCCGCGTGGTCTTCAACGACGGCCTTCGAGCACGTCAGGAAGCCCACGCGGCGGGGCTGCCGTACATCACCGACACCGACCTGCAGAAGCAGGTCATCACCGCCGCGAAGCGCACGACCGAGCGCGAGTGGCTGGGTGAGGTGTCATCAGTGGTGCTGGTGCAGTCCCTACGGGACCTGCACACCGCCTACCGGAACTTCTTCTCCTGCGTCACCGGAAAGCGCAAGGGCCCCAAGGTCGCACCGCCGCGCTTCAAGTCCAAGCGGGACAGCAGGCAGGCGATCCGGCTCACCGCGAACGGCTTCTCCCTCCGGGACAACGGCACGCTGTACGTGGCGAAGATCGGCGACCTCAAGGTCCGCTGGTCCCGGCCGCTACCGGCCGCGCCGACCAGCGCCACGGTCACCAAGGACGCCGGCGACCGGTACTGGGTCAGCTTCGTCGTGGACACCGAGCCGCAGATCCTCGAAGACCTGGATCTGTCCGGTCCGCTGGAGTCCGAGACCGGGATCGACCTCGGGCTCACCCACTTCGCGGTGCTCTCCAACGGCCGTAAGGTCGACGCACCGAAGTTCCTGCGCCAGGCGGAGCGCAAGCTCAAGCGGATGCACAAGGCCCTGAGCCGCTGCGCGAAGGGCAGCAACAACCGGGCGAAGGTCCGGAAGAAGCTCGCACGTCAGCACGCCAGGGTGGCCGACCGCCGCCGGGACTGGCACCACCAGGAATCCACGCGCATCATCCGCGAGACTCAAGCGGTGTACGTGGAGGACCTCGCGGTGTCCGGCCTCGGCCGGACCCCGCTCGCCAAGAGCGTGCACGACGCCGGATGGTCCGCGTTCGTCACCATGCTGGAGTACAAGGCCGCCAAGCACGGCCGGTACTTCGGCCGGACAGGCCGCTTCGAACCAACCTCGCAGGTCTGCTCGGCCTGCGGCGTCAAGGACGGCCCCAAGCCCCTCGGCGTCCGAGCGTGGACGTGCAGGGACTGCGGGAGCGTCCACGACCGCGACCTGAACGCGGCACGCAACATCCTGGCCGCCGGAAGGGCGGACAGGCTAAACGCCTCGTGGAGCGCAGGTAAGACCGGACCCGTTCCGGCGCAGCGCGTTGAAGCAGGAACCCGCCGAGACCGGCACATGCCGGTGGTAGGAATCCCCGTCCTCTAGGGCGAGGAGGACTTCAAGAAGTCGTATTCCGTCAGCGCGGGCAGCGACTTCACGGTGTCCTGGATGTACTTGGCGCGCTGTTCGGCGTCGGCCGGGGTGGCGAAGACCTCGATGGCGCCGCCGCGGGCCACCGAGTCGGCGTCCTGGCCGTCGAGGTCGGCCGCCTTGACGCGGGTGTCGGTGAAGGTGACCTTCGAGGTGTACTGGCCGGGTCGGCCGAGGAGGTGGTTCGGGTCGTCCTCGGCGGTCACGGAGCGGCCGAACTGCGCGCTGGGGACGGTCATGGCGACGGTGGCGAAGGTGCCCGCGGCGGTGCGGGCGATCGCGCCCGGGGCAACCCGGGTCGGGCTGGCGGAGGGAGTGTCCATGGTGAAGGCGGCACTCCCCGTGGCCGTGGGGGCGGCGGCCGCCGGTCCGGCACCGGAGGCACCGGGCCCGGAGGCACCGGATCCGGATCCGGAACTGCCGCAGGCGGCCGCCGTGGCGCTCAGGGCGACGGCGAGCAGGACAAGGGCGGTGCGGCGCATGGGGTTCCCCTGGGTCGTGGTGCGGGTGGTCGGAGCGACCGTAGCGGTACGCACGGTCGGGTGCGGGCGGTGTGACGGGTCCGTGATCGGTTCGTCAGCCGACCGTGCCGAGTGGGACGACCTGCTCGGTGACGGGGATCAGGCAGCGCTGTTCGCTGCACGCGCCGAAGCTGACGACGGCTTCGCTCGGCCCGGTCGCGGTCCGGCGGACCGGGAGGGCGACGGTGACCGCGCCGTCCGGGTAGACGGGCAGTTGCACTCCGAGCCCCAGGGGGCTGACGGTACGCAGCGGGCGGTCGGCCCGGACGGCGCCGTCCGCCGCCAGGCCGCCGCGCACGGACAGCCGGGTGGGCAGGCCGAGGCCGTCGATGCCGTCGGCGGGCAGGTCGACGCTGTAGAGGTGGAAGCCGGCCTCGTCGGGGGTGAAGGTGGCGGCGAGGAACAGGCGGCCGTCCTCCCCGGGGGCGAGCCGGAGGGCGACGGTGACCCCGCCGCCCCGGTAGGTGGCGGCGGGGGCGTCGGCCGGGGCCGGGTCGGCGGCGCAGCCGGCCGCCCCGAGGAGCAGCAGTGCGGCGACCGCACCGGGCGCCCGTCGGGTCACGGTCATCCCTGTGCCCAGCGCTTGAGGAAGGTGGCGACCGTGCCGGCGCTGAGGGCACGGGCGTTGGAGAAGGCGCCGTCGTTGCTGGCGGTGCGCACGGTGCCGTCGGGGGAGAGCACCACGAGGGCGGGGATGCCGCTGGTCCGGAGGTCGACGTACCGGGCGGCGAGGTCGAGGTTGTGGTCGAAGCGGCCGACGTCCACCGCGACGACCCGGTAGTCGTCCCGCAGCAGCGGGGTGACCTGCGGGGAGCGGAACAGCTTGTCCAGCACCTTGCAGTCGGGGCACCAGTTGGCCCCGAAGTCGAGCAGGACCGGGCGCTGGTCCCCGGCGGACCGGGCCAGGGCAGCCTTCACATCGGCCTCGGCGTCCCGGGTCGCGTCGTATCCGTCGGGCAGGTCGGCGGCTCCCGTCCCGGCACTCGCGGTCGCGGTGCCCGTCGGCGCGGCCGGGGTGGAGACGGCCGGGGCGGCGGTTGCCGGGGCGGTGGTGGGGCCCTCGGCGGCACGGGTGGCAGAGCTGCCGCCCGAGCCGCAGCCGGAGATCAGCACGGTCGACAGGACGGTGCAGGCGAGCAGGGCGCGGTGGTACCGCATGGGTTCCCCTTCGGGCGGGTGGTGGTGGGTGGTGGGCGGTGGTGGTCGGTGGTGCTGACGGAAAGTGAACTGCCGGGTGTGCAGCGGGGGTTGATGTGCTGAACGGCCTGGGTGGAGAGCGGCGGGTACGTTCCGGAGCGGTCACGGATCCGCCACACCGCCCCCACCGACCGGCGCGCGCCGATACGGTTCCGGCACTGTCCGCAGTGTCCGCACCACGTCCCAGGGGGGACCATGCGCCGCACCGCCCTCGTCCTGCTCGCCGCCGCCACCGCCGTACTCGGCCTCGCCGCCTGCGACCCGACTCCGGTCACCACGACCACGAGCTCGGGTTCACCCGTCCCGGCCACGACGGTGGCCGGCCCGGCACCGGGCGGCACCCAGGCCGCGCCGGGGACCGCCGCTCCGACCGCCGCCCCGGTCGGCGGCGGGGGCGACGCGACCAAGGACGTCGAGATCTCGGCGTGCGAGGTGGACAGTGCGATCCACTGGCCGTCGGCGGCCCTCAAGGTCACCAACCACACCGCCAAGGCGTCGAACTACCTGATCCAGGTGGAGTTCGTCGACGCCTCTGGCACCCGGGTGGCGGAGGCCCCCGCCGCGACCAACGACCTGGCCGCGGGGCAGACCGCCTCGCTCAAGGCGCTCGGGGCGACCGCGGTGAAGGACAAGGTCAGCTGCCGGGTCACCAGCGTCACCCGATTCCCGGCTCCCTGACCCCGGCTCCCTGAGCGGTACGCGAAGGACGCTCCCGCCCGGCTGCGGCCGCAGCCCGGCGGGAGCGCCCGGTCAGGCCTGCTGCCGCTCCGCCGCCGCGACCGCGCCCTGGACCGCGGCGACCCGCAGGTCGATGAAGGCCTGCCGCGGGTCGTTGAAGTTGGTGAACGGCTGCGGGATGTACCGGCCCAGTGCCTGGAACTGCGTCAGCGCCTCGGTCGGCCGCCCGGCCCGGGTCAGCGCGTACGCGAGCCAGCCGTGGGCGTACCGGATGCGGGGGTGGCCGGGGTCGGCCGCCGCGAGGTCGGCGAGCGCGGCATCCAGGGCGGCACCGACCTCGGGGCGCTGCCAGGCGGTGAGCTTCTCGCCGTCCTTGGCGAACTGCTCGAAGTAGGCCTCCAGCTTGATCGGGGCGAGCAGGCTGCCGGCCGGGGCGGCGGCGATCGCGTCGTCGATGAACCCGTGCATCAGCTCGTGGCTGCCGCGCCACTTGGCACACCAGTACTGCAGCGCCCGGTTGTGCGCCGCCCAGTGCTGCGGGTCGCGCGCGACCAACTCGGCCCACAGCTCCCGGAAGCGGTCGTTGGACCAGCCGAGGCCCATGGCGATCGGGATCTGCGCGACCCACGGGTTGGGGTCGCCCTCGGGGGCGAGCGCGGCGGCCGCGACGGCGGCCTCCTCGGCCTCGGCCAGGACGCGGTGGAAGCCCGCGAACTGCTCGCGGCTGACCTCGGTCGCGCGGGCGCTGCTGCGGATGTTCCAGGCCAGGTAGACCAGGGCGTCCGCGTGCAGCAGTGCGGCGGCCGGGTCCTGCGGCCGCTCGGTGCGCCAGGCGCGCAGCCAGGCGTCGTCCTCGGCGGCCAGTTCGGCCAGTTGGCGCTGCCGCCGCCAGCGGACGTCGGCGGTGGCGTCGGTGGCGAGGTAGTCGGCGGCGGTCCGCCAGTCGCCGGCCTTGGCGGCGGCGAGGACGGCGGCCTCCTCGTCCTCGGGCCGGTCGTCCAGGAGCAGTTCGCTGCCGAGTAGCAGCCCGTGGTCGGCCGGGATGATGGTGTTCTTCGCCCGGGCCTCCTCCGCCAGCCGTGCCTCGTGCCCGGCGATGGTGGCCTTGGCCCGCTCCAGCTGGGCCAGCTTGCGCTTGGCCAGCCGGGTCATGACGACCGGGAACAGCAGGACGAGGCCGACGACGGACAGCACGATGATGCCGAGCAAAGGGTGTTCCTCCGATGGTGCGGTGTGGGCGTGGACTGGCGTGACGGGCGTGGACGGGTGCGGTGTGGGTGCGCCCGGGGGTGGCGGCGATCGAGCAGATCGATCGGAGCGGTCGGAGCGATCGGAGCGATCACACGGCGGCGGCGGAGGCCGGCAGCCCGGCCGCCGCGAGCAGCGCCCGCAGCGGGGCGGTGTCCGGGTCGTCCGCGCAGGCGGCGTCCAGGGCCGCGTCGAAACCGTCCGCGAAGCCGTCCGGCAGCCGGAGTTCGGCCGGTCCGCCCCAGGAGAGTTCCCAGCCGGCCAGCCCGGCCTCGGCCAGCGCGACGACGGTGGCGTGCGCCAGTTCCTCGCGCAGCGCCGGTCGGGCGAACTCCCGGGCGGCCCGGCCGGTGGCCGCAGCGGCCTGTTCGCTCTTGGGCAGCCGGTCGGTGAACTCCCAGGCGCGGCCGGCGTCGAGGGCGTCGAGCAGCCCGTGGGCGGTGGGCGGCAGGCCCAGCCCGGTGAGCGCCCGGCGGGCGTCCTCGCCGGCCTCGCGGGCGCGCGCCAGCATCGCCGTACGGACCAGCTCGGGCCAGTCGGCCCGGTGCTTGCCGGAGGCCTCCGGGACCAGCGAGACGACCTCCAGCTCGGCGAGCACCCGCTCCGAGTCGTGCAGCAGCGCCAGGGCGGGGCCGGCGGCTCCGGGGCCGCGGCCGTCGTCGGGCAGCGCCTCGATCGCGGCGACCCGCAGGTGGATCGGCGGGTGCGAGTCGTACGGGTCGGGCTGCTCCTCGGGCAGTTCGAGCGCGTGCTCGGCGAGTTCGGCGCGGCGCTTCGGGTCGCTCAGCAGGTGCTGGAGGCCGCCGTAGACCTGGCCGGGCGGCGGGAGCAGCCCGGCGTCCCAGCCGATGGTCGCGTAGCGGTTGAGGTAGAAGTTCTGGGCGGCCTCCAGCGCCGGGATCCGGCGCAGGGCGGCGGCGGTGGCGTCCCGGCCCGCGAGCTGGGCGGCGACCTGGTCGGCCGCGTACTCCTGGCGGCGGCCGACCGCCTCGGAGACCCGGAAGTAGAGCTTGGCGTAGCCGGTGAACAGCTTGGCGAGGACCCGGTCCACGCCGCCGCCGGCCTGCTCCGTGGTGGGCTTGCGGCCCTTGGCCAGCCGCTTCTCGGCCTTGGCGGCGAGCTTGGCGGCCTCCTGGGCCTGGTGCTGGTTCGCGCGGTGGTGCAGTCCGCCGATGGTGTGCAGGATGGCGCGGCGGCCGGCGACGGTGACGGCGGCGAGCCGGACGTCCCGGTTGCTGTAGTGGCCGAACTCGTGCGCCAGCACGGACTCCAGCTCGCCCTCGGAGAGGCCGATCAGCAGCGGGGCGCCGATCACCAGGTGGCGCTTGCCGGGGACGAGGCCGAGCAGCCTGCTCTCCTCCATGACGCCCGCGTTGACCTCGGGCACGAGGCGGATCTCGGCCGGGCCGCGGACGCCGGTGCGCTCGGAGATCCGGTCGACCATCGCCCAGATCTCGGGCTGCCGCTCGCGGGTGAGGAGCACACCGGGCAGTTCGCCGTCGTCCTTGCGACGCCGGGTCAGGAACACCACCCGGACGACGGGGTAGCCGACGGCGGCGCTCAGTGCCCAGATCTTGATCAGCCCCGGGCGGAACGTGCCGGAGGCCTGGTACAGGGCGACGTCGAGGGCGATCAGGCCCACGACGATGCCGAGCGCGAGCAGGTAGAAGCCGATGAGCAGGGTCACGGCCGTGACGGCTCTCGTTGACGTGCTCATGGCAGCAGAACGCTGGGGCGCGCCCATGCGATGGTCCTCCCCCTGGGCGCGACGACAGGAGCGGCGCGCGATTGTTGCATGGTGAACGGGTGTGCGACGAGTGGAGATGGTAGCGGTCCCGGGGGGCCCGCGCACCGGGGTTCTCGCCTCCGGATCACCGCTCCGACCTGCGGGTTCGTCGCGGGTCCGATTCGTGCGGGCTTGACGGCATTCGGCCGTCGACGGCCCTCCGCCCGGCCGTCGACGACCCTCCCCGTGCCCCCGCCGGCGCGCCCCTCCGACCGTCAGCGCCCGCCGGCCGCGATCGCCTCACGGACGGTCACCAGGCAGGGGTCGCAGTACCGGTCCGGCACCGGCGAGCCGTCGCCGGGCGGCAGCACACGCTGGGACGGCTCGAGGAACCGCCCGCACAGCGACGACGACGCGTCGTCCTTCGCGACCACGTGCCACACCACGGCGGGCGGCGACACCGCCGGGTCGTGCTCGGCCCACATCTCGTACACGGTGACCTCCACGGTCTCGGGGCTCGGTCACCCCATGCAAACCCGGGTCACCCCGCTCGGCCACCGGGCCGGACCCGGTGGGATGGTTCCAGCGCGCCGGGTCGGACGGCGGACGGATGCTCACCGCCGGTACCGAAGCCGAGAGTCGGCGTCACCCGGACAGCGGGTGCGCGCCGCGTCGGCCCGGCCGGGAAGGGCTTCGAGCGCCCGACCACCCCGGGGGTATCCTGCCGGGATGTCCTCACCAGTCGCCGGGCCCGTGCCCCCGGCCGCGCCGGGCGACGACCCCGCCGCTGTGCTGTCGGGCGACGACCCCGCCGTCGTGGCGTCGGCCGACGACCCGGGGGTCGTGCTGTCCGGCTACGGTCCGGTCGGCCGCGCCTTCGCCGAGCGGCTGCTCACCCACGCGGACGGGCTCGCCCGCGACCACGGCGTCCGGCCGAGGCTGGCGGCCGTCCGGGTCGGGTCGGCCGAGGTGGAGCTGCGCGACGGCGGGCCGGTCCCGCCCCGGGCCGAGTGGGCCCCGCCGGGCCCGCTGGAGCGGAACCTCGACCGGACCGGTGCGCGGGTGCTGGTCCAGGCGCTGCCCTCCTCCCCACAGCTGCGGCAACAGGCCGCCGAGGAGGCCGTGCTGGCGCTGGAACGCGGCGTCCACGTCGTCACCGCCACCAAGAGCCACCTGCTCGGCCACTGGCGTGAACTCGCCCGGGCCGCCCGGGCCGGCGGCAGCCTGATCAGGATCTCCGGCGCCACCGGAGCCGCCCTCCCGGCGGCGGACCTGGCGCGCACGGGGGTGCGGGGCCTCGGCTGCCGGACGGTCCGGGCCTGCCCCAACGGGACGGCCACCTTCGTGCTCGACCGCCTGGCGGCGGGCGACCCCCTCGACCGGGCGGTCGGCGAGGCCCAGCGGCTCGGCATCGCCGAGGCCGATCCCTCGGCCGACCTCTCGGGCGCCGACGCCGCCACCAAGGTGCGGCTGCTCGCGGCCCTGCTGTGGGGCTGGGACCCGGCGGCCGTGCGGGTCGACACCGAGGCGGTGGACGCCGGGACGGGCGCGGCGGCGCTGGCCGCGGCCGCCGAGGGGCGTCGGCTGCGGGCGGTGGCGAGCGCGAGCGCGGACCGCCCGCTCGTGGTCGAGGTCCGCCTGGAGCGGACCGCGCCGGGCGACCCGCTGCACGCGCTGACCGGCCCGGAGAAGGCGGTCGTCTACGGCTGCCCCGAGGCCGGGGACATCACGGTGAGCGGCGGCCGGTCCAGCCCGCTCGGCGCGGCGCTCGCGATGCTGCGGGACACTCTTGACGTCACGGCGCCCCGCGGGCACGGCTTCGGCTGAGCCGCGCCCAGCCCTGCGCCGATCCTCGTGGCGATCGTGGAGGCGTGGTGGGCACCGATCCAGCGGCTCGGCGGGCGGCCGAGCAGGCCGGTGACGGCACGGGCATGCGGCCGTGGCGGTTCGTGGTGTGGTTCGGCATCGTCAGCCTGCTCGCGGACTTCGTCTACGAGGGCGCCCGCTCCGTCACCGGCCCGTTGCTGGCCTCGCTCGGCGCCTCGGCGACGCTGGTCGGCGTGGTGACGGGCGCGGGGGAGGCGGCGGCGCTGCTCCCGCGCCTGCTGTTCGGGCCGCTCGCCGACCGCACCGGGCGGTTCTGGGCGCCGGCGATCGGCGGCTACGCGCTCACCGTCGCCGCCGTGCCGCTGCTCGGCGTGGCGGGCTCGCTGGGGGCGGCCAGCACCCTGGTGATCGCCGAGCGGGTCGGCAAGGCGGTCCGCTCACCGGCCAAGGACACCCTGCTCTCGCACGCCACCGCCGCCACCGGCCGGGGCCGGGGCTTCGCCGTGCACGAGGCCCTCGACCAGGTCGGCGCGGTGATCGGCCCGCTCACCGTGGCCGCCGTGCTCGCGGCCACCGGCGGTTACGGGCCGGCGCTCGGCGTGCTGGCCGCCCCGGGCGTGGCGGCCCTCCTGCTGCTCCGGTGGCTGCGCTCCCGGGTGCCCGACCCGTCGCGCTACGAGTCGGCGCGCTACGAGTCGGCGCCGCCCGCCCGGCCGCCGGTGACCTCGGCCCCGCCACAGCCCCAGCCCCAGGCGCCCGTCCGCCGCCCGCTGCCCCGCGCCTTCTGGGCGTACGCGGCGTTCACTGCGGCGACCATGACCGGCTTCACCACCTACGGCGTGCTCTCCTTCCACCTCGTCCGGCACCACCTGCTCACCGCCTCCGCCGTACCGGTGCTGTACGCCGGGACGATGCTCGCCGGCGCGCTGGCGAGCCTGGCCACCGGCTGGCTGTACGACCGGATCGGCCCGCGCACCCTGGTGGCGCTCCCCGTGCTGGCCGCAGCCGTGCCCCCGCTGGGCTTCGCCGACGCGGTGGCGCCCGCCGCGATCGGCGCACTGCTGTGGGGCGCCGCGCTGGGCGTCCAGGAGTCGACCCTGCGGGCGGTCGTCGCCGACCTCGTCCCCGCGCCGCGCCGGGCGACCGCCTACGGGGTGTTCGCCGCCGTGGTCGGCCTCGCGATGCTGGCCGGCGGGGCGCTCACCGGCGCGCTCTACGCGGTGTCCGTCCCGGCGCTGGTCGTCACCGTGGCCGCCGTCCAGGCCGCCGCCCTGGCGCTGCTCGCCACGGTCCGCCCGGGGCGCCGCCCGGTCACGCCGGGGTGACGGCCTGGGGGAGAGCGAAGAGGCCGTCCGGGGCGTGGGCCGTCAGGGGCACCTGGTTGCCGTCGCCGCGGCGCGATGACTGAATGGAGCAGGGACGGATCCCAGCGGGTGAGGAGCGGGACCATGCCGAAGGTCCGGGTGAACGGCGTCGACCTCCACTACGAGCTGACGGGTGCGGGCGAGCCGCTCGTGCTGGTGCACGGCTCCTGGGCCGACCACGCCCACTGGGACCTGGTCCGGCCGGTCCTCGCCGAGCGGTACCGCGTCCTGGTGTACGACCGGCGCGGCCACAGCCGGAGCGAACGCCCGCCCGGGCCCGGCTCCCGGACGGAGGACGAGGACGACCTCGCCGCCCTCGTCCAGGCCCTCGACCTGGCGCCGGCGCACATCGCGGGCAACTCCTTCGGCGCCTCGACGGTCCTGGGCCTGGCCGTCCGCCGCCCCGAACTGTTCCGCACGGTCATCGCCCACGAGCCCCCGCTGATGGCGATCGTGCCCCCGGAGCCGGACCTGCTGCCGGTGATGCGGGCGGTGGAGCGGCGGATCGACTCGGTGCTGGCGCACCTGCGTGCGGGCGAGACCCGCGCGGGCGCGCAGCAGTTCGTGGACGAGGTCGCCTTCGGGCCGGGGACGTGGGAGCGGCTGCCATCGGAGGTCCGGGACACCCTCCTCACCAACGCCCCCACCTTCCTCGACGAACAGCAGGACCCGGGCTGGCCGCTGCTCGACCTCGCCGGGCTGTCCGCCCACCCGGGCCCGGCCCTGCTGACGGTCGGCACCGAGAGCCCGCCCTGGTTCCCCGCGATCATCGCCCGGCTGGCGCGGGCGCTGCCCCGGGCACAGGTGCGGACCTTCGCCGGGGCCGGCCACACCCCGCACGTCACCCACCCGGCCGAGTACGTGCGGACGGTGAGCGGCTTCATCGAGGCGCACCGCTGAGAGACGCACCGCTGAGAGACGCACCGCTGAGGGGCGCACCGCGGAGAGGCGCACCGCTGACCGGGCGCCCGGGTCAGCGCGCGGCGTCCGCCTCCGCCAGCCATTCGGCCAGCACGGCGGCCTGGCTGTGGTCGACGTCCCTGGTGGCGGTCAGCAGGGTGAGCGCGTCCTGGGCGGCGAGTTCCCGCAGGTGGTCGGCGGCCTCCCGGTGCTGGGCGTCGCGCAGTTCGACGAGGTAGCGGCGGCGGAACTCGGCGAAGCGCTCCGGGGCATGGCCGTACCAGGTGCGCAGCCCGGTCGACGGGGCGACGTCACGCAGCCACTCGTCCAGGTGCGCGTCCGCCTTGGTCACACCGCGTGGCCAGACCCGGTCCACCAGGACCCGCCGGCCGTCCTGCGGAGAGGGTTCCTGGTAGATCCGCCGGTAGGCGATCCGTGCGGTCATGTCCGGTCCTCCCGGGTGCGTGGGAAGCGGTGCCGCCGCTACCTGGACTAATCGCAGTGCACCGGGCTTTGGCCCGGTGGTGAAGCGATTCTGAACCCTGCCGTGACGTGCGCGTTCGCACCCTCCCGCGCTGTTGTCAGTCCCGCCCGGTAGGTTGATCATCGTGCAGCTTCGGTACTCCTTCCGCCTCTACCCGAACGGCCCTCAGCGTTCCGCGCTGGCCCGCGCGTTCGGGTGTGCGCGGGTGGTGTACAACGACGCGTTGCGGGCCCGTGAGAGCGCCCGCGCGGAGGGACTGCCGTTCCCGAGGACCGGCGACCTGTCGAAGGCGCTGATCACCGAGGCGAAGCAGACTCCGCAGCGGGCATGGCTGGGCGAGGTTTCCGCCGTGGTGTTGCAGCAGTCGCTGCGGGACCTGGAGGCGGCCTACCGGAACTTCTTCGACGGGTTGAAGGGCAAGCGTCCACGGATGGGCGCACCCCGGTTCAAGAGCCGTAAGGACAACCGGCAGGCCGTCAGGTTCACCGCGAACGCCCGGTGGAAGATCACGCCGGGTGGTGACCT
>NZ_JBIWAQ010000037.1:0-45260 GCF_044760155.1 Kitasatospora sp. NPDC098652
GGTTACATTCCGAACCCGGAAGCTAAGCCTCACAGCGCCGATGGTACTGCAGGGGGGACCCTGTGGGAGAGTAGGACGCCGCCGAACAATCATTCCAAAAAGACCCCCTCCCATTCGGGAGGGGGTCTTTTTGCGTTACCCTCTGCCAATGCAGAACCTGACCCTGACCTGGCAGACCGCCGGGGGCGCCGCCGTCGTCCTGTACGGAGGCGCGTACGCCGCTGCGAGGGTCCGGAAGCCGGGGGCGTCGGCGCTGCTGCGGGAGGCCGGCACGCTGCTGGCACTGTTCGCCCTCTGGCAGCTGGTCGGGCACCTGTCGGTGATGAGCGCCGATCACGCGTTGGACCGGGCGAGCTGGATCCACCGGACCGAGCAGGCGATCGGCCTGCCGGACGAGGCCTCCTGGCAGGCGGCGGTCACGCCGTACCCGGTGCTGGTGCGGCTGGCGAACTACTACTACGCGGTGATGCACTTCGCCGTCATGCTCGGTGTGCTGCTCTGGGTCTTTTTGCGGCACCGCGAGCGCTACGCGTGGGTGCGCAACACGGTGGTGATCACCACGGCGGTCTGTCTGCTGGTGCAGTTCATCCCGGTGGCGCCGCCGCGGATGCTGCCGCAGAGCGGCTTCGTGGACGTGGCCGCGCAGTACGGGCAGTCGGTGTACGGCGGCGCGGTCGGCGGGGTGGTGGTGGCGGACCAGCTGTCGGCGATGCCGTCGGTGCACGTCGCCTGGTGCGTGCTGGCGGCGGTCGCGGTGGTGCGGGTGTCGCCGAGCCCGTTCCGCTGGGTGGTGGTGCTGCACCCGCTGCTGACGGTCGCGGTGGTCGTGGTGACGGCCAACCACTTCTGGGCGGACGGCATCGTCGCCGTCGCCATCCTGCTGTTCGCCTACGCCGTGCTGGCGCTGGCGGCACGGCGACGGGGCCGGGCCCCCGTCGAGACGGAGACCCGGCCCCGGGCCGGTGCCGAGGAGCGGCCCCAGCAGGTCGGTTGAGCCCCGGCCGGTCACTTGACCGGCAGGGCGACCTTCCCCCAGGATCCGTTGCTCAGCCGGGAGGTGGCCCAGTACCAGGCGATGAGCCCGGAGACGGCGGCGACCCAGCCGGCGGCCTTGCCGAGGCCGCTGTAGCTGCCGAGGACGGCGATGGCGTCCAGTACGAGGGAGACGGTGAACAGGCCGTAGACGGCACGGCTGAACAGGCCCGCGCCCCAGCTGGCGGCGGTGAGGCTGAGGGCGAGCAGGGCCCACACGAGCAGGAACAGGCCCGCGGCGTTCTTGCTCGCGCCGCCGGCCATCGACCAGGTCGCCCAGAAGGCGCCGAGGCTGGTGAAGGCGGTCCCGGTGAAGCCCTCGCCGCCGCGGAGCTGCCAGAGGCCCGCGATGAAGAGGGTGACGCCGCCGAGCAGGTGGGCGAGGTGGGCCGCGTCCCCGGCACCGGTGTTGTGCAGGATCCCGGTGGAGAGCAGACCGTAGGCGAGCAGTGTCAGGCCGAGGGCGAGGTAGCCGAGGTTACCCGCGTCGGCTCCGGTGGAGCGGGCGTTCGTTGCCCCGGTAGCGTCGTTGCTCACCGGAGGCTCCTTTCACTCTGGGCGCGCGCAGGGCGCAGTGACGCTTGGTGTCGTTCGATGGGTGGATGCGCGCGACCGCGCCGAGGGCGCACGGCTGTGAGCGTGCGCGGGCTGCGGTCAGAAGTGAGGTCAGAAGCGACGGGCCTGCGGAGAGCCGCTGGTCACGTCCCCGCCGGGGGATTCCCCGGCGAGATCGGTTTACCCGGCCGTGCCCGCTTGTACCCTTGTGAACATAACAATTTGTGATGATGTCAGCTGTGGAACGCTCACGACTGACGCTGGGTGGGGACCCGGAGCGTCAGGATCGCCATGTCGTCGGACGGCGGCTCGGGGGCGAAGCGCTCGACCGCGCGCTGTACCCGCATGGCGACCGCACCGGCGGTCAGCCCGGTGCAGCCGGTGAGCACCTCGGCGAGGCCGTCGTCGCCGAGCATCCGCCGGCCCTCGCGGCGCTCGGTGACGCCGTCGGTGACGCAGAGCAGGACCTCGCCGGGTGCCAACACCAGGTGCTCGGCGGTGAGTTCGAGGTCGTCCAGGACGCCGAGCAGCGGCTGCGGGGTGGCGGCCCGGTCGACCTGGCCGTCGGTGCGCAGTCGCAGCGGCAGCGGGTGGCCGGCGCAGACCAGGGACAGTTCGGTGCTGCCGTCCGGGCGGGGCGTCAGCTCGCCGTAGAGCAGGGTGAGGAAGCGGCTGCGCGAACCCTCGTCCAGGATGGCCGCGTTGAGCCGGCGCAGCACCTGCGGGGCGTCCAGGCCCTCGCGGGCGAGCAGGCGCAGCGAGTGCCGGGCCAGGCCGGTGACGGAGGCGGCCTCGGGGCCGGTGCCGCAGACGTCGCCGATCGCGAAGCCGTAGGTGCCCTCGCGGATGGTGAACAGGTCGTAGAAGTCGCCGCCGACCTCGTTGCCCTCGCCGGCGGCCTGGTAGTAGACGTCGACCTCGACGCCGGGGATCTCGGGCAGGTCCGGCGGGAGCAGGCTGCGCTGGAGGGCCTGGCTGGTCGCGGTGCGCTCGGAGTAGAGCCGGGAGTTGTCGAGGGCCAGGGCGGCCCGGCGGGAGAGGTCCTCGGCGAGTTCGAGGATCTCCTGCCGGAACCGCACGCCGGCCGGGACGCCGAGCGCGAGCAGGCCGATCACCCGGTTGCGGGCGGTCAGCGGCAGGACGACGGTCTCGCCGAGCAGGCCGGCGAGTTCGGGGCTGTCGGTGAGGCCGCGGGCTCCGGCGGTCTCGGCGGGCGCGGTCCAGAAGCGGACGCCGTGGGTGGGTCCCGTCTCGGGGGAGGGGGTCTTGTCGAGGAGGTCGCGCAGCGGGTCGATCCGGTCCTCGTCCTCGTGCAGCACGAAGGCGAGGCCGGCCGAGGAGCTGTGGTCGCCGTTGGTGTAGACGGCGCACCAGGAGGCGAGGGTGGGGACGGCCATCTGGGCCATCAGCGCCAGGGTCTGCTCGTGTTCGAGGGTGCCGGCCAGCAGGTCGGAGGCCTCGACGAGGAAGGAGAGCGAGCCGCGGCGCAGCCGTTCGAGCTCGGTCAGCCGGGTGCTCTCGACGGCCAGGGCGACCCGGTCGGCGGCGAACTGGAGGCGCAGCGCGTCCTCGTTGTCGTAGCGGCCGGGGGCGGCGGTGGCGATGCCGAGCGAGCCGATCAGGCGGCCCTCGACCTTGAGCGGGACGGTGACCAGGGAGCGCATGCCGCTGCCGGTGAGCAGGGGCAGGCCGGTGGGGCGGGCGGCGAGGTCCTCGTGGACGGTGGGCAGCCGGGCGGAGTCGTAGCGGTTGCCGGTGCCCACCGGGAAGCGGGTGTGCCGGCGGTGCCCGGTGGTCAGGCCGGTGGCGGCGCGGACCTCGAACTCGGCCTCGTCGTCGGTGGTGAGCAGCAGGTAGGCGGCGTCGGCGTCGAGCAGGTCGCGGGCGCGTTCGACGGTGCGCTGGAGGAGGGTTTCCAGGTCGTCGGTGGCGACCGGTCCGGCCAGCAGGTCGAGCCGGGGACCGGCCGGGTCGGGGCGCTCGCCGGGCAGGGCGCGGGCGGGGGAGCGCAGGACCGCGCGGTCGGGTTCGAGGACGAGCAGGCACAGGGTGGAGGCGACGCCCTCGGTGTCGCGCACGCGCACCTGGAGGCCGTAGACCTCGACCTCCTCGCCGTCGGCCCGGCGCACGGCGTAGTCGCCCTCCCAGCGGGCCAGCCGGAGGGTGTCGGTGAGGCCGAGGCCGCGGCCGGGGGACTGCGGCCAGACCGCGAGGTCGGCCCAGGGGCGGCCCAGCACGGTGGCGGCGGGGTACCGGAAGAGGGATTCGGCGTCCGGGTTCCAGGCCAGGACGCGGCCGTCCTCGTCGAGCTGGACGACGGCGACGTGCAGCGGCCCGGGGCTGCTGGGCAGGTCGCTGCCGGGGGTGGCGGGGACGGCGTAGCGGGTGCCGGCCACGTGGGCGGGCAGGGCGAGCCGGAACCAGACGGTCTTCTGGCCGGCCGCGTACTCGACGCCCCAGCGCTCGGCGAGGGCGGAGCACATCAGCAGGCCGCGGCCGCCCTCGCCGTCGGGGTCGGCGAAGCGCTCGGAGGCGGACACCGGGCCGTCGCCGAGCGAGGGCAGGCCGCGCTCGGGGTGGTGGTCGGTGACCTCGATCCGGACGCTCTCCTCCTCGCGCAGGCAGCAGACCTCGGCGGCGGTGCCGGCGTGCACGACGGCGTTGGTGACCAGCTCGCTGACCAGGACGACGGCGTCGTCGACGACCTCGGGCAGGCCCCAGCCGAGCAGCGCGTCCCGGACGAAGCCCCGGGCGGCGGCCGCGGACCGGCCGTCGGGGTCGAAGGTGGCGGCTGCGCGCGCGGTGACCACGTTGCCACTTCTCCTCTGCTGCTCTGGCCCTGACTGTCCGGGGCTCGTGCCGACCTCCCCGTGCGTGCCGTCGGTGGGCGGCGTCGTCGGGTCGGGTCGTGGCCCGGTGCAGCGCTCCACCCTACTTTCCGCTCGGTACCCCGTGGGGGCGGGGCGGTGAAACAGGCACCGGAGGGTGATTCTGCCCACCTGTTTCGGACGGTGCGGGGACAACCGTGTGCAACCGGCCGTATACCCGGCGCCAGTGCTGCCAGACTGGGGGGTCCGCGACGGCCGGTGGGAGCAGTACGGTCGTGTGGGTGCCGGTGGGCCGTGAGGGCCGGCCGGTACGCAGCCCAGCCGGGCCGGTGCCCCGGTCCCGTGCCGTTTCCGGTGCGGCGGGTCACCGGACAGTTCACACGATGTGGGAGGGGCCCGTTGAGTTCGGCCACCAAGGACGCCACCAAGGACGCCACCGGTACGACGCCGCAGGCTCCGCGCGGCGGGCGGTCCGGGACCGCGCCGCGGATCGCGGCCGGCCGGCGAGCGGGCTACAGCCGCAGCGCGGAGCCCGCCGAACTGCGCAAGCTGTTGGCCGCGCTGACCGCGATGCGGGACGGCAACTTCCGCCGCAGGCTGACGGTGCCGGGCGACGGGCCGTTGGCGGAGATCGCCGCGGTGTTCAACGAGGTCGCCGAGCGCAACCAGCACCTGACCGGTGAACTGGCCCGGGTGCGGCGGGCGGTGGGCCGCGAGGGCCGGCTGAACGAGCGGCTGGAGACCGGTGCGGGCGAGGGCGCCTGGATGGCGGCGGTCGACAACTGCAACGCGCTGATCGACGACCTGGCCCGGCCGATGGCCGAGGTGGGGCGGGTGCTGACCTCGATCGCCGAGGGTGACCTGGACCAGAAGATGGAGCTGCGCTCGCTGCACAGCAACGGGGTGAGTCACCCGTTGCGCGGCGAGTACCTGAGGATCGGCCGGACGGTCAACGGGCTGGTGGACCAGCTCTCCGAGTTCACCGACGAGGTGACCCGGGTGGCCCGCGAGGTGGGCACCGAGGGCAAGCTCGGCGGGCAGGCCAAGGTCCGTAGCGTGTCGGGCAGTTGGAAGGACCTGGCGGACTCGGTCAACACCATGGCCGGGCGGCTGACCGCGCAGGTGCGCAACATCGCCCAGGTGACCACGGCGGTGGCCAAGGGCGACCTGTCCCGCAAGGTGACCGTCGACGTGGCCGGCGAGATGCTGGAGTTGAAGAACACCGTCAACACGATGGTGGACCAGCTGAACGGCTTCGCCGCCCAGGTGACCACGGTGGCCCGGGACGTCGGCACCGAGGGCCGGCTGGGCGGTCAGGCGCAGGTGCCGGGCGTGGCCGGGGTCTGGCGCGAGCTGACCGACTCGGTGAACTTCATGGCCGACAACCTGACCGGCCAGGTGCGCAACATCGCCCAGGTGACCACGGCGGTGGCGCGCGGGGACCTCTCGCAGAAGATCGAGGTGGACGCGCGCGGCGAGATGCTGGAGCTCAAGAACACCATCAACACGATGGTGGACCAGCTCTCCGGCTTCGCCGAACAGGTGACCCGGGTGGCCCGCCAGGTGGGCACCGAGGGCCGGCTCGGCGGTCAGGCGCAGGTGCCCTGGGCGGCCGGGGTGTGGCGGGACCTGACCGACAACGTCAACTTCATGGCGAACAACCTCACCGATCAGGTGCGCAACATCGCCCAGGTGACGACCGCGGTCGCCAAGGGCGACCTGTCGCAGAAGATCCAGGTGGACGCCCGGGGCGAGATCCTGGAGTTGAAGAACACCATCAACACCATGGTCGACCAGCTCTCGGCCTTCGCCGACGAGGTCACGCGGGTCGCCCGGGACGTCGGCACCGAGGGCATCCTCGGCGGTCAGGCCAGTGTGCCCGGGGTGTCCGGGACGTGGAAGGACCTGACCAACAGCGTCAACCTGATGGCCAACAACCTGACCAGCCAGGTCCGCAACATCGCCGAGGTGACCACGGCGGTGGCCCGCGGCGACGTGTCGAAGAAGATCACCGTCGACGCCCGGGGCGAGATCCTGGAGCTGGTGACCACCGTCAACACCATGGTCGACCAGCTCTCCGCCTTCGCCGACGAGGTCACCCGCGTCGCCCGCGAGGTGGGTACCGAGGGCATCCTGGGCGGCCAGGCGCGGGTGCGCGGGGTGTCGGGCATCTGGAAGGACCTGACCGACAACGTCAACTTCATGGCGTCGAACCTGACCGGCCAGGTCCGCAACATCGCCGAGGTCGCCTCCGCGGTGGCCCGCGGCGACCTCTCCAAGAAGATCACCATCGACGCCCAGGGTGAGATCGCGACGCTCGCCGGGACGCTGAACACCATGGTGGACCAGCTGTCCGCGTTCGCGGTCGAGGTCACGCGCGTTGCCCGCGAGGTGGGCACCGACGGCACCCTGGGCGGTCAGGCGAGCGTGCCGGGCGTGGCCGGCATCTGGAAGGACCTGACCGACAACGTCAACCAGATGGCCAACAACCTCACCGGCCAGGTCCGCAACATCGCGCTGGTGATCACCGCGGTCGCCCGCGGCGACCTCTCGCAGAAGATCGACGTGGACGCGCGCGGCGAGATCCTCCAGCTCAAGACCAACATCAACACCATGGTGGACCAGCTCTCCGCCTTCGCGGACGAAGTCACCCGGGTCGCCCGCGAGGTGGGCACCGACGGGCGGCTCGGCGGCCAGGCCCGGGTGCCCGGGGTGGACGGCACCTGGCAGGACCTCACCGAGTCGGTGAACGAGCTGGCCAACAACCTGACCCGGCAGGTGCGCGCGATCGCCCAGGTCGCCACCGCGGTGACCAGGGGCGACCTGAGCCTGCGGATCGACGTGGACGCCGCCGGGGAGCTCGACGAGCTCAAGGACAACATCAACCAGATGATCGCCAACCTGCGCGAGACCACCCGCACCAACCAGGAGCAGGACTGGCTCAAGACCAATCTGGCCCGGATCTCCGGCCTGCTCCAGGGCCGCCGGGACCTGGAGGCCGTCGCCTCGCTGATCATGACCGAGCTGACCCCGGTGGTCTCCGCCCAGCACGGAGCCTTCTTCCTGGCCCAGCCGGCCGGGCGGACCGCCGAACTGATCACCGAGGACGACGACGAGAACGACACCGTGCTGCGGCTGATCGGCAGCTACGGCTACCAGCGGCGGGCGATGCCGACCACCTTCCGGCCGGGCGAGTCGCTGATCGGCCAGGCGGCGGTGGAGAAGCGGGCGATCATCGTCAAGGAGGCGCCGCCCGGCTACCTCAAGATCGCCACCGGCCTCGGCGAGGCCTCGCCGGCCCACATCGTGGTGCTGCCGGTGCAGTTCGAGGGCCGGCTGCTGGGCGTGATCGAGCTGGCCACGTTCAGCTCCTTCACCACCGTCGCACTGGACTTCCTCAACCAGATCGCCGACCTGATCGGCGTCACCGTCAACACCATCAGCGTCAACACCAAGACCGAGGGCCTGCTGCTGGAGTCCCAGCGGCTCACCGCCGAACTCTCGATGCGATCCGCCGAGTTGGAGGCACGCCAGGAGGAACTGGAGCGCACCAACGAGGAGTTGCAGGAGAAGGCCGAGCAACTCGCCCAGCAGAACCGCGACATCGAGATCAAGAACAGCGAGATCGAGGAGGCCCGGCAGGTCCTGGAGGAGCGCGCCGAGCAGCTCGCCCTGGCCTCCCGGTACAAGAGCGAGTTCCTCGCCAACATGTCGCACGAGCTGCGCACCCCGCTCAACTCGCTGCTGATCCTGGCCAAGCTGCTCTCCGACAACAACGAGGGCAACCTCTCGCCCAAGCAGGTCGAGTTCGCCGACACCATCCACGGCGCCGGCTCCGACCTGCTCCAGCTGATCAACGACATCCTCGACCTGTCCAAGGTCGAGGCCGGCAAGATGGACGTCCGTCCGGCCCGGATCGCCCTGGTCCAGCTGGTCGACTACGTCGAGGCCACCTTCCAGCCGGTCGCCCTGGACAAGAACCTGGACTTCGCGGTCCGGGTCTCGCCCGCCCTGCCGGTCACCCTGCACACCGACGAGCAGCGGCTCCAGCAGGTGCTGCGCAACCTGATCTCCAACGCCGTCAAGTTCACCGACTCCGGCGGCGTCGACTTCTCGATCAGCGCGGCCGGCCGGGACGTCCCCCAGCACGTGCGCGAGCGGCTGCTGGAGTTCGGCTCGATCCAGGGCCCGGACGAGGAGCTGATCGCCTTCTCGGTCTCCGACACCGGCATCGGCATCCCCGGCAACAAGCTGCGGGAGATCTTCGAGGCGTTCAAGCAGGCCGACGGCACCACCAGCCGCAAGTACGGCGGCACCGGCCTCGGGCTGTCGATCAGCCGCGAGATCGCCCGGCTGCTCGGCGGGGAGATCCACGCCGAGAGCGAGCTGGGCAAGGGCTCGACCTTCACGCTCTACCTGCCGCTGCGCACCGACGCCCCGGAGGCCACCGCCGAGCGGCCCCAGGAGCGCCCGGGCCCGGTGAACCCGCCCGCGCTGCGCGCCTCGGTCGGGGTGACCCCGGTGGGCCTGCCGGTGCCGGTCGGTGAGAGCCCGGCCGACCACTGGGCCCAGGAGGTCCGGGAGATGGCCGAGGAGCGCCGCCGCGGGGCGGTGGAGCGCCGCCGCAGCGCCGCCCTGGAGAGCGCCGCGGTGCCGCGCGCGGTGGAGCCCGCGCAGCAGCCCCGGCCGGCCCGCGGCGACACCCGCTTCGACGGCCAGCAGGTGCTGATCGTGGACGACGACGTGCGCAACGTGTTCGCCCTGACCAGCGTGCTGGAGCAGCACGGGCTGACCGTCCTGTACGCGGAGAACGGCCGTGAGGGCATCGAGATGCTGGAGCAGCACGAGAACGTGGCGCTGGTCCTGATGGACATCATGATGCCGGAGATGGACGGCTACGCGACCACCGAGGCGATCCGCCGGATGCCCCAGTTCGCCGGCCTGCCGATCATCGCGCTGACCGCCAAGGCGATGAAGGGCGACCGGGAGAAGTCCCTGGAGGCGGGAGCCACCGACCACATCACCAAGCCGGTGGAGACCGACCACCTGCTGTCGGTGATGTCCGAGTGGCTGAACGGCGACCGCGCGTGAGTCCGCCGCCTGGCGCGAACCCCGGGGCCCGCCCCGGGGTTCGCGCCTGCCGGTCGGCCGGTTTGCTGGCGGACCGGCCCGGGAACCCGGTAGGGTCACCGAGCGTTGCGAACAGTGACCGGACGGCGACACGCTGCTGAGCGTGCGCCGGAGCACCGGCTGTGCGCCGCTCCGGATCGGGTCCCGACGGAGCGATGTGCCGGGCGAGGGGGTGCGGCTAGCATGACCGGGGTAGCGGTGGGCAGTACGCGAGTGCCCGCACCGGGCGGCAGGCAGGCGACAGGAGGGCGAGCCCCGATGCAGAAGGCGAAGATCCTCCTGGTCGACGACCGGCCGGAGAACCTGCTGGCGCTGGAGGCGATCCTCTCCGCCCTGGACCAGACGCTGGTCCGCGCCGCCTCCGGCGAGGAGGCGCTCAAGGCGCTGTTGACGGACGACTTCGCGGTGATCCTGCTGGACGTCCAGATGCCCGGGATGGACGGCTTCGAGACGGCCGCCCACATCAAGCGCCGCGAGCGCACCCGGGACATCCCGATCATCTTCCTGACCGCGATCAACCACGGCCCGCACCACACCTTCCGCGGCTACGCGGCCGGTGCGGTGGACTACATCTCCAAGCCCTTCGACCCGTGGGTGCTGCGCGCCAAGGTCTCGGTCTTCGTCGACCTGTACGTCAAGAACTGCCAGTTGAAGGAGCAGGCCGCGCTGCTGCGGCTGCAGCTGGAGGCGGGCGGTGGCGAGCCGGCCCTCGGCGGGGCGCTGCTCGGCGAGCTGTCCGCACGGCTGGCGGCGGTCGAGGAGCAGGCGGAGGCGCTGGGCAAGCAGCTGGACGGGGCCGAGGACGCCGGGGTGGCCGCCACCGCGGCGCACCTGGAGCGCAAGCTCGCCGGACTGCGTCGGGCCCTCGACGCGATGCGCCCCGGTACGCCGTAGGTCGAGCCCCGGATGTTCACTCCTCCGGGTGGTTTTGCTGCTGCGCCCGGGTGAAACCGGGTCAGCGTGACGGTGTGTCTGCGACACGTCCCGGCGCCGGGGCTCGGCCACGTGGGCAGTGGTCCCCCACCCCGGTAGGCTGCTGACCCATGGCCACTCGTACGCCCGGAAACGCCGCACGCAAACCGAGTCCGGGACCGTCCAAGAAGGCCGCGGCCAAGGCCCCGGGCAAGCCGCCCGCCAAGAAGGCGGCCGCCCGCCGGGCCCCCGCGAAGCGGACGGCGGCCAAGTCGGCCCCGCCGCCCCCGCCGCGCCGGGGGCTCGTGATGGGCGCCCTCAACGCCCTCGCCAGCCCGATCGCCGCGATCTTCCGCGGCTTCGGCGACGGCGCCAAGAACCTCCACCCGGACCACCGCAAGGACGGCATCGGCCTGCTGCTGTTCGCGCTGGCGCTGGTGGTCGCGGCCGGCACCTGGTTCAGCTCGGAGGGCTGGCTGAACGGCGCGGCCACCGCCGTGGTGTCCGGGCTGTTCGGGCGGCTCGACGTGCTGGTGCCGTTCCTGCTGGCCGCGATCGCCGTCCGGCTCTGGCGCCACCCGGAGCTCCCGGAGGCCAACGGCCGGATCGTGATCGGGCTGAGCACCCTGCTGATCGGCATCCTCGGCCTGGTCCACATCGGCTGCGGCGCGCCCACCATGGGCAGCGGCGCCTCCCGGATAAGGGCGGCCGGCGGGATCATCGGCTGGGCCGCCTCGACCCCGATGATGGCCGCCGCCGGCGCGGTCCTGGCCGTGCCGCTGCTCCTGCTGCTGGCCTTCTTCGGCCTGCTGGTGGTCACCGCGACCCCGGTCAACCGGATCGGCGAGCGGGTGCGCGGGCTGGGGATAAGGCTCGGCGTGGTCGAGCCGGGGCCCGAGGACGAACTGCGCTGGGGGCGCACGCCGGAGCGGGACCTGTCCACCGATCCGCCGGAGGACGCCGACCCCGAGGCGCTGCCCTACACCCTCGACACCGACGACGGCCCCCTCGACGAGGTGGCCGCCCGGCGGCGCCGCCGTCGGCGCAAGCCGTCCGTCGAGGACGAGGAGGGGCAGCCGGAGGCCGTCCGCCGCATCTCCCTGGACAAGGAACCGCTGGACCAGGAGCCGCTGGACCCGTACGCCACCCGCGACCTGGCCGCCGGCGCCGCCGCCGACCTGGACGGCGCCCTGGTCTACGGGGTGCCCGCCTCCTCGGCGGTGGCGGACATGATGCACCAGGTCAAGGACCTCACCGCGGCGCCGGAGGAGCCCGCCGTGCCTGCCGCCCGCAGCGGCGGCCCGGGGGCGCCCGCGGAGCACGGCCCGGCGCCGGTGCGGATGGAGCAGCTCCAGCTCGGCGAGGGGATCACCTACGCGCTGCCCTCGCTCGACCTGCTGGAGCGCGGCGGCCCGGCCAAGGCCCGCAGCGCCCTCAACGACGAGGTGGTCGCCCAGCTCACGAGCACCTTCGCCGAGTTCAAGGTGGACGCGAGGGTCACCGGCTTCACCCGCGGCCCGACGGTCACCCGCTACGAGGTCGAGCTCGGCCCGGCCGTCAAGGTGGAGCGGATCACCGCGCTCGCCAAGAACATCGCGTACGCGGTGGCCAGCCCGGACGTGCGGATCATCAGCCCGATCCCGGGCAAGTCCGCGGTCGGCATCGAGATCCCCAACCGGGACCGCGAGATGGTCAACCTCGGCGACCTGCTGCGCTCGCGCACGGCCGCCGAGGACACCCACCCGATGGTCGTCGGCATGGGCAAGGACGTCGAGGGCCACACCGTGATGGCCAACCTCGCCAAGATGCCGCACATCCTGGTGGCCGGCGCGACCGGTGCGGGCAAGTCCTCCTGCATCAACTGCCTGATCACCTCGATCCTCGCCCGGGCCACCCCGGACGAGGTGCGGATGGTGCTGGTCGACCCCAAGCGGGTCGAACTGACCGCGTACGAGGGCATCCCGCACCTGATCACGCCGATCATCACCAACCCCAAGAAGGCCGCCGAGGCCCTCCAGTGGGTGGTGCGCGAGATGGACCTGCGCTACGACGACCTGGCGGCCTTCGGCTTCCGGCACGTGGACGACTTCAACGCGGCGGTGAAGGCCGGCAAGGTCACCCCGCCGCTGGGCAGCGAGCGGGAGCTGCGGCCGTACCCGTACCTGCTGGTGATCGTCGACGAGCTGGCCGACCTGATGATGGTCGCGCCGCGCGACGTCGAGGACTCGGTGGTCCGGATCACCCAGCTGGCCCGGGCGGCCGGCATCCACCTGGTGCTCGCCACCCAGCGGCCCTCGGTGGACGTGGTGACCGGCCTGATCAAGGCCAACGTGCCGTCCCGGCTGGCCTTCGCGACCTCCGCGATGGCCGACTCCCGGGTCATCCTGGACCAGCCCGGCGCGGAGAAGCTGATCGGCAAGGGCGACGCGCTGTTCCTCCCGATGGGCGCGAGCAAGCCGATCCGCATGCAGGGCGCGTTCGTCACCGAGGCGGAGATCGCCAAGGTGGTGCAGCACTGCAAGGACCAGCTGACCGCCGTCTACCGGGACGACGTGACGGTCGGGGGCGGGCCCAAGAAGGAGATCGACGAGGAGATCGGCGACGACCTGGACCTGCTGATCCAGGCGGCCGAGCTGGTGGTCTCCACCCAGTTCGGCTCGACCTCGATGCTCCAGCGCAAGCTCCGGGTCGGCTTCGCCAAGGCGGGCCGGCTGATGGACCTGATGGAGTCGCGCGGGATCGTCGGCCCGAGCGAGGGCTCCAAGGCCCGCGACGTGCTGGTGAAGCCGGACGAGCTGGACGGCGTGCTGGTGACCCTGCGGGGCTGAGCCGGGCCGCGGGGCCGGGCACGCCTGCGCGGCCGGGCACCGGGCCCGCAGGGCTGACGGGTCGTGCCCTCCGGGTGGGTTCACTCGTTCGGAGGAGGGTAGGCGCGGTACCGGGAACCGAATGTGCGTACGCGGCGTCACTGGCCGGAAAGCGCACTCCGGCCTCCCCGGCGTGCCCTCGCTGACGACCGTTCAGCGGGGGGCGGGCGCCCGGCCGGGCCGGGCACGCGCATTCGGGCCCGTTCCGCTTGAGAAACGATCCGTCCCCGCCCCTAGACTGTTCTCCAGCAGGTGGCCATCCGCTCGAAAGGCGTGCCCCGTGACCATCGGCAAGTCCTCCGACCGCGAGAACGCCCCGTCGTCCGTCGAGCCGACCGACGACGTGGTGCAGGCGGCCGATGCCCCGAGCATCGGCCGGGTGCTGTCCGCCGCCCGGATCGGGGCGGGACTCACGGTGGACCAGGTGAGTACCGCTACCCGGGTCCGGGTGCCGATCGTCCATGCCATCGAGGAGGACGACTTCGACCGCTGCGGCGGCGATTTCTACGCCCGCGGGCACATCCGCTCGATCGCCCACGCGGTCGGCGCGGACGGCGAGGCCCTGGTCGCCCGCTACGACGCCGCGCACGGCGGCTCGCCGGCCTCCAAGCGCCCCGCCACCCAGCTGATGGACAGCGGCCCGATCAAGGTCCCCGGCCGCAGCCGGCCGAACTGGGCGGCCGCCATGGTCGCCGCGATCGTCGCGGTGGTGGCGCTGATCGGCTTCAACCTGGTCAGCGGCAAGAGCGGCCACGGCACCACCGGCTCGGCCAGCGCGCCGCTGCCCAGTGGCTCCGGGACCGGCTCGGTCGCCCCGGTCACGCCGAGCGTCCAGCCGCCGGCGCCCGCGCCGAGCGCCGCCGCGATCGCCGCCGTCCCGGCCGACAAGGTCACCGTGAAGCTGGTCGCCGAGGGCACCAGCTGGGTCTCCGCGACGGACGGCAGCGGCAAGTCGCTGTTCCAGAACAACATCAGTGACGGCCAGGACCAGACCTTCACCGACCCCAAGCAGATCAAGCTGGTGCTCGGCAACGGCGGGGCCGTGCACGCGTACGTCAACGGCAAGGACCTCGGCGTCCTCGGCAAGGACGGCCAGGTGGTGCACGTCACGTACACCCCCGGCGACCCGCAGGCGGGCTGACCACAGGGCCCGCCGAGGGCCGTCGATGATCAGCTGATCCGTGGCACGCGGCCTCCGGGGCGAACGGCACCGGAGGCCGCGCGTTAATCTTGGGCCTATGCCTGAACGCCGCACTGTCGCCCTTGTCACGCTCGGATGCGCCCGCAACGAGGTGGACTCCGAGGAACTCGCCGGGCGACTGGAAGCCGACGGCTGGTTGCTCGTCGACGATGCCGCCGAGGCCGATGTCGCCGTCGTCAACACCTGTGGCTTCGTCGAGGCCGCCAAGAAGGACTCCGTCGACGCCCTGCTGGAGGCCAACGACCTCAAGGGGCACGGCCGCACCCAGGCCGTCGTCGCGGTCGGCTGCATGGCCGAGCGGTACGGCAAGGAACTCGCCGACGCGCTGCCGGAGGCCGACGGGGTGCTCGGCTTCGACGACTACTCCGACATCTCCGACCGCCTGCAGACCATCCTCTCCGGCGGCCACCACGCCCCGCACATCCCGCGCGACCGCCGCAAGCTGCTGCCGATCAGCCCGGCCGAGCGGCAGTCGGCCGCCGAGTCCGTCGCGCTGCCCGGCCACGGCGCCGAGGCCGCCGCCGAGCCGATCACCGACCTGCCCGACGGCCTCGCCCCGGCCTCCGGCCCGCGCACCCTGCGCAAGCGGCTGGACGACAGCCCGGTCGCCTCGGTCAAGCTCGCCTCCGGCTGCGACCGGCGCTGCTCCTTCTGCGCCATCCCCGCCTTCCGCGGCTCCTTCATCTCCCGCCGGCCGTCCGACGTGCTGCAGGAGGCCCAGTGGCTGGCCGGGCAGGGCGTCCGCGAGATCGTCCTGGTCAGCGAGAACAACACCTCGTACGGCAAGGACCTCGGCGACATCCGGCTGCTGGAGACCCTGCTCGGCGAGATCTCCGCGATCGAGGGCGTCGAGCGGGTGCGGGTCTCCTACCTGCAGCCGGCCGAGATGCGCCCGGGCCTGATCGACGCGATGACCGGGACCACCGACGTGGTGCCCTACTTCGACCTGTCCTTCCAGCACTCGGCGCCCGCCGTACTGCGCCGGATGCGCCGCTTCGGCTCCACCGACCAGTTCCTCCAGCTGCTCGGGACCATCCGGGACAAGGCCCCGCAGGCCGGCGCCCGGTCCAACTTCATCGTCGGCTTCCCCGGTGAGACCGAGGAGGACTTCGCCGAGCTGGAGCGCTTCGTCACCCACGCCGGGCTGGACGCGATCGGCGTCTTCGGCTACTCCGACGAGGACGGCACCGAGGCGGCGACCTACGACGGCAAGCTGCCCGAGGACGTTGTCGCCGACCGGCTGGCCCGGCTGAGCCGGCTCGCCGAGGAGATGACCGCCCAGCGGGCCGAGCAGCGGATCGGCACCGAGGTCGAGGTGCTGATCGAGTCGATCGAGGACGGCGTGGTCGAGGGCCGCTCCGCCCACCAGGCCCCGGAGACGGACGGCCTGACCACCCTGCACGGTGTCGAGGACCCGCGGGTCGGGCAGTTC
Organism: Kitasatospora sp. NPDC098652; assembly: GCF_044760155.1. Classification (NCBI taxonomy): domain Bacteria; kingdom Bacillati; phylum Actinomycetota; class Actinomycetes; order Kitasatosporales; family Streptomycetaceae; genus Kitasatospora; species Kitasatospora sp. NPDC098652. The sequence continues at coordinate 15,958 of NZ_JBIWAQ010000037.1, forward strand.
TGGCGGGCCACCGTGGTGGCCAGCGAGGGCGTCGACCTGATCGCCGAGGCGCTGGAACAGGTGCGACGGCCCGCGATGTCGGGGGCCGAGGCTCCGGGAGCCGGGGAATGACCAAGGGGCCCGGGGCCCCGGCCGCGGCCCACCCGGGCAGACCGGCGGCCGCCGTTCCGCCGGCGCCGGGGGTCTGGAACATCGCCAACGTGCTCACCATGGTCCGGGTGCTGCTGGTCCCGGTCTTCGTGGCCCTGCTGTTCGCCGACGACGGGCACAATCCCAAGTGGCGCGCGGTCGCCTGGGCGGCGTTCGCGATCGCGATGATCACCGACCTGTTCGACGGCGAGATCGCCCGCCGCAAGGGCCTGGTCACCGACTTCGGCAAGATCGCCGACCCGATCGCCGACAAGGCGATCATGGGCTCGGCGCTGATCGGCCTCTCCGTCCTCGGCGACCTGCCCTGGTGGGTCACCGTGGTGATCCTGGCCCGCGAGCTCGGCATCACCCTGATGCGCTTCTGGGTGATCCGCTACGGCGTCATCCCGGCCAGCCGCGGCGGCAAGCTCAAGACGCTGACCCAGGGCACGGCGGTCGGCATGTACGTGCTGCCGCTGACCGGCTGGCTGGCCACCGGGCGGGCGGTCCTGATGGCCGCGGCGGTGCTGCTGACCATCGGCACCGCGCTGGACTACATCGGCCAGGCGCTGCGCCTGCGCCGCGAGGGCACGGCCGCGGAGCGCGCGGACCGCTAGCGGACGGAGGGGGCAAGGGTGACGGACCACGAGCTGTACGGGCTGGCCGAGCGGGCGCACGCGGCGCTGCGGGCCGAGGGCGGCACGCTGGCCGTCGCCGAGTCGCTGACCGGCGGGCTGCTGGCCGCCGCCCTGGTGGACGTCCCGGGGGCGTCCGCGACCTTCCGCGGGTCGGTCACCGCCTACGCGACCGAGGTGAAGGCCTCGGTGCTCGGTGTGGACGAGGGCCTGTTGGACGTGTACGGTCCGGTTCACCCGGTGGTGGCCCGGCAGATGGCCGAGGGCGTGCGCGGGTTGCTGGGGGCCACGTACGGGCTCGCGACGACCGGCGTGGCAGGCCCGGAGCCGCAGGACGGGCAGCCGGTGGGCACGGTACACCTGGCGGTCGCAGGTCCGGGGGGAACTCTGGTCAGTTCGCCCCTGCTGTCCGGCGCCCGTGCCACAATCCGTCACGGTGCGGTGACCGCCGCACTGCAGCTGCTCGTCGGCCGGCTCGCTCGATGACGGGGCCCGCGGACGGATCTCCACCCAACCGAGATCTGCCGAACCGGCGCGCGGGGTATGACACAGCTGGAGGATCGTGTTACATCCAACGGCCTGGTTGGGCAGAAACCAGGTGGCGAACGAGTTGCGTGACGGTGGCCGGGCGGGCCGAGTCGGGTACCACGAGGGGCCCGCGAACCCGGGTACGACACCGGCACGAGGAGGGGGACGGCCTTGCAGCCCAGAGTGAACACGACCAGGGTCCCCGCACGCGAAGCGGGCAAGGCGGTACGGTGGGGGCGTGACATCTCGATCCGCAGTCCGAGGAGGGAGGCACCGATGATCCTGCTCCGTCGCCTACTGGGCGATGTACTGCGTCGGCAGCGCCAACGCCAGGGCCGCACACTCCGCGAGGTGTCGGCGGCCGCCAGGGTTTCGCTCGGGTACCTCTCCGAGGTCGAGCGGGGACAGAAGGAGGCCTCCTCGGAGCTGCTCTCCGCCATCTGCGACGCACTCGACGTCCGGATGTCCGAGGTCATGCGCGAGGTCAGCGACGAGCTGTCGCTCGCCGAACTTGCGGCGATGGCCACCCTCTCCGAAGGTGATCTGCTGAGGCCGGTACTCGAACCGGTTCCGCTGCCCGCCCCCGGCGCCGACCGGGCGAACATGTCGCCCAAGGCCGCCGCGATGGACGTGGTCGCTGCCTGACCCGGCCTCGCACCTCCCGGGTGCCCGTCCCACGACGGGCCCGAGGAACCCCGGGGCGAGCGGAGGAGGGCGGTCGTGCGGAGACTCGCGACGGTGTGCGCGGTGGCCCGAATACGGCTGCGGCGGCTGGTGCCCTGGCCGGCCCGTTGGGTCCTGGTGGCACTCGCGGGCGGGCTCGCCTGGTGGTCGGTGGCCGTCCGGGGGCAGCTCGCCGACAGTGCGGTGCTCAGCCTGCTGGCGGCCGGCGGCTGGGGGCTCGGTCTGATTCCGGTCCATGCCGACCGGAACGCGACCGGACCGGCCCGGCGCCCGCGCGAGGAGGCCGTGGGCCGGGTGGAGGCGCAGCCTCCGCCGATCGGGTGAAAAGACGTGGCCGGAGGCCGCGGGGTCGTTGACTCCGCGGCCTCCGGCGTTCTCCGGTTCCGGACCCTGCGGCCCGGCCCGATCCACCGGACACGCCTCAGGGGCGCAGCCGGAGCCCGCGGGTGGTGGCGTGGAAGCCGGCCTCCTCCAGGGCACGGCCGAGCTCGGAGCCCAGGGCGGGCCGGCCGTTGGCCCGCTCGACCGTGACGCTGCCGAGCGCCCCCGCGCGGACCGCCCCCGCGAGTGCCCCGGTGGCCAGGGCCAGGGTCGCGTCGTCCTCCGGCCAGGCCAGCAGGGACTTGCCGCCCCGCTCCACGTACAGCGCGAGCTCACCGTCCACCAGGACCACCAGGGCGCCCGCCTTGCGGCCCGGGCGGTGCGCCTTGGCGTCCGTGGCACCCGTGGCGGCGGGCGGCTCGGGCCAGGGCAGCGCGGCGCCGTAGGCGTTCGCCGGATCGGCGGCGGCCAGCACCAGCAGCTGCGGCGGCTCGGCGGCCGGGGCGGCCGGCCACTCGGTGGCCCGGGCCCGCTCCAGCCGGCCGTTGACCGAGCGCAGCCGGTCGGCCGCGCCCTCCATGGCGAACTGGGCCCCGCCCAGGCCCTCGACGAAGTAGCCCCGGCGGGCCCGGCCGCGCTCCTCCATCGCGGCGAGCACCCGGTACACCCCGGCGAAGCCGCCGGGCACCCGTTCGGCGGCCACCGTGCCGCGGGTCAGCAGACCGTGCCGGTCCAGCAGGCTCTGCGCCCGGGCCGTCGCCCGGACGGTCGGATCGGTGGCGAAGGCGGGCAGCAGCGACCAGCGCCCGGCCACCGTCGGCGGGCCGCTGCGCAGTGCCCCGCCGGCCCGGCCGAAAGCGCGGCCGGCGCCGCCGTAGCGGCCGCGCGGGGTCGCCCGGGGGGCTCGGTGGGCGGTCGCGCCCGCCGTCCGGCCGGAACCGAGCAGGGCGCGCAGCGGGGCCAGGGTGTCGTTGCTGACGTAACCGGCCCAGACCAGGTCCCAGAGGGCCGTCACGACCTCGGGCTCCGGGGTCTCCTCCGGGAGCTGCTGGACGAGCTGGCGGAAGAAGAGGCCGTAGCCGCCCGCCAGGGCCTGCAGGAGGGCGCTGTGCAGCGGGGTGAGCGCGGGCGGGACGGGCTCCGGGCGCAGCAGGTGGGCGTTCTCGGCCAGGTGCAGGCTGAGCCAGCCGTCCTTGCCGGGCAGGGCGCCGGCGCCGCACCAGCCGATCTCGCCGGCTGCCATCAGCTCGTCCAGCAGGCCGGGGGAGTAGTCGGCGAGCCGGGCCGGGAGGATCAGCTTCTCCAGGGCGGAGGCGGGCAGGGCGGTGCCCTGGAGCTGTTCGACCACCCGGAGCAGGCCGTCCGGGCCGCGCAGCCGGTGGCCGGCCAGGTGCTGCCACTGCGGGAGGAAGGCGGCCAGGGCGCGCGGCGGGACGGGCTCCACCTCCTGGCGCAGCGCGGCCAGCGAGCGGCGGCGCAGCCGGCGCAGCACCTCGGCGTCGCACCACTCGGCGGTGGCGGTATGGCTCTCGGCGGGCCGGAAGGCGCCCTGGACCAGGCGGCCGGCGGCGGTGAGCCGGTGCAGGGTGCCGGTGACGACGGCGGTGCCGAGGCCGTAGCGGGCGCCGGCCTCGGCGGCGGTGAACGGGCCGTGGGTGCGGGCGTGCCGGGCCAGCAGGTCGCCCAACGGGTCCTTGACCGGCTCGGTGAAGGCCTCCGGGACGCCCACCGGCAACGGGGTGCCCAGGGCGTCGCGTAGCCGTCCGGCGTCCTCGATCGCGGCCCAGCGCTGCTCGCCGGCGATCCGGACCTGGATCACCCGGCGGGCGGCCTCCAGTTCCAGGGGCCAGAGCGGCTCGGCACCGCGCGCCGTCAACTCGGCCTCGGTGAGCGGGCCGAGCAGGCGCAGCGCGTCGGCGACGCCCTCGGCGTCCCTGATCCGGCGCTCGGGGGTGAGGCGTTGGAGCTCGGCCTCCAGCTCGGCGAGCACCTGCGGGTCGAGCAGCTCGCTCAGCTCGGCCTGGCCGAGCAGCTCCGACAGCAGCCGGGAGTCCAGCGACAGGGCGGCGGCCCGGCGTTCGGCGAGCGGGGAGTCGCCCTCGTAGAGGAACTGGGCGACGTAGCCGAACAACAGGGAGCGGGCGAAGGGGGAGGGCTCGGGGGTGGTGACCTCGACCAGGCGGACGGCGCGGGATTCGAGGTCCGCCATCAGCTCGACCAGGCCGGGGACGTCGAAGACGTCCTGGAGGCACTCCCGGACGGCCTCCAGGACGATCGGGAAGGAGCCGTACTCGGAGGCGACCTCGAGCAGTTGGGCGGCGCGCTGGCGCTGCTGCCACAGCGGGGTGCGGCGGCCCGGGCTGCGGCGGGGGAGCAGCAGGGCGCGGCCGGCGCACTCGCGGAAGCGGGAGGCGAACAGGGCGGAGCCGCCGACCTGCTCGGTGACCAGCTGCTCGATCTCGTCCGGCTCGAACAGGGCGGCGTCGGCGCCGACCGGGGCCTCGTCGGAACCCGCCTGGTCCGAGGGGCCGCTGAAATCGAAGTCGGGGGCGAGCAGGTCCGCGTCGGGCAGGCGGAGCACGATGCCGTCGTCGGCGTGCATGACCTGCGGGTCCAGGCCGTGCTTCTCGCGCAGCCGGGCGCCGAGGGCGAGCGCCCAGGGGGCGTGCACCTGGGCGCCGAAGGGGGAGTGGATGACGATCCGCCAGTCGCCCAGTTCGTCCCGGAAGCGCTCGACCACGATGGTGCGGTCGTCCGGGAGGTGGCCGCAGGCCGTCCGCTGCTCGGCGAGGTAGTCCAGCAGGTTGGCCGCCGCCCAGTCGTCCAGGCCGGCCCGCTTGAGGCGCGCGGTGGCGGCCTCGGGCGTGAGCGCGCCCAGCTCGCGGGTGAACGCGCCCAGGGCGCGGCCGAGTTCGAGCGGGCGGCCGAGGGTGTCGCCCTTCCAGAACGGGAGCCGGCCGGGGATGCCGGGGGCGGGGGTGACCAGCACCTTGTCGTGGGTGACCTCCTCGATCCGCCAGGAGGTGGTGCCGAGGGTGAAGACGTCGCCGACGCGGGACTCGTAGACCATCTCCTCGTCGAGCTCCCCGACCCGGCCGCCGCCCTTCTTCTTGGGGTCTGCTCCGGCGATGAAGACGCCGAACAGGCCGCGGTCGGGGATGGTGCCGCCGGAGGTGACGGCCAGGCGCTGGGCGCCGGGGCGGCCGGTGACCGTGCCGGCCACCCGGTCCCAGACCAGGCGGGGGCGCAACTCGGCGAAGGCGTCCGAGGGGTAGCGGCCGGCCAGCATGTCGAGCACGGCGTCGAAGGCGGACTGCGGGAGGGTGGCGAAGGGCGCGGCGCGGCGGACCACGGTGAGCAGCTCGTCCACCGGCCAGGAGTCCAGGGCCGTCATCGCGACCAACTGCTGGGCCAGCACGTCCAGCGGGTTGCGCGGGATCCGCAGGGCCTCGATCCGGCCCTCCCGCATCCGCTCGGTGACCACGGCGGACTGCACCAGGTCGCCCCGGTACTTGGGGAAGAAGACGCCGGTGGAGACGGCCCCGACCTGGTGACCGGCCCGGCCGACCCGCTGCAGTCCGGAGGCGACCGAGGGCGGGGACTCGACCTGGACGACGAGTTCCACCGCGCCCATGTCGATGCCCAGCTCCAGGCTGGAGGTGGCGACCACGGCGGGCAGCCGACCGGCCTTCAACTCCTCCTCGACGAGGGAGCGCTGCTCCTTGGAGACCGAACCGTGGTGGGCCCGGGCGATGACCGGGGGCACGCCCCTGGCGGCGCCCGAGCCGCCCATCAGCTCGGCCGGGGCGTGCGCCTCGGGGGCGGCGGTGCCGGTGGCGCGCTCGTACGCGATCTCGTTCAGCCGGTTGCACAGACGCTCGGCCAGGCGGCGGGAGTTGGCGAACACGATGGTCGAGCGGTGCGCCTCGACCAGGTCGACGATCCGCTCCTCGACGTGCGGCCAGATCGAGGCTTGACGCTGCGGGTCGGAGCCGGCGGCCCCGCCGGTGGCCGGGGCGGCGGGCAGGTCGTCCAGGTCGGGGACGGGGACGACCACCGAGAGGTCGAACTGCTTGGCGGCGGGCGGCTGGACGACGACGGCGCCGCGCTGGGGGCTGAGGAAGCGGGCCACCTCCTCGACCGGGCGGACCGTCGCGGACAGGCCGATCCGGCGGGCCGGGCGGTCCAGCAGCTCGTCCAGCCGCTCCAGGGTGAGGGCCAGGTGGGCGCCGCGTTTGGTGCCGGCGACCGCGTGCACCTCGTCCAGGATCACCGTGTCCACTCCGCGCAGGGCCTCCCGGGAGGCCGAGGTGAGCAGCAGGAACAGTGACTCGGGGGTGGTGATCAGGATGTCCGGCGGGTGGGTGGCGAAGCGGCGGCGGTCGGCGGCGGGGGTGTCGCCGGAGCGGATCGCCACCTGGACCTCGGGCTCGGGCAGGCCCAGCCGGACGGCGGCCTGGCGCAGGCCGGTCAGCGGGGCGCGGAGGTTTCGCTCGACGTCCACCGCGAGGGCCTTGAGCGGGGAGACGTAGAGCACCCGGCAGCGGCGCTTGGGGTCGGCGGGGGGCGGGGTGCTGCTCAGGCGGTCGAGGGCGGCGAGGAAGGCGGCGAGTGTCTTGCCGGAGCCGGTGGGGGCGACCACCAGGACGTCGGTCCCCTGCTGGATGGCGTGCCAGGCCTGGGACTGGGCGGCGGTGGGGGCGGAGAAGGCGCCGGTGAACCAGGCCCGGGTGGCGGGGGCGAAGCCGGCCAGGGGGGCGGGGTCGCCGGGGTTGGGCGAGTCGGCGGGGGTGGGGTCGCCGGGTGGGGTCGGGTGCGGGGGCGCCATGTCCCCATGGTGCCGGGTGGGGCTGACAAGTGGGGTGGTGGCGGGGTGTTACGGGGTGAGTGGTTGGGGTGGGTGGTTGGGGTGGGTGGTTGGGGTGGGTGTAACTGCGGGAGCGGGAATGATGATCCGCTCATATGGTGAGGAATCGGGCGCGTGATCAATCCGTGACCGAGACCGGACCGATGAGCGGAGGGCGTGGGATGGCGCAGGCGCACCGGTCCGGGGCCGTTCACGGGGGTCGGCGGCCGGGGAGCCGTCGGCGCAGGGTGTGCGGGCCCACCCGGGCGCTGCTGGCGATGCTGCTCACGGCGCTGGTGCTCGGCGGTGCCTTGCCGTACGCCTCCGGGCCCGGACGTTCGTACCTCAGCTATCTGGTGCTGGCCCGGCAGGACGATGCGGCGGGTGCCGCCCTGGCCGGGGCGGAGAGCCGGGCGGCGGGCGGGCAGGTGGTGCAGGAGTACCCGCAGATCGGGGCGGTGCTGGCGTACGCGACCGGCGGCTTCGCGGACCGGGTGCGGGCCCGGCCCGGGATCGCGGCGGTCGGGGCCACCCGGACGGCGCCGGTGGTGGGGCCGCCGCGGGCGGTGGACGGGGCGGGGGACTTTGCGGCGGGGGATGCGGTGGGCGGGGGTGCTGGGGTTGATAGGGGTGTTAGGGCTGTCGGGGATGGTGGGGGTGTCGGGGCTGTTGGGGCTGTTGGGGGTGGCACGGCTGGGGGTGGGGGGTGGGGTGTTCAGGGGCGGGACGGCGGGACGACGACGGTTCCGGATCCGGGGGAGGGCGCGGCGTGGAACCTGAGCATGGTGCACGCGGAGCCGGGGCGGACCGGGGACACCGCCGGAGGCGGTGCGGGAGGCGGTGCGCCAGGGGTCGAGGCGATGCGCAAGGTGCTGGTCGCCGTACTGGACTCGGGCGTCGACGACACCCACCCGGACCTGCGGGCGGCCGTCGACCCCAAGGCTTCGGCCTCCTGCGCCGACGGCCGCCCCGACTCCCGTACCGGCGCCTGGCGGCCCGACCCCGGGGTGGTGGAGAGCGGGCACGGCACCCACGTCGCCGGGATCATCGGCGCGGCCCGCGACGGGCAGGGTGTCACCGGGGTCGCTCCCGGGGTGCGGATCGCCGCCGTGCGGTTGCTCGGGCCGCTCGGGCAGTACTACGCGGAGAACATCGTCTGCGGGATGCTCTGGGCGGCCGACCACGGGGCCAAGGCCGTCAACGACAGCTACTTCGCCGACCCGTGGAAGTACAACTGCCCCGAGGACCAGGACCAGGCGGCCCTGATCGCGGCCGTCGGGCGGGCGGTCGCGTACGCCCAGCGCAAGGGGGCGGTGGTGGTGGCCTCGGCCGGCAACGACGGACAGGACCTCGGCGCGGCCCGGACCGACGAGCGCAGCCCCAACGACCGGGTCTCCGGGCCGGCCCTGACTCGCCACCTGGGCACCGAGTGCATTCGCCTTCCCGGCGAGCTGCCCGGGGTCCTCACCGTCACGGCCGTCAACCGGGACGGGCGGCCGTCCTCCTACACCAACTACGGGCGGGGCAGGGTTTCGCTGGCGGCCCCCGGGGGCGACCCGGACGGGGGGCCGCAGGGGGCGATCGTCTCGGACTGGCCGGGTGGGCAGTACGCGGCGCTGGCGGGGACCTCGATGGCGGCGGCGCATGTGACGGGGGCGGTCGCTGTGGCGGCGGCGCTGCACCCGGGGGCCGGGGCGGGGGAGTTGGCGGGCGTGGTGGCGGGGGCGGCGGCTGGGGCAGGTGGGGTGGGTGGGGGGTGTTCGGTGGGGGGTCGGGGGTGTGGGGATCGGCAGTACTTCGGGGTGGGGGTGGTGGTTGTGCCGCGGTGAAGGCCGCTGCGCGGGGCTGGGGTGTGGGGGTGGGCTTTCGGGAGGGTGGGTGGGTCCGGGGGCGGTTCCGGGGGTGGGCGCTCCGGGGGCTGGGTGATTTTCGGACCGCCGACCCTCATGGTGGGGGGTGCTCGCCGTTGGCGGTCTGAAAATCACCCGTCACGCCCCTCTCCGCACCCACCCCCTCCACCGCCCCCTCCCGCAGCGCGTCCCTCTCGCCTTGGGCGGGTGAGGGGAGGGGGTGGTGGGGGTGGGTTGGTTGGTGCGGGGGTGGGTTTTGGTGTGGGCGCGCGGGCTTTGGGCCGCGCGCCCGTGTGGGGCTTCGGGTCAGCGGGTTCGGTGGTCGTTGGGGGTGAGGCGGGGGCCGTAGCGGGGGGCGTGGGTGCCGGTGGCGAGGAGGAGGCGGCAGAGGCGGTGGCGGTGGGGGCGGTAGGGCTCCAGCAGGGCGAGCATCTGGGCGTCGTCGCTGCGGGGGCGGCCGGCCAGCGCCCAGCCGACCAGGTTGGGGAGGTGGAAGTCGCCGACCGAGACGGCGTCCGGGTCGCCGTTGCTGCGCTGGAGGGTTTCGGCGGCGGTCCAGGTGCCGATGCCCGGGACGGCCGTCAGGCGGGCGAAGGACTCCTCGTGGGCCATGGTGGAGGCCTCTTCCAGGCGGGGGGCCAGCCGGACGGCGCGCTGGACCGTGGCCGAGCGCTTGGGGTCGACGCCCGCGCGGTGCCACTCCCAGCTCGGGATCATCGCCCAGTCGCGGGCCGACGGGGCCACCCGCATGCCCTCGGCCGGGCCGGGGGCCGGGGTGCCGAAGTCGCGCAGCAGGGTGCGCCAGGCGCGGTAGGCCTCGTCGGTGGTGACCTTCTGTTCCAGGATCGCGGGGACGAGCGACTCCAGGACCAGGCCGGTCCGGGTGAGCCGCACCCCGATGGTGCGGCGCTGGGCGTCCCGGAGCGGGCCGGGGGGCAGCACCAGCGCCTCCGGGTGGTCCTCGGCGCCGAGCAGGGTGGGCAGCCGGTCCAGCAGCCACTGGGCGCCCGGGCCCCAGGCGGTCGCCTCCACCTCGCCCGCACCGGGGCGCGGCAGCACCCGCAGGGTGCCGACGCCGGCCGGGGTGCGGGAGGCGCGCCAGACGGCGCCGTCGCCGGTGGTGCGGTACGAGGGGTCGGCGGGGCCCCGGCGCAGCGGCAGCAGGGTCCGGACCGGGTCGAGCGGGAAGCCCGGCCGCCAGCGCCGTACCGCTTCGCCGCCCGTCACTGCCGTCGCCTCCTGGGGTGCCTGAGGCCATGAACGATACGTGGGGCGGGGGCAGGAGTTCGAGGGCGGGCGCTAGGAAGCCTGGAGCAGGGCGGCGGCCGTGCGGAGTTCGGGGAGCCGGGTGTAGAGGGCCTTGCCGGGGCATTCGGTGTTGAAGGCGTCGCGGTGGCCGGAGATCGCGTCGAAGTCGACGACCGTGCCCTTGGGGTAGCGGCTGGCGTCGGAGGCGGAGGTGAGTCTGGTGCGGCCGTCGGCGGGCCGGTCGGTGAGGCCGAGCTTCCAGGCGGCGATCGCGGCGAGGCCGTCGAGGAGGGGTTGCGGCGGGGTGGCGTCGACGTAGGTGCCGATCGCGGCGACGCCGGAGGAGTCGGTGTTGAAGCCGAGGGTGTGGGCGCCGTGGACGGGCTGGTCGACGCCGCCGGCCCGGCCCTCGTAGATCGTGCCGCAGCGGTCGACCAGGAAGTTGTAGCCGATGTCCCGCCAGCCGCTGGTCCTGACGTGGTACTGGTAGATGCCCCTGATCACCCGGGGGGCGTCGGAGCAGGCGTAGTCGGCGGCGGTCGCGGTGTGGTGGACGAAGACCTCGCGGACCGGGCCGGTGTACTCGAAGCCCGGGTCGCGCAGGGACTCGTCGGCGCCCCAGCCGGCCCGGGTGACGATCGCCGGGCGCGGCGCCTGGTGGCCGTCCTCGGCGGCGGGTGCCGCGGGCACCGTCCGGGTGGCGGCCGGGGCGGGTGCGCCGGCGCCGGGGTCGACGAGGTCGAGCCGCAGTCCGGGCGGCGGTCCGGCCGGGCCGGGCCGGAACTCGACGGCGACGCCGTCGCTGCGGCCGGTCCACAGCGGGGCGGTGGCGCCGTGCGGGGCGCGGTCGGGGCCGTCGTCGGTGTCGGTCTCCAGGGTGTGCCAGTCGCTCCAGCGGCCGGTGCCCGCGTCCCGGGTGCGGACCCGGAGGCTGCCGCCGTCCAGCGCTCCGGCCAGTCCGTCCCAGCCGACGCCGAGGAGTTCGAAGGGCCCGGTCGTGCTCGCCGGGAGCCCGTGCCCGTCGGGGAGCCGGAGCGAGACGGTCCGGCCGCCGCCGGGGAAGTCACGGTGCTCGCCACCTGGGGCAAGGGGCACGGCGGAGGCGGCGGGAGCGGGCTGGAGCAGCAGGGCGGCGGTGCAGCCGGCGAGCAGCGCGGCCGGGAGCGGGAGGCGCGCGGCCTTGATGGAGAGGTGCATGAAGGGGATCGTCGCCGCAAACCGGACCGCCCGCCACGCCGCCCCGCGCCCACTCGGCCACCCCTCCCGGCCTACCACCCGAAGGCCGTAGGCTGGGGCGCACCATGACTGCGCCATTCGCTGCCGATGCCCGCACCCCCGTCGAGCTGCTGCACGCATACCTGCGCGGCGGCACCCCTTCGGTCGATCCCGCGGCCCCGCTGGTCACTTTCTACGACGACGCCACCGGCGAACGGGTGGAGCTGTCCGCCCGGACCTTCGACAACTGGGTCGCCAAGACCGCCAACCTCCTCCAGGACGAGCTGAACGCCGGTCCGGACGACCGCGCCGTGCTGCTGCTGCCCGCGCACTGGCAGAGCGCCGTCTGGCTGCTGGCCTGCTGGTCCGTCGGTGTGACGGCGGTGCCGGCCGGCGACCCGGCCGACGCCGACCTGGTGGTGAGCGGTCCGGACGGCCTGGAGGCCGCCCAGGCCTGTGGGGGCGAGCGGGTCGCGCTCGCCCTGCGCCCGCTCGGCGGCCGCTTCCCGCACCGCCCGGACGGCTTCCTGGACTACGCCGCCGAGGTGCCCGGCCAGGGCGACCGCTTCGCGCCGTACTCCCCCGTCGCCCCGGACGGGCAGGCGCTGGAGACCTCGGTGGACGGGCTGCCGCTGAAACTGACCGGTGAGCAGACCGTCGCGCTGGCCCGGGAGGGCGCCGCGCGGATCGGCCTCAAGCCCGGGGACCGGGTGATGTCCACCCTCTCCTTCGACGACTGGACGGGCCTGGAGGCCGGCCTGCTGGCCCCGCTGGCGGCCGGCGCCTCGGTGGTGCTGTGCCGCAACTCCCAGGGGCTGGACGCCGGGCAGTGGGAGAAGCGCTCCGAATCCGAACGGGTGACTGTGCGCCTCGGCTGACCCCGGGACGGTCCCGGCGGGTAGGGATCCCTGCCATGGCCGAGGACGACACCGAGCACCCCCCGACCGACCAGACTCCCCCGGAGCACGCTCCCCCGAGCGGACCGGGACGCCCGCGAAGGCGCCGGCGGTGGCTGATGATCACCGCCGGCGCCGTCGCGTTCCTGCTGGTCGCCACCGGCGTGCTGCTCTGGATCGCCTACCGCAAGCTGGACGGCAACATCAGGACGGACTCGGCCACCGACCGGCTGCTCGCCGAGCTGGAGGCCGAGCGCCCGAGCCGGGCGCCGGGGGCCGAGGGCGCCGAGAACATCCTGCTGATCGGCAGTGACGACCGCTCCGGCTCGAACTCCTCCTACGGCGGCGAGGCCGGTGCCCAGCGCTCGGACACCACGATCCTGCTGCACCTGGCCGGCGACCGGAAGCACGCGACGGCGGTCTCCGTCCCGCGCGACGTGATGGTCACCGTGCCCTCCTGCGAGAAGCCGGACGGCAGCCGCAGCAAGCCGGGGACGATGCAGTTCAACTGGGCGTTCGAGCTGGGCGGTCCGGCCTGCTCGATCCGCACCGTCGAGCAGTTGAGCGGCATCCGGATCGACCACTACGTGATCCTCGACTTCAGCGGCTTCAAGACGATGGTGGACGCGATCGGCGGGGTCGAGGTGTGCGTGCCGCAGCCGATCCACGACAAGGACGCCAAGCTGGACCTCCCGGCCGGCCGTCAGCTGCTGCACGGCGAGCAGGCGCTCGGCTACGTCCGGGCCCGGGAGAGCCTGGGCGACGGCAGCGACACCCAGCGGATGGGCCGCCAGCAGCAGTTCCTGGCCTCGCTGATCCGCAAGGTGCAGTCGCAGGGGGTGCTGCTGAACCCGGCCAAGCTGTGGCCGGTGCTGGACGCGGCCACCTCCTCGGTGAAGGCGGACGGTGGCCTGTCCTCGCTCGGCGCGCTGTACGACCTCACCCAGGACCTGCGCGGCATCCCCTCCCGGGACGTGGTGTTCCTGACGGCGCCGCGCCGCCCGTACCGCTACGACTCGGACCGGGACGAGTTCGTCCAGCCGCAGACCACCCAGCTGTTCGAGGCGCTGCGGGCCGACCGGCCGCTGGCCCTCCGGCCGCCCGGCTCGGCGCCCGCGCCGGACGCGGGGGCGGGGGCGGGGGCGGGAGCAGGGGCGGGGGCGGGGGCGGGGGCGGGAGCGGGGGCTGGGGCCGGCTCCGACCGGGCCACGGCGTCACCCTCGGCGGGCGCCTCGCCCACTTTCGAGGGACGTACCGCGGACGTGGATGCCTGCGCCCAGCACTGAACTCGCCGCTGGGCTTTGCTTTTTCATTGCTCAAACATGACTGAGCTCACACTCGGAACAATTCCCCCGTTCGGCTCGTCTAGTGTGTCCGGATCGACCCGTCGCCCGACGGGTCGGCCTCCGTGACCGGCCGGACGTAGGGAATCCCCGTGCAGCAGGACGAAACGAACACCGGTCGGTTCAGCGGGGAGAGTCGACGGGAAGCCAAGCGCCGGGCCGCGGCCGCCAAGCGGCAGCGCCGCCGCCGGGTGCTCAAGTGGACGGCGGGGACGGGCGCCCTGGTGATGGTCGCGGGGTGCGGCGGGGCCTACTACCTGTACCAGCACTTCAACAGCAACCTGACCTCGGTCAAGGTCCAGCTGGGCAACGAGGAGGAGCGGCCCAAGGCCGCCGGGGACGCGCTGAACATCCTGGTGATCGGCACCGACAGCCGGCAGGGCCTCGGCCGCGAGTACGGCGACGAGGGCAGCACCGGGCACGCCGACACCACCCTGCTGTTCCACGTCGCCAAGGACCGCTCCAACGCGACCGTGGTCAGCATCCCGCGCGACCTGATGGTGCCGATACCGGAGTGCCAGAACGACAAGGGCAGGAAGATCCCGGGCACGGCGCGGGACATGTTCAACACCAGCCTCGGCCAGGGCGGGCGCGACGCCGGCTGCACCTGGAAGACGGTGGAGAAGCTGACCGGTATCCGGGTCGACCACTTCGTGCAGGTCGACTTCGAGGCGGTGAAGACGCTCTCCACCGCCGTCGGCGGGGTCGAGGTCTGCGCGGCCAAGGACATCGACGACAAGGACTCGCACCTCAAGATGGCCAAGGGCCGCCATGTCGTCCAGGGCGAGGAGGCGCTGGCCTTCGTCCGCACCCGGCACGCGGTCGGCTTCGGCGGTGACCTCACCCGGATCCCGCTCCAGCAGCAGTTCATCAGCTCGATGATCCGCAAGATCAAGAGCGACGACACCCTGACCAGCCCGAGCAAGCTCTACCAGCTCGCCGACGCCGCCACCAAGGCGCTCACCGTGGACTCCGGCATCGGCAGCGTCGACAAGCTCAAGAACCTGGCCCAGGACATCAGCAAGGTGGACACCAAGAACATCACCTTCACCACCGTCCCGGTGCTGGACGACCCCAGCGACAAGGACCGGCTGATCCTGCGCCAGCCGGACGCCGGGCAGGTGTTCTCGATGATCGCGGGCGACCGCTCGCTGACCGAAACGGCCGCTTCCGCCGCTTCCGCCGCTCCGGCCGCGCCCCCGGAGGCCTCGGCCGCGCCGAGCACCACCGCCCCGGCGGTGGACGCCAAGGGCGTCCAGGTGACGGTGCGCAACGGCAGCGGGACCCGCGGACAGTCCGGGCCGACGGTGGAGAAGCTCAAGGGCAAGGGCTTCGCCAAGGCCGCGGTCGGCCCCGACGCGCCCCCGGCCGCGACCACCACGGTGTCCCACCCGGCTGGCCAGGAGGCCGAGGCCGCGGCGCTGGCCGCCGCCCTCGGACTGCCCGCCGACGCCGTGAAGCCCAACCCGAAGGCGGGCCCGAAGGACCCGCTGCTGGTGGTCCTCGGCAAGGACGTCCTGACGGCCCCCGCGCAGCAGCCGACCGAGGCCCCGAAGGACCTCCAGCGGGTGCAGGCGGACGACGTCGACGTGTGCGCCAAGTAGTTACACCGGGGCGAGGGTTCCGTCCGTCTCGCGGTACCGCTCGCCGGTCCGCGGGCAGGTCCAGAGCCCCTGGCCGGACGGGCCGAGCGGTTCACCGGCCCGGCCGACCCAGCCGATCCGGCGGGCGGGCACCCCGGCCACCAGGGCGAAGTCCGGAACGTCCCGGTGCACCACGGCCCCGGCCGCGACCAGCGCCCAGCGGCCGACCGTCACCCCGGCGACCAGCACCGCGCGGCCGCCGATCGAGCAGCCCTGGCGGAGCGTCACCGGCTCCGCGTGCCAGTCGGTTCGGCCCTTGAGCCGGCCGTCGGGGGTGACCGCGCGCGGGTGGCGGTCATTGGTCAGCACGGCGGCCGGGCCGATGAACACCCCGTCCTCGACCACCGCCGGCTCGTACACCAGCGCGTGGTTCTGGACCTTGACCCGGTCCCCGATCCGCACGCCCGGCCCGAGGTAGGCGCCGCGGCCGATCACGCAGTCGCTGCCGACCACCGCGTCCTCGCGGACCTGGGCGAGGTGCCAGACCCGCGTCCCGGCGCCGAGCACGGCCCGTTCGTCGACGTCCGCGCCCGGCTCGATCCGGGCCGCGGCCGTACCGTCCTCAACTGTCCCCATGCGGACCGACGGTAGCCGGTCCGGCCGTCAACTCGCCCGGGAGAGCACGTCCTTCGAGGACGGGCCGACGCTCCTTATCACCCGGCGGGCCAGCGAGCGGGGCGAGGTGATGAAGCCGAAGCCCCAGCTCAGGTGCATGGTCGCGAGCGCCACCGGCAGCAGCGCCTTGGCCCGGAACGACAGGCCGCGGCCCTCGACGGCGGCACCGCCGAGGATGCCCAGCAGGTAGACGCCGGGCACCGCGAGGAAGGCCGGGTGGACGGCGACGCCCAGCACCAGGCCGAGCACCACCGCGAGCAGCGCGCTCGGCGGGGCCAGGTAGCGCAGGTTGACCGAGCCCCGGTGGTAGCGGGTGACCACCCGGCGCCACCGGCCGTAGTCCTTGTACTGCTTGGCCAGCGCCTTGACGGACGGCCGCGGCCGGTACGTCACCTTCAACTGCGGGGTGAACCAGACCAGGCCGCCGTCCTGGCGGATCCGGTAGTTCAGCTCCCAGTCCTGGGCGCGGATGAACTCCTCGTTGTAGCCGCCGAGCCGCTCCAGCACCTCGCGCCGGAACACCCCGAGGTAGACGGTGTCCGCCGGGCCGGCCAGGCCGCCGGTGTGGAAGGCCGCGTTGCCGACACCGATCTTGGAGGTCATCGCGGCCGCGACCGCGTTCTCCCACTCGGTCTCGCCCTCGGCGTGCATGATGCCGCCGACGTTGGCGGCGTCCATCTCGCCGAGCAGCCGGACCGCGGTGGCGATGTAGCCGGGCGTGAGCAGCCCGTGGCCGTCCACCCGTACGACTATCGGGTACTGCGAGCCCCGGATCGCGGCGTTCAGCCCCGCGGGAGTGCGGCCGGTGGGGTTCTCCACCGTGCGCACCCGCGGATCCTCGGCCACCAGCTCGGCCGCGATCTCGGCGGTGCGGTCGGTGGAGGGGCCGAGGGCGATCACCACTTCCATCGGTCCGGGGTAGTCCTGGTCCAGGATGCGCCGGACCGCCGTGCGCAGGTGTCGTTCCTCGTTGAGCACCGGCATGATCACGGAAACAGCCGGCAGCTCCTCAGCAGCCTTGGTGTTCATCGGGGCCAACCGTACCGGTGTCGACGCATATCCGTCTTGTCCCGGTCCGGTGGCTCCGAGCACCCCTGGAGGGCGGCGCCGGTGCCGTGATCGGGATCACCGTACCGCCCCGGGCGCCGGGGCCCGAATCGGCGGGGGAAGCGTGCAGATTCGGGGTGGGTTCGGCGGGCCCGGTGAACGGCGGACGGCACGCACGGCGCGGGGGCCGGGTGCTCGTGCGCACCCGGCCCCCGCCCCCGTTCCCCCCGTTCCCCCGTTTCCCCCGTGGGGTGACCCGACGTCCCCCGTCGCCGGGTCAGTCCGTCGCGATGGCCGCGAGGACGTTCATCCGTCCGGCCCGGAAGGCCGGTACGAGGGCGGCGACCAGACCGATCACCACCGAGGAGACCAGCGTCACGACGACCGTGGTGGTCGGGACGGAGAGCGTCCCGAGGCCCTGGTCCCGCAGCACCCGCTGGGCGGTGACGCCCCAGGCCAGCCCCAGCCCGGTGCCGAGCACCGCGCCGAACAGGGCGATCACCACGGACTCCAGCCGGATCATCCGGCGCAGCTGGCGGCGGGAGAGCCCGATCGCCCGCAGCAGGCCGATCTCGCGGGTCCGCTCCACCACCGAGAGGGCCAGGGTGTTGACCACGCCGAGCACCGCGACGGTGATCGACAGGCCGACCAGGCCGTAGATCAGGTAGAGCAGGGTGTTGACCTGGGACTGCACGAGCTCCTTGTAGCCGGCCTGGTCCTTGACGGTCAGCTGCGGGTACTGCCGCAGCGCGTCCTCCAGGGCGGTGAGCGTCTTGGCGACGTCGGTGCCCGGGGTGGCCTTGGCGAAGAAGGTTCCGACCGTCTGGTCGGCGGCCGGGACCACCTTGGTCGCGGTGTCGAGGCCGACGAAGGAGCCGTCCCCGAACAGCTCGCCCTTCTTGAAGACCACGCCGACCGGGAGCTGCTGGGTGCGGCCGCTGCCGTAGTCGACGGTGACCTGGTCGCCGAGCCTCAGGTTGTGGTCCTTGGCGAAGGTCTCGCCGATCCCCAGCGAGCCGGTCCCGATCGAGTCCACCGAGCCGGCGACGGCCGTGGCGTGGAAGTCGGTGCCGAAGAAGCCGGCCGGCACCGCGGTCAGCCTGGTCCGCGCCTTCTGGCCGTCGGCCAGCCGGATCCGCCCGTTGTCGAACCCGACCTGGGTGGTGACGTGGTCGATGCCCGGGGTCCGCTTCACCGCGTCGATCATCTCCCCGGTGACGCCGGTCGGGCCGCCGGAGATGATGTAGTCCACGCCCACCGAGCGGTCGATCTGCTCGCTCGCCGAGGTCACCGCCGAGGAACTGAACACCGAGGAGCCGATCACCAGCGCCAGACCGATCATCAGCGCGGCGGCGGTGGCACCGGTCCGGCGCGGGTTGCGCATCGCGTTGCGCTGGGCGAGCTTGCCGGAGGGCCCGAACAGGGCCGGGAGCAGGGCGCCGAGCACCTTGATGACGACGGTGGCCAGCAGCGGGCCGAGCACCACGAAGCCGATCAGGGTGAGCAGCAGGCCCAGGCCCAGGAGCTGCCCGCCGGTGCCCGCCTTGTCCGACTGGCCGGCGAGCACCAGCAGGCCGGCGCCGCCGCCGGTGAGCAGCAGGCCGAGGATCGTCCGGACGACGTTGGAGCGGGCCTCGGCCGGGGTGCCGTGGTCGCGCAGGGCCGCCATCGGGGCGATCCGGCTGGCCCGGCGGGCCGGGATCCAGGCGGCGACGACGGTGATCAGGATGCCGACCGCGTAGCCGGCCACGAAGACGTCGGGCCCGATCACCAGGTCGCTGGCCTTGAGGTCCATGCCGATCGCGTTCATCAGCTTGATCAGGCCGACGGCGACGCCGAGGCCGACCGCCACCCCGAGGGTCGAGCCGAGCACGCCCAGGATCAGCGCCTCGACCAGCACCGAGCCGTTCACCTGGGCGCGGCTGCCGCCGATGGCGCGCAGCAGGCCGATCTCACGGGTGCGCTGGGCGACCAGCATCGAGAAGGTGTTGATGATCAGGAAGCCGCCGACGATCAGCGAGATCCCGGCGAAGCCGAGCATCGCGTACTTCATGAAGTCGAGGCCGCTGCCGATGGCCTTGGTGTTCTCGTCCTTCTGCTCGGCCGCGGTCTTGACCTGGTAGCCGCCGCCGACCTTGGCGAGGGCGTCGGCCTTGAGCTGGTCGTCGGTGCGGCTGCCGTCGCCGTAGGCCTCGACGGAGGTGAAGGCCGGCTCGCCGAGCAGCACCTGCTGGGCGGTCGGGGTGTCCAGGAAGGCCAGCGCCGCACCGGGGTTGGTGGTGGTGAAGGTGGCGATGCCGACGATCGTGTACGGGTGCTGGCCGCCCGCGTTGTCGACCCGGATCCGGTCGCCGACGGCCAGCTTGGCCTTCTTGGCGGTGTCCGCGTCCAGCACCAGTTCGCCGGAGCCCTGCGGGACGTGCCCGGAGGTGAGCTTCACCGCGTTGCGCGGGGTGTCGGTCCAGTTGCCGACCAGGGTCGGCGCGCCGCTGGTCGGGCCGACCAGCTTGTCCGTGGCCGGGTTGACCAGGATCGCGTTGCCGACCATGACCTGGCCGACGGCGGTCTTCACGCCGGGCAGCGCGGCCACCTGCTGGGCGAGCGCGGCAGGGACGGTGGCGGGCTTGCTCCCCGGCTGCGGATCCTCGTCCTCGGCCGGCTTGGGCGGCTGGACCGAGACGTCGGAGGCGGTCGCGGCGAACAGCTTGGAGAAGGTGCTGGTGGCGGTGTTGGAGAACACCAGGGTGCCGGACACGAAGGCGACCGACAGCACGACGGCGATCAGCGAGAGCGCCATCCGGCCCTTGTGGGCGAAGAAGCTCCGCAGTGAGGTCTTGAGCAGCATGGTTTCGTCGTCCCGCCGCTCAGCTGGTGCGCTTGCCGTCGAAACGGCGCATGCGTTCGAGGACGGAGTCGGCGGTCGGCGCGTGCATCTCGTCGACGATCACGCCGTCGGCGAGGAAGAGCACGCGGTCCGCGTAGCCGGCGGCGACCGGGTCGTGGGTGACCATGACCATGGTCTGGCCCAGTTCGTCCACCGAGCGGCGCAGGAAGGTCAGCACCTCGGCGCCGGCCCGGGAGTCCAGGTTCCCGGTGGGCTCGTCACCGAAGATGATCTCGGGGCGGGCGGCCAGGGCGCGGGCCACCGCGACGCGCTGCTGCTGGCCGCCGGAGAGCTGGGTGGGGCGGTGCTTGAGCCGGCCGGCCAGGCCGACGGTCTCCACCACCTGGTCCAGCCAGGCCTGGTCGGGTCTGCGGCCGGCGATGTCCATCGGCAGCGTGATGTTCTCCAGCGCGTTCAGGGTCGGCAGCAGGTTGAACGCCTGGAAGATGAAGCCGATCTTGTCCCGGCGCAGGCGGGTCAGCTGCTTGTCCTTGAGGCCGGTGATCTCGGTGTCGCCGATCCGGATCTGACCGCTGGTGACCGTGTCCAGCCCGGCCAGGCAGTGCATGAGGGTCGACTTGCCGGAGCCGGAGGGGCCCATGATCGCGGTGAAGCGGCCGCGCTGGATGTCCACGTCGACCGCGTCGAGCGCGGTCACCCTGGTCTCGCCCGAACCGTAGGCCTTGGTCACCTGGCGGGCCGAGGCGGCGACGGCGGACGCTCCGCCGGGAAGCTGGGGGTCGTACACGGCTGCTGCCGTCGTCACTGGAGTCTCCTAAGAAGTGGCCCACCCGTCGACCCCCACCCTCCCGATGCGGTCGGCCGGCGGACCCGATCGGATCGGGCCGCCTTGTGTGGGGCGGGGATGTAGGAACCACGTTAGGAGCCGGTCCCGGACGGCTCGTCCTCCGTCGGAATGAAGCGCTGCAACCAAGGTTCTACGGGTGCGGCACCCCTTTCCCCTAGGGGGTGCCGCGAGCCTTCTCGGGGGCGCCCCGTACGGGGTCGGGCCGGCGGCGGGTCAGCCGGTCAGCACCGGTGCGGCCAGCCGTTCCAGGGCGTCGGCGAACCCCTCCACGACGGGGACGAGTTGGGCGTCGGTCTCGCACTCGACGAGGGTCCGGCCGTCCTCCCCGGCGGTGATGTGGCGGTCGAGCACGAACCAGCCCTGGGTGATGTGGCCGGCGCCCATCGAGCTGAGCACCGGGCGCAGCGCGTAGTCGACGGCGAGGACGTGGGCGGGCGAGCCGCCGGTGGCCAGTGGCAGGACGGCCTTGCCGGCCAGCGCGTACTGCGGGAGCACGTCGAGCAGGGCCTTGAGCAGGCCCGAGTAGGCGGCCTTGTAGACGGGGGTGCCGATGACGACGCCGTCGGCGCGGGCGAACAGCTCGGTGACGGCGACGATCCCGGGGTGGTCGAAGTCGCCGGACAGCAGGGCCTGCGCGGGCAGGCTGCGGGCCTCGAAGGGGATGACGTGGTGGCCGCGGTCCACCAGGCGCGCGTCGACGTGGCGCAGCAGCCGGGTGGTACGGGAGGTGGCGGACGGGGAGCCGGAAACGGACAGGACGGTGGCCATGGGTTCACCTCTGGCTGGAAGCGGGTCGGTGGTCTCGACGGGCGCGCTTCAACGACGACAGAGCGAACCGGACACACGCTGGAGGTCGACGTGGCGCCGACGCGTGAGTGCCCAACTCTGATCCATGTCGAAATGCAAACACGGTGCGTTCGAACCGGTCAAGAATCGTTTCGGCAGCCGGAACGACGGTGACGGGCGCGTTTCACGCCGGAACGATCCGGTACGTGCATCAAAACTGCTACAAGAGGCCCGGCCGGGCCCCCCGGGGGGAGTCAGCCGGACCGGGGTCGGGCATCCTCGACGGCATGAACACGTGGCAGGAGGGCCGCCCGGGCGGCGGAGGCAACCCCTACGGAGGCAACGGCGGCGGCGCGGCGTCCGAGCCACCGCTGCCGGCCTCCCTCAACCCGCGCGGGGCCGGCGCGCCCGCCCCCCGGCAGCCGGAACCGCCGCACCGCCTCGGCGGCGTCCCGCCGCAGGGCACCCCCGGCGGTCCCGGACGGCCGGGCCCCGGCGGCCCGGGCGGACCGGGCCGGCCCGGCGGCCCCGGTGGACCCGGCGGCCCCGCCGGTGCGCGGCCGGGCGGTACGCAGGCCCGGCGCTGGCCGCGGCGGCGGATCGTCAAGTGGACGGTCTTCGGCCTGCTGATCGCCGTCATGGTGACCGGCGTCTCCACCTGGTTCTGGGCGGACTCCAAGCTCAACCACGAGAACGTGCTGGCCGACTACCCGGGCCGCCCGGCCGCCGGCAAGGGCACCAACTGGCTGATCGTCGGCTCCGACAGCCGCGAGGGCCTCAGCGAGTCCCAGATGGACACCATGCACACCGGCCACGACGTCGAGGGCAAGCGCAGCGACTCGATGATGATCCTGCACATCGGGGACCACGGGAACACGCTGATGAGCATCCCGCGCGACTCCTGGGTGCCGATCCCCGAGTTCAGGACGAGCGCCGGGAAGACCGTCAAGGCCACCACCTCGAAGATCAACTCGGCCTTCGCCACCGGCAACGGCCGGCTCCTGGTGCAGACCGTCGAAGTGAACACCGGCATCCGCATCGACCACTACGCCGAGATCGGCTTCGCCGGGTTCGCGGGCATCGTCGACTCCGTCGGCGGCGTCCAGCTGCACATCGACCAGGACATCAAGGACAAGGACTCCGGCCTCGACCTCAAGGCCGGCGACCAGACCCTCAACGGCACCCAGGCCCTGGCCTTCGTCCGCCAGCGCCACCAGATGGCCGACCAGGACCTCGGCCGGATGCGCAACCAGCAGAAGTTCCTCGGCGCCCTCGCCCACCAGGCCGCCTCCCCGGGCACCGTGCTCAACCCGTTCACCTTCTACCCGCTGGTCGACTCGGCGCTCGGCACCCTGATCGTCGACGACGACTGCGGACTGACCGACCTGGGCTCGCTCTTCCTCGCCATGAAGGACGTCAACGGCGGCGGCGGCAGGAGCATGACCGTCCCGATCGGCAACGCCGACTTCCACACCAAGACCGGCGAGTCGGCGGTGCAGTGGGACGCGGCCAAGTCCAAGCAGGTCTTCGAGGCCTTCAAGAACGACACCGCGGTGCCCGAGTTCAAGTAGCCGCCCGGGGCCTGTCCGTCGGACAGGCCCCGGCGGCCGTCAGGCCGGGCCCGTCGGGCTGCCGCTCGTTCCGGCGGAGGCGGCCACCGGCAGCCGGTCGAGCACGATGCCGAAGTGCTCGCGGTACGCGGACAGCGCGGCGGCCTCGGTGAGTTCCTCCTCGGTGCGGGTGCCGTCGGGGGCGGTGCGGACCAGCCGGGTGCCGTTGAGGGTGGCGCGGCCGCCGTCCGCGGTGAGCATCGAGCAGGTGGTCCCCCGGGCGAACGGGGACTTCGGCGAGGTGGCGTGCCACCAGCAGGTCGGCACGAAGTCGGCCAGCGGGTACGGGCGTCGGCCGATCCGGTACTGCGGCACCCCGTCCAGCAGGACGTCCAGGTCGCCGTCGTCGCCGTACGGCCGCAGCAGCACCGTGCCGTGCGGGTCGGACTGCTCGGCGCGCCCGTCCAGGCGCACCGGGAGCCGGGTGAACCGGCCGAACCCCACGTCGGCCAGCCAGGGCTCGTCCAGGTCGACCCGCAGCGCCAGGTGGTCGAACGGCGGCCCGGGCTGCTCCCCGCCGAAGACCCGGGCGGCCAGCAGGCTCACCCGGTACCCCAGCGAGCGCAGCAACTCGGCGAAGGCGCCGTTGAGTTCGTAGCAGAAGCCGCCGCGCCGACGGTCCACGACCTTCGCCACCAGCGCCGCCGGGTCCAGCACGATCGGCTCGCCGAGGTGGACGCTCAGGTTCTCGAACGGGACGGCCCGCAGATGGGCCTCCTGCAAGCGCGCCAGGCCCGCCGCCGACGGCGCCCCGGGATCCGGCACCCCGATCCGCTCCAGGTAGGCCGCCCGTACGGCCGGGGGCAGTTCCTCGTACGCGTTTTCATGATCCACCCGGCCATTCTCCACCCGGTCGGCGGGCTGCCGGCATCGGTCCTTCGGCCTAGGGCGCGCACCCCCGGGAGAGACAGCACCGGGAGACACCACCGCCCCGGAGCGGGAGATCGGCAGATCCGACTCCCCGCTCCGGGGCGGTGGTGTGCGTCAGGGGCCCAGGAGGGCTGCGGTCAGACGGACTCGACCACGCCGGACTTGGCGATCTTGATGGTGGCCGAGGTGCGGCCGCTCTGCGAGCCGAGGCCCTCGATCTTCTTCACGATGTCCATGCCCTCGACGACCTCGCCGAAGACGACGTGCTTGCCGTCCAGCCAGTCGGTGACGATGGTGGTGATGAAGAACTGCGAGCCGTTGGTGTTCCGGCCCGCGTTGGCCATCGACAGCAGGCCCGGGCGGTCGTGCTTGAGCTGGAAGTTCTCGTCCGCGAACTTCTCGCCGTAGATGCTCTTGCCACCGGTGCCGTTGTGGTTGGTGAAGTCACCGCCCTGCAGCATGAAGGCGGGGATCACACGGTGGAAGCCGGAGCCCTCGTAGCCGAAGCCGTTCTGGCCGGTGGCCAGCTCGCGGAAGTTGCGGGCGGTCTTCGGGACGACGTCGTCGAACAGCTTGAAGACGATGCGGCCCGCCGGCTCGTCGTTGATGGTGATGTCGAAGAAAACGTTGGAACCCATGCAGGGATCATGGCACGAGCGGCCGCGCGTCGCGCGCCACCCCCGTAGGGCGCGAGGTCACGGCGGCGTGTTATCAGACTCGTCCGTCCAGCGCGGGGTAGTCGGTGTAGCCCTCGGGGCCGTCGGAGTACATCAGCCCGTCGCGGAGCGGGTTGAGCGCGGCGCCGGTGCGCAGGCGCTCGACCAGGTCGGGGTTGGCCAGGAAGCCCCGGCCGAAGGAGATCAGGTCGGCGCCGGCCGCGAGCAGCGCCTCGGCGGCGGCCCGGCCGCCGTCCTCGGGCAGCGGCCCACCCCAGCCGAGCGCGGGGTTGGCGATCAGGGCACCGGGCCAGGTCTTGCGGATCTCCTGGAAGACGGCGTCCGCCGGGTCGGCGAATACCAGGTGCAGGTAGGCCAGGCCGTCCCCGGCGAGTTCGCCGACCAGGGCGCGGTAGAGCTCGGCGGTGTCGCCCTCGGCGATGCCCTGGAGGGTGCTGCCGGGCGAGAGCCGCAGGCCGACCCGCTCGGGGCCGATCTCGGCGGCGACCGCCCGGACCACCTCGACGACGAAGCGGATCCGGTGCGCGACCGGGCCGCCGTAGGCGTCGGTGCGCCGGTTGGTGTTCGCCGCGAGGAACTGGTGCAGCAGGTAGCCGTTGGCGCCGTGCACCTCGACCCCGGCGAAGCCCGCCTCGACGGCGTTGCGGGCGGCGGCCGCGAAATCGGCCACGGTCCGCCGGATCTCCTCGACGGTGAGCTCCCTCGGGACGACGGACTCGCGCGGCCCGCCCGGGGTGTGGATCGGCTCCGGGAGTGCGACCGGTGAGGGCGCCACCGGGTGCAGCCCGCTGTTGTCCGGGTGGCCGATCCGACCGCCGTGCTGGAGCTGGAGGAACATCCGGCCACCGGCCCCGGCCACCGCACCGGTCACTCCGCGCCAGCCGGCGACATGCTCGGGGGCGTACGCGGCGGGGATGTTGGCGTAGGTCCGGCCGACCGGGTTCGGGGTGGCGGCCTCGGCGATGATCAGCCCGGCGCCGGCGCGCTGCCGGTAGTAGGTGGCCATCAGCGGGCCGGGGACCCCGTCGGCGTCGGCCCGGGTGCGGGTCATCGGGGCCATCACCAGGCGGTTGGGGAGCGACAGCGGGCCGAGGCGGGTGGGCTGGAAGAGGCTGCTGGTTTCCGTGTTCGTCGTCATGCCGGAACGGTAGAAGCTAACATCGGTGTCAGGTTCAAGGCTTCGGCTCTCAGGCCCTCGGCAGGAACGGCGGGGTGACGGCATGCGGATCGGCGAACTGGCCCGGCGTACCGGCGTCAGCGAGCGCTCACTGCGCTACTACGAGCAGCAGGGCCTGCTGGCCGCCCGGCGCACCACGGGCGGCCACCGGGAGTACCCGGAGATGGCGGTGGACCGGGTGGTGCACATCCAGGAGCTGTTCGCCGCCGGGTTGAACAGCCGCACCATCCAGAAGATCCTCCCCTGCATGCGGGACTCCGACGGCGGCCCGAACGAGATCGCCACCCCGCTGCTGGTCGAGGAGCTCACGTCGGAGCGGGACCGGATCGACCGGATGATCACCGATCTGCTGCGCTCCCGCGAGGTGCTGGACGAGGTGATCGCCGGCGCCGCCGGACGGTCCGCCGCCGCGTAGCCGCCCGCCCCCTGGCGGGGCTCAGGCCTTGAGCTTGCGCCACACCGTCTCCAGGGCGGCGATGTCCGCCGCGTCCAGCCGGTCGGTGAACACCGGGGCCAGGACGGCCCGCCGGGTGGCGTCCGCCTCGGCGAAGAGCGCACGGCCCTGCTCGGTCAGCTCGATCCGCACCGAGCGCGCGTCCGAGGCCGAGGGCGTACGGGCCACCAGCCCGCGCCCGGCCAGGGCGTCCACCACCCGGGAGACCTGGCTGCGGCTCAGCATGGTCTTGGCGCCGAGGTCGGAGGCCGCCACCGGCTCCCGCTGCCCGGCCAGCCAGAGCATCACCTCGAACCAGGACAGCGGCAGCCCGTGTACCCGGGCGAGCTCCCGGTCCACCCGGGCGGCCAGCGTGGTGCCGGCCCAGACCAGGCCGTAGAAGGCGTGGTCCTGCTCCGACAGGGGGCCCAGGGAGAGATCGGCGCGGTCCATGCCGTTCATCGTACCGAGGTTGCGTGCGTGTGCACACAGTGCCGGGGTCGACGGGCGCCCCGCGGGCCGCAGGCCGCCACCGGAACGGCCGACCAGTAGCATCGGCCTCCAACCAGCCTGAGGGGGGCGGAACATGACACGGATCGGGGTCTACCTGGCGCATCCGCGGCCGGGCAGCTTCAACCACGCGCTGTACCAGGCCGTGGTGGACGAACTGCGCGGGCGCGGCTGCGAGGTCCGGGCGCACGACCTGTACGCCGACGGGTTCGCGCCGCTGCTCACCGCCGGGGAGACCGGCACGGTCGACGACGCCGGGGCCGCCACCGACCCGCAACTCGCCGCGCACCGCGCCGAGGTGGCCACCCTGGACGCCCTGGTGCTGATCCACCCCAACTGGTGGGGCATGCCGCCCGCGGTCCTGGCGGGCTGGGTGCAACGGGTGCTGGTCCCCGGCGTCGCGTACAAGCTCGGCACCGCCGACGGCGAACCCGCCGGACTGCTGCGCGCCGGGCGGGCCCTGGTGCTGAACACCTCGGACACCCCCGAGACCCGGGAGCGCGAGGAGTTCGGCGACCCGCTGGAGCGGATCTGGGCGGCCTGCGTGCTGCCGTACGTCGGCGTCACCGACGTACGGCGGACGGTGTTCCGCACCGTCACCGGCGCCCCCGCCGCCGAGCGCGCCGAATGGCTGCGGCAGGCCCGGGAGCAGGCGGCCGCGCTGCTCGACTGAGCCGGCCCGGGCGCGGGGGCTCGGGCGAAGGCGCTCGGGCGAGGGGGCTCGGGCGAAGGGGCTCGGGCGAAGGGGCTCGGGCGAAGGGGCTCGGGCGACGCGGCTACAGGTCGAGCTCCGCCACGGCCTGGTCGCCGCTCAGCTCGCCGGTCGGGCGGAAGCCCAGCCGGGCGTAGAACCCGGCGGGGCCGTCCGGGCCCGGGTGGTAGGTGACCGTCGCCCGGGTGCCGCCTCGGCGGCGGATCTCCGCGCAGACCTGCTCGACCGCGAACCGGCCGTAGCCGCCGCCCTGCTGCCCGGCGTCGACCAGCAGGCGCCACAGGCCGGAGCGGAGGCGGTCGTCGGGCCGCTCGGGGTGGAAGCGGAGGTCGAAGAAGGCCATCACGAAGCCGACCGGCCGGCCGCCGTCCACGATCAGCCGGGGCCAGGCCGCGTCCCCGTACACGTACGCCTCGGCCAGCGACTTCGCCACCGGGGCGACCAGGCCCTCCTGGTCGGGGCGGACCCGCAGGGCGAGGGCGGCGTCGATGTTCTCGGGGGTGAGCCGGGCGAGGCTGATCTTGTCGGACATGGCGGGCAGCCTAGGCAGCCGGGCTGCCCGCCGTCGCCCGAATTTCCCCGGCGGCCGCCGGGGCGGGGATTCAGACCCGGCGGGCCGCCGGGCGGGGATCCAGACCCGACGGCGGCCCGGACGGGGATCAGGCCCCGGCCGGGAAGTCGGTGCCGCGGCCGACCGCCGCCCAGGCCTCGGTCTCCTGGCGGGCGCCGTCCAGGTGGCCGAGGACGGCGTCCACCGCGTCGGTGCCGAGCGCCAGCCGCAGCGGGGTCCGCTCGGCGGCCAGGGCGGTCAGGATCGCCGCGGCGGCCTTCGCCGGGTCGCCCGGCTGCTTGCCGTCGGAGTCCGGCAGGCCGGTGCGGACCGGGCCGACCAGCGGCTCGTAGGCCTCGATCGGGGCGGAGTGGGCCAGCGCGCCACCGCCCGCAAAACCGGTCCGGAACGCGCCCGGTTCGACGACCAGCACCTTGATCCCGAAGCCGGCCACCTCCTGGGCCAGCGCCTCGGACAGCCCCTCCAGGGCGAACTTGGTGGCCGAGTAGGCGCCGACGCCGGGGAAGGAGAAGCGGCCGCCCATGCTGCTCATCTGCACCACGGCGCCGGTGCCCCGGGCCCGCATGTGCGGCAGCACGGACCGGGTGAGCGCGGCCGGGCCGAAGAAGTGCAGCTCCATGAGGTCGCGCAGCTCCGCGTCAGTGGTCTCCTCGACGGCGCCGATCAGGCCGCGCCCGGCGTTGTTGACCAGCACGTCGATCCGCCCGTGCCGCTGCACGGTCTCGGCGACCACGGCGGGGATCCGCTCCTGGTCGGTGACGTCCAGCTGCACCGGGACCAGCCGGCCCGGGTGGGCGGCGGCCAGTTCGGCCAGCGTCTCGGGGCGGCGGGCCGCCGCGACGACGGTGTCGCCGGCCGCCAGCGCGGCCTCGGCGATCGCCTGGCCGAAGCCGGAGTTGGCGCCGGTGATCAGCCAGACCTTGGCGTCGGTGCGCTGCCCGGGGGTGCTGCTCATGATCCGTGGTCTCCCGCAATGATCGTGCTCGGCAAACGAGTTGACGATCATTTATGACATTCGGCGACCCGTTCGTCCAGGAGAGTCGGATGCCGGACCAACAGCCGGACCAGGGCCGGACCAACAGCCGGACCAGGGCCGGACCAACAGCCGGACGACGAACGGCCCCCGACCGCACGGCGGCGGTCGGGGGCCGTTGCGAAGTACCGGACGGCTACGGCAGGTTGCGGGCCATCACGATCCGCTGGACCTGGTTGGTGCCCTCGTAGATCTGGGTGATCTTCGCGTCCCGCATCATCCGCTCCACCGG
>NZ_JBIWAQ010000038.1:0-44325 GCF_044760155.1 Kitasatospora sp. NPDC098652
GGGCGCCGTTGGCGGTCTGAAAATCACCCGTCACGCCCCCTTCCGCACCCACCCCCTCCACCGCCCCCTCCCGCAGCGCGTCCCTCTCGCCTGGGGCGGGTGGGGGGTGGGGGGTGGTGGGGGTGGGTGGGTTGGTGCGGGGTGCGGGGTGTGGGTCAGGTTTGGGTGGGGGTGGGGAGGGGGGTGGGGATGCCGGGGAAGGGGGTGTCGGGGGCGCCCCAGCGGTGGGCGCGGAGGGTGCAGTCGCGGAGGGCGGTGGCTGCGGTGGGGCGGTGGGGGGTGGGGAGGTCGGCGACCAGGTCGGCGTAGACGGTGGTGAGGCTGGTTTCCAGGTGGGCGGCGAGGTGGGTGGCGGTGGTGGGGTCGGTGACGGGGAAGGGGAGGCGGTAGCCGGCGGCGGCGGGGGCGGGGGTGGCGCCGAGGGTGGTGATGAGGCGTTGCCAGGCGTCGCGCTGGGACTGGTGGGCGGCGTAGGCGGTGCGGGCGTCGGTGCGTTGCTGGTCGTCGGGGAGGTGGGCGCCGACGACGCCGTAGCCGTAGACGGCGGCGTGTTCGGCGCTCAGGGCCTTCTGGAGGGCGGGGAGGGCTGTTCCGGGGGTGGGGGTGTTGCTCGGGGTGGGGGTGGGGGTGCTGCTCGGGGTGGGCTGGTCGGTGGGGGCGCCGAGGGCCGTGGCGTGCAGGGCGTTGGCGGCGGACACCGAGGCGAGCAGGCGGGCGAGGGGTGGGCGGGCGGTGGTGAGGTCGGCGAGGTGGGATTGGGCGGTTTGGTGTTCCAGGGTGGCGAGAGTGGGAGGGGTGGGAGCGGTGGGTGGGGTGGGTGGGGTGGGTGGGGTGGGTGGGGTGGTGGTGCTGGTGCTGGGGGGTATGGAGGTGGGCGGCAGGCCTTGGGCGAGGGCGGCGCGGTGTTGGGCGGTTTCGGCGCGGAGGGTCTGTAGCAGGGGGGTGCGGTCGCCGGGGGTGGTGAGGAGGGTGTCGTAGGCGGCCAGCAGGGTGTCGGTGGCGGCGACGGCGCGTAGGCGGACGGGGTGGTCGGGGTCCGGGCCGGAGTTGTCGGGGGTGGGGGGTGTGGCTCCCTCGGTGGTGCAGGCGGCGGTCAGGGTGATCAGTCCGAGGGCCAGGAAGGTCCGTCGGCTGGGCGGCTGCATCGGGGTCACTCCGGAGCGGGTACGGGAGGACGGCCTCCCCGCCTGCCCTCGTTGGGCTGAATCTTCGCAGAACCCCCATGATTGCGGGGGTTCGGTGCGGTGGGCGGGGTGGTGTGAGCTTGCTCGCAGTGGGTGGCGTGCGACCGGTCGGGGGAGGTCCGGAATCGGTGGTTCGTGGCTTCACCGGCTAGGCTTTGGGCCGAGCTGCCGTGACCCGGTGTGCGCCCCGTGGGGCGCGGAGGGCGCGGGGCGACCTCTGACAACAGCAGACGCGGCCGAGGAGTCCACCCGGATGAGCACCACCCACACCGACCGGCTGCGCGCGTTGCTGGAGCCGCTGGCCGCCCAGGCCGGACTGGACCTGGAGGACGTCAAGGTCACCAAGGCGGGCAGCCGCCGACAGGTGCAGATCGACGTCGACACCGACGGCGGCGTGGACATGGACGCCATCGCCGAGTTCAGCCGGGTGGTCGGCGAGGCCCTGGACGCCTCGGACGTCATGGGGGACGAGCCCTACCTGCTGGAGGTCGGTTCGCCGGGTGCGGAGCGCCCGCTCGAACTGCCCCGGCACTGGCAGCGCGCGGAGGGGCGGCTCGCCAAGATCCACCTGGTCGACGGCGGGGAGCTGGTCGCCCGGGTGCTGGAGGCGGACGAGGACGGCGCGCTGGTCGAGGTGCAGCCGGTGAAGGGGCGCGGCCGTCCCAAGGAGCGCCGTCTGGAGTACGTCGAGGTGGCGCGGGCCCGGGTCCAGGTCGAGTTCAACCGCAAGGACGACGAGCAGCTCCTGGACGAGGCCGCCGACTTCGACGAGGGGGACGACGGCGCCGAGTGATCCGGCCGCCGTACGACCATCATGAACGTGACGAAAGACGAGGAGGCGTAGCCGTGGACATCGACATGAGTGCCCTGCGCACGCTGGTCAACGAGAAGAACATCCCCTTCGACCTGCTGGTCGAGTCCATCGAGTCCGCCCTCCTCACCGCGTACCACCGCACCGAGGGCTCGCGCCGTCGCGCCCGGGTGCACCTGGACCGCAAGAGCGGCCACGTCACCGTGTGGGCCATGGAGGACCCGGCGGAGCTGGAGGAGGGTGTCGAGCCGAAGGAGTTCGACGACACCCCGAACGGCTTCGGCCGGATCGCGTCCAGCATCGGCATCCAGGTGATGATGCAGCGCCTGCGCGACGCCGCCGACGACCAGACCTTCGGCGAGTACGCGGGCAAGGAGGGCGACATCGTCACCGGTGTCGTCCAGCAGGGCAACGACCCGAAGAACGTGCTGGTCGACATCGGCAAGCTGGAGGCCATCCTGCCGCCGCAGGAGCAGGTCCCGGGCGAGGACTACCGGCACGGCACCCGGCTCAAGTGCTACGTCGTCGCGGTGCGCCGCGGTGTCCGCGGGCCGTCGGTGACGCTGTCGCGCACCCACCCCAGCCTGGTGAAGAAGCTGTTCGCGCTGGAGGTCCCGGAGATCGCGGACGGCAGCGTGGAGATCGCCGCGATCGCCCGTGAGGCCGGCCACCGCACCAAGATCGCGGTCTGGTCGCGCCGGGCCGGGCTGAACGCCAAGGGCGCCTGCATCGGTCCGATGGGCTCCCGGGTGCGCGCCGTGATGGGCGAGCTGCACGGCGAGAAGATCGACATCGTGGACTGGTCCGAGGACCCGCGCGAGATGGTCGCCGCCGCGCTGTCCCCCGCGCGGGTGACCAGCGTGGAGATCGTGGACGCCGCCCAGCGTTCCGCGCGGGTGATCGTGCCGGACTACCAGCTGTCCCTGGCGATCGGCAAGGAGGGGCAGAACGCCCGTCTGGCCGCCCGTCTCACGGGCTGGCGGATCGACATCCGGCCGGACACCGAGGGCCAGGCCGAGGAATCCGAAGACCGGTCGTGAGTGTTGTTGCTGTCGTCCCCGTCGGTCCTCCTGGATCTTCGGGGCGGCGCCATGTCCCTTCGGAGGGGTAGACTTGCCTTCGTCTGGCCGGACGCATGTCCGAGCACGCCCGGAACGCACCTGCGTGGGCTGCCGCAAGCGAGCGGCCAAGCACCAGCTGTTGCGTGTCACGGCGGTCGAGGGCGTCTGCGTCCCTGATCCCCGTGGCGCACTGCCGGGCCGGGGCGCTCACCTGCACCTCGACCCGGCCTGCCTCGACCTCGCGGTCCGCCGTCGGGCGTTCCCCCGGGCCTTCCGGCTCCAGGGATCGCTCGACACGGAGCGGCTCCGCGGGTTCATCGAGGAGCGGGCGGGCGGAGCCTCCCAGGCGGGCCGCCTCCCGTGACGGCCGTCGCTCACCGCGGCGGAGAACCACCGCAACAAGCACAGCGCTCGGGCAGCCGCGCGCCGTGCCACCAGTCAGGTACCTCGCGATGTGGAAGTAGGTCGAGATTGCGATGAGCACTCGATGAGTACGCGATGAGTACGCGATGGGTACGCCCATGAAGTAGCGACAGTCCGGCGGACGAGACCCCCGGACTCAAGACAGGAGTGAAGTGGCTAAGGTCCGGGTTTATGAACTCGCCAAGGAGCTTGGCTTGGAGAGCAAGGCCGTCATGGCCAAGCTCACCGAGCTCGGTGAGTTCGTCCGTTCGGCGTCCTCGACGATCGAGGCGCCGGTCGTGCGCAAGTTGACTGACGCGCTTGGTGTGGCCCCCACTGGTGGTGGCGCTGCCAAGCCTGGCCCGCGGAAGCCCGCGGCGCCCCAGCCCGCGGCAGGTGCCGCGGGTGCACCCAAGCCGGGTGCCCCGGCCCCGGGTCCGCGGCCTGCCGCGACCCCGGGTCCCCGTCCGACCCCGGCCGCCGCGGCTCCCGCCGCCCCGGCCGCCCCCGCGGCTCCGGCCGCTCCCGCCGCCGCCCGTCCGGGTGCGCCGACCCCGGGCCCGCGCCCGGCGGCGCGTCCCGCGACCCCGGCGGCTCCGGCCGCTCCCGCGGCCGAGTTCTCCTCGCCGGCTCCGGCCGGTGCCGACGCCCCGCGTCCGGCCTCCCAGGCCCCGCGCCCGAGCGGCCAGGCCTCCGGCGGCGCCCGTCCGGGCCCGCGTCCGGCCGGCCCGCGTCCGGGCAACAACCCGTTCACCTCGGGCAGTGCGACCGGCATGGCCCGCCCCGGCGACCGCCGTCCGGGCGCGCCGGGTGCCCGTCCGGGTGCTCCGGGTGCGCAGGGCGGCGACCGTCCGCGTCCCGGTGGCGACCGTCCGCGTCCGGCCGGTGCGCCGGGTGCCGGTGGCGCTCCCCGTCCGGGCGGCGACCGCCCGCGTCCGGGTGGTGCTCCCGGTGCTGACCGTGGCGCCCCGCGTCCCGGTGGCGACCGTCCGCGTCCGGGTGGTGCGCCGGGTGCCGGTGCCCCGCGTCCCGGTGGTGCCCCCCGTCCCGACGGCATGCCGCGTCCGGCCGGTCCGCGCCCCGGCGCCCCGAGCCCGTCGGGCATGCCGCGTCCGAACCCCGGCATGATGCCGCAGCGTCCGGCCGGCCCGCGTCCGGGCCCGGGTGGCCGTGGTCCGGGTGGCCCCGGCGGCCGTCCGGCCGGTCCCGGTGGCGGCGGCGCCCGTCCGGGCTTCCAGGGTCGTCCGGCCGGTCCGGGCTCGCGTCCGGCCGGTGGCGGCGGCTTCGGCGGTCCGCGTCCGGGTGGCGGCGCCCCCGGTGGTGGCGGCGGCTTCGGCCCCCGTCCCGGCGGCTTCGGCGGTCGTCCCGGTGGCCCGGGTGCCCGTGGTGGCACGCAGGGTGCCTTCGGTCGTGGCCCGGGCGGTCGCCCGGCTCGCGGTCGCAAGTCGAAGCGGGCGAAGCGCCAGGAGTACGAGGCCATGCAGGCCCCGTCCGTCGGCGGTGTGATGCTGCCTCGCGGCAACGGCCAGACCGTTCGCCTGTCGAGCGGCGCCTCGCTGATGGACTTCGCGGAGAAGATCAACGCCAACCCGGCCGCGCTCGTCTCCGTCATGTTCAACCTCGGTGAGATGGTCACCGCGACCCAGTCGGTCTCCGACGCCACGCTGCAGCTGCTGGCGGACGAGATGGGCTTCCAGCTGGAGATCGTCAGCCGGGACGACGAGGACCGCGAGCTGCTGGAGTCGTTCGACATCGACTTCGGTGCCAACGAGGGCGACGAGGACCAGCTGGCCCCGCGCCCGCCGGTCGTCACCGTCATGGGTCACGTCGACCACGGTAAGACCCGACTGCTGGACGCGATCCGCAAGTCCAACGTGGTGGCCGGCGAGGCCGGTGGCATCACCCAGCACATCGGTGCCTACCAGGTGGCGACGATGGTGAACGGCGAAGAGCGCCCGATCACCTTCCTCGACACCCCGGGTCACGAGGCGTTCTCCGCCATGCGTGCCCGTGGTGCCAAGTCCACCGACATCGCGATCCTGGTGGTCGCGGCCAACGACGGTGTCATGCCGCAGACGGTCGAGGCGCTCAACCACGCCAAGGCCGCCGGTGTGCCGATCGTGGTCGCCGTCAACAAGATCGACGTCGAGGGCGCCGACCCGACCAAGGTCCGCGGCCAGCTGACCGAGTTCGGCCTGGTGGCCGAGGAGTACGGCGGCGACACCATGTTCGTCGACATCTCCGCGCGCCAGGGTCTGAACATCGACCAGCTGCTGGAGGCCGTGGTCCTGACCGCGGACGCCTCGCTCGACCTGCGGGCCAACCCGCACCAGGACGCGCAGGGTATTGCGATCGAAGCCCACCTGGACAAGGGCCGCGGCGCCATGGCGACCGTCCTGGTCCAGCGCGGTACCCTCCGCGTCGGTGACTCGATCGTCGTGGGCGACGCCTACGGCCGCGTCCGCGCCATGCTGGACGAGAACGGCAACAGCCTCGCCGAGGCCGGCCCGTCCCGCCCGGTGCTGCTGCTCGGTCTGACCTCGGTGCCCCGCGCCGGCGACAGCTTCATCGTCGTCGACGAGGACCGCACCGCCCGCCAGATCGCCGAGAAGCGCTCGGCCCGCGACCGCAACGCCGCCTTCGCGCAGCGTCGGGTCCGGGTGTCCCTGGAGGACCTGGACAAGGCCATCGCCGCCGGCTCCATCGAGCAGCTCAACCTCATCATCAAGGGTGACGTCTCCGGTTCGGTCGAGGCCCTCGAGGACGCCCTCGTCAAGCTGGACGTGGGCGAGGAGGTCGAGCTCCGGGTGCTGCACCGCGGCGTCGGTGCGATCACCGAGTCCGACGTCGACCTGGCGATGGGCTCGGACGCCATCATCATCGGCTTCAACGTGCGCGCCGAAGGCCGTGCGCGCGCCGCGGCCGACAAGGAAGGCGTGGACGTCCGGTACTACTCGGTCATCTACCAGGCGATCGAGGAGATCGAGAACGCCCTCAAGGGCATGCTCAAGCCGGAGTACGAGGAGGTGCGCCTCGGCGCCGCGGAGATCCGCGAGGTCTTCCGCTCCTCCAAGTTCGGCAACATCGCCGGTGTCCTGGTCCGCGACGGCATCATCCGCCGCAACGCCAAGGCCCGCCTGCTGCGCGACGGCAAGGTCGTGGCGGAGAGCCTCACCATCGAGGGTCTGCGCCGCTTCAAGGACGACGCGACCGAGGTCCGCGAGGGCTTCGAGGCCGGTGTCACCCTGGGGTCGTTCAACGACATCAAGGTCGAGGACATCATCGAGACCTACGAGATGCGCGAGAAGCCGCGCGCCTAGTCGGTGTCAACCGGGGCCGGTCGACGGGTGGTATTTCCGTCGACCGGCCCCGGTCTCGCTGTGTAGGGTCCTGGGGTGTCGGCCGGTTCCGCGCCGACGCCCCCGAGGCCTTCCAGGTCGGCGAGACCTGTCATACATGTTCGTGGGAACACTCACCTTCGACCTGCTGCTGGGCGACGTCCACTCGCTCAAGGAGAAGCGTTCGATCGTGCGGCCGATCGTGGCCGAACTGCAGCGCAAGTACAGCGTGTGCGCTGCCGAGACCGGGAACCAGGACCTGCACCGCCGGGCCGAGATCGGCCTCGCGGTGGTCGCCGGCGAAGCCGGGTACGTCACCGAGGTCCTGGACAGCTGTGAGCGGTTGGTCGCCGGCCGCCCCGAGGTGCAACTCCTCTCCGCGAGGAGGCGCTACCACAACGACGACGACGAATGAGGACCGTGGAGCCGGCCGACGGAAGTCGCCGTTCTCACACGGATCAGGACCGAGAGCGCCCGCAAGGCCGGGCGCGGGCCGGTACTTTGGGGCGTGGGCCCCGACGGGTGCGCAGCTCTCCCGGGTACCGGGCCCATTGCACGAGGAGGCAACGTGACCGACACCGCTAGGGCGCGCAAGCTCGCCGACCGCATCCAGGTGGTCGTCGCCCAGACCCTGGAGCGGCGGATCAAGGACCCGCGACTGGGGTTCGTGACCATCACCGACACCCGGGTGACCGGCGACCTGCGCGAGGCCACCGTCTTCTACACCGTCTTCGGTGACGACACCGACCGCGAGGCCACCGCGGCCGCGCTGGAGAGCGCCAAGGGCGTGATCCGCTCCGAGGTCGGCAAGATCGGGGTGCGCTTCACCCCGACGCTGACCTTCGTCGCGGACGCGCTGCCGGACAACGCCCGGAACATCGACGACCTGCTCGACCGGGCCAAGGCCATCGACGCGGCGGTGCGCACCACCGCCGCGGGCGCGACCTACGCCGGTGACGCGGACCCGTACAAGGTCCCGGCGTCCGAGCGTGACGACGAGGACGAGTAGACATGGCGGGTGAGTCGGCGCAGGCCGCCTCGCGAGCCGGATCGACCACGGGGGCGTCCTCCACCAGCACGGTGGAGGGTGCCCTCGCGGCGCTCCCCGGCCCGCGCGCCGAGGAGAGCGGCTTCGAGCTGATCTGGCAGCAGGTGGTGGCCGAGATCGGACGGGCCCGCTCGATCGACCTGATCTGCCACATCTGCCCGGACGGCGACGCGCTGGGCTCCTCGCTGGCGGCGGCCCTGGCGCTGCGCGCGCTCGGCAAGCAGGTGCGGGTCTCCTTCGGCGACGACCCGCAGATCGTGCCCGAGTCGCTGGCCTTCCTGCCCGGCCAGGAGCTGATCGTGCCGGCCTCCGAGGTGCCGGACGTCCCCGAGCTGGTGCTCTGCTTCGACGTCGCCGCGCAGAGCCGGCTGGGGCTGCTGCACGACAAGGCGTTCGCCGCACCCGTCCTGGTGGTGTTCGACCACCACGCCTCCAACCCGGGCTTCGGCACCCACCAGCTGATCGACCCGACCGCGCCGGCCACCGCCGTCCTGGTGGACGAACTGCTGCGCCGGCTCGGCGTCGAGCTCGACCAGGAGCTGGCCACCTGCCTGTACACCGGGGTCGCCACCGACACCGGCTCCTTCAAGTACCGGGCGACCACGCCCGCCACCCACGAACTCGCCGGGCGGCTGCTGGCCACCGGCATCCGGCACGACCTGATCTCCCGGCAGCTGTGGGACACCTCCTCCTTCGGCTACCTCAAGGTGCTCGCGGCCGCCCTGGACCGGGCCGTCTACGAGCCGGAGGCGGCGGACGGGCTGGGCCTGGTGTGGACCTGGGTGCCCTACCAGGACCTGGCGCTGTTCAGCGTCACCGTCGAGGAGATCGAGGGGCTGATCGACATCCTGCGCCGGCCGGCCGAGGCCGAGGTGGCCCTGGTGCTCAAGCAGGACCCGGACGGCACGCTGCGCGGCTCCTCCCGCTCCAAGGGCGCGGTGGACGTCGCCGCGGCCTGTGGTGAACTGGGCGGCGGCGGGCACGTCTTCGCGGCCGGCTTCTCCGCCCGGGAGGACGTCGCCGCGGTGGTCGAGCGGTTCCGGGGCGCGCTGCGGCCCCTCCACTGACCTTCCCGTAGAGCAACTTCCGCACGTTCCAGAGAAAGAACCCGATGAAGCGCAAAGGCACCGGCCCGGACGGCCTGGTGATCGTCGACAAGCCCGAGGGCATCACCTCCCACGGGGTCGTCGCCAAGCTGCGGTGGCTGGCCGGGACCAGGAAGGTCGGGCACGCCGGCACGCTGGACCCGATGGCCACCGGCGTGCTGGTGATCGGCGTCGAGCGGGCCACCCGGCTGCTCGGCCACCTGATGCTGACCGCCAAGACCTACGAGGCGACCGTCCGGCTCGGCCAGACCACCGTCACCGACGACCGCGAGGGCGAGGTCACCGCCTCGGTCCCGGCGGACGGCGTCACCCGGGAGGCGATCGACGCCGGGATCGCGGCGCTCACCGGCGAGATCATGCAGGTGCCGTCCAAGGTCAGCGCGATCAAGATCGACGGCAAGCGCTCGTACGCGCGGGTGCGCGAGGGCGAGGACTTCGAGCTCGCCGCCCGGCCCACCACCATCCACTCCTTCACCGTGCACGAGCAGCGCGCGGCGGTCGCCGAGGACGGCACGCCGGTGATCGACCTGGACGTGACCGTGGAGTGCTCCTCCGGCACCTACATCCGGGCGCTGGCCCGCGACCTGGGCGCCGGGCTGGGCGTCGGCGGGCACCTGACGGCGCTGCGCCGCACCAAGGTCGGGCCGTACGGGGTGGAGTCGGCGCGCACCCTGGAGCAGCTGGAGGAGTCGGTCACCGGCGAGTCCGCGAGCGGGCTGGAGGTGCTGCCGATCGGGGAGGCGGCGGCGGCCGCTTTCCCGCGCTGGGACCTGGACGAGGACTCCGCGGAGAAGCTGTCGCACGGCTCCCGGCTGAAGGCGCCCGGGCTGGGCGTGGACGGGCCGATCGCGGTGTTCGGGCCGGACGGGCGCTTCCTCGCGCTGGTCGAGGAGAAGGGCGGCCAGGCGAAGCCGGTCGCGGTGTTCGTCGGCTGAGGCGGCCCTCCGTCGTACCGCAACCCCCGTCGGGAGCCCTCCCGGCGGGGGTTGCGCGTTCCCGTCCGGGGGTCCCCCGGCGGGGTCCTTCACCCCAACGGGGGGCGTCACCCGCACGGGGGAGCGCGCGAGGTGAACCGCCGTGGTGAACGGCGCGGGCGCGGTCGGGGCGCCCCCGCGGGGGGCAGGCTCCGGGCGGCGAGCGGGCGACGGGCCCGCTCGACGGGTGAGGGGGCTCCATGCCGGCGTGTGCGGAGGGCGATCCGGGGCGGTACCTGCTGCGGATCCGCGACCTCGACGGGCGGCTGCACGGCTTGGGGTTCGCCGCCGACCCGCAGGGCTGGGTGCTCACCGCGCACGAGGCCGTGGCGGGCCTGGACCGGCTGGTGCTGCACACCCCCGGCGGACAGACCAGGGTGCTCGGCACCGACGCGGTGCTGCCGCTGCCCGAGCACGGGCTCGCACTGCTGCGCACCGACGCGGTCGGCGGGCTCCCCGTCCCGCCGCTGCCGGTGGCCGCGCTGGGCGCCGGGCACGAGGTGCTGCTGCCCGCCCTGACCGGCGAGGACGGCCGGGCGGTGGTGCTGCGCTGCGGACTGCTGGGCGTCGGCGGCGCGGCATACGGCGGGCACCTGCTGGCGGGGGTGCCGGTGCTGGACGTGCCCGCGGTGGCCGGGGTCGTGGTGCCGGCCGGCTCACCGGTGCTGGACGCCCGCAGCGGCGCGGTGGTGGCGCTGGCCGCGCCCGCCCTGCGCGGACCGCAGCACGGGGGAGCGCAGTACGGGGGAGCGCCGTATGGGGGAGCGCCGTACGGCGGCGCGCTGTGGGCGGTGCCCGCCGGGGGCGGCGCGGTGGTCGCGCCGGCGCTGGCCGAACTGCTGGCGCGCAACGCGGCGACGGTGCCCGGGTACGGCCCCGCGCTGAACCTGGCCGGGGTGCTGCGGCTGACCGGCGCCCAGCTGGCGGCCGCCGGGGCCGGGCCGGGCCGGGTGGCCGGACTGGCCGCCGACCGGGTGGACCGGCCGGACGGCCTGGCCGGGGACGAGCCGGCGGCGACCGTCACCGCCCTGGTCGGCGCCCCCGGCAGCGGCCGCTCCACCGAACTCGCCGCACTGGCCGCCCGCCGCAGCGACGGCGCCCGGCCGCTGCCCACCCTCTGGCTGCGCGGCGCCGACCTGCGCGCCGAGGACCGCTCGCTCGCCGAGGCGGTGGAACGGGCGCTGGCCGCCGCCGCGGCCGAGCTAGACACCCCGGCGCCCGCGCCCGAGCCGGTGGCGGCGCTGTGCGCGGCGGCCGGGCGCCCCCTGCTGGTCGTCCTGGACGGCCCCGAGGAGGCCCCGGCCGAACTGGACCCGCGCTGGCTGCGCGGCGCCGGGCAGTGGCTCACCGGCTGCGGGGCACGGCTGCTCACCGCCTGCGGCGAGGAGCTCTGGGAACGGCTGGCTTCCGAGCCCTGGGGCAGCGGCGCCGGTGGCGTGCCCCGCCCGGCCGAACCGGGCCCGGACGGCGACCTGGCCAGCGCCCCCACCGTCCGGATGGACGGCGGCGGGCCCGGCACCCCGACCCTGGCCGGGCACCGGCTGGGCCCGCTGCCCGCCGAGGCGGCCGAGCGGGTGCGCCGCCGCTACGGGCTGCCGCCCGGCCGCCCGGCCGCCGCCGAGGACGCCCGGCACCCGCTGGCCGTCCGGCTGGCCGGCGAGCTGTGGGCGCACGGCCTGCACGACGGGCCGGCGCTGCGCGGCGAACTGTTCGGCGCCCACCTGGACCTGCTCTGCCTGCGGGTCGCCCAGCGGTTGGCCGAGGACGTCCGGCCGCGCCGCCCGGGCGCCCACCGCCGGGGCGCCGCCCGGCCCGCCGGAGCGCGCCGGGGCCGGGTGCGGCGGCTCGCGGCGGCGGTGGCCGGGCGGGTGCACGAGGCGGCCCGGCGGATGCTCGGCGAGGAGCCGGGCGCGCTCGGCCGGGAGGCCTTCCAGGAACTGTTCCCGGTCGACGGCGGCTGGGCCACGGCGGTCCTCGCCGAGGGGCTGTTCGTCCCCGCCGGGCCCGGCTTCCGCTTCGCCCACGGGGAGTTCGCCGACTGGCTGCAGGGCCGGCACCTGGA
Source organism: Kitasatospora sp. NPDC098652 (assembly GCF_044760155.1). Lineage (NCBI taxonomy): Bacteria > Bacillati > Actinomycetota > Actinomycetes > Kitasatosporales > Streptomycetaceae > Kitasatospora > Kitasatospora sp. NPDC098652. The sequence continues at coordinate 11,987 of NZ_JBIWAQ010000038.1, forward strand.
CCTGGACGCGGCGCTGCGGATACTGCTCGGCGAGGCCGAGGACACCCCGCCCGGACCGCAGGGCCCCGCACCGGCCGTCCCCCGGCACCGGATCGGCCCGGTCGCCGCCGCGCTGCGCCGGGTCGCCGAGACCTGGGGCGCGACCGCCCTGGACCCGTGGCTGCACCGGATCTGGCGTGCGCTGGACCTGCGCCCGCCCGGCAGCGAACCCGCCTGGTGGGCGGCCCGGTTGCTCACCGCCGGACTCGCCGCCAGCCCCGACCCGGCCGAACACCTGGCGCTGCTCGACCAGTTGGCCCGTCGGACGGCCGAACGGGCGGCCACCGTAGGCGGTTGGGCGGCGCTCGACGGGCTGAACCGCTTCGACCCCGCGTTCTGGACCGGTCTCGGCCTGCCCGTCGAGGCCGAACTCGCCCTGCTGCGCCGCCTGGTGGCCGCCGACGGCCCGGGCCAGCAGTTCCTCGCGGCGGCGGCCGAACGGCGGCGCGCCGACCCGGTCGCGGTGTTCCCGCTGCTCTGCGCCTGGTTCGACGACCCGGCCGGCCTGCCGGGCCGCCCGGGCCGCACGGTGGCGGACCTCGCCCACGAGCTGCTGTACGCCCACCGCCGCGCCGCCCTGGACGAGTTGGCCGACGCGCTGGCCGACGCCGCGCACCCGCGGGCGGACGCGCTGCTCACCGTGCTCGCCGCCGAGGAGCCGTCCGCGCTCTGTCGCGCGGTGGACCGCTGGAGCCACGACCGCCGCCCCGAACGGCACGTCGCGGCCGCCGTGCACGCGCTGCGGACCGCCCCGTACGCGAGCGGTGCCGGGGCCGAACTGCTGCGCTTCACCGCGCTGACCCTGCTCGCCCGGGAGGACGAACCGGCCCTGCACGGCGCCGCGCTGGCCCTGCTGGTCGCCGACCCGGTGACCAGGGCCGGGCACCTGGACGCCGCGCTCGCCCGCCACCGCGCGGGCGGCGACGCCTTCCTGACCCCGCGCGCCCTCGCCCCGGCCCTGGAGAGCGACCCGGAGCCCGTGCTGGCCGCACTCGCCGACGCCCTGGCGGCGCCCGGCGCGGCCCCCGCCGAGACCCTGCGGGTGCTGGCCGACGCCCGCGCCCCGGTGGCCGCCCGGCGCAGCGCCGACCTGGCCGCCCGGCTGCTGCGCCGCCACCCGGCGCTGGCCGGGCCGGTCGCCGTCGACTACCTCGGCCGTCGGCTGGGGCGGGCCGCGATCGACGGGCCGGCCGCCCGGCTGGAGCTGCGGGTGCTGCTCGGCGGTGTGCTGGCCGCCCCCGAGGCGGCGGTCCGTACGCCCTTCGCCGAGGCGCTGTCCGTCCCGGTGGCGGACCCGGCGGCGGACGCGCTGCGCTGCGAGCTGCTGGACACCCTGCTCGCCACCGAGGCCGACCGGGCGGTGCTCACCGCGGCCGTGGAGCGCCTCGCCGAGCACTGCGCGGCCGAGAACCCGGCCCGGGCGCGCGCCGTGCTGGCCCGGGCGGTGCCGGGGCTGGCGGGTGCGGACGAGCTGCTGGTGCGCTGCGCGGGGCGTTCGGCGGCCTTCGCCCGGCTGCTCGCCCGGTGGCCGGCCGACGCCGCCCCGACCGCCCCGGACGGGCCCCGGCTGGCCCGGATGCGGGCCCTGGTGGCGGCCGGTCGGGACGCCCAGTACGCCGCCGCCGAGGCGGAGCGGACGGCGGCCGTGCGGGCCGTCCGCGCGCCGGTGCGCCCAACCCCCATTCCGGTGCCTGAGCCGGGGCAGGCGCATGGCACGCTATAGGGGTTCGGTTGTGAGCGTTTGAGCGTGCCGAGGGCACGCACCGTACGGAACAAGGAGCAGTCGGGTGCAGCGCTGGCGTGGCCTGGAGGAGATCCCCGGTGACTGGGGACGCAGCGTCGTCACCATCGGCTCGTTCGACGGGGTGCACCGCGGGCATCAGCTGATCATCGGGCGGGCCGTCGAGCGGGCCCGTGAACTCGGCCTCCCCTCGGTCGTGGTGACCTTCGACCCGCACCCGCGCGAGGTGATCCGCCCGGGCAGCCACCCGCCGCTGCTCGCGCCGCACCCGCGCCGGGCCGAGCTGATCGCCGAACTCGGCGTGGACGCGGTGCTGGTGCTGCCGTTCACCACCGAGTTCTCCCAGGAGTCCCCGGAGACCTTCGTCCGGCAGGTGCTGGTGGACGCGCTGCACGCCCGGGTGGTGATCGAGGGCCCCAACTTCCGCTTCGGGCACCGGGCCGCGGGGGACGTCGCGCTGCTCGCCGAGCTGGGCGGGGCGGACGACTTCGAGGTGGAGGTGGTGGACCTCCAGGTGTCCGGCACCGCCGGGGACGGCGAGCCGTTCTCCTCCAGCCTGACCCGCCGCCTGGTCGAGACCGGGGACATGGCCGGCGCCAACGAGGTGCTCGGCCGCCCGCACCGGGTCGAGGGCGTGGTGGTGCGCGGCGCGCAGCGCGGCCGTGAGCTCGGCTACCCGACCGCCAACGTGGAGACCGTGCCGCACAGCGCCGTCCCGGCCGACGGCGTGTACGCGGGCTGGCTGACCGCGGAGGGCGAGCGGATGCCGGCGGCGATCTCGGTCGGCACCAACCCGACCTTCGACGGCACCGCCCGTACCGTCGAGGCGTACGCCATCGACCGGGTCGGGCTGGACCTGTACGGGCTGCACGTGGCCGTGGACTTCCTGGCCTACCTGCGCGGGATGGAGAAGTTCGACTCCATCGAGGCACTGCTGGACCGGATGGCCGACGACGTCAAGCGCGCCCGGGAGCTGACCGAGGCCTGAGCCCGGCCCGGCCGCCGCTGCCGGGGAATGCCGAAGGGGCCCGCCGACTCGAAGTCGGCGGGCCCCTTCCGTTCGTCACTGCTCGTCACTGCGGGGGCGCCTGCGGCGGGTAGCCGTAGCCGGGGCCCGGCTGGGGGGCACCGGGCTGCTGCGGCCACGGGGCTCCGGGGGCGGGCTGCTGGGGGTAGCCGTACCCGGGCGGGGGCGGCGGGGCCTGGCCGGGCTGCGGCGCCCACGGCGCCCCCGGGGCGGGCGGGGCGGGGTAGCCCTGCTGCTGGGGATCGGCGTACGGCTGCGGCGGGCCCGGCTGCTGGTGGCCCGCCTGCGCCTGCTGCTGCCAGCCGGCCTGCTGGGCGGCCGCGTGCTGGGCCCGGGCGATGTCCTCGCCGACCAGGGTGGCCAGCTCGAAGTACGCCTCGCGGACCTTGGGCCGCATCATGTCGAGGTTGACCTCGGCGCCGGCCGCCAGGCTCTCGTCGAAGGGCACCACGATGACGCCGCGGCAGCGGGTCTGGAAGTGCGCGACGATGTCCTCGACCTTGATCATCTTGCTGGTCTCGCGCACCCCCGAGACCACCGTGATGCTGCGCTGCACCAGGTCCGCGTAGCCGTGCGCGGAGAGCCAGTCCAGCGTGGTGGAGGCGCTGGAGGCGCCGTCCACGCTCGGGGTGGAGACGATGATCAGCTGGTCGGCGAGGTCCAGCACTCCGCGCATCGCGCTGTACAGCAGGCCGGTGCCGGAGTCGGTCAGGATGATCGGGTACTGGCGGCCCAGCACCTCGATGACCTGGCGGTAGTCCGAGTCGTTGAAGGTCGTCGACACGGCCGGGTCGACGTCGTTCGCCAGGATCTCCAGGCCCGAGTTGAGGTCCTGCGAGGTGAACTGACGGATGTCCATGTAGCTGCGCAGGTGCGGGATGGCCGTCACCAGGTCGCGGATGGTCGCGCCGGTCTGGCGCTTGACCCGGCGGCCCAGGGTGCCGGCGTCCGGGTTGGCGTCGATCGCGATCACCTTGTCCTGGCGCTCGCTGGCCAGGGTGGCGCCGAGCGCGGTGGTGGTCGTGGTCTTGCCGACGCCGCCCTTGAGGCTGATCACGGCGATCCGGTAGCAGCTCAGCACCGGGGTGCGGATGATCTCCAGCTTGCGGGCCTTCTCGGCCGCCGCGGCCTTGCCGCCGAACTGGAACCGCGGCTGCTGGCGCTGCTGCTTGGGCTGGCTGCGCAGCAGCCGGTCCGAGGACAGCTCGACGGCGGCGGTGTAGCCGAGCGGCGCCCCGTGGGCGGTCTGCTGCGGGGCGGCGGCCTGCTGGAACGCGGCGGGCGGCGGGGTGGCCGCGCCGCCCTGTGGCGGCCAGGGCTGGGCGGGGGCGGGCTGCTGCGGCTGGCCGGGCTGGCCGGGGTAGGGCTGCCCGGGGTAGGGCTGGGCGGCGGCCGGCTGCTGGTAGGCGCCGGGCTGCGGCCAGCCGCCCTGGCGCGGGTCCACCGGAGCGGGCGGCGCGGGCTGCGGCTGGACCGGCTGCGGCTGCGCGTGCTGCTCGGGCTGCCCGGGGTAGGGCTGGCCGGGCTGGGGCTGGGCGGCGGCCGACTGCTGGGCGGCCCAGGCGGCCTGCGGGTCCCAGCTCAGCTGCGGGTCAGCCGCCGGAGCGGTCGGGCCCTGGGGCGGTCCGGGCTGGGCCGGCTGCTGCTGCGCGAACTGCTGCGGCGGCACCGGCGGGCCGGGCTGGGCGGGCTGCGCGGACGGACCGGGCTGCGCGGGCGGTACGGGCTGCGCGGGCGGTACGGCCTGCGGCACCGGCGCGGCCGCCGGGTACGGCTGCGGCCCGCTCGACTGGGCCGGTGCCTCCGCAGCCGGCGGCCAGGGCTGGGCGGCGACCGGCGGCTGCGGCTGCTCCGGTGTCACGGCCGGGGCCGCCACCGGGAAGGGGACGTGCTGCGCCTCGGCCTGCACGGGCGCGACCGGCGGCACCGGGGCGGGGAGGGGCGCCTGCTCCGCCGCCGGGGCGGGCGCGGGCGCCGGCGGCGCGGCCGGGTCCGGTGCGGGAGCCGCGACCGGCTGGGGAGCAGGGGTGGGCTGGGGTGCCTCGGGCGTCTGCCCGGCCGTCGGCACCGGGGCCGGTGCGGGAGCGGCCGACTCCGGCGCCGCAGCCGCGGCCGTCGGAGCCCCGCCCGCCGGAGCCCCGGCCGCCGCGCCGTCAGCCCCCGGGCCCGGTGCGGCGGGCGCCGCCGCCGGGCCCGACTGCACGTACCAGGACGGGGGAGTGTAATCGGGCGCGTCGGACCAGTCGTCGTCGTCCTCCGCCGCGTTGTCGCCGACGTAGACGCCGTCCCGATCGCTGCTCACTAGGGCTCCCTCGTGTTCGCCGCCGCTTGCTCAGCGGTGCCGTTGCCGCAACAAAGACTAGGCCGTTCGGCTGCCCCTGTTGAAGGCGGCTTCGGTTCCGGACCGGGAACGACCGGCCCGGACGCGCCCCTCAGTCCATCCGGCGCGGGCCGCCGAGCACCTGCTGTTCGGCCTGGCCGGCCACCGTCCGGACGTACTGGCGCCGCATCCGGGTGGCCCACAGGGTGAGGTCGTCGCCGAGGCCGGGCAGCGCGGCCACGTCCTCCGGCGGCAGCGACAGCACCCGGCCGACCACCTCCGCCTCCTGGGGCATGATCCGCTGCACCCCGACCAGGTCGGCCGCGTTGAGCACCCGGGAGGCGTTCGGGCCGAGGTAGGGCAGCAGGGTCAGCGTGGTCTGCCAGGGCGCGGCGGAGAGCCGGGTGCGCGGCGGGCGGGCGCCGAGGTCGCGCACCACCAGGACGGGCGAGGCCACCGAGGCGCCCTGCGGGCCGAGCCGCCCGACCTGGTGCACCGTCACGCACGGCTGGCCGCCGCCGGCGGCCTGCGCCATCGGGCCCCAGAGCTGGCCGCGGGCGGTCTCCACCGCGACCCGGGCGCCGATCGCGGCCGCGCGCAGCGCGATCACCTGTGCCGTCCACACGCCGCCGACCAGCACCAGGTCGTACGCGCTGGGGCGGAACAGCCCGAGCACCGCCGGCAGGCCCTGCGGGTCGACGCCGATCACCACACCGTCGTCGCCGACCGGGAAGGCCAGCGCCGCCAGGTCGGCGGCCTCCAGCACGTGCTTCTCCCGGCGCGGTCCGCGCAGCCCGAAGCCGGGCAGGATCCGCGGGCGCGGCCGGCGCTGCTCGGTGCCGGGCGTCGGACCGGGGGCGGGGTAGGTCTGGTACGCCATCAGGACGCTCCTCCCAGCGGCAGGGTGGCGAGCATGCCGGGGGCCTGTTCGAGGTCGAGCCGGACCAGCCCGAGGCCGGCGCTCTGCGCCCGCGCCTCCAGCTGGCGGCCGATGTCGCCGACCTCGCCCTCGCTGCGCCCGGTCACCCGCAGGTGGCCGCTGACGGTGACCGAGCCGCCGGTGCCGTGCCCGGCGGTGAGGCTGAACGTGCTGGCCAGCGCGGGGGAGCCGGTGATCAGGTTGACCAGGTCCGGGGCGCCGATCCGGCCGGCCGCGCCGCCGGGGCGGGTCAGCTGCGGCCAGCGGGAGATCCAGTAGGTGCTGTGCCAGCGGTCGTCGATCCGCCAGAAGCGGTTGCCCTCCTGGGTGCGGCGGGTGGTGCCGCCGCCGCTGCCGGTGCCCTGGCGCCCGGCCACCGCGATCGGGTTGGCGCAGGTGGCGATGGCGAGGGCGGCGATCAGCTCGCGCTCGTCCAGCACGGTGGCTTTGAACCCTGCGCTGTTGAGCCGTCCGGCCAGCTGGTCGGTGACCCGCTGGAGGGCCTTGCGGGCGCCCTCCTTCCCGCCGCCGCGGGCCCGGACGGCGGTGGCCGCGCGCTCCGGGTCGAGCTTGAGGGCGACCCAGGTCAGCCGCAGGCCGGGGGTGGCGGTGCCGTCGGGCAGTTCGCGGTAGCCGCGGGCGGCCAGCGACTGCTCCGGCACGTGCTGGGCCGGGGCGGGCTGGGTGTGCTGGACCAGCTGCACCGACTCCAGGGCGATGTCGTCCACGGTGAGCGCCGAGCAGATCACGTCCAGCGGCAGCGGCAGCGCGGTGCGCACCGGGCGCAGCGGCTGGTCCTTGGCCTGGACGAGCAGCACCGAGCTGAGGAAGGTGCCGTCGCCGACCATGCCGGTCTCCCGGCGGACGGGGCGGCCGCCGAAGTCGGCCTCGGTGGCGTGGGTGCAGGTGCGCAGTGCCGGTTCCAGCTCCAGCGCGGGCGCCAGCGCCGGGTCGGTGCCGGGCGGCGGCAGCAGCGACTTCGCCTGCTTGCGGCGGGACTTGAGGGCCGAGCGGACCCGCAGCAGCTCCGGGATGGTGCGCCCGCGCAGCGGGACGACCGCCAGCACCAGCAGGACCAGCGAGACCGCGCCGAAGCCGGCCGCGACCGGGCGGCTGATCGTCCAGCCGACCGCGACCAGGGCGACCGCGACCTCGACCAGGACCAGCTGCTGGAGCTTCAACCGGCCGCCGAGCAGTCCGGGCCGGGGGTTGACGCGCACCTGGACGGGGCCGCCCTCGCCGCCCGTCGGCGGTCGTCCGGCCGCGGCCCCGGTGGGCGCGGCGCCGCGACGGGCCCGCCCGGACCGGTGCGACCTCCCGCCGCCCGCGCTCGCGCGGCGTTCTGGAGCGGTCTGGCTTGGCATCCCCCGATGGCCCTCTCTGATCCGTTGCCGCGGCCCGGCTGGCTGGTTCGCGGACCGTACCCGTACCGTACTCACCGTCTGCTGCCGCATCGTAGAGGGTTCGGGCCGGATCCCGCCCGGCGGGTGCGGACCACGGGCAGGTCGGGCCGACGGGAGGCCGGGCACCGCCGGCACGGCGCCGGCACACGTCTGACAGAGGGGGACGACGAGGATGGCATCGCGCCGGGACGAGCTCAACGCGTACACCTTCGCCCGCAAACGCACGGTGGGGGCGTTCCTGCTGCCCTCCGGCGGCGGCAGTGACGAGGACGCGCCGCGCCCGGTGAAGGCGGTGCTGCCGAGCGTGCTGGTGGGGGCCGTGGTGGTGGCCGGGTTCGGGCTCTGGGGGGTGTTCAAGCCCGCCGCCCCGCTGCAGTGGGACAGCGGCAAGAACATCATCCAGGGGAAGCAGTCGACCACCCGCTACGTGGTGCTGACCGACCCGGACGGCCGGACCAAGCGGTTGCACCAGGTGCTCAACATGTCCTCGGCGCGGCTGGTGCTGCCGGTCGACGCCAAGGTCGTGGTGGTGGACGACGGGGTGCTGGACCGCTACCCCAACCACGGCCCGACCATCGGGATCCCGTACGCCCCGGACAAGCTGCCGGGCAAGGACAACGCGAGCCAGCCGATGAAGTGGGCGGTCTGCGACCGTCCGGGGTCGGACGACAAGCGGGAGACCGTCAACCAGGCGGTGTTCGTGGCGGCCGGGGCGGACGCGGCGGCGCTGTCCGCGAAGGACCGGATGCTCGGCCCGGACCAGCTGATGCTGGTGCAGCAGGCCGACGACCAGCAGGTGTCGACCAGCTCGGCGGCGGGCCAGGCGGTGGCGAGCCTGTTCCTGGTCGACGCGCAGGGCCGCAAGCACGCGATCGGACCGAAGTCCGACGACAAGGAGCGCCGGGCGCTGGTCACCGCGGTCTTCGGGCCCAACGCGGTGCCGCAGCGGGTGAAGCGCGAGTGGCTGGACACCCTGGTGCCGGCGAGCCCGATCGTCTTCCCCGACGTCAAGGACATGGCGGACAGCCAGGGTCCCAACTCGAACGTGGCCCTGGGCAACGCGGCGGACCGCCGGATCGGCCGGCTGGTGCACTACCAGGACCGCAACTACGTGGTCGGCAAGGACGGCCTCTTCCTGATCACGCCGTTCCAGGCGGAGCTGATCCGGCAGAACCCGGCCTACCAGATGCTCTACAAGTACGACCAGGACAAGCGGCCGCGCAGCGACGAGATGACCCCGGACGACCAGTCCAGGTTCAACACGGACGTACGGCTGCCGAACACGCCGGACGACTGGCCGTTGAAGTCCGGTGCGCCGGTGAACAACTGGACGGACCGGCAGGACCCCCGCCAGGTGGTGTGCAGCACCTTCGACGGCATGGCCGAGGACGGCCGCACGCCCAGGCGCAGCGTCTGGGCCGGGACGTCCTATCCGGCGGCGTACAACAACGGCGCGGGCGCGGCCTACGTGACGCCCGGCCACGGGCTGTTCTACCGGGCGGTGGACAACGCGGCCGGTGCCGCCGCGACGGCCGCCGCCGGTGCGAACGGCAACGCCAACGCCAATGCCGGTGCGAACGCCAACGCGGGTGCGAACGGCAACGCCGGTGCGGCCGACGGCTCCGGCACCGACTTCCTGATCACCGAGACCGGCCTGCGCTACTCCGTCCCGGCCAACAGCGACGGCGGCCACGGCCCCAGCCCGTCGGCCACGCCCGGCGGTGCGCCGAAGGCGGCGACGCCGGCGCCGGGCGCCCAGAACCCCGGTCCGGGCGGCCAGCCGACCCAGAACCCGGACGACCAACCCGGCGGGAACCAGGCGCGGTTGGGCTACCAGAACGTCCAGCCGCTGCCGGTGCCCAAGGAGTGGTCGAACCTGGTCCCGGCCGGCCCGCCGCTGACCGCGAAGAGCGCCGCGCAGCCGCAGAACGCCTGATCGGCCAAGCCCGGCAACGGAATTGGCCCCAGTGTCATGGTCTGGTAACTAGTGGGCGCTCGATGTTGGGTGAGTTGCGTGTGCCGACTACAGTGCTGCTGGACATCACGACGGGTGATGCGACGGCGGGGCCCCGGGGGGCCCTACGTACACACAATGTTTGTCTCATGGGGGATGGTGGAGCATGAGTGACGGCCAGTTCACGGTGACCGCGCAGGAGATGATGGACTTCGCCGGGAAGATCGAGACGGCCATCGGCCAGATCGAGGCGGAGCGCAAGGCGCTCCAGACCACGGTCGACAACATCACCAGTGGCTGGAAGGGCCAGGCGGCGGACGCCTACAAGGTGCTGCAGAACCAGGTCAACACGGACGTCGACGAGCTGCGCAAGTCGCTGACCGCGATCAAGCACGCGATCGAGCTGACCACCAAGCACTACGCGAGCGCGGAAGAGGAGCAGAAGGCGCTGTTCGGCCCGCAGGGCTGAGCGTCGAAGAGCTGACCAGCACTCTGTTCCGACCGTCCGTTCGACGGGGCGCCCGCGGCTGAGCGCCGGGTGCTCCGCATCCTCGTCAAGGGAGACATTGTGACCGACCACATCCTCGTCAACTTCCAGACCCTCCACCAGGCGTCGCAGGACGTGCAGAACTCGGCCAACAAGATCGAGAGCATGCTGTCCGAGCTGCGCAAGGAGGTCACCAAGATCTCCCAGGGCTGGCAGGGCCAGGCCCAGCAGGGCTACAACGCCCAGCAGGCCAAGTGGGACTCCGCCGCCCAGAACCTCAAGGACACCTGCGCCAAGATCTCCGGTTCGCTGGAGAGCGCCGCGCAGAGCTACAACGCGACCGAGAAGAAGAACGCCGGTCTCTGGCAGTAGCGGTCGACCGACCGTTCCCGGACGGGAACGACAGGGGCGGGCGCCCGGGATCCGGGCGCCCGCCCTTCGGCGCGCGGCTCGGCACGGGGTGGCGAACATGAGGGGTGGCAGGGTGTCCGGACGCGGGTTCCGCAGGACGGCCGCGGCGCTGGCCGCGCTCACGGTGCTGGGCGGCCCGCTGGCCGCCCCCGCGCACGCGGACGGCGGGCCCGGACTGGCCGCCGCCGGTGACTGCCCGCGGCCCGCGCCCGACGTGCCGACCGTGCCGTGGTCGCTGCAGCGGATACTGCTCGACCAGCTCTGGCAGGGCGGGGCGACCACCGGCAACGGCGTATCGGTCGCCGTCATCGACACCGGGGTGGACGACACCAACCTGCAACTGCACGGCAAGGTGGACGCGGGCCCGAGCCTGCTGATCGACAAGCAGAGCAACAAGGCCGTCGACGGAACCTCGCTGACCGACACGGTCGGCCACGGCACCAAGGTGGCCGGCATCATCGCCGCGAGCCGCAGCGACCGGACCGGCTTCGTCGGACTGGCCCCCGACGCCAGGATCTACGCGATCCGGCAGAACGACAGCGCGGGCAACGGCGACGTCTCCACCTTGACCAAGGCCATCAACGACGCGGTCGACCGGCACGTCGGGGTCATCAACATCTCCCAGGACGTGCGCGGCGCGGGCGACGCCCGGTTCGGCGGCTACCAGGAGTTGAAGGCCGCGATCGAGCGGGCCGAGCAGAACAAGGTCGTGGTGGTCGCCTCCAGCGGCAACGACGGCAACGAGGGCGACACCTACCCGGGCGCCTTCCCGACCGTGCTGTCCGTGGGCGCCTCCGACCGCAACAACGAGCGCGCCCCGTTCTCCCAGTACGGCTCCTTCGTGAAGGTCGCCGCGCCCGGCGTCGAGATGCTCTCCACGGTGCCCGGCGGCGGCCAGTGCGTGGACAACGGCACCAGCTTCGCCGCCCCGTACGTCGCCGGGCTCGCCGCGCTGCTGGTCGGCGCGCACCCGAAGTGGACGCCGGCCCAGGTGCGGGCCTGGATCGAGCAGACCGCCCAGCGCACCGAGCGCGGCCCGAACCGGTTCATCGGCTGGGGCGTGGTGGACCCGGTGAAGGCCGTCACCACGGCGCCGGAGGACCCGCCGTCCGAACCCGCCCAGGACGCCCCCGTGAAGCTGGCCGCGGCCCCGATCGTGCCGGCCCCGGTCGGCCTCGGCGAGACCCAGGCCGACCGCGACGGCCGTACCGCCACCTATGTGGTCGGCGTCGGCGCGCTGCTGGTCGCCCTGCTGATCGGCGGCGGCGTCGTGCTGCGCGACCGGCGCCGCGGCTCCGCCGACTGACCCGCCCGCCCGCGCGCCCCTGCGCGGTCCGGAAAAGATCCTGCGGAACACCCGTAACACCGGGGCCGGTTCACCGCATCCATCAAGTGTCGGCGGGGCACACGGACGCGGGGGAGCGACGGGCACATGGGGTGGATCGGGGGCGGCCGGGAGGCCAAGGACGCCGAGTTCCTGGAACTGGTCTCCAGTCGCACCGGGCACCTGTACCGCTCGGCCTGTCTGCTCACCAGCGGCGACACCCACTACGCCGAGGACCTCGTGCAGGAGGCCCTCAGCCGGATGTACGTGCTCTGGCGGCGCAGCGCCTTCACCGGCGGCCGCCACCGGATCGACAACCCGGCGGCCTACACCCACACCGTGATGGTGCGCACCTTCCTCGCCCAGCAGCGCCGCCGCTCCAGCGGCGAGCGCCCGACCGAGGCGTTGCCGGAGGCGGTCGGGCCGGACGCGGACAGCAGTCTGCGGCTGACCCTGCTGGACGCGCTGGGGCGGATGTCCGCCGCGGACCGGGCCGTGCTGGTGCTGCGCTACTGGGAGGACCGCAGTGTCGAGCAGACCGCCGAGGTGCTGCGGCTCTCCTCCGGCGCGGTCCGTACCAGGACCACCCGGGCGCTGGCCCGGCTGCGCACCCTGCTCGCCGACTCGCTGGCCGAGCTCTCGGCCCGCTGAAACGGGCCGCCCACCGGCACACCCCGCCCACCGGCACACCCCGCGCACCGGCACACCCGTCGGTACGTCACACCCATCGCTACGCCGCACCCACCGGCACGCCCCGCCGACGCCCCCCATTTCCCCGGCACTTCCGCGACGCAAGGAGACGGTGATCCGCCATGCCCGAGCAGGACAAGTTCGAAGACGATCTCCTCTACGCCCTCACCCGTACCGGTGAGGCCTTCCGCCCCGAGCAGGCCGACCAGGCCGGGATGGTCGCGGGCGGGTACCAGCGCGGCCGCCGCCGCTGGCGCAGCCGTTCGGCCGCCGCGGTGGTGGGCGGCGCCGCCGCGCTGGCCCTGGTGGGCACCGGAGCGGTGTACCTGACCGGGTCCGGCTCGCCCTCCGGTACGGCCACGCTGGCGGCCGCCTCCACCGGGGCCGCGTCCGGGAGTACGGGCACGAGCGCCGCTCTGACCCCGGCTTCGACGGGTACGCCCACCCCGAAGGCGGTCAGCGGCGACGAGGTGCTGGCCGCCTTCCAGGCCCTGCTGCCCAAGGGCCAGGTCACCGACGGCAAGGGCACCGGCACCGAGCCGGCGGCCGGCAAGCCGGGCGGCGGCGGCAACGCGGGCGCCACCCTGCTGTTCGACGACGGCAAGGGCAAGGCCGCGATGGGCATCTCGCTCACCCGGCTGGCGCCGAACGACCCCAACCGGGCGCAGAATGCCTGCCCGGACAAGAAGCTGGTCCCGTACGACGCCTGCACCAGCACGAGTGTGCCGGGCGGCGGTTCGCTGACCGTGCTCCAGGGCTACGAGTACCCGGACAAGCGGGCCACCACCAAGTGGTGGAACGCCAAGCTGATCGGCCAGGACGGCCGGCAGGTCGAGCTGTCGGAGTGGAACTCCCCGGCCGAGAAGGGCGCGCCGGACAGCCGGCCGACCCCGCCGCTGTCGCCAGACCAGCTCAGGGCGATCGTCACCGACAAGTCCTGGGACCCGGTGATCGCCGCGATCCCGGAGCCGAAGCCGGTCCCGGTGCGCGACACCTCCAGGGAGTACAGCGGGCAGGAGATCCTGCAGAACGTCGCCGCACTGCTGCCGAGCGGGCTGACCGAGACGGAGGCCATGGGCAGCGGCTTCGGCTACGCCAACTTCGTGCTCGACGACGGCAAGGGCAAGTCGATGGTGCAGCTCAACGTGCAGGACTGGAGCGGTGACCGGGGGGACTCGTTGTTCGGCGACGCCAGGACGCTGCCGGACGGCACCAAGGTGGTCGTCCGCCATGGGAGCGACAAGCCGGGCGTGGGCATGTGGACCGTCGACACCCTGCACCCGGACGGCCTGCGGGTGGTGATCAGCTCGTTCAACAGCGGCACCCAGACCAGCCCGGCGACCCGCAAGGCCCCGGTGCTGACCGACGACCAGATGCAGACGATCGCCGCCGCCCCGGTGTGGAAGCTGAGGAAGTAGCGCAGGCGGTGCGGACATGGCGGTGGCCCCGGGCGGGGGGGGGGGCCCGGGGCCCCCCCGGGGGGGGGGGGGGGGGGGGTGGGGGGGGGGGGGGGGCCCCGCGGGGGGGGGGGGGGGGGGGGGGGGTGGGGGGGGGGCGGGTCAGCCCTGCTGGTCCTCGGGGAGGCTGATCACCCAGCGGGTGTCCTGCCGGGGGCGCAGGTAGAACAGCCAGTAGAGGGTGGCGACGGCGGTGATGCCGCCGGTCCACAGCAGCGGTTCGGCGTCCAGCTGGGTCATCACGTACACCAGGACGACGATCAGCAGCACCGGGACGGCGGGCCACAGCGGCATCCGCCAGGCGGCGGCGTGCTTGTGGTGGCCGCGGCGGGAGAGCAGCGAGGCGATGGCGACCAGCAGGTACATCGCGGTGACGGCGACGCCGGTGATGTTGCTGAGGAGCTCGCCCTTGACGAAGCAGAGCGCCGCGCCGGGCAGGCCGACCGCGAGGGTGGCGATCCAGGGGGAGCCGAAGCGGCCGAGGGTGCCGAAGGCCTTGTTGACGGGCTCGGGCCAGGCCTTGTCGCGGGCGGAGGCGAACAGCACCCGGGAGTTCTGGATGACCATGACGATGCCGGCGTTGATGATCGCCAGCGCGATGCAGAGGCTGATGAAGGTGCCGACGGCGGAGTTGCTCCAGGCGGTGACCATGCCGGAGATGTTGCCGGAGGTCAGGGTCTGCAGGTCGGGGGCGCCCAGGGTGATGGCGGCGACCGGGATCAGGATGATGGCGCTGGAGAGGCCGAGGGTCCACAGCACGGTGCGGGAGACGGTGCGGCGGGGGTTCTCCAGCTCCTCGGAGAGGTAGACGGCGGTGGAGAAGCCCTGGGTGGCGAACAGCGCGATGCCGAGGGCGCCGATGATGGCGCCGATGCCGACGGGGCTGGCGGCGCCGCCGTCGGTGGAGACCAGGCCGTGCAGCAGGCTGGGGTGGGACGCGTTGGTGTGGGCGAAGCCGAGCACCGAGACCACGCCGGCCGCGATGACCTCCAGGACCAGGAAGATGCCGGTGATCCAGGCGTTGGCGCGCAGGTCGAGCAGACCGGCCAGGGTGGCGGCCAGCATCACGGCGGCGCCGGCGATCGGCTTGTCGACGTGCAGGACGGGCGCCAGGTAGTCGGCGGTGCCGAGGGCGATGACCGAGGGGACGATCATCACCACGATGAGCGACTGGATGAAGACCAGCCAGCCCGCGAGCCGTCCGGCCAGGGTGCCGACCATCGCGTACTCGCCGCCGGCGCTGGGGATCAGGGTGCCGAGCTCGGAGTAGCAGAACGCGACCGCGATGCAGAGCACGGAGCCGATGGCGATGGCCAGGGCGGTGGCGCTGCCGATGCTGGAGAACAGTTCCGGCACGATCACGAAGAGCGTCGACGCGGGGGTGACGCAGGACAGCGTGAGCAGGGTGCCGCCCACGACGCCGATCGAGCGCTTGAGCTGCTGGGGTGCGGCCGCGCCGTCCGCCGTGGCGGCTACGTTCTGTGGCGGGCGAAGCGTGTCGGTCATGTGGATTCCGATCGGCTCTGTTCGGTCCTGGGACGGGAGCGGTATCGCCTCCGCTGGCTCGTTGCTCGGGTCTGGTCCGGTCGCTCCCGGGCCGCCATGGAACCTTGGGCGTATTGATTGCGTCAACGCCGGAACTGCTTCGGAATCCGTTGCGGTGAAAGGCATAAGCATGCGATCCGATGATCACTTAGGGTCATGGCGTCGTTTGTCCGACTTGTTACTTTGGCAACATCGGGCATGAATCAAAGGTGAACAGAGTGTTGCGGGCCACCATTCAAAGGCCGTGGCTCGGTCGTACGACGGCACGCCAGGTGTCACCCGGCCGCTCGGCAACTGCCCAGGTGGGTACGGGAACCGCAGCCCCGACCCGGAAAGATCTAGGTAACGTTTCAGCACGTGGGACGCCGAAGGGGCCGGACTCCGCAGAGTCCGACCCCTTCGCTCACTGTCCGTAGCGGACGGGCTGGTGCCGTGCCCGGTCAATACGCCGTCGCCGCACGGTCACTGCACCGTTACTGCACCGGCAGCCAGCCCGTCTGGACCATCTGCCCGTTGGTCGCACGGCGTGACACGTACACCCCGCGGCCCGGCGGCAGCGCCTGCGGCTTGACCGTCCCCAGCAGTGCGCCCTCGTCCCGGTTGCCGGAGAGGATGACGCCCTGCCCGCCCAGCTCGCGCATCCGCTGCATCACCGGCTCGTACAGCGAGCGCCCGGCGCCGCCCGCGCTGCGGGCCACGATCACCCGCAGGCCGATGTCCCGGGCGAACGGCAGGAACTCGGCCAGCGGTGCCAGCGGGTTGCCCGAGCCGGTGGCGACCAGCTCGTAGTCGTCGACGATCACGAACATGTCCTTGCCGGTGTACCAGCTGCGGTTGCGCAGCTGTTCGGCGGTCACGTCCGGGCCGGGCAGGCGGCGGGCGCAGGCCCCGCGCAGCATGTCCACGATGGCGGTCATGGCCGGCTGCGCGGCCGCGTACTCCACCAGGTACTCCGACGGGACGGTGCCCAGCAGGGCGCGCCGGTAGTCGCCGACCACGATGCCCGCCTGGTCCGGGGTGTAGCGCTCGGTGATCTGCTTGATCAGCATCCGCAGCAGCGCGGACTTCCCGGACTCGGTGTCGCCGAACACGATGAACAGCGGGTCGGTCTCGAAGTTGACGAACACCGGCGCCAGCTCGGCCTCGTCCACGCCGAAGCACAGGCCGCGCTCCGGGTGCTCGAAGCCCTTCGGTAGCGAGGTCCCGTCCAGGACGGCCGGCAGCATCCGCACCTGCGGGGCGCGCGGGCCGGCCCAGGCCCCGTCGACCGCGGCGACCAGTCCGGCCACGCCGTCCTGGAGGTCGTCCACCGAGGAGGAGCCGTCCAGTCGCGGCAGGCCGCTCAGGAAGTGCAGCCGTTCCGCGGTGATCCCGCGCCCGGCCAGCGGGGGCACGTTCTGCGCCACCCGGCGGTCGACCTCGGACTCCATCGCGTCGCCGAGCTTGAGCTCGATGCGGTTCTGCAGCAGGTCCTTGAGCGCGGGGCGGACCTCCGCGTACCGGGCGGCGGTGATCACCAGGTGGACGCCGTAGCCGAGGCCGCGCTGGGCGATGTCGCCGATCACCGGCTCCAGCCCCTCGAACTCCTGCTTGAAGGTGTTCCAGCCGTCGATCATCAGGAAGACGTCGCCGAAGGCCTCGTCGGGCAGCTGCCCGGCGGCCCGGCGGGCCCGGTAGGTCGCGATGGTGTCGATCCCGGTCGCCCGGAACAGCTCCTCGCGCCGGTTCAGCACCGCGTGCACCTCGGAGACCATCCGGCGGACCTTGTCCACGTCCAGCCGGCCCGCGACCCCGCCGACGTGCGGCAGCCCGAGCAGCGACTGGAAGCTGCCCGCACCGAAGTCCAGCAGGTAGAACTGCACCTCGCGCGGGGTGTGGGTGAGGCCGAAGGCCGCCGTCATGCCGCGCATCACGGTCGACTTGCCCGAGCGCGGGCCGCCGACGACCAGGCCGTGGCCGGCCGCCCCGGAGAAGTCGACCTCCAGGATGTCGGTCTTCTGCTCGCGCGGCTTGTCCACGATGCCGATCGGCGCGCGCAGCCGCCCGCCCGGGTAGCCGGGCGCGGTCAGCCCGCGGTCCGGGACGAGCTGCAGCGGCGGCAGCAGGTGGTCCAGGCTCGGAGCCTCCTCCAGCGGCGGCAGCCACACCTGGTGGGCGGCCGGGCCCTGGCCGGACATCCGCTGGACGAAGACGTCCAGCACGGTGTCCACCAGTGCGTCGTCCTGCTCCTGGACCTGCGGCGCCTCCTCCTCCACCGGGGCGGGCGGCAGGTCCACGAAGGCCGAGGTGAACTCCACCGGCCGGGCGTTCACCCGCCGGCCGCCGGTGGACCGCTGCTGCCCCGGCGCCCGGTAGGGCCCGGAGACGTACGCGGCCTTGAACCGGTCCATCACGTCCTCGCCGAACTTCAGGTAGCCGACGCCCGGCACCGGCGGCAGGTGGTACGCGTCCGGCACGCCGATCGCCGCCCGCGACTCGGCCGCAGAGAAGGTGCGCAGACCGATCCGGTACGAGAGGTAGGTGTCCAGGCCGCGCAGCTTGCCCTCCTCCAGGCGCTGCGAGGCCAGCAGCAGGTGCACGCCCAGGGAGCGGCCGATCCGGCCGATCTGGATGAACATCTCGATGAAGTCGGGCTTGGCGGTGAGGAGTTCGGAGAACTCGTCGATGATCAGCACCAGCGAGGGCAGCGGGTCCAGGGCCGCGCCGGCCGCCCGGGCCCGCTCGTACTCGTGGATGTTGGCGTAGTTGCCGGAGCGGTGCAGCAGCTCCTGGCGGCGGTGCAGCTCGCCCTCGATCGCGTCGCGCATGCGGTCGACCAGGGTGAGCTCGCCCTCCAGGTTGGTGATCACCGCGGAGGTGTGCGGCATGTCCGCCATGCCGAGGAAGGTCGCGCCGCCCTTGAAGTCGGCGAGCACGAAGTTCAGCGTCTCCGAGGAGTGGGTCATCGCCAGCGCCAGCACCAGGGTGCGCAGCAGCTCCGACTTGCCGGAACCGGTCGCGCCCACGCACAGGCCGTGCGGGCCCATGCCCTCCAGCGCGGCCTCCTTGATGTCCAGGTAGACGTGCTCGCCGTTCGCGCCGACGCCGATCGGCACCCGCATCCGCTCGTGCTGGGCGCGCGGGCGCCAGCTGCGGGCCACGTCGAAGGAGCCCGGGTCGCCCGAGTTCATCATGTCGGTGAAGTCCAGGTTGGACAGCAGCGGCTCGTCGTCCCCGCCGGCCGAGGCCCGGTACGGCGCCAACTGCCGCGCCAGCGCCTCGGACTGCCACAGCGAGAGCAGGTCCGGCTTGCCGCTGTACGTCGCCCCGGAGGCCGAACGCAGTACCAGCTCCTGCGGGTTGACCGTCACCATCAGGTGCCCGCTCGGCTCGTCCACCTCGCCCGGGACGACCTCGATGACGGTCACCCCCTGCACGCCCTCGGGGCCGGCCAGCACCGAGTCGTGCGGGACCCCGGCGCCGTCCATGATCACCACCAGGTGCGGCTGGTCCGCGGCGGGCGCCGCGTCCCGGACGAAGCGCTGGCGGCCGGCCAGCTCGTCCTGCAGCAGGTACTCCAGCTCGCCCAGGTCGGTGGCGCTCAGCCGGCGCGAGCCCGCGCCGTCGCTCTCCTTGCGGTGCTGGTTGTGCGGGAGCCACTTGGTCCAGTCCCACTCCTCGGCCGCGCCGGGTGCCGCGGCGACCGCGACCAGCAGGTCGTCCGGGGAGTGCAGGGTGGTCAGCTGGGCGATCATCGCGCGCACGTTCCCGTACACCGAGTCCGGGTCCCCGCACACCGTGATGTGGTAGAAGGCCCGCAGTGAGACCGCCAGCGGCAGGTCCTGGAGGGTGCCGTGCGCCTTGAGGAACGAGTGCATCGCGGCCGCCGACAGCGGCTCCAGCTCGTCCATCGGCGCGGTCTGCGGCGCCACCAGCGGGGTGGACAGCTGCACCGGCCCGAGGCCGACCCGGATCTGCGCGAAGTCGCCGTCCGCCGTCCGCCGCTCCCACAGCCGGCGGCCGTCCTCGACGATCGACCAGAGCTGGTCCGGCGCCGGGTTCAGGAACAGCAGCGCGCCGCGCTGGCTCTCCGCCGTGCGGCGCACCTGGCGGCGGGTCTGCTGGAGGTACTTGAGGTAGTCGCGCCGCTCGTCCGCCATCGCGGTCGAGCCGCCCCGGCGGGCCCGCACGATCTGGGCCAGCACCATGCCGACCGTCGAGACGATCATCAGACCGCCCATGATCTTCATTGGCGCGGCCGCACCCGGCGAGAAGAAGAACACCGCCGAACCGCCCATGCCGAGCATCGGCAGGACGCTCATCAGCCAGTCCTCGCCGCCCTGCCGGGGCAGCTCCGGCGGACTGACCAGCTCCACCGGCTCGTCCGGCACCGTCGGCGGGTAGGCCCTGGCCGGTCGCTTGACCATGATCACACCCATGCGTCACCCACCCCGCGGCGTCGATCGATCACTTCGGCATCAGCCCTCACGCGACTGCGCTCGGCCCGGTACGGGATTCCCGTGGCTGAGGACGCCCCACACAGCGCAGCCCCCGTACCACCTGGCGCAGGCGCCGATCCTACATAGGGGCGTGCCCGCGCCGACGGGGGCCGCACCCCGCAGCGGCACCGGGCACGAACCGAGCGGGTAGGGTAACGCCGCGCCAACTCGCGGCCCGGCCGGGCCGGTTCCACAGCCACCCCGCGCGCCACCGTGCCGCGGCACCGTCCACACAGGGGGAGCGTCAAGTGCGTCGAATGATCGAGGTGGGGCCATGAGCACGTCGGCCGCTACTGGCTACTGCCGGGTGACCGTCGTCGCCCCGGACCGCCGGATCGACGTCGCCCTGCCCGAGGACGTCGCCCTCGCCGACGTCTACCCCGAGGTGCTGCGGCTGGCCAACCAGAGCCAGCCCGACGGCACCCCCACCGGCTTCCACCTGGTCCGCCGCGACGGCACCGTCCTCGACAGCAGCCTGTCCCTGGCCGCCCAGCAGGTCCGCGACGGCGACCTGCTGGCGCTGCGCCCCTTCGCCGAGTCGCTGCCGCCCGCCGTCTACGACGACGTCGCCGACGCCATCGCCAGCGCCGTCGAGGCCGACCGCCGGTTCTGGACCGTCGACCTCATGCGCGGCTTCGGCCTGATCGGCGCCGGGGTGCTGCTCACGCTGCTCGG
This sequence comes from Kitasatospora sp. NPDC098652, assembly GCF_044760155.1. NCBI lineage: Bacteria > Bacillati > Actinomycetota > Actinomycetes > Kitasatosporales > Streptomycetaceae > Kitasatospora > Kitasatospora sp. NPDC098652. The sequence continues at coordinate 32,457 of NZ_JBIWAQ010000038.1, forward strand.
CTTCGCGCTCTGGTTCTCCGACCTGCGCCACGACATGCACAGCCTGCCCGGCGTGCTGGCCGGCGTCGCCGCCGTGGTGCTCACCGCGCTCGCCGGGGTGCGCGCCCGGGTCTACCAGGACGCCCACGCCGCCGTCGCGCTCGGCCTCGGCGCCCTGCCGCACGCCATGATCGCCGGCAGCGGCATCATCGCCGTCGCCCACCCGTGGGACGGCCCCGGCCGGCTCCAGTTCCTCACCGGCTGCGTCACCGTCCTGGTGATCGCCGTGCTGCTCGCCGGACTCCTCCCGGACAAGGACGCGGTGTTCGTCGCCGCCGCCTTCGTCGCCACCGCCGGCGCGCTCGCCACCTTCGCCGCCGTCCTGATGCCCGACACCCCGGCCGGGAACATCGCCGCCGTCACCGGTGTCGCCGCCGTCGCCGCGATCGGCTTCCTGCCCAGCCTCTCCGCCCGCTTCGCCCGGCTGCCGGTCGGATTCAGCGCCCCCGGCCAGACCCGCACCCGCAGCCGCGACTACGACGAGGAGGCCGAGCGCGCCGAGGCCGTCCAGTACGAGCGGATCGCCCACCAGGCCCGCCGCGGCCACGAGGTGCTGGTCGGCCTGGTCGGCGGCTGCGCCGCGGTCGTGGTCGGCGCCTGCGCCGTCCTCTCCTTCACCGACCGGACCTTCCCCGAACTGCTCGCCCTCGCCCTCGGCATCGCCGCCATGCTGCGCGCCCGGCTGTTCCGCTACACCGCGCAGGTCCTCAGCCTCACCGTGGCCGGCCTGCTCGGCCTGTGCCTGCTGATCGTCGGGCTGTCCCTGCACACCCCGCAGTTCGTCCTGCGCGCGGCCGGCTCCAGCACCGAGCTCGACCTGCGCACCATCTGGCTGGCCGCCTCGGTCGCCTTCGGGGCCGCGCTGCTCACCGCGATCGCCCTGGTGGTGCCCCGGCTCGGTGTCTCCCCGTTCTGGGGACGCATCCTGGACCTGGTGGACAGCCTCACCCTGATCTCGCTGGTCCCGCTGGCGCTCGCCGTGCTGAACGTCTACCGGCTGGTCCGCGGCGCCACCGGCTGACCGCGCCCGGCCCCTGCCGCCGGGCGCCTTCCACCCGCCGACCGGCCGGGTGGTCGGCACTGGTACCCTTGGCCTTCGAGCGCAGCCGTGTGTCCACCCCTTCGTGGGCCGTCGACCACGGACGACGCTCGAGACACCGAGTTCTCGCAGAGTCCTGTGCTGTCGACCAGGACCGCTCGGTAGACCTTGAAGGAGTTGCAGTGGCTCTCGCCTCTGACGTCAAGAAGCAGATCTTCGCCGAGTTCGGCCAGAAGGAGGGCGACACCGGTTCCCCCGAGGTCCAGGTGGCCATGCTCTCCCGCCGTATCTCGGACCTGACCGAGCACCTCAAGTTCCACAAGCACGACCACCACTCGCGTCGTGGCCTGCTGATCCTGGTCGGCCAGCGCCGCCGCCTCCTGCAGTACCTGGCCAAGAAGGACATCGAGCGTTTCCGTACGCTCGTCGACCGCCTGGGCATCCGTCGCGGTGCCGCCGGCGGCGCCCGCTAAGACCGCCGCAGGGGGCGGCTCCCCACACCGGGGAGCCGCCCCTCGCGCGTATGCCGCGGCGGTTCGAACGCGGCACCCTGACATAACAACTCGCGCGCACCTCCCCAGGTGGCCGAGGATTGCACCGTAGGGTTGTGGGCATGCCGGGTGATGGCGCAGGAGCGCCACCCGGGCAGCAAGCCCGAACCCCCCCGCGGGACGAAGGCTTCAAACGGAAGCCGCCCGCATCCGAGAGAGCGTCCAGACGCGGACCGCCCGTCCCGGCCCGGCAGCCGTGAGGCGCCGGTCCTCGGTAGTGGCCCCCGGAACCCCCGCCCGACGAGCGGGGCACCCCGGAGGCTTCGATCGAAGACCGGCCCGACTGCCGCCCTCCTGGCAGGAGGGCCCCAGGGCCAGCCCGAGGCAGTGCGCGGGGACGCTCTCCCGGAGAACGTACGAAAGAGGAGATCTTCCAGGTGGAAGAGAACGTGTTCTACGCCGAAGCCGTGATCGACAACGGTTCCTTCGGCACCCGTACCATCCGCTTCGAGACCGGCCGTCTGGCCCGTCAGGCCGCCGGCTCCGCCGTGGCCTACCTGGACGACGACACCATGGTGCTGTCGGCCACCAGCGCGTCCAAGCAGCCGAAGGAGCACTTCGACTTCTTCCCGCTGACCGTGGACGTCGAGGAGCGGATGTACGCCGCCGGCCGCATCCCCGGCTCGTTCTTCCGTCGCGAGGGTCGCCCGTCCGAGGACGCGATCCTGACCTGCCGCCTGATCGACCGCCCGCTGCGCCCGTCCTTCGTCAAGGGCCTGCGCAACGAGGTCCAGGTCGTCTGCACCATCATGGCGCTCAACCCCGACCACCTGTACGACGTGGTCGCGATCAACGCCGCCTCCGCCTCCACCCAGCTGGCGGGCCTGCCGTTCTCCGGCCCGATCGGTGGCGTCCGCGTCGCGCTGATCAAGGGCCAGTGGGTCGCCTTCCCGACCCACAGCGAGCTGGAGTCGGCCGTCTTCGACATGGTCGTCGCCGGTCGCGTCCTGCCGGACGGCGACGTCGCGATCATGATGGTCGAGGCCGAGGCCACCGACAAGACCATCAAGCTGGTCGAGGGCGGCGCCGAGGCGCCGACCGAGGAGGTCGTGGCCGCCGGCCTCGACGCCGCCAAGCCCTTCATCAAGGTGCTGTGCGCCGCGCAGGCTCAGCTGGCCGCCCAGGCCGCCAAGCCGACCGCCGAGTTCCCGGTCTTCCTGGACTACCAGGACGACGTCCTGGCCGCGCTGACCGCCGCCGTCAAGGACGAGCTGGCCAAGGCCCTCACCATCCCGGGCAAGCAGGAGCGCAACGCCGAGCTGGACCGCGTCAAGGCGGTCGCCGCCGAGAAGCTGCTCCCCGAGTTCGAGGGTCGCGAGAAGGAGATCAGCGCCGCCTACAACGCGCTGACCAAGAAGATCGTCCGCGAGCGCGTCATCAAGGACAAGGTCCGCATCGACGGCCGCGGTGTCACCGACATCCGCACCCTGGCCGCCGAGGTCGAGGCCATCCCGCGCGTCCACGGCTCGGCCCTGTTCGAGCGCGGCGAGACCCAGATCCTGGGTGTCACCACGCTGAACATGCTCCGGATGGAGCAGCAGCTCGACACGCTCTCCCCGGAGACGCGTCGCCGCTACATGCACAACTACAACTTCCCGCCGTACTCGGTCGGCGAGACCGGCCGCGTGGGCTCGCCCAAGCGCCGCGAGATCGGCCACGGCGCCCTCGCCGAGCGCGCCATCCTCCCGGTCCTGCCGACCCGCGAGGAGTTCCCGTACGCCATCCGCCAGGTCTCCGAGGCGCTCGGCTCCAACGGCTCCACCTCGATGGGCTCGGTCTGCGCCTCGACCATGTCGCTGCTGAACGCCGGTGTGCCGCTCAAGGCCGCCGTCGCCGGCATCGCCATGGGCCTGATCTCCCAGGAGATCGACGGCGAGACCCACTACGTCGCGCTGACCGACATCCTCGGTGCCGAGGACGCGTACGGCGACATGGACTTCAAGGTCGCCGGTACCCGCAACTTCATCACCGCGCTGCAGCTCGACACCAAGCTGAACGGCATCCCGGCCTCCGTGCTGGCCGCCGCGCTCAAGCAGGCCCGCGACGCCCGCCTGCACATCCTCGACGTGATGAACGAGGCCATCGACTCGCCCGACGAGATGTCCCCGAACGCGCCGCGCATCATCACCATCAAGATCCCGGTGGACAAGATCGGTGAGGTCATCGGCCCCAAGGGCAAGATGATCAACCAGATCCAGGAGGACACCGGCGCCGAGATCACGATCGAGGACGACGGCACCATCTACATCGGTGCCGCCGACGGCCCGGCCGCCGAGGCCGCCCGCACCACGATCAACCAGATCGCCAACCCGACCATGCCGGAGGTCGGCGAGCGCTACCTGGGCACCGTGGTCAAGACCACGACGTTCGGCGCGTTCGTGTCGCTCATGCCGGGCAAGGACGGCCTGCTGCACATCTCGCAGATCCGCAAGCTGGCCGGCGGCAAGCGCGTCGAGAACGTCGAGGACGTCCTCGGCGTCGGCGCCAAGGTGCAGGTCGAGATCGCCGAGATCGACCCGCGCGGCAAGCTCTCCCTGATCCCGGTCATCGAGGGCGAGGAAGGCGGCGAGGCCGCTTCCGAGTGAAGCGCCGCTAGCTGATCCTTGCGGCCCGTACGCCTCCCGGCGTGCGGGCCGCACCCTGTTGTCCACGCGTTCGTCCGTACGTGCCAATTCCACGTGCGTTTCCTCTGGAGGTACCCCCCGTGGCCCAGGCCCCGGCGGTAAAGCAGCGTCCCGGCTCCACCCGGACCCTGCTCAAGGGCGTCGACGGCGCCGGCACGGTGCGCCGCACCGTCCTCCCCGGCGGCCTGCGGGTCGTCACCGAGACCCTGCCGACGGTGCGCTCCGCGACCTTCGGCATCTGGGTCGGCGTCGGCTCGCGGGACGAGACCCCGCAGCTCAACGGCGCCACCCACTACCTGGAGCACCTGCTCTTCAAGGGCACCGAGCGGCGCAGCGCGCTGGACATCTCGGCGGCCCTGGACGCGGTCGGCGGCGAGATGAACGCCTTCACCGCGAAGGAGAACACCTGCTACTACGCCCGGGTCCTGGACACCGACCTGCCGCTGGCCATCGACGTGGTCTGCGACATGCTCACCGGCTCGCTGATCCGCGCCGAGGACGTCGACGCCGAACGCGGCGTCATCCTCGAGGAGATGGCGATGGCCGAGGACGACCCGGGTGACGTCGTCCACGACCTGTTCGCCAAGGTGATCTTCGGAAACGGCCCGCTCGGCCGCCCGATCCTCGGCACCCAGGAGACCATCAAGGCCCTCACCCGGGACCAGGTCGCCGGCTTCTACCACCGCCGCTACCGCCCGGAGAACCTGGTCGTCGCCGCGGCCGGCAACCTCGACCACCGCAAGGTCGTCAAGCAGGTGCAGGAGGCCTTCGCCCCGGTGCTGGCCCGCTCCACCGCGGCGCCCGCCGAGGCCCGCCGCGGTGTCAAGGCGCTGCGCACGGCCGGCAAGGTCGAGGTGCTCAACCGCTCCACCGAGCAGGCCCACCTGGTGCTGGGCGTGCCCGGCGTGCCCCGGCACGACGAGCGCCGCTGGGCGATGGGCGTGCTCAACGCGGCCCTGGGCGGTGGGATGAGCTCCCGGCTGTTCCAGGAGGTCCGGGAGAAGCGCGGCCTGGCCTACTCCGTCTACTCGTACTCCTCCTCCTACGCGGACAGCGGCCTGTTCGGCATCTACGCCGGCTGCCAGCCCAAGCGGGTCGAGGAGGTGCTGCGGATCTGCCGCGAGGAGCTCGCCAAGGTGGTCGCCGACGGCATCACCGAGGAGGAACTGCAGCGCGCGATCGGCCAGATCTCCGGCTCCACCGTGCTCGGCATGGAGGACACCGGCTCGCTGATGAACCGCATCGGCAAGGCCGAACTCAGCTACGGTCACCACCTGTCGGTGGACGACATGCTGGAGCGGATCGCGGCGGTGACCCTGGAGGACGTCCACGCCGTCGCCCGTGATGTGCTGGGCGCGTACCGGCCGTCGCTGGCGCTGATCGGCCCGGTCAACGACAAGCGGGCCGCCAAGCTCGCCGATCTGCTCGTCTGACTCTTCCGCTGGGTTCCGCAGAGAGGACTATCGCAATGACGCTGCGTGTCGCCGTGATCGGCGCCAAGGGACGGATCGGCTCCGAGGCGGTCAAGGCGGTGGAGGCCGCGCCGGACATGGAGCTGGTCGCCACCCTCGGCCGTGGCTCCGACCTGGAGGAGCTGACCCGCTCCGGCGCCCAGGTCGCCGTCGAACTCACCCACCCGGACTCGGTGATGGGCAACCTCGACTACTGCCTCCACCACGGCATCCACGTGGTCACCGGCACCACCGGCTGGACGGACGAGCGGCTGGCCACCGTCGAGGGCTGGCTCTCCGAGGCCCCTGGCCTCGGGCTGCTGATCGCGCCCAACTTCTCCATCGGCGCCATCCTCGGCATGAAGTTCTCCCAGCTGGCGGCGAAGTACTTCGAGTCGGTCGAGGTGGTCGAACTCCACCACGACCGCAAGGCCGACGCCCCCAGCGGCACCGCCACCCGCACCGCCCAGCTGATCGCCGCCGCCCGCGCCGAGGCCGGCCGCCCGAAGCAGCAGGACCCCACCACCCACAGCCTGCCCGGCGCGCGCGGCGCCGACGTGGACGGGGTCCCGGTGCACGCCGTACGGCTGCGCGGCCTGCTCGCCCACCAGCAGGTGATGTTCGGCGACACCGGCGAGACGCTCACCATCCGGCACGACTCGCTGCACCACAGCAGCTTCATGCCGGGCATCCTGCTGGGCGTGCGCAAGGTCGTCGAGACCCCGGGGCTGACCTTCGGCCTCGAACACTTCCTGGACCTGTGACCGTGTCGACCTCCAGGAGCGCGGAATGACCTCCCGTACCGGTTTCTTCGTCCTGTCCGGCGTGCTGCTGCTGGTCGCCCTCCTCTGCGTGGGGGAGGGCGTCCAGCTGGTCGCCACCGGAAAGCCGCTCGGCATCGGTATCGGCCTCTGCGCCTTCGTGATCCCGGTGATCGGCATCTGGTTCCTGCGCCAGACCGTCCGCTTCGGCCGGGCCAGCGAGCAGCTCGCCCGCGAGCTGGAGGCCGAGGGCGGCCTGCCGGTGGACGAGCTGGAGCGCACCAGCGGCGGGCGGATCGACCGGGCCTCGGCCGACGCGGTGTTCACCCGCCGCCGGACCGAGGCGGAGGCCGCACCGGGCGACTGGCGCGTCTGGTTCCGGCTCGCCGTGGCGTACGCAGACGCCGGCGACACCCCGCGCGCCCGCAAGACCATGCAGCACGCCATCAAGCTGCACAGCACCGAACCCGCAAGGAGTAACGCGTGAGCGACGAACCGACGGCCCCCAGCTTCCGGAGCGACGTGACGGTGGAGCTGGTCCGCAGCGCCGCCGCCGATTCGGACGTCATCTGGTCGGCCCGGGTGTCGACCGCGGGGGAGCAGTCCCTGGAGGCGCTCCAGCAGGACCCGGAGAAGTCCAAGGGCCTGATCAACTTCCTGATGCGCGACCGGCACGGCACGCCGTTCGAGCACAACTCGATGACCTTCTTCATCAGCGCGCCGATCTTCGTGTTCCGCGAGTTCCACCGGCACCGCAGCGGCTGGTGCCTCGCGGGCGACACCGAGGTCACTCTCCAGGGCAAGGACGGCTCGCTCAAGCGCCGGAGCATCGCGGAGCTCCACCGGCTCTGGCACGTGGGCGTCGAGGACCGGGAGCCGACTGCCAAGGGCGGCGTGACCTGGCACGAGAAGTCCGGGAAGTGGCGGGCCCAGGTCAAGCACAAGGGCGAGGTGCACCACCTCGGTCTGCACGCGAGCCGCGAGGCGGCCGAGGCAGCCGTCGCGGACTTCCGCGAACTGCACCCAGGCAAGCGCACGAGGAAGCTGGACTCCGTCCGGCGCAACCACGTGCGCTGCTTCGACGAGCGGACGCTGCTGGCCGGGCGTGCGCAGATCGTCGACGTGATGGAATCCGGCGTCAAGCGGCTCATCAAGCTGACGACCGCGAGCGGCAAGCAGCTGCGGTGCAGCAAGGACCACGCGATCCTCACCCCGGACGGCTGGCGCAAGGCGGGGGAACTGGCGGTCGGCGATTCGGTCATGACCGGCGGTACCGCCCCCCGCCCGTCGGAGGCCCTGGTGCCGCCGAGCCTGCGCCGGGGCATCGGCGTCTGGACGTCAATGCAGCGGAACCGGCTCATCGATGAGCTGGACATCTGCTACCTGTGCTCCCGCACCTTCCCCCGCGAGGCGCTGGAACTGGACCACGTCGTCCCGGTGGCGCTCGACCTCGGCAAGGCCCTCGACGAGAAGAACCTCGCGCCCGCCTGCGAGGACTGCCACACGGCCAAGAGCGCGGACGAGCAGGCCCTGGCCCAGCGGGGCGGAAAGGTCGCACTGGCCAAGGCGGACCTGGTCACGGCCATCGCCGAGGACGGCGAGGAGATGACCTACGACCTCGCCGTCGAGGGGCCCTGGCACAACTTCCTCGCCAACGGCATCGTCGTCCACAACTCGTACAACGAGGAGTCCGGCCGCTACCGCGAGCTCCAGCCGGTGTTCTACGTGCCGGCCGAGGACCGCAAGCTCGTCCAGCAGGGCCGCCCGGGCCGCTACGAGTTCGTCGACGGCACGCAGGAGCAGCACGAGACCGTCACGGACTCGATGGAGGCCGCGTACCGCGAGTCCTACGCCCGCTACCAGGAGATGCTGGCGGCCGGCGTGGCCCGCGAGGTGGCCCGGGCGGTGCTGCCGGTCGGCCTGTTCTCCTCGATGTACGCGACCTGCAACGCGCGCTCGCTGATGCACTTCCTCTCGCTGCGCACCCGGCGGGAGAACTCGGCGGTGCCGTCCTTCCCGCAGCGCGAGATCGAGATGGTCGCGGAGCAGATGGAGGAGCAGTGGGCGCAGCTCATGCCGCTCACCCATGCGGCCTTCGAGAAGCACGGCCGGGTCGCGCCCTGACCTGGGACGACAGGCATATGGGCAGAGTGTCGGGCATGTCTGGATTGCGGCTTTTCTAGCCGCTCCCTACATTCGTGACCACGGATCCCGGTGCTGCCCGAACCCCCGAGCGGGCAGCACCGGGATCCCATTCCCCCGCCTCCTGGCCTGCGCGCCTGTCCGAACCCTGGACCGGCATGGGTACCGCCCCACCGCCTACGAGTAGCTTTGGACGCATGGCTCCGACCTCCACCCCCCAGACGCCGTTCGGCCGGGTGCTGACCGCGATGGTCACCCCGTTCACCGCCGACGGCGCGCTCGACCTCGACGGCGCCCAGCGCCTCGCCACGCACCTCGTCGACTCCGGGAACGACGGCCTCGTCGTCAACGGCACCACCGGTGAGTCCCCGACCACCAGCGACGCCGAGAAGGCCCAGCTCGTCCGCGCCGTGGTGGAGGCGGTCGGGGACCGTGCCCACGTGGTGGCCGGGGTCGGCACCAACGACACCCACCACAGCGTCGAGCTGGCCCGCCAGGCGGAGGCGGCCGGGGCGCACGGCCTGCTGGTCGTCACGCCGTACTACAACAAGCCCCCGCAGGAGGGCCTGTATCGGCACTTCACGCAGGTCGCCGACGCCACCGGCCTGAGGGTCATGACGTACGACATCCCGGGCCGCAGCGGTGTCGCGCTGAGCCACGAGACCCTGGTCCGGCTCGGCGAGCACCCGCGGATCGTCGCCAACAAGGACGCCAAGGGCGACCTCGGCGCCGCGGCCTGGGCGATCGCCCGCTCCGATCTCGCCTGGTACTCCGGCGACGACATCCTCAACCTGCCGCTGCTGTCCGTCGGGGCCGTCGGCGTGGTCAGCGTCGTCGGGCACGTGGTCGCCGGTGAGTTGAAGGCGATGATCGAGGCCTACCTGGCCGGCGATGTGGCCAAGGCCACCGCCGTCCACCAGGGCCTGCTGCCGGTGTTCACCGGTATGTTCCGCACCCAGGGCGTGATCCTCACGAAGGCCGCGCTGGACCTCCAGGGCCTGCCCGCCGGGCCGCTGCGCCTGCCCCTGGTCGGCGCGACGCCCGAGGAGATCGACCGATTGAAGCAGGATCTCGCCTCCGGCGGGGTACACCTGTAGCAGACACAGACGTGCGCGCCCCGGCTCGCCGGACCCGACCGGGTCCGCCGCTGGACCGGACCGAAGGCGCGAGAGCACAGACCCAGTAGGAAGAACGACACTGAGTACGCACGCCATATGTCTCCAGGGGGAGGACCCCGGGCATATGGCGTGCGTCGTGAGGAGAGTCTTTTGAGCCACCCGCACCCCGAACTCGGCGCGCCCCCGGCCCTCAAGGAGGGCGCCCTCCGCATCACTCCGCTCGGCGGCCTCGGCGAGATCGGCCGCAACATGACGGTCCTCGAGTACGGCGACCGCATCCTGATCATCGACTGCGGCGTCCTCTTCCCCGAGGACGAGCAGCCCGGCGTGGACCTGATCCTCCCGGACTTCAGCTACATCCGGGACCGCCTCGACAAGGTCGACGGCATCGTCCTCACCCACGGCCACGAGGACCACATCGGCGCCGTCCCGTTCCTCCTGCGGGAGAACCCGGACATCCCGCTGATCGGCTCCAAGCTGACCCTCGCCCTGATCGAGGCCAAGCTCGCCGAGCACCGCATCCGGCCGTACGTGCTGGAGGTCAAGGAGGGCGAGCGCGAGCGCATCGGCCCCTTCGACTGCGAGTTCATCGCGGTCAACCACTCCATCCCGGACGCCCTCGCCGTGGCGGTCCGCACCCCCGCCGGCATGGTCGTGGCCACCGGTGACTTCAAGATGGACCAGCTGCCGCTGGACGGCCGCCTCACCGACCTGCCGACCTTCGCCAAGCTGGCGGAGGAGGGCATGGACCTGCTGCTGGTGGACTCCACCAACGCCGAGGTCCCCGGCTTCATCCCGCACGAGCGCGACATCTCGGCCGCGCTGCGAAACGTTTTCGCGAACGCCGACAAGCGCATCATCGTCGCCTCCTTCGCCAGCCACGTGCACCGCATCCAGCAGGTGCTGGACGCCGCGCACGAGTACAAGCGCAAGGTCGCCTTCGTCGGCCGCTCGATGGTCCGCAACATGGGCATCGCCCGCGACCTCGGGTACCTCAAGGTTCCCGGCAACATGATCGTCGACGTCAAGCAGCTCGACGACCTGCCGGACAAGGAGGTCGTGCTGATCTGCACCGGCTCCCAGGGCGAGCCGATGGCGGCACTGTCCCGGATGGCCAACCGCGACCACCAGATCCGCATCGTCGAGGGCGACACCGTCGTCCTGGCGTCCTCGCTCATCCCGGGCAACGAGAACGCCGTCTACCGCGTGATCAACGGCCTGACCCGCTGGGGCGCCAAGGTCGTGCACAAGGGCAACGCCAAGGTGCACGTCTCCGGCCACGCCTCGGCCGGCGAGCTGCTGTACTTCTTCAACATCTGCAAGCCGCGCAACCTGATGCCGGTCCACGGCGAGTGGCGCCACCTGCGGGCCGCTGCCGAGCTGGGCATCGCGACCGGCGTGCCGCGCAACCGCGTGGTCATCGCCGAGGACGGCGTCTGCGTCGACCTGGAGAAGGGCGTCGCCCGGATCGTCGGCAAGGTCCGGGCCGGCTACGTCTACGTGGACGGCGCCTCGGTCGGCGACATCACCGAGGCCTCGCTCAAGGACCGCAGGATCCTCGGCGAGGAGGGCTTCATCTCGGTCTTCGTCGCGGTCGACACGACCAACGGCAAGATGGTCGGTGGCCCGACCATCCAGGCCCGCGGCTCCGGCATCGACGACAACGCCTTCGTGCCGGTCATCGCCAAGCTCCAGGAGGCCCTGGACCGTTCGGCGAGCGACGGCGTGCTGGAGCCCCGCCAGGTGCAGCAGCTCGTCCGCCGGACCATCGGCAAGTGGGTCGCGGACAACTACCGCCGCCGGCCGATGATCCTGCCGGTCGTCGTCGAGGTCTGAGCCCCGCTCCAGACCCTCGTCCGGCCCCGCTGAGGCCGGTTTGACGTGGGGCGACCCGGTGCGTAATGTTCTCCGGGTTGCCCCACGGGACGAGCCCCAAGGAAGTCCTCGAATGCGAATGCGAATTCGAGAACTACCGGGAAAACGGACCGAGAAACTCTGGTAGAGTTCGGGAGCGCCGAAAGGCAAAAGCCTAATCGGATGAATGAAACTCCGGAAAACGGAGCGGAAAACATCTGATAAGCTGGAAACACGAAAGAACGAAGCGCCCGGAGGGCCCGCTGGAAGGCGGTCCGAAGGAAGCGTCC
>NZ_JBIWAQ010000039.1:0-43246 GCF_044760155.1 Kitasatospora sp. NPDC098652
AGCTAAGCCTCACAGCGCCGATGGTACTGCAGGGGGGACCCTGTGGGAGAGTAGGACGCCGCCGAACAATCATTCAGAAAAGCCCCCGCCGGGTTCACCGGCGGGGGCTTTTCGCATTTCCGGGAAAGGGGAGACCCGCGCTGTGACGCAGGTCACTCCGGATCAAGAACCTGCGCGCCGGATCGGGCGTCTGGCTGGTGTGAGATCACGCAGGAGAGCACTGGACGAGCTGGACGAGGAACGCCTCCTCCGGCTGGTGGCCAGGGGCGACCGCGGGGCGTTCGAGGAGCTGTACGGCCGGACGTCACCGTGGTTGGCGGTGCGGTTGCGCCGTCGCTGCTCGGACGAGCAGATCGTCGCCGAGGTCATGCAGGAGACCTATCTGGCGGTGTGGCGCGCGGCCGGCGCGTTCGCCGGGAGCGCCGTGGGCGGTTCGGCCGTCGGGTGGCTGTGGACGATCGCCGCGCGCCGGCTGGTCGACGCGTTCCGGCGGCGGGCCCACCACGCCGAGCCGCCCGTGGCGGCCGCCGAGCGGGCGGTGGTGCCGGGGGCGGAGGAGGAGGCGCTCGCCGGGACGGTCGGCGGTGACGTGGGCGACGCGCTGCGGCGCCTGGCACCGGAACTGCGCGAGGTGCTGCAGGCCACGGTGCTGGACGGGCTGTCCGTCCGGGAGACGGCCGTGCTGCTCAGACTGCCCGAAGGCACGGTCAAGACCCGTGCCCGGCGGGCCCGGATCGCGATGCGGGAGGCACTGGCATGACGGCGGAACACGCGTCCCGGCGGCTCATCGCCGACTACGCGCGGGGGGACGCGGCGATGGCCGCGGACACGGTGTGGGCGCTGGAGGCCCACTTGGAGACCTGTGCGCCGTGCCGGGCGTTGCTGGCGGCCTCGGTCGTCACCGAGGCGCCCGAGGTCGCCGCGCTGCTGGACACCGTCCGGGCCGGTCTGGCCCCGCAGTTGGACGCCGCGGTCCGGGCGCCCGCCCGTCGGCGCCGTCCGCGGTGGGTGTCGGCCTGGCTGACGCCCGCGACCGGCCCGTGGCTGGCCATGACCGCCGCCGTCACCCTGCTGGCGCTGCTGCTGGACGCGGTCGCGCCGTCGGGGTCGCTCGGCGGTGCCTCGCCGGTGTCGCTGCTGGCGCCGGTGCTGCCGCTGTTCGGCGTCGCCGCGGCGTGGTCGCGGGCCCTGGACCCGGCGTACGAGCTGACCGCCTCGACCGCCCGCGCGGGCCTGCCCCTGCTGCTCAGGCGCACCACGGCGGTGCTCGCCGTGGTCGTGCCCGGGCTCCTGCTGACGGGGTGGCTGACCGGCACCATGACGGCCGCTCAGTGGCTGCTGCCCTCGCTCGCCTTCACGTCCACGGCCCTGGCCCTGGGCAGCGTCGTCGGGGTGACCCGGGCCGCGACCGCTCTGGCGGCCGTCTGGAGCGCCGCCGTGCTGGTGCCCGCCGGGGTCACCGGACGTGCCCCCGCGGCCCTGCGGCTCGCCCTGGAACCGGGCCGGCTGCCGGTGTGGGGACTGCTCCTGGTGCTGGGGATCGCTGCCGTGATCGCCCGCCGGAACGCCTACTCAACGTTGTGACAACACCATCGACCCTCGAAAGGGGCCACCGCATGGCGCCCATGACGAGCGCGGCCGACATCGCGCCGAAGACCTACGCCTGGGAGATCCGGGCCAGTGACCTGAGAGTCCGGGTGGGCCGGAAGAAGCTGGCCGTCGACGGGCTGGACCTCTCCCTGGGGCTCGGTGCCCACGGCCTGCTGGGGCCCAACGGCGCGGGCAAGACCAGCCTGATCCGGGCGCTCGCGACGGTGCTGCGGCCGGCCGGCGGCGAGCTGGAGCTGCTCGGCACCTCCGTCGGCGGGCTGGGCGACCACCGGGCGCTGCGGCGCCGGATCGGCTACCTGCCGCAGGACTTCGGCTACTACAAGCGCTTCACCGTGCGGGAGTTCGTGGAGTACATGGCCTGGTTGAAGGAGGTGCCGAAGCCGGACATCCCCGCGGCCGTCCAGCGGGCCGTCGAGCGGGTGGGCCTGGCGGACCGGGCCGACCACCGGATGAAGACCCTGTCCGGCGGCATGGTGCGGCGGGCCGGCATCGCCCAGGCGATCGTCAACGACCCCGCGGTGCTGCTGCTGGACGAGCCCACGGCCGGCCTGGACCCGGCGCAGCGGCTGCGCTTCCGCGAGCTGCTCCAGGAACTGGGCCGGGACACCTGCGTGGTCGTCTCCACCCACCTGGTCGAGGACGTCGCGGCGGCCTGCACCGACGTGGTGCTGTTCGCGGACGGGCGCCTGGTCTTCCAGGGCACCCCGGAGGACCTGGCCGCCGCGGGCGGCAGCGAGTACCCGGGCGACAGCCCGTTGGAGCGCGGCTACTCGGCCCTGCTCCGTGACTCCGGACAGCAGGGAGGCAACTGGTGAACGCCCGGGTGCTGCGCACCGAACTGAGGCGCTCCGTCGCCCCGTGGGCCGGCCTGGTCGTCCTGGGCGGCAGCCTGGCGGTCCTCTACGCCGTCAACGGGCTGTGGTGGCGGGGCACCGCGGCGTGGACGGGGCAGTGGACGTCGATGGCGCTGACGACCCGTTCCATGCTGGCCTACCTGTGGCCGCTCTCGGTGGGCTTCGGCGCGGTCTTCGGGCTGCGGGACTCCCGCTCGCGGACGGCCGAGCTGCTGGCGAGCACGCCGCGGCCGGCCTGGCGCCGGGCGGCGGTGCCGGCCGGCGCGCTGGCGCTCGCGCTGGTGTCGGGCTTCGGCCTGCTCGTCCTGTGGGGCGGGAGCCAGGTGGCCCTGGGCGAGAGCGACTACCTGCCGGCGGGCTGGCCGGCGATCTCGCTGGTGGCGGCGCTGGCCCTGGCCGCGGGTGCCGTGTTCGGGATGGGCCTGGCGCGGACCCTGCCCTCGGTGCTCACCCCGCCGATCCTGGTGGTGGGCTCCCTGGTGACGGTCATGTACCTGCGGCAGACCACCGACACGGCCCTGCCGTCGGGCCAGGCGCCGAACCGCCTCTCCCAGCTGTCCCCGGTGACCGACATGCCGCGCGAGATGCTGCTGACCCTGTCCGGGGCGGTGGACCTGGGCCAGGTGCTGTGGTTCCTCGGCCTGCTCGGCACCGGCTTCGCGCTGCTGACGGCCTCGACCGTCCGGGCCCGGCTGTTCGCGGCGGCTCCGGTGCTGGTCGGTGCGGCGCTGGCCCTGCTGGTCCTGCCGGCCGACCCGCGCGACACCTGGGTGGTCGACCGGGCCGCCGCGGCCCTGGTCTGCGACGGTCCGGTGTGCGTGACCCGGGCGAACGGCGCGCAACTGCCCGTATTCGCGCCCTCCGGCAAGGAGGCGCTGCGGGTGCTGCACGACGCCCTGGGCGACCGGGCGCCGGCCGCGGTCCACGAGGAGACCACGCTGCGCGCGACCGGCGACGACCGTCAGCTCTCCGGCGACACGGTGCTGGTCGACTTCGACGACCCGCTGATCGCCCGTGCGACGGGGGCGGAACTGACCCGCCTGCTGGTCGCCCAGGGCCTGGCGCCGAACTGCCGGCCGCGCACCCCTTGGGAGGGAGGGGGGCTGAACGCCGTCGCGGCGCAGAGCGTCGTCGCGAGCTGGGCCCTCGGCGACCGTCAGCCCCAGCCGTTGCAGAAGCCGGAGGACGACAGGTACTCGCAGGTCGCGTGGGCGAGCGCGACGGCCGCCTGGGAGAAGCTGACCGCGCTGCCGCGGGCCGAGCAGCGCGCGCGGATCGCCGAGGTCCGGGCCGCCGCGCTGTCCTGCGGGGACGAGCTGGCGTCGCTGACCGGGGAGGCGTCCCGATGAGGTGGCTGAGTCTGTACGCGCGCTCGCGGCAGGCGCCCGCCTCGGCGGCCGTCGTCCTGCTGGTGGTGCTGGCGGGGTGGGCCTTCGACCACGACGGCCCGGGCCCGATGGGGTTGGGGACGGCGGTCCTGGTCCTCACCGTGAGCGTGGCGGCCGCCTCCGTCGGGCTCGGCGGCCAGGACGCCGCGCTGGACCGGACGGCCGCGATCCGGTGGGTGCCCCGCCGGGCGGCGCACCTGCTGCTGATCGGTGCGTTCGCCGCCGCGGCGCTGCTGGCGCTGCGGCTGGTGGGGGCGGAGCCCGCCTCCACCGGGTCCGTGGTCCGGGTCGCCGCCGGGCTGGCCGGCCTGGCCGGGCTCGGGGCGGTGCTGTGCGGGGCGCACCTCGCCTGGATCCTGCCGACCGGCTGGCTCGCGGTCACCGTCCTCAGCCCGGCCGCGCCCGGCACCGCGGGGGAGGTGGTGCACTGGATGACCTTCTCCCCGGCCACCACGGTGTCCACCGGGACGGGGTGGGTCCTGCTGGCGGTCGGTACCGCGCTGTACGCCGTGGTGGGCCCGAGGCGCTGACCGTCCGGTGGGTCGAGCGCGTCGGCCGACGTCGGCCGAGTCCCCGGGGGAGGGTCCAAGGGCCCCCGGGGACTCGGCCGTTTTCACGTCCCCGTGGTGTACGGGGTCAGGTCGACGTTCCAGGTGTGCGCGCCGCCCTCGTGGACGGTGATCGCGACCGGCTCGTCCGGGTGCAAGGGGTCGAATTCCGAGCGCACGCTGTGGGTGACCACGGGGCTGGTCCAGGCGGGCAGGTTCCGGTTCCAGGTGCCGTTGTTCGGGGCGACCTTCCAGCGGAACGAGACGCTGTACTCCTGGAGCCAGTACCCGGGGGACATCCGGGCCGAGGTGGAGAAGCCCGGGTTGTCGTTGAACTCGATCTGGTTCTGGGCGTCGACGATGACGGCGTTGGTGTAGTTCGGGCGGTAGGGGCCGTCCTGGACCCAGTCGCGCGCCGAGTCGTGCTCGCCGTAGCTGCCGTCCTTCGCCCGGACGACCTGGACGTTGGAGTCGGTGACCTCCTGCCAGAAGTGGTAGTTGGTGGAGACCCGCTGCGGGGCGCCCGGCGGGTTCTTCAACCGGGCGACCTGCCAGAAGCCGATGCTCTGGTCGTCGTCCATCTTCTGGGTGGCCGGGCCCTCGTAGCCGGACTCGAACTCCAGCACCGGCCGGGCGAGGTCGAGGTTCGCCGCGCGCGCCTTGCCCCGGGTGGTGCGCGCGGGCGGGCTGCTGCCGCGCACCTCGGCGACGTCCGCGTTCCGCTTGGGCATCCGCTGCACCGCGGCCCTGGCCGCCGCCGGGGATCCGGTGTGGGCGGGCGGCGCCTCCGCGCGTTGCAGCGGGGCCGCGAGGGCCCGGACGGCGTTGGCCTCCGCCTCGCGTTCGTAGCGGTCGGAGGGGTCGGAGATCCGCAGGCCGTCGCCGCGGTCGGTGCCGGTCACCGGGCCCTGGCGCTGCTGGATGACGTGGGTGAGCTCGTGCGCCAGGGTGTGCCGGTCGCCGCCGCCCTGCCCGAGCACCACGTGGTTGCCGGAGGTGTAGGCGCGGGCGCCGACCTCGGCCGCGGAGGCGGCGGCCGTGCTGCCGGTGTGCAGCCGTACGTCGGAGAAGTCGGCGCCGAGGCGGGCCTCCATCTCGCTGCGGGTGGGGCCGTCCAGGGGCTTCCCGGCGGTGCGCAGCACCTGGGGGACCAGGGAGCGCTGGAGCGGCAGTTCCTCCGGCCCGGCGCCGTGGGCGCCGCAGTCGTGGCCGCTGTGGGCGCCGTGGGCGCCGGATCCGGCCCGGGCCTGCTGGACGAGGCGGCTCACCGCGGCGTTGCCGAGGGTGCGTTGCAGGGCGAGGGCGGTGCCGGGCCCAGGGCCCGGGCGTGGTGCGCGGGCGGCCGGGGAGTTCCCCCGGTCGCTGCGCTGGTCGGCCTGCCGGTCCGGTTCATGAGCGCGCACGGTGGTCGGATTCCTTCCGCCTTGTGGCGATTCGGTGCGTATAAGGCCTCGAAGGCGTCTCCGGTGCGGGAACGGTTCAAAGCTACTGCTGTACTGATGACACGTCAGGAGGGCGTGCGGGGCAGACTCCGCCGTCCCCGGGGGAACGGCCGGTTGCCCCGGCGGGCCCCGGCCGGGTTCCCCGGGAGGGCAGGTGGCCCGTATTGGTGGGGTTCGAACGGGTTGTCGCCCGGTCCGCGGACCGGGTGCGAGGTCCGTCCCGTGTTGACATGGTCACGGGCCGTGGGAGGAGATACGGAAGGGGAAGATCACGGAGGAGAACGGGGTGATTCCGGCGGAAGGGGCCCATTGACACCGTTGGGGCATCGGGTGCACCTTTCCGGTCCGGTTGCGGGAGGGGAGGGCGCCGTGTGCACCGGGTCAGTTCCCCTGCCTGATGTCGCTCAACGTTCCGCTGATGTTGAGGAGTTCGTGACAGGTGGCTGCCTGCTTGCCCGAGGCCGGAGTGCCCGGGGCCTCGCAGGTCACGCTCGCCGTCACCGCCTGGTCCTCGGAGACCTGAATGGGAGTCACCCAGTGGTAGTCCTGGTTGCGGAAGGTCTCCAAGGCGATGGTGTTGATCACCTTCTGGCCGGCCGTGATGGTCACGACGCCCTGGTCGCCCTGGAAGTTGGCGATCACGAGGTCGGTCATGTCGAAGACCTTGCCGTGCGGCACCTGGTAGCTGCCGGTGGACGCGGCGCCGCCGCCGGTCTGCACGTCGATGGTCGCGGAGCTCTGCCGCCCGGTGCCCGGCTCCGCCAGGCCCGGTCCGGGGGCGGGGCGGCCGCCGCTGCTGGTGGCCTGCCCGGAGCCCGGCTTGCCCGATGCGCTGGGGTTGCCGCCGGAGGGGACGCCCGGGCCGCCGCCGGGTGTGCCGGCGGGTGCGGCCGGGGTGGCGCTCTGCTGGGCGACGGCCTGCTGGGCGGCCTGCTTGGCGGAGCTGCGCACCGCCGGGCGGACCAGGGCGAACCAGGCCAGCAGCAGGGCGATCAGTGCCGCCAGGAGGGCCAGCAGCCACTTGGGGAAGATCGGGAGCTGGATGAACTCGCCCTCCAGCACCGGGCGTTGAGCGGCGCCGGGAGGGGTGGGAGCGGGAGCAGCAGCGGGAGTGGGAGCGGCAGCGGTGCCCTCGGCAGCTCCGCCGCCGGTGTCCTTGCCGTCCTTGGTGTCCTTGGTGTCCTTGCTGTCCTTGCCCCCGCCGTCGGGGGCCTTGCCCGCAGGGGCCGGCTCGGGGCCCACCGCGACCTCGAACGGCCAGGAGGCCTGCTTCCCGAACCAGATCAGCTTGCGCGCGCGGGCCTGCAGGCGCAGCTCCCCGGACTCGCCGGGCTCCAGGCGCAGCCGCTCCGGGGTGGCCCGGAAGCGCAGGTCCTCGCCGGCCTGAGCAGGGGTGAGCACCACGGTGTCCGGGGCGTTGCCGAGGTTGCGCACCGAGGTGCGGTAGCGGCCGCGCAGCCAGCCGCGGCGGCGCCGGGGCGCGAGCGCGGCCTGCAACTCCTGGAAGGGCGTCACGGTGACCGTGGTCTCCGGCACCGTCACCAGCTCGGGGCGCTCGGTCGGCAGGACCCGGATGCCGAGCGGGAACTCCCCGGCCCGGGCGGCGGGCGAGCGCGGTGGGGCGAGGCGCACCGTCACCGTCTCGGACGTCCCCGGGAAGAGCGAGACCCGGGCCGGTTCGACCGTCGTCCACGCGGCGCAGTCGCCGACCACCTCCAGCGTGTACGCCTCCACGATGTCCAGGTCGTTGCGCACCGTCAGGGTCGTGGTGGCCACGCCACCGGGCGCCACCGTCAGCGCGGGCAGGCCGAGTTCGGCGGATGTGGTCATGGCGTGACGGTAGGGCCGGAGGACCGTCCGCGGAGAGGGCCGTACGGGCAAGCCGTGGGCACACCCCTTGCCCGTACGGGCCCGTACGGACGGACCGGCCCTGCCCGGCGCCGTCGCGACCGACCAGACGGGGCCCGACCGAGCCCCCCACCGGGGCCCCGACCGGGCCCCCGACCGGCCCCGCGCCACCACGCCGGGCCGCAACAGCCGCAGGACCGCAGGAGAATGGAGTGTTCCGATGACATCGATCGAGGCGACCCGCGGAGAAGCCGTCACCAGCCGCCGGGGGCCGGCGGCACCGCCGTCCGTGCCCGCCCGCCCGGCCGGGGCGCGGATCCCGGTGCAGGGGCGCGCCCGGCCGGCCCAGATACCCGTGGCGGTGTACGCCGAGGACCTCATCCTGCAGACCGGGGTGGTCCAACAGCTGCGCCAGCGGCCCGAGGTGGAACTGCTCAGTGAGGCCGACGCGGGCCGGGCGGAGGTCTCGCTGCTGGTCGTGGACGCCCTGACCGAGGCGGTCGCCGACCATCTGCGCCGGCTGCGGCTCGCCACCTCGGGCCGGATCGGCCTGGTGGTCGGCCAGTTCGAGGCCGGGGGGCTGCAGACCATCGTCGAACACGGCGTCGCCGCCGTGCTGCGCCGCTCGGAGGCGGACCAGGACCGGCTGGTGCACCTGATCACCGCCCTGGCCAACGGCGAGGGGGTGATGCCCGGGGACCTCCTCGGCGAACTGCTCGACCGGATCGGGACGCTCCAGCGCACCATGCTCGACGGACGCGGCCTCACCCTGTCGACCCTGACGGCCCGGGAGGCGGAGATGCTGCGGCTGGTCGCCGAGGGCTTCGACACCAGCGAGATCGCGGCCAAGACCTCGTACTCGGAACGCACCGTCAAGAACGTGCTGCACGAGATCATCACCCGGCTGGGGCTGCGCAACCGGGCGCACGCGGTGGGGTACGCGATGCGGCGCGGCCTGATCTGACCGGGGAGGGGGCTGCCCGAGGTCTCGGACAGCCGCAGGCGCGGACGGATGTCCCCAGCGCCCGCGCCGCGGCGTCCTGCCCTTTGCGGACACCAGCCGTTACCCCCGGCTCGGGTGCCCGGGCCCTGTTCCCGGGCACCCGGGCCGGTGAGACTGCGGGGGAGACCGCCCCTGCCACCCTGTGAGGTCGAGCGTGATCGGCGCCACCGCCACCCCCCGCCCCGTCCGGCGGCCGGCCCGGGCCGCCGTCGCGGTGCTGCTCGCGCTGGCGACCGCCGTGCTGACCCTGGGCTCCGCCCCCGTGACGCCGAGCGGCCGGGCGGCCCCGGCCGTCACCGCCGAGGACCCGGCCGCCGCGCGGATCGTCTACGCCGGCACCAACCACCGCGGCCTCGGCCGGGTGACCGGCGGCGCCTCCAGCACCCCGCTGTTCGGGCCCGGTCCGGTCCACTTCGACCAGGACCCCTCCGCCCGCGGCGGCGAACTGGTCTTCACCAGCCTGCGGGACAGCCCGCTGCCCCAGGTCTACCTGCGCGAGGCGAACGGCGCGGTGCGCCGGCTCACCAACGGCATGGACACCGCCCACCCCGCGCTCGCCCCGGACGGCAAGGGCGTCGTCTTCGAGGCGCTGGAGCCCACCGCCGCCGGCGGCACCCAGCACGTGCTGTGGGCGGTCAACCGGGACGGCACCGGGCTGCGCCGGATCACCGACGGCGCCGCCGACGAGACCCACCCGACCGTCTCGCCCGACGGTCAGTGGGTCGCGTACTCCTGCACCGGCGACCCGGCGCACCGCCAGATCTACCTGCGGCCGTTCACCGGCGGCGCGCCCGTCAGGATCACCAACGTGGCCGTCGGGGACGCCGTCGACCCGACCTGGAACCCGGTGAACGACGACGCCCACCGCAACCAGATCGTCTACACCTGGGACAAGGGCGACCAGGGCCGCACCCTGATGCTCACCTCGCCCACCGGCGGCGACAAGGCGTTCTTCCCCGGCACCGGCTCCACCTGGCGCACCGGCTCCGCCTCCTGGCTGGCCGACGGCACCGGCGTCCTCTTCCTGAGCGCCGACCAGCTCACCTCCCCGCCCCCGGCCCCGCAGCCCGACCCGAACCAGCCGCCCGTGGTGAACCTCTACCGGGCGCCGACCTGCGACTGCACCGACCCCCAACTCCTCTACCGCACCAACCGGTTGATCTCGACCCCGACCTGGCTCGGCACCCAGGCCGAGGGCGGCCCGGTGGTCGAGCAGACCAGCGCCGCCACCGCCAACACCGCCGACGTCCAGGACGTCCGCCAGGACGGCACCGACCCGCGCGACCTCGGCATCAGCGTGCTCACCGAGGACCCGGCCGCCGACACCAACACCAACCCCGACCCCGGCGCCGACCCGCTCTTCCACCCCCGCCCCGGCTACGACCCCTGGTACGAGCGGCAGAGCTACACGCCCGACGGCCGCCAGCTCGTGGTCACCCGCTACGAGGACTCCCCGGCCGGGCGGATCCAGCGGATCTGGCAGGCCGACGCCGACGGCTCGAACCCGCACCCGCTCAACCTCGCCGGCCGCGGGCCCACCGACCGGGACACCGACCCGTCGCTGTCCCCGGACGGCCGGCTCATCGTGTTCAGCCGCAGCACCCCGGCCGCCGGCCAGACCCCGGCCCGCCCCGGCCGGCTGCTGATCGCCCAGGTGGCCACCGGCGCGATCGTCGGCACCGTCCAGCCGCCCGCCGACCAGCCGGGAGCCTCCGACGGTGAGCCGTTCTGGTCCCCCGACGGCAAGCTGATCGCCTTCTCCCGGACCGCCGTCGTCAACGGCAACGCGGGCAACCTGCACATCTGGACCGTCGCCGCCGACGACCTCACCCGGCAGCGCGACCTCAGCCGGGCGGCCTGCCCCGGCAGCTGCAACGTGATCGACGACAGCCCGGTGTTCTCGCCCGACGGCCGACGCCTCGCCTTCAACCGCAAGGCCGGTGACGGCGGCAACAACCGGCAGGACGGCCTCCTGGTCACCTCGCCCACCGGCACCGACTGCGCGGTGCTGCTGCCCGCCGGGCTGCGTGACGACAAGGGCGCCTGCACCCGGCCGCTGCCCGACACCACCGCCACCGGCCCGTACCAGCCGCGGGACGTCGCCTGGACGCCGAACGGCGCCCAGCTGGTGCTCACCTCGCGCCGGGCGCTGCCGCCCAACTCCCCGGAGGGGCTCGGCACCTACGACCTCGCCAGCGGCAAGCTCAGCCCGCTCGACTGGCGGCTGCCCGGACGGCAGAAGGAGCCGGCCGTCCAGCAGTCCGTCCACCTGGCGCTGAGCGCGCCGCCGCGCACCCCCGCTGTGCAGGTCGACGGCGGCACCGACGTCACCGTCACCGTCACCAACCACGGCCCCGCGCCCTCGCCCGGCACCGTACTGACCGCCTCGGTGCCGGGCGGCGCCCGGCTCGACAGGCTGACCACGCCCGTCGGGACGTGCGACGCGGCCGCGCTGCGCTGCGAACTCGGCACCCTGGCACCGGGCGCCGAGGTGCGGGTGACCGCCACCCTGATCGGTACCCGCACCGGGGACCAGCCGTTCGGGTGGAGCGTCACCGGGGCGGTCGTCGACCCGGACCCGGAGAACGACTCCGCCGAGACGGTCCTGCCGGTGCTGAGCGCGCCCTCGCCCACCCCGACCCCCACCGCCTCGGCCAGTCCGACCCCCAGCCCGACCCCGACTCCGACCCCGACCCCGACACCCGCGCCGACCACCCCGAGCAGCACGCCCACCCCCGCACCGCCGCCGTCCCCCGCACCGCCGCAGGCCGGCCCCGCCGTCGCGGTCGACGCCCAGCCGAACCCCGGCTACGTCGGCGGCCACGTGACCGTCAGCTACACCGTGCGCAACACCGGCCAGGCCCTCGCCACCGGTCTGCGGCTCACCCTCGGCCTGCCCCCCGGAGTGCCCACCGAGGCACTGCCGCCCGGCTGTCGGGCCGGCAGCTGCGCGCTGGCCGACCTGCGTCCGGGGCGCAGCCAGGTGGTCCGGGTGGTGCTCTCGCCCGTCGCGGTGCTGGACACCACCGTCACCGCCGAACTGACCACCACCGGCACCGACGCCACGCCCGGCCCGCACCGGGCCAGCACCCCGCTGCGCGTCGTCCAGCCGCGGATCGTCGCCGTGCCGCCGATCGGCAAGCCCGGCTTCGTGACCTCCGTGCGCGGCGTGGACTTCCCGCCCGGCGCCCCCGTTCGCTTCACCTGGAACCCCGGCATCACGGCCGCCGCCGCGCCCACCTACCCCAAGGCGGACGGGACCTTCGCGGGCCAGCTGCTCATCCTGTCCAAGGACGAGACCGGCCCGCGCACCATCACCGCCGACGGCCCCGGCTTCTCCCCGGTCACCACGCCCTTCCTGGTGGTCGAGGGCACCATCGGCCCGCCGGGGGAGGTGGACCGGCGGTGACCCGGGTGAGCGACGAGGCATCGCGGCTGCACCGGAAGTCGGCCCGGTCGACTTCCGGTGCAGCCGGGTGGTCGGGTGCGGTGCTGGAGCAGTGGTCGGCCGGCGGCCGGGCCGGAGCAGCAGGGGAGGTGGGGCAGCGGTGATCCACGAGGTCGACGAGGCGCTGCGGCTGCTGCTCGCCGAGGCCGGACTGCCGGAGCGCGGCGTCGAGGTCGTCCTCGACGCGCCCACCCGGGACCTGGCGGCCCGGCGCACCGCGCCGACGGTCAGCGTCTTCCTGTACGACGTCCGCGAGGACACCGGGCGCCGACAGGCCGGCGCCGTCGCCGAACACGACGCCGACGGCCTGGTGGTCGGCCACCGCGCCGCGCCGCGCTGGTTCGAACTGGCCTACCTGGTCACCGTCTGGACCAACCGCCCGCAGGACGAACACCGGCTGCTGGCCGAGGTGTTGCAGTGCCTGACCGCCGTCGACGCGCTGCCCGCCCGGCTGCTCACCGGGACGCTCGCCCGGCTCGGACTCACCGTCGGCCTGGACATCGCCGGGCGCGACACCGGCCTGCCGTCGGTCTCCGACGTCTGGTCCGCGCTCGGCGGGGAGCTGCGGCCCTCGATCGACCTGCGGGTGCTCGCCCCGCTCGCCGGGGCGCTCACCCCCGCCGGACCGCCCGTCACCGAGGGGCTGGTGGTGCACGCCAGGGACACCAGCGGGGACACCGGTACGGACGCCGGCACGGACACCGCTGGGGACGCCCGGCCGCCCGCCGACGGCCCCGGCCGGCGGCTGCGCTACCGGGGCGCCGCCACCGACCCCGGACCGGACGGCTTCGCCGCCCCCCGCGACCGCGCCCTGCCGCCCGGCCGCCGCAGCAGGGGTGGAAGCGGCAGGGGCGGGAGCAGCGGGGGTGGGGCTAGGTGAGCCCGGACCTCGCCCTGGCGGTGCCCGGCGTCCCGCCCGACCACGACACCGACCACGACACCGACCACGACCACCTGTGGGACCGCCTGCACCGGGTCGAGCAGCGGGTCCGCACCGCGGTGCGCGAGCGCCGGGCCGACGACCCGGACCCGGACGACCCGTACCGCGGCCAGTACCTCGGCCCGGAGGCGGTCGAGCGGATCCTGGCCTCCGCCGCCGTGACCACCGGCCACGGCACACCGGCCGGCCAGGACGCGCCCGCCCCGCCGCCCGGCTCCCGGCTGGCCCGGCTCGGCGCCGCCTTCGGGCTGCTCCCGGTCGACCTCGACCTGCTGCTGGTCGCCCTCGCCCCCGACCTCGACCCCCGCTTCGAGCAGCTCTACGGCTACCTCAACGACGACCTGACCCGCCGTCGGGCGACCGTCGGGCTGGCCCTCGAACTGTGCGGGCTGCCCGGGGCCGGGGCCGGCCGCTTCCGCTTCGCCGTACGGGCCCCGCTGATCGCCGGCGGCCTGCTGGAACTCACCGAACCGGACCGCCCGCTGCTGTCCCGCACCCTGCGGGTGCCGGACCGGGTGACGGCGCACCTGCTCGGCGAGGACGAACCGGACGACGCCCTCGCCGGACTGGCCCACCGCGCCGACCCGGCCGCCCGTGCCGAACCGATGGGCGCGGCCGGGGCGCTCACCCCCGCCGAGGCCGGGGCGCTCACCCCCGCCGAGGCCGGGGCGCTCACCCCCGCCGAGGCGCAGGCCGTCGACCGGCTGCGCGCGGCCGCGACGGCGGCGGGCGGCGGAGCCGTCTACCTGCTGGACCGGGGCGGCCACGCCGGCCCGCTCGCGGTGGCCGCGCTCGCCGCCGACGGCCGCCCGCCGCTGGTCGTCGACGCCGCCGCGCTGGCCGCCCGCCCGCCGGGGGCCACCGTGCGGGTGCTCGCCCGCGAGGCCCGGCTGGCCGGGGGCGGGGTGGTGCTCGGCCCGCTGGACCGGCTGGAGCCCGAACGCCCCGAGCGGGCCGCGCTGTTGCGCGAGCTGTGCGCGGAACTCGCCGCCGTCCCGCTGATCGTGCACGGCTCCCTGGTGTGGGACCCGGCCTGGTCGCGGGAGAGCCCCGTGCTGGTCACCGCCCCGCCGCCGGACGCCGACGGCCGCGCCGGGCAGTGGGCCCGCGCACTGGCCGCCGCCGGCACGCCGCTGGACGAGGAGCTGACGGACGGCCTGGCCGAGGCGGTGGCCGCCTACCGGGTCGACCGGGAGAAGCTGGCGCGGGCCGCCTCGGTGGCCGCCCGGACGGCCGCCGCCGAGCGGCGCCCGGTGCGCGCCGAGGACCTGCGGGCCGCCGTCCGGGCGCAGAACGCCGCCGGCCTGGCCCGGCTGGCCCGCCGGATCGAGCCCGCCGTCGGCTGGCCCGACCTGGTGCTGCCCGACCCCACCGCCGACCGGCTGCGCGAACTGGTGCTGCGCGCCCGGCACCGCGACCAGGTGCTCGGCCGGTGGCGGATGCGCCCCGGCGGCGGCCGCGGCAACGGCGTGATCGCCCTGTTCGCCGGGGAGTCCGGCACCGGGAAGACCATGTCGGCCGAGGTGGTCGCCGCCGAACTCGGCATGGAGCTGTACGTGGTGGACCTCTCCACCGTGGTGGACAAGTACATCGGCGAGACCGAGAAGAACCTGGAACGGATCTTCACCGAGGCCGCCCAGGTCAACGGCGTCCTGCTGTTCGACGAGGCGGACGCGCTGTTCGGCAAGCGCGCCCAGGTCAAGGACGCCCACGACCGGCACGCCAACCTGGAGACCGCGTACCTGCTCCAACGGATGGAGTCCTTCGACGGGATCGCGCTGCTCACCACCAACCTGCGCGCCAACCTCGACGAGGCGTTCACCCGGCGGCTGGACGTCATCGCCGAGTTCCCGCTGCCCGACCGGGCGCAGCGCCGGCTGCTCTGGGACCGCTGCCTGGGCCCGGCCCTGCCCCGCGGCGACGACCTCGACCTGGACTACTGCGCCGAGCACTTCGAGCTCACCGGCGGCTCGATCCGGGCCTGCGCCGTCTCCGCGGCCTACCTGGCCGCCGGGGCGGGCACCCCGCTGGGCATGGCCCAGCTGGTCGCCGCCGTGGTCGGGGAGTACCGCAAGCTCGGCCGGCTGGTGCTGGAGAGCGAGTTCGGGCCGTGGCTGGAGCGGCTGCGCCCCGCCCCGGAACAGTCGGGGGCTGCCGGGCGCAGGTGACCGGAGCGGCTGCGCCCCGCCCCGGAGCGGCTCGGGCCCGTCGGGCGCACATGACCGGAGCGGCCCGCGGCCGCCGGGCGCACCCGGCCGTGCCCGCCGGGGCAGCGATCCTGCCCCCGATCTTGACCGCGGGGACATGTCCCCGGACACCGCCCCGGCCGCAGACTCGGGGGCGAGTGAGACGTAACGACCGGTCATCTGGAGGAGCGCGTATGCCGTCGTACCTGACCCCGGGCGTGTACGTGGAGGAGGTGCAGTCCGGTGCCCGGCCGATCGAGGGCGTCGGCACGGCCGTCGCCGCCTTCGTCGGCTTCGCCGGCAGCGGCCCCTTCCACGAGCCCACGCTGGTGACCAACTGGGACCAGTACGTCCAGCGGTTCGGGGCGTTCACCGAGGGCACCTACCTGGCGCACGCGGTGTACGGGTTCTTCGCCAACGGTGGCGGCTCCGCCTACGTCGTGCGGATCGGCGACCCGGCGCGGCAGGCCACCGGCGGCGCCCCCGCCCCGGCCGTCGTGGCGGCCCCGCCGGTGGAGATCGGCGGCTTCCTGGTGTCGGCCCTGCCCGGTGCGGGCGGCGAGGTGTCCGTCGAGGTCGCCGACGCCGAGGGCGAGAACGTCCCCGACGACCGGTTCCGGCTGATCGTCCGCCGGGGCGCCGAGGTGGCCGAGAGCTACGACGTCTCCACCCGGAAGAACACCAAGGGCTACCTCGTCACCCAGCTGCGCGAGTCCAAACTGGTCGCCGTCGCCGAGCAGCCGGGCACCGCGCCGAGCCGCCCTGAGCGCCGCACCCACGCGCTCGCCGCCGCCCCGGCCCCCGCGACCGGCCCGGTGGTGGCCGCCGGCACCCGGCTGGACCCGGCCGAGTACGTCGGCGACGCGGCCGCCCGCACCGGCTTCTCCGGCCTGGAGGCGATCGACGAGATCACCATGGTCGCGGTGCCCGACCTGATGAGTGCCTACCAGCGCGGCGACCTCGACGACGAGGGCCTGCGCACCGTCCAGCTCGCGGTGATCTCGCACTGCGAGCAGATGGGCGACCGGATCGCCGTGCTGGACCCGCCGCCCGGCCTCAACGCCCAGCGGATGCGCAGCTGGCGCCAGGACGAGGCCGGCTACGACTCCCGCTACGCCGCGCTCTACTACCCGTGGATCAAGGTGTTCGACCCGGCCACCGGGCGCAACGTGCTGGTCCCGCCGAGCGGCCACGCCGCCGGGGTGTGGGCGCGCAGCGACGCCGAACGCGGGGTCCACAAGGCGCCCGCCAACGAGGTCATCCGCGGCGCCGTCGACCTCGAACTGCGGCTCAGCAAGGGCGAACAGGACCTGCTGAACCCGATCGGCGTCAACTGCGTCCGGGCGTTCCCCGGCCGCGGCATCCGGATCTGGGGCGCCCGCACCCTCTCCTCCGACCCGGCCTGGCGCTACCTCAACGTGCGCCGGCTGTTCAACTACCTGGAGGAGTCCATCCTCCTGGGGACCCAGTGGGTGGTCTTCGAACCCAACGACGACCGGCTGTGGTCCAGCATCCGGCGGAACATCACCGCGTTCCTCACCGAGGAGTGGCGGCGCGGGGCGCTGTTCGGCCAGACCGCGGCCGAGGCCTTCTACGTCAAGTGCGACCGTGACAACAACCCGCCCGAGTCCATCGACCTCGGACAGGTGATCTGCGAGATCGGCGTCTCCCCGGTGAAGCCGGCCGAGTTCGTGGTGTTCCGGCTGGCCCAGTTCTCCGACAGCACCAGCCTCCTCGACGAGTGAGTCGCGGCCCCACCGCAGACCCATCCGTCGGCCCCACTGTCGATACGCATCGGAAGGTGACCACACGCCATGGCTGAAGGCGATCCGCTCTCCACACACATATTCGGCGTCCAACTCGGCGGCTACAACGTCGAGTCCGTCAAGGAGATCAGCAACCTGACGGTCGAACAGGACGTCGTCGAGTACAAGCAGGTGACCCAAGAGGGCAAGCTGATCGTCCGCAAGCAGCCCGGCGCCCGACTGCCCGGCGAGGTGACCATCACCCGAGGCCTGGACAAGAGCGGCGCGTTCACGGACTGGATCAAGGAGACCCTCAACAACGGGGCGATCAACACCGCCCGGCAGAACCTCACCATCGAGGTCAAGGACACCACCGGGGCCACCCTGCGCCGCATCCAGCTCACCAACGCCTGGGCGAGCCGCTGGGAGGGCCCCACGCTCAGCGCGGGCGAGTCCAGCGCCGCGACCGAGACGGTGACCATCGTGTTCGAGGAGATCCGGGTCGAGTGAGGCGCAAGATCGGCCTTGAGGAGCTGCTGGAAGGCGCCCCGGCCCCGCAGAACCCCGCGCCGCAGCAGGCGGCTCCGGGGCAGGCGGGGCCGGCCGGGCCGCCCCGGCGGCAGTCCCCGCACACCGAGTTCGAGTTCGAGCTGCCGCTCGGCTACGTCGACGACGAGGGCACCGTGCACCGCCACGGCGCCATGCGCCTGGCGACCGCGCGCGACGAACTGATGCCGCAGATCGACCTGCGGGTCAAGGAGAACCCGGCCTACCTCAGCGTGGTGCTGCTCAGCCACGTGATCACCCGGCTGGGCGACCTCACCGAGGTGCACACGGGCATCGTCGAGCGGATGTACGCCACCGACGTGGCCTTCCTCCAGGACCTCTACCAGCGGATCAACAGCGAAGGCCACACGCGCGCCGCCGTGACCTGCCCGCACTGCGACGGCGCCTTCGAGGTCGACCTCGCCGGTGGGCGCCTGGGGGAATCGTGACGTACGCGCCTGCTCGGCTGTACGAGGAGATCGCGTACATCGCCTACCACCTCCACTGGTCGCGGGAGGACCTCCTCGACCTGACCCACCACGAGCGCGGGCAGTGGGTGCGCGAGGTCGCGCGGCTCAACTCCCGTATCAGTGAGGGTGGGTGAGGGGGGTGGGGCTGCGGGACTGGATCGGGCGGCGGCGTGGCGGGTCCGGCGCCGGGGTTGCTCCGGGGTCGGGCTCTGACGCGGGCCCGGGCCCGGGCTCTGACGCGGGTTCGGGCTCGGGTTCCGGGGCTGCCGGGGTCGCGCGGTCGCGCCCGGTGGCCGGGGACGGGGGCTGGCGCGCCGTGGCGCCGCTGGTCCCGACCCTGGCCGGGGCGTCGCCGCGCGGGGTCAGCGACGGTCTGGCGTTCCGTTCCCGGCTCTCCGCCTGGCAGGACCCTTCGCTGAGCGGACCGCTCGGCCACTCCGTGCTGCCCTCCGCTCCGGCGGGCATCCTGCGGGCGGTCGCGGTGCCGGGCACCCCGTCCGTGACCGTGGGCGGCGGGGACGAGCTCGTCCTGCGGCCGAGGGTGGGTGCGGGGGAGGAAGAGCCCGCGGGACCGTTGGAACCGGCGGGACAGGTGGCACGACAGCGGACCAGGCCCGTCCAACGGGCGGTCCGGCTGCGGCAGTTGCCCGTACGGTCGACCGGGTCCCGTGCGGCGCGTACGGGCGGAGCCGATCGGCGGGCTGGGGCTGGGGCTGCGGTGCCCGGTCCGTCCCGCAGTGCCGTTCCGGCGGCGGGTGCGGCAACTGATGCTGTCGAGGCCGGAGTTGTGGAGGCACCCGCTGGTCCGGCGGGTCGTACGGTGCGGCAGCCGGAGGCGGTCGCCGGGGCGCCGCGTCGGAATGGCGTGGCAGGTCCGGCCGTTCAGCGTGCGGTGCGACCGCGGGCCGTCAGCGCGCCGCTGACCGTGGCGCGGCGCCCCGGGTTGCTGCCCGTACGGCCGGTGGCGGCCGTTCCGGTGCCGAGTGGGGCCACGCCGGAGGCCGTCGGCGAGGTGTCGAGCCGGGGTGCGGAGGTGTCGCGGCCGGTAGCTGTGGCGGAGGAGACGGCCCGTGCTGAGCGGGTGCCCGAGCGCACCGGGTCGGCGGCCCGAACGGCGCCGTCGGGCCCGGGCGGCGCCGCCGACGCGGCAGTGCAGCGGGCTGCGGCGACGCGTGGTGCGGCACCGGCCCGTCCGGTGCTCGGCGCGCCCTTGACGGCGCTGCCCGCGAGTGCGGCGCCGCTGGCCGCCACCGGCCCCCGGACGGCCGAGTCCGCGCCGGGTGCCCCGCCTGCTATGCCGGTGGTCCGCGCCGAGTCCGGGGCCACGGGTGGCGGGGAGCCCGGGGGCGGTGAGCGGGCAGCGCGTGGGTTCGGGGCCGGGCCCGTCGGCGGCGCGTCCGTCCAGCGTGCGCCGTCCTCGCCGGCCGCCGAACGAGCGTCCCGGGCGCCGTCGCACCCGAGCGCGATCCCGCCCCAGGCCTCGACCTCGGCTCGGGCCCAGGCCTCGACCCCGGCCCAAGCGCCGACCCCAACGTCAACCCCGTCCCAGGCCCCAGTGCGCCCGCGCTCGGGTCTGGGTGCGCCCCTCGATGCGATACCGCCGACGGCGGCAGCCGTCGGCCGTGGCGCTCCGTCGGCCGGTGGGCGGCGGCGGGTCCGGCGGGGCTCGGTCGCCCTGCCGGGGAGTGGTGGGCCGAGCGCACCGGCCGCCGGCGGTGGTGCACCCATGCAGCGTGCGGCCGAGCACCACATGACTGGCTCGCAATCATCAACGCCAGTTCAGGCAAGCACAAGTGAGGAATCATCACACCGGGTCTACGCCGCCGTGCCCGGCCCTGTCGGCGTGCCGAGTGCGGCCGGACGTGTCGGCGGCGGCCCGGTCGTTCCGGCCCGTCCGGCCGGGGGCGGTCTGGGCGTGCAGCGGGCCGTCGAATCCACCGCCCCGAGGCGCGGGCTGATCGGGGAGCGTCCGATGGCGGTCGCCCTGGCGGCAGCGTCGGCGCCCTTCGCGGGCGGCGTCGGCGCTCGGCCGGGGGCCGCTGCGGTGCCCGCCGCCCCGCCGGTGGTTCCGGTGGCCTGGCCCAACTCCCTTGCGCGCCGTACGGACTCGGAGTCGGACTCGGAGCCGCAGCCGGAGCAGGGTTCGACGGCCGCGCCGCAGCCGAGGTCGGCTCCGGCGCCGCGCGGGGGCCGAGCGGCGGCTGCTGCTCCCCGGCGCGGGACGAGCCCCGGGGTCGGCCGGGCCGCCAATGCCGGGCAGCCGGTGCCACCGGCGCCAGGGGGTGCAGTGGCCGCCGGTCGTCCGTCCGGCGGGGGAGTCGGGCACGCGGTGGCAACGGGCGTGCAGCGACTGCGCGTCCGGCGTTCACCGGAGCACCGGGCTGGCCGGGAAGTGGCCGATCGTCCTTCCGTACAAGGGAGTTCGGCGCCCGACGACGCCGCGCCGACCTCAGCTGCCGCCGACGGCCCCTCGCCCGTGCGGTCCGAACGGCGGCGCGGCACGGTGCCCGTGGCGCAACGGCCGCAGGGAGGTGGCGGCCACAGCCCTGCCGCTGTTCAACGTCTTGCCGCCGCCCAGTCGTCCTCCCGCCATCCGCGCCCCGGGGTTCGGTCCGGCGGGCGGTCGGCCGCGCCGGTGCCCGCGCCGGTGCCCGTGCCCGTGGTCCGCCTCGCGCCGCCGGGCATCCAGGCGCTCCCACGGGCGGCCGCACCGCTGTCCGGCGGGCCCTCACCGGTCGTCCAGCGGGCTCAGTGGCCTTCGGTGGCAGCCGAGTTGTCGCCGCAAGGGACGGCCGCGCCGGCCCGCGCCGCGCAGCCCGTACGGCCCGCGCAGCCGGTGGCGCCTGCACAGCCCGTGGCGCCCGCGCTGCCGGTGGTCCCTTCGCTCCAGCGGCTGCCGGGTGCGCCCGGCCCGCTGCCGCAGGCCCAGGCTCAGCCGCTCGCCGTGCTGTCGCCGGTCGTGTCCCGGTCTATGGCCCCCGGGGTGCCCGCAATCCCCGGGGCAGCGCCCATGGCCGCGCGGCCCGGCGGGGCCGGGAGCACCCCGTCCGTACCGTCCCCGCCGCCCGCCGCCCACTACTCCGCACCCGGTACGGCGCAGGTGTTGCAGCGGGTGGCCGAGCAGGCCGGGCTGGTGGGGGTGCCGTTGACCGCCGTCCCGGCGCGTCGGCCGACCACCGTCCAGGCGGCGCCGCCGCACGGCGCGCAGTCCGGTGGGCAACGGCCGCCCGGCGGCACCGAGAAGGGCGGGGCGGCGGCCGAGGGCCCCGACAGGCCCGAGCACACCGCGCCCGCCGACCTGGACGAACTGGCCCGGCGCCTGGTCGAACCGGTCGGCCGCCTGCTGCGCACCGAACTGCGCAGGGGCCGGGAGCGGGCCGGGAAGCCGTACGACCTGCGCCGCTGAGCGCGGGCCGGCGCCGGACGGCCGCCGGGGGACCGGATCGACGTTGACCGTGAGCAGCACAGCAGGAACAGCAGGAGGCGGGGCCGATGACCGACAACATCTTCGCGAGCAGTGTGTTCTTCAGCCTGACGATCGGCGGGAACGACCTGGGCGAGTTCACCACCTGTTCGGGGCTCGGCGCGCAGGTCGAGATCGAGCAGTACGCGGAGGGCGGCAACAACGGCTTCGCCTGGCAGCTACCGGGCCGGATCACCTGGACGAACATCACGCTGAGCCGCGCGGTCACCGCGGACACCGCCAAGATCGCGCGATGGCTGAACGAGATCGTGCGGAAGGTCGAGCCGAAGGACGGCGAGATCGTGGCGCTGCGGCCGGACCTGAGCCGGATCGTGGGCTGGCAGGTGCTCGGGATCGTCCCGGTGCGGTGGGAGGGGCCGTCCTTCGACCCGTCGAGCTCCCAGCCGGCCATGGAGTCCCTGGAGATCGCCCACGCGGGCCTCCGCCCGTCCTGAGCGCGCCCCTCACCCCCTCCCTCCCCCCAAGCACCCAAGGAGCAGCAGGATGTCCTCGGCGGTCCCCGCGAGTGTCACCCGGGCGCAACTGACCATCATGGAGCCGCCGGCCACCGTCGGCGCCCAGCCCGGCGGTGCGATCGCGCGGCTCCCGCTCCAGTTCAACCCGGCGACCCTGGTGCTGCGCAAGTCCACCGAGTGGCGGCGCACGCCGTCCCGGATGGCGGGCCAGTCGGCCCTGCCGGAGTTCGTCGGCAGCGGCCCGCGCTCGCTCTCCCTGGACGTGTTCCTGGACTCGACCGCGACCCACGACAACTCGGTGGAGCGGGCGGTGGAGCAGCTGATGACGGCCTGTGTGCCGACCCCGACGAGCCTGGCGCGCAAGACCCCGGCCAGCCCGTGGATCCGGCTGGACTGGGGCACCTTGAAGACGACCTCGTTCAACGGGGTGCTGACCGGCCTGTCCGTCACCTACACGCTCTTCGACGTGGACGGCAACCCGCTGCGCGCGGTCTGCTCGCTCTCCATCGACGAGGCGAGCGTCGACCCGGCCGGGCAGAACCCGACCTCCGGCTCCCCGGAGGCCCGCAGCACCCACCGGGTGATCGCGGGCGACAGTCTGCCGCTGCTGGCCTGGCGGGCGTACGGGGACGCGACGGCCTGGCGGACCATCGCGGAGGCGAACGGCATCGACGACCCGCTGGTGCTGGTCCCGGGCGCGGAGCTGATCGTGCCGGGCATCGACGAGCTGACCCGGGGCGGTGCGGCATGACCACGCCCGAGGCCCGGGGCGGCCGGCCGTTCGCCGCGGATCCCGTCGTCGAGGCGCCGGGGCCGCTGCCGCCGGTGTGGGCGGCGCAGCTGGTGTCCTGCGACATCGAGGAGAGCGTGGGCCTGCCGGACACGGCGGTGCTGAGCTTCCGGGACGCCGACCACACCTTCCTCTCCGCGACCGGGATCACCATCGGCACCGAGCTGCGGGTCTCCGTGGTGACGGTGCAGGGCAACACCCGGGTGCGGCTGTTCACCGGGGAGGTGACGGCGCTGGAGCTGGAGGTGGACACCACGGGCTCGTACACGGTGGTGCGGGCGGCGGCGGTGACCCACCGGCTGATGCGCGGGCGCCGGGTGAAGGCCTTCCGGAACATGACCACCGCCGACATCGTGCGCGAGGTGGCCACGGGCGCGGGCCTGGCCTGCGGGCGGGTCGACTCCTTCCCGGTGGTGCACCAGCAGCTGTCCCAGGCGAACGTCCCGGACTGGGAGTTCCTGCAGTTCCTGGCGCAGGAGAGCGGCGCGCAGGTGCGGGTGGACGACGACGGCAAGCTGGAGTTCGTCCGGCCGCAGCCCGCCTCCTCGGCCCCGGCGCCGAGCACGCCCGCGCCGCAGAACCCGCTGGTGCTGGAGTACGGGCGCAACCTGCTGGAGCTGCGCGGGGTGCTGACCGGCGCGGCCGGGGCGGACACGGTCGAGGCGCGCGGCTGGAACGTCACCACCAAGAGCGCCCTGGTCGCCACCGAGCCGTCGGTGGCCTCGACCACCGTACTGCCGGGGCTGAGCCCCTCGGTGGTGGCCTCGGCCTTCCCCGGCCAGGCCAGGCTGACCGTCGCCGACACCCCGTACCGCACCCAGGCGGAGACCGCCGCCGTGGCCCGTTCGCTGGCCGCCTCGGTGGCCGGGGGCTTCGGCGAGCTGGAGGTGGTGGCCGAGGGCAATCCGCGGCTGCGGGCCGGCACCGCCGTCGCCCTGGGGAACGTCGGCGCGGCCTTCTCCGGCCGCTACACCGCCACCGGGGTGCGGCACCTGCTGGAGCCGTTCCGCGGCTACCGCACCACGGTGGTGGTCAGCGCCTCACCGGACCGTTCGCTGGCCGGGCTGACGACCGGCGGCAACGCGCCGCCGCGCGGGCCGCGGATGCCGGGCCTGGCCGTCGCCGTGGTCACCGACGTCCGGGAGCCGGGCGCCGGGCAGCGCGGCTGGGTCCGGTTGAAGTTCCCCTGGCTGGACGACAGTTACGTCTCCGACTGGGTGCGCACCGTGCAGTGGGGCGGCCACGGGGGCGGCGGCGTGGTCAGCCCGGAGGTCAACGACGAGGTGCTGGTGGGCTTCGAGCAGGGGGACCTGGACAGCCCGTACGTGCTGGGCGGGCTCTACAACGGCGTGGACCGGCCCTCGCCGCACGACGTGCCGCTGGTCGACGCGACCGCCGGCAAGGTCAACCGCCGTTCCGTGGTGTCCCGTTCGGGCCACCGGCTGGAACTGCTGGACGTGCCGGGCGGCAGCTCCGGGGTCCGGCTGGCCAGCGGCGACGGGAAGCTGGAGGTCCGGCTGGACCAGCAGCGCGGGGAGATCCTGCTGACCGTGCACGGCGGGGTCGGCGGGGCGGGCAGTACGGTGCGCCTGACCTCCTCCGGCATCACCCTGGACGCGGGCACCGGCGAGGTGAACGTGCGCGGCGGTTCGGTGACCGTGCGCGGCACGACCGCCGTCACCGTGGACGGCGGGGCCGAGGCCGTCCTCAAGGGGGCGTTCGTGCGCATCAATTGACGGACCATCAGAACACGCAGCAGGATCGTGCCCGGCAGGGCGCCCTCGGAAATGGAGACCGCACATGCCCCCCGCAGCCCGGACCGGCGACCCGACCGACCACGGCGGCGTCCTCACCACCCCGCCGCCGGGTGCCGTCAAGGTCGCGACGGTGCTGATCGGCGGCCGCCCCGCCGCGGTGGCCGGCAGCGTGCACGCCTGCGTCCCGCACGTGGAGCTGGGCCCCGCCAACCTGGTCGAGCCCCAACTCGGCGGGCTGACCGGGGGAGTGGTGCTGATCGGCGGCCTGCCCGCGGCCCGGATGGGCGACAAGACCACCTGCGGTGCCACCATCATCGCCGGGGCGTTCAACGTGCTGATCGGCGGCGCACTGTGAGCGGGCGCGGCGAGCGGGTCATCGACAGGCGCGCACGGGCGAACGCCCCTGCCCGGCGCAGCGAGGCGGGCGCATGAGCAACGACTTCATCGGCCGCGGCTGGGCCTTCCCGCTGCGGGTGAACGCCACCGGCGGGATCGGCATGGTGGAACGGGACCGGGAACTCGCCGAGGCGATCCGGCTGATCCTCGGCACCGCCCCCGGCGAGCGGCCGATGCGCCCCGAGTTCGGCTGCGGCATCCACGAGTACGTCTTCGCCCCGGGCGACAGCACCACCGCCGGGCGGATCGCCCGCGAGGTGCGGATCGCACTGGAACGCTGGGAGCCGCGGATCACCGTCGACGACGTGGTGATCGCCTTCGACTGGGTCGACGAGGGCACGCTCTACATCGACGTCCACTACACCGTCCGCGCCACCAACGACCGCCGCAACCTGGTCTTCCCCTTCTACACGATCCCGGAGTCCCCGGGGGCGGAAGCCGTGGACCCGCAACCGGCCGCCGCCGCGGACGGAGGTGCCCGCTGATGGCCCTGCCCTCCCCGAACCTGGACGACCGCCGGTTCCAGCAACTCGTCGACGAGGCCAAGCGGTACGTGCAGCAGCGCGCGCCGGAGTGGACCGACCACAACGTCTCCGACCCGGGCGTCACCCTGATCGAGACCTTCGCCTACCTGGTCGACCAGCTGCTCTACCGGCTGAACCGGGTGCCCGAGAAGAACTACACCGCCTTCCTGGACCTGCTGGGCATCCGGCTCTTCCCGCCCGCCGCGGCCCGCGCCGAGGTCGACTTCTGGCTCTCCGCCCCGCAGTCCGAGACGGTCCTGCTGCGCGCCGGCACCGAGGTGTCCACGCTGCGCACCGAGACCGACGAGGCGGTGGTCTTCGCCACCGCCGAGGACCTCCCGGTCGTCCCCAGCGCACTGGAGCGGCTGGTCACCGTCACCGCCGCCGGTGAGCAGGCCGACGTCACCGGACGACTGGCGGACGGCGTGGACGTGCGGTGCTTCCAGCCCCGCCCGGCGGCCGGGGACGCCATGCTGTTCGCCCTGCCCGCCGTGGTACCGCGCTGCATCCTGGCCGTCCGGCTGGACAGCCGGGTGGA
The DNA here is from genome assembly GCF_044760155.1 of Kitasatospora sp. NPDC098652. NCBI lineage: Bacteria > Bacillati > Actinomycetota > Actinomycetes > Kitasatosporales > Streptomycetaceae > Kitasatospora > Kitasatospora sp. NPDC098652. Next base: position 25,974 of record NZ_JBIWAQ010000039.1, read on the forward strand.
GGGCGTCGGCGTCGACCCGCGCCAGCCCCCGCTGGTCTGGGAGGTGTGGGACGGCGCCCGCTGGATCGCCTGCGAGACCGGCAGCGACACCACCGGCGGCCTCAACCGGCCCGGCGAGGTGGTGGTGTTCGTGCCCGCCGGGCACACCGCCTCGGTGGTGGCCGGGCGGCGGGCCGGCTGGCTGCGCTGCCGGGTCACCGAGCCCCGGCCCGGCCAGCCGTTCTACTCCGAGTCCCCGACCGTGCGCCGGGCCGAGGTGTTCACCGTCGGCGGCACCGCCACCGCCGTGCACGCCCGGACCGTCACCGACGCGCCGCTGGGCACCTCGGAGGGCGTCGCGGGCCAGCGCTTCCGGCTCGCCCGCCCGCCGGTGCTGCTGGACGGCGGAGCGCCGGTGGTCGAGGTCTCGGCCGGCGACGGCTGGCAGCGCTGGACCGTCGTCGAGCACTTCGGCGACTCCGCGCCGACCGACCGGCACGTGGTGCTGGACGCCACCAACGGCGAGTTCCTCTTCCCGCCCGCCGTCCGGGAGCCCGACGGCAGCCTGCGCGCCTTCGGCGCGGTGCCGCCCAAGGGCGCCCAACTGCGCGTCCCGCAGTACCGCACCGGCGGCGGGATCGCCGGCAACGTCGCCCGGGGCACCGTCACGGTGCTGCGCAGCTCCGTCCCGTACATCGCCCGGGTGGACAACCGGGAGGCGGCCCGGGGCGGGGTCGACGGCGAGACGGTGGAGAACGCCAAGGCGCGCGCCCCGCGCCAGCTGCGGCTGCAGGAACGCGCCGTCACCGCCGGGGACTTCGAGCTGATCGCCCGCCAGGCCGCGCCCTCCGCCGCCCGGGTCAACTGCGTGCCCGCCACCGGCGGGGATGCCGGGGCGGTCCGGGTCCTGGTGGTGCCGGAGGCCGTCGCCGACGAGGGCGAGCGGCTGCGGTTCGAGCAGCTCATCCCGGACGAGCAGGTACTGGCCGAGGTGGCGGCCGCGCTGGACGAACGGCGGCTGATCGGCACCCGGGTCCTCGTCCAGCCGCCCGCCTACCAGGGCGTCACCGTGGTCGCCCGGCTCACCACCCGCGCCCCGGACCCCGACCGGGTCCGCGAGGCGGTGCTGGACGCGCTCTACCGCCACCTCAACCCGCTGCGCGGCGGCGCCGCCGGCACCGGCTGGCCGTTCGGCCGGGCGGTGCAGTACGGGGAGGTGTTCGCCGTGCTCCAGCGGGTGGCCGCCGTCGCGGGCGTCGAGGAACTGCGGCTCTTCCCGGCCGACCCGATCACCGGCCGCCGGGGCGCGCCCGCCGAGCGGGTCGACGTCCCGCCGGACGCCCTGGTGTTCTCCCACCAGCACCAGGTCGTGGTCACCGCGGTCGCCGAGGACGGCACCTCATGACCAGAGCCGCCGTCCCCGGGCTGCCCAGCCCGCACCCGATCGGCGAACTGCTGCCCGCGCTCTTCGCCGACGACGACTTCGCCCAGCGCTTCACGGCCGGCCTGGACACCGTCCTCGCCCCGGTCTTCGCCACCCTGGACAACCTGTCCGCCTACTTCCGGCCCGAACTCGCGCCCGCCGACTTCCTCGACTGGCTGGCCTCCTGGGTCGCGGTCGAGGTCGACCCGGCCTGGCCGGAGGAGGTGCGCCGGGCGGTGGTCGGACGCGCGGTGGAACTGCACCGCTGGCGCGGCACCCGGCGCGGACTCACCGAGCGGCTGCGGCTGGTGCTGGGCGCCGGAGCCGAGATCACGGACGGCGGCGGCGCCGTCTGGTCCACCGACCCGGACGGCGCGCTGCCTCCCGCACCGGGCGGCGGCGGGGTGCTGGTCCGGGTCTGGCCGCTGGGCGGCGCGGGGCTGGACGAGGACCAGGTGCTGGCCGTCGTCCGGGCCGGCTGCCCGGTCCACCTGACCTGCCGGGTCGAGATCCTGCCCGGTCCACCCGGGCGAGCGGAGGGCTGACGGATGCCGGTGTGTCCCGAATGCGGCACGGCCAACGCGGAGGGCGACGACTTCTGCGGCAACTGCGGCGCCTACCTGGGGTGGTCGCGCCGCGCGCCCGCCGCGGGGGCCGGGGCCGCTCCGGTGGCCGGGCCTGGGCCCGCGCCGGCCTCGACGCCGGCGGCGTCCGAGCCCGAGTCCGCTGCGCCTGCTGCGCCTGCTGCGCCTGCTGCGCCTGCTGTGCCGGAGTCTGCTGCGCCCGACACCTCGCGTACCTGGCGGAACGTGTCCCGACGGGTCACCAGCCGGAGCCGGCGCACCCAACCGGCCGCCCCGGAGCCCGCTGCTCCAGAGCCTGTTGCACCGGAGCCCGCTGCACCGGCACCGGCACCGCCCGTCGAGGAGCCGCCCGTCGAGGAGTCGCCCTCCCCGGCGGCCGTCGAGACCTCGCGCTCGACCTCCACCCGGGCGCGGCCCGTACCGGCTCCCGCACCGGAGCCGGACCCGAAGCCGCAACCACCCGCCGGACCGCCTGCGGCACCGCCCGCCGTGACACCCGCCGCACCGCAGAGCGACCCGGTCGCCGTGCAGCCCGCCAAGCCCGTCGCGCCGCGTCCCGTCGTCCGGGCCTCCGCCGTCGAGGAGACCCAGGACGGCCCGCCCTGCCCCCGCTGCGGCACCCCCAACCTGCCCGAGCGCCGGTTCTGCCGCCGCTGCGCGGCCCCGCTGACCGTCACCGCGGCCGCCCCGGAGCTGCCCTGGTGGCGCACCCGGTGGCCGTTCCGGCGCCGGGTGCGGATCGGCGGCTCGGGCAACGCGCTGCGCCGCACCATCGCGCTGATCGTGCTGCTCGCGCTGGTGGTGGCGGGGGTCCTGCTCTACCCGCTCGGCAAGAACGCCTACCAGGACGTGCTGGACAAGCTGGGCAGCACCGCACCGGTCTCGCCCTCGCTGACCACGGCGTCGGCCGCGGTCGAGGGGCACCCCGCGAGCGCGGCCGACGACGGCCTCTCCAACACCTACTGGGGCGCGCCCGCGATCGGCGACTCCGTCGACTTCACCTTCCGCACCCCGTTCCGGCTGGTGGACCTGATCGTCCACACCGGCGCCTCCGCGGACCCGGAGCAGTTCCGGCAGCAGGCCCGCCCGCTGGTGCTCGCCCTGGAGGTGACCGCCTCGGACGGCGAGGTGCACCGCAAGCAGGTCACCCTCAACGACCAGCCGGGCCCGCAGACCGTGGCGACGGGCATCAGCGACGTCGTCCGGGTGAAGCTGACCGTCCGCGAGGCGGCGGGCACCGGCCCGGGCCGCACCGTGGCACTGGCGGAGGTGGAGTTCTTCAAGCGGACGTGAAGGGGTGCCCGCCGCGGTGGTGTCGCCGGTCGCCGGTGCCCGCTTCGGCGGCGGCGCGGCTGGTGAAGGCGACCGAGAGGTCCGCCGGGGTCGCGCCGTGGGCGCCGAACAGTGGGGATCAGTCGGCGGGCTGGTCGTGGGTCGAGCAGTGGATGCCGCCGCCGCCGGAGGCGATGGTGTCGATCTGCACGGGGACGATCTCGCGGTCCGGGAACTGGTCCTTGAAGACCTCCCGGGCGTGCCCGTCGGCCTTGGCGTCGCCGAACAGCGGCAGGTACACGCCCTTGTTGCCGATGTAGAAGTTCATGTACGAGGAGACGAAGGCGTCGCCCCGGCCGGTGATCCGGTCCGGGTCGGGCTGGCTGATCTCGATCACCTTGAGCTTTCTGCCGGTGGCGTCGGTGGCGTCCGCGAGTACGGCCCGGGCCTGGTCGGCGGAGCGGGACCAGACGTCCGCGGGCATGCCGGGGAAGGCCCGGTCCAGGAAGACCACGCCGGGGGCGGCGAACCGGGCCAGGCAGTCGACGTGGGCGTCGGTGATGTCCTTGCCCTTGACGCCGGCCAGCCAGATCACCTTGGTGATGCCGAGGGCCTGCTTGAGCTCGGCCTCGACCTGGTCCCGGCTCATCCCCGGGTTGCGGTTGGCGTTGACGACGGAGCTCTCGGTGACCATCAGGGTGCCCTGGCCGTCGGTCTCGAAGGAGCCGCCCTCGGCGACCAGCGGGGTCTCGACGCGCTCGACGCCGAACCTGGCCAGCACCGTCCGGGCGATCTTGGAGTCGTTGGCGTGCTGCTGCTTGTCGCCCCAGCCGTTGAAGTTGAAGTCGACGCCCTTGACCTTGCCGCCCTCCTCGACGAACACCGGCAGGGTGTCGCGGGCCCACAGGTCGTCGACGGCCACCGGCACCACCTCGACGGCGGAGCCGCAGGCCTTCTGGGCGGCCTCCTGCTGCTCCGGGCGGGCCATCATGACGACGGGTTCGCGGGCGGCGATGGCCTGGGCGAGGCCGGCGATGTCCTTGCGGACCTCCGGGAGCTGCTCGCCCCAGACGCTCTCGGAGGCGGGCCAGGACATCACGGTGCGCTGGTGCTTCTCCCACTCGGCGCCGAAGCGCCGGGCGCCGGGGGAGCCGGGCTGCTGGGACGGCGGCACGGCGCCGTCGGGGTCGCCGAGGCCGTCGGGGTCGCAGGCGGTCAGGCCGAGGGTGAGGACGCCGACTCCGGCGCCGACGCCGGCGATGGAGCGGATCATGCTGCGACGGGACATGGCGTTGGGCATACGGGCTCTCCGGGCAGGGGTCGAGGGTGGTCCGGGAGGGACAACTGATGCGGCTCGGGCTCCGGCTACGGCAGCGGTTCGTGCATGGTCGAGCAGTGGATGCCGCCGCCCCCGGCCATCAGCCGGTCGACGTCGAGTTGGACGACGTGGCGGCCGGGAAAGGCGGCGGCGAGCGCGTCCCGGGCGGCGGCGTCCTTGTGGGCGTCGCCGAACTGGGCGGTGATGACCCCGCCGTTGACGAGGACGAAGTTGAGGTAGGAGTCGACGAACCTGGAGCTGCGGGAGCGGACGCTGTCCGGGCCGTGCACCGGGATGACCTGGAGCCGGCGGCCGCGGGCGTCGGTGGCGGCGGAGAGGATGGCGAACTGCTCGCGGGCGTCGCGCACCCAGGAGTCGTTGCGGTCGGCCGGCGGCAGCTGGACCATCACCACGCCGGGGCGGACGAACCGCGAGGTGACGTCGACGTGGTCGTCGGTGATGTCCTCGCCCTTTATGCCGGGCAGCCAGATCATCCTGTCCGCGCCGTAGGCCTCCAGGACGGCGTCCTCGATCTCGTCCCGGCTCATGCCGCGGTTGCGGTTCTTGTTGACCAGGCTGCTCTCGGTGGCCATCACGGTGCCGTCGCCGTCGGTCTCGACCGCCCCGCCCTCACCGACGAAGTCCGCGTAGGAGTGGCGCAGGCCGCGGTGAGCGGCGATCCGCTCGGCGGCCCGGGCGTCGTCGTGGTGGACCTGCTTGTTGCCCCAGCCGTTGAAGTTGAGGACCACGGCCTCCAGGCCGCCGTGGCCGTCCCGGCGGAACACCGGGGCGATGTCGCGCATCCACAGGTCGTCGGTGGGGATCGCGGTGATCACCTCGACGGACGGGCCGCACCTCGAGCGGGCCTTGTCCGCGGTGTAGTCGTCGGGGGCGCACATGACCACGGGCTCGAACCGGGCGACGGTGCGGGCGATCAGGGCGATGTCCTCCTGGACGCCGCCCAGGCGCAGCCCCCAAACGCCCCGGCGGGAGGGCCAGGACATCCAGGTCCGCGCATGGGGGACGTCGTCGGCAGGCACCCAGGGGCCCGACGCGCCGGAGTGGTCGTCGTGGTGGTGGCTCACGGTGGTCTCCTGATCGTGCGGGGATGCGCAGGTGCCGTTCGCGCCGTGGCCCGGGACCGGTCCGTGGTCGGGGGAAGGGTCGCAGCCGTCTCCACTCTCCGGGTGACGGCGCGTGGGCGCAGAGCGGGACGGAGCCAACGGACGGGGCGGCCGGCGCCTGCTGTCCCCTGCAGCGTTGCACTGACTAAAAAGTCAGTCAAGTTCGGACATGCGCCGTGACTCTTGCCGCAGGGAGCGTCACGCAGCGCGCCGTCCGGGCCCGCCGCTGCACGGTTCAGGCGTCGAGCCGGGCGATCTCGCTGTCGATCGCCTCGGCCATCAGGGCGCGGGCGTGGGTGACCGGCAGGCTGCCGCTGAGCCAGCGGGTGCTGAGGCCTTCGAGCAGTGCGGTCAGCCGCTCCGCCGCGCCGGCCAGCGCGACCGCCGAGGACATCGGCTGTACGGCGCCGAGCAGTCCGGCGATCTCCTGGACCCAGACCCGGGTGGCGCGGGCGAGGTCCTCGCGCAGGGTCTCGTCGAAGACGGCGCTGGCGCGCAGCTCGCCCCAGGCGGTGCTGTTCTCCCGGACCTCGACGCTGTCCTGGAGTTCGAGCAGCAGGGTCTGCTCCAGCTCCTCGCGCGGCGTCAACGGCGGTGCGTCCGGGGCGCGTTCGGTCGTGTAGCGCTCGGCCCGGTCGTTGATGAACTCCAGCGTCTGCCGGAGGATGCCGGTGCGGTCCTTGAAGTGGTAGTAGATCAGCGCGGTGGACACGCCCGCCTCGGCGGCGAGCTCCTCCACCCGCAGCCCGCGCACGCCGCGCCGGGCGATCACCCGCGCCGCTGCTTCCATGATCGACGTTTTCCTACTGGCCACGGTCCACCACCTTACCCGCGGGGCGCGCCAAGATCACTCCGCATGCTGAAAGTCCCGTCAGGTGGGATGCCGGGGGCGGGCCGTACGTCCTGACGACTTTCGGACAAGCTGCGCCCCGGGAGTGGAATTCTCCGATCCTCCGCTGAACTTTCACGTCTCCACCACCTAGGGTGACTCTCGTTCGACCGCCGGGTGGACCGGCGCAACGGGGGTACCTCATCCTCCTCAATACTCCAGGAGCACACCGGACATGACCCTGCGTCAGATAGTGAAGTGCGTGAGGGCCCTGGCGACCGGCCGGGGCGCGGGAGCCGCCGTGGCGTCGATCGCCCTGGTCGCGGCCGTCGCTCTGGGCGGCACCGTCTCCGGTATGTCCACGGCCGAGGCCCGGACGGCGGGCTGGGGCAACGGCGGCAAGTGGAGCTGCTCCGGGCAGCCCGTCGCCGCCGGGAACGTCATCACCGACCACGACCCCAGCGGGTGCAGCGGCGCCGGCTCCTGGTACCAGCAGCCGGCCAAGGACGGCATCTGGACCTGCTCCGGCTCCCCGGTGGTGGCCGGCTACGTGATCACCGACCACCAGACCACCGGCTGCCGGGGCATGGGCTCCTGGCGGCACAACCTCGTCCACGACGGCATCTGGACCTGTTCCGGCTCGCCCGTCGTGCCCGGCTACGTCATCAGCAACCACTTCCGCAGCGGCTGCGGCGGCATCGGCAACTGGCAGCACAGCCTCCCGCACGACGGCATCTGGACCTGCTCGGGCTCCCCGGTGGTGGCCGGCTACGTGATCACCGGCCACACCGTGGCGGGCTGCGACGGCGCCGGCTCCTGGCGCCACAACACCGCCCGCGTCGGCCTGTGGACCTGCCCGGGCTCGCCCGTCCCGGCCGGCTTCCGGGCCACCCAGTACAACGCCGGCGCCTGCGACGGCCTCGGCGGCTGGGTCCTCGCCCGCGCCTGACGCACCGGCACCGGGCAGGTCGCCGTACGACCCCCTCGTACGACCCCCTCGTACGACCTCTCCGTACGACCTCTCCGCGCGACCTCTCCGCGCGACCTCTCCGTACGACCTCTCCGTACGACCTCTCCGTACGACCTTCTCGTCCCGGCCGGCCCGGTCCCCGTCCTACCGGGCCGGGTCGGCCAGGACGGCCTGCGCCGCGTTGTGCCCCGGGATCCCGCTGACCCCGCCGCCGCGGACGGCGCCCGCGCCGCACAGCAGCACGTTCGGGTGGGCCGTCGCCACGCCCCAGCGGGCGGCGGGGTCCGCCCGCCCCGCCCCGTCGTCGTCCCCGTCCCCGTCCCCGTCCTCTTCCTCGGTGAAGGGGAAGGCGAGGTCGCGATGGAAGATGTGCCCGCCCGGCAGCCCGAGCTCCCGCTCCAGCGCCGGCGGCGTCCGGGCCTCCACGCAGGGCCGTCCGTCGGCGTCCACGGCCAGGCAGTCGGCGATCGGCTCGGCCAGCACCGCGTCCAGCTGCGCCAGGCTCGCGGCCAGCGCGCGCTCCTCGGCCGCCGGGTCGCCGAACAGCCGGGCGGGCATGTGCAGTCCGAAGAGCGTCAGGGTCTGGTACCCCTGCCGGACGGCCTCCGGCCCGAGGATGGACGGGTCGGTGAGGGAGTGGCAGTAGATCTCGGACGGCGGTGCCGAGGGCAGTCGGCCGGCCAGCGCCTCGGTGTACGCGGTCTCCAACTGCCGGTAGCCCTCCGCGATGTGGAAGGTCCCGGCGAAGGCCTCGCGCGGGTCGGCGGCGGCGTCCCGCAACCGGGGCAGCCGGCGCAGCACCATGTTGACCTTGAGCTGGGAGCCCTCCGGGGCGGGCCCCGGGTCCTCGCCCAGCAGCTGGGCCAGGGTGGCCGGGGCGGCGTTCACCAGCACCCGTCGCCCCGCCACCGTCGTCTCGCCGTCCCGGTGCCGGTACGTCACCTCGGCGTCGCCCCGGCCGTCGGTGGCGATGGCCGTCACCTCGCAGCCGGTCCGGAGCTCCGCCCCGGCCGCCCGGGCGGCGCCGGCCAGGGCGTCCGTCACCGCGCCCATCCCGCCGACCGGCACGTCCCAGTCACCGGTCCCGTTGCCGATGACGTGGTAGAGGAAGCAGCGGTTCTGCCGCAGCGCGGGGTCGTGGGCGTGGGTGAAGGTGCCGATCAGCGCGTCCGTCAGGACCACGCCGCGCACCAGGTCGTCCGTGAAGGTCCGTTCGACCGCCTCGCCGAGCGGCCGCTCGAACAGGGCCGTCCAGGCGGCCTCGTCGCCGACCAGCCGACGGAACTCGGCGCGGGTGCGCAGCGGTTCGGTGAGGGTGGGGAACACCCGCCGGGCGACCTCCGCCGTCATCCCGTAGAAGCGCTGCCAGGCCTGCCACTCCCGGTCGCCGCCGGTCAGGCTCCGGAACGACTCCCTGGTGCGCTCCGGGTCCGCCGCGTCCACCAGCAGCCCGGTGGGCTTCCCGTCCCGCAGGGTGGGGGTGTAGGAGGAGATCCGGCGGCGGCGCAGGTCGAGCCGCAGCCCGAGGTCCCGTACCACCTGCCGGGGCAGCAGGCTGACCAGGTAGGAGTAGCGCGACAGCCGGGCGTCCACGCCGGGGAACACCCGGGCGGAGACGGCGGCCCCGCCCACCCTGGGCAGCCGTTCGAGGAGCAGAACCCGCTGCCCGGCCCGCGCCAGGTAGGCCGCCGCCACCAGTCCGTTGTGCCCGCCGCCGACGATCACGGCGTCGTACCGGGATGACACGATCGTGGTCATCCGGTCACGGTACGACACCCCACCCGTGCGGGGAACCCCCGCGATCTCACACCACGCCGTAACAGGTCAGGCGCCACCACCCAGACCCTCAGGAGCCCCCACGCCTGCCACGGCGGAGCGCCTGCCGGGCCAGTGTCCTGCTGCCGTTGAAGAAGTCGCTGAACCGGTCCAGCCCCCAGATGGCTCGGAGGACGAACGGCTGCATCAGCAACGACATCGACGGCGGGTACGTCGAGGCGTCCGACCAGATGCCGGCGAGGTCGTCCGACATCTCACCGTCGACGATGTAGTCGGCGAGCTGATGGGCCACGTACGGCACCTGACAGAGGCCGTGGCCGTTGCAGGCCATCGAGTAGAAGACGTTGCCGCCCACCTGCCCGGCGATCGACAGCCAGTCCGGGCTGATGCCGATCCAACCGTCCCAGGCCCGCTCGATGGCCACGTCGGACAGCGACGGGAACCGGTTGGCCAGATCCTTCCCCATCTCCTGCACGACACGGGGATCCGGGACCCGGTCCGGGAGCGGGAAGGTCCGGCCCCGCTGCGCCTGGCGGACCCCGCAGACGATGGTGTTGCGCTCGGTGAGACGGTAGTGGGTCATCAACTGGTGCTGGGTGATGATGCCGGACCGACTGGTCCAGTCCAGCGCGGCGAGCCGCTCCGGCGCGATGGGTTCCGACTCGATCTCGATGACGTACAGCGGCGTCGCGAGGTTCTTGGGCGTGATGTCCCACTCACCGCCGTAGACGCTGGTTGCGAGCACCACCTTGTCGGCCCGCACGGTGCCGTGGGGTGTCGTGATCTCGACGGTGCTGCCTGTCCGCCGGACGTCGCTCACCCGCGTCCGCTCGAAGACCTTGGCCGAAGAGGCGAGCAGCGCGCGACGCACACCACGAGCGAGCTTGCCCGGGTTCAGCATCCCGCCGATGGACTCCCGCATACCGCCCACGAAGCCGGCAGGGAGGCCGAGTTCCTCCCTGTTGCCGACAGTCCCGTGCCCACCGAAGGCGCGCAGGACCGCCGCCTGAGTGCGCACCCTGAGCATCATGACGGGTGAGACCGCACCCCACACCAGGCCGTTCGCCACGTAGTCGCAGTCGATGGCGTGCGTTGTGATGAGGTTCTCCACGTAGTGGCCCGCGTGTTCCGCCAGTTTGACCATGACCGGCATCTTCTTCGGGGACTGGAGGCTGAGCATCCGTAGGTCGCCACCCGGAGCCCCGGCGATCTGACCGCCGTTGCGCGAGGCCGAGCCGTAACCGCAGAACTCGGCCTCCAGCAGGACCACGTCCTGGTCGCGCTCCGCGAGGCGCAGCGCAGCCGCCATACCGCCCATGCCGCCGCCGATGACGGCGATGGCACAGGTGAGATCGCCGTCCAGCGCGGGCCGCACGTCGTCCGGCGGATCGATCCAGCCGGTGAAGCTGCTGTATTTCGTGCTGTCGGTCCTCATGCGCGCTGATCTCCTTCTAGGCGAGGTCCGTCCTGTTCCGTGCTCCGCGTTTCGTGCTCCGCGTCAAGGCATGCTCGGCATGAACCTCGCCTGCGGCGGTGACCTCGTACCTCACTGTCGCCAGCCACGGCCGCGGCGAGAACGACACCGAGCACCTGCTTTCCCTGAGGCCGGTGCACGGTGCACAGGCCAGTCGTGCCCTTGCGTTCACACGCTCCCCGAGTTGGGCGCGACCCCGGACGAGGTCGCGCCCAACTCGGGCAGCAACGGCCGGGCGAACTCCCACTCGGCATCAGACAGTTCATGGCGACGCATCACCCCACCGTGATCTACCAGGCATGATCATTTGAAGACATCCGCTAGGGTCAACACCCGTGATCCGCACGATGATTGGTGGTGCTGCGATGCCGAGCTACGGCCGGACCGAGCTCGAGTGGGACGAGTTGGCGGAGGCCGCTCGCGACTACCTGGCCGAGGTCGCCAGGGCCGGTGGACTGACGACGTACACCAAGCTGAGCGCGGCCCTGGTGGAGCGGACCGGGCAGCCCGGGTTCGACTTCTCGCGGGCCGACCACCGGGCGGCGGTCGGGCACCTGCTGTGGCTCGTCACCACGGCCGGCCGGACCGGGAAGGAACCGATGCTCTCGGCATTGGTCTGTTACGAGGGCATGAACGACGCCGGCCCCGGGTTCTACGGCCTGGCGCAGGAGCTCGGTCTCCTGTCGCTCGGCGCCTCCAGGGCGGAGAAGGACACGTTCTGGAGCGGCCAGGTGGGAGCTCTGTACACCGCGTATGCCCGTCCCGGCGGTCCGGCCGGAAGGCGCTCCTGAGGGCAGGTCCCAAGGACGGTCCCGAGGGCCTCGTCGGCTCAGGGATGAGGATCGGCGAGCGGGAAGCGCCACTGCTCCGAGGTCGAGGTCCAACGCGTCTCGGTCATCCGGCAGTTGTTGGACGCGGGCATGTCCAGCCGGGTGATCGCGGCCGTGCTGCCGTGCGTGGAGGCCCCGGACGATCTCGCGCGCGGCCGCCACGGTCACGGGATCCAGCCCCGTGGTACGTTCCGGGACCAAGGGGGCGCCATGGACGAGACTTCGACGGCACGTGCGGAACTGGACCGACTGGGTCGGTCCCTGCGCGGGCAACTGGTCACCCTGGTCGAGGACTTGACCGTTCGTGTCCACCTCCGCCGACTCACCCTCGGCGAGCCGCAGCCGGAGATCACTGACCGGCCCGATCCGCTGCGGCACCACCACTCGTTGGCCTACCAGGGCAATCGTCCGGCGACCGTCACCGCCACCGAGACGTCCGACCGGGCGGTCTCCCTCCTCCACGCGGCCGGGTGGGACGTCACGACGTCACAGCTGGACGACGACGGGAGGCTCTGGACGGTGGTCCTCGCCCGCCGGGACGGCAGCACCATCCGCGTTCTGACGAGCGACGACACACCCGCGGTGGTCTTCCGGGGACAGACGGCGGACCTGGCCCTGACCGCCCCGCAACCGGAGCCGGTGCCGGAACCTGAGCCGGTGCCGGTACCGGTGCGCCCCTCGGAGCCCCAGCCCGAACCGGAGCCGGAGCCGGTGCGTACACCGGAGACTCTCACACCCGGCTACGTCCTCTGCTACGAGTGCGACGGCCTCGGCCGTTGCCCCACCTGCCACGGCCGCGGGTGGCTCCCCCGCAGCCCCGACGGCAAGCGCCGTTGCGGCGAATGCCGCACGACAAGGCTCTGCGTCATCTGCCGGGGCGCCGGCGAGCTGAGCGTCTACGGACTGTCCACCTACCAGCGCGGCTACTACCCGGACCTGGACCAGGACTGACCTGGGCTGCTGCGGAGGTCACAGCCGCGGGGCCATCCGATGCCGGTTCGGATGGCCGTGAAGCCGGGGCGAGTTGAGTTCCAGCGCCCGGTTGTCGAGTCCGGCACTCATCTGGTTGAGCCAGCGCTCGTACCAGGCGAGGAAGTCGGTGGCGGAGGAGACGTTGGGCCCCCAGTGCCCGTCGCCGTTGCCGACGAGGATGCGGCCGGTGAGGGGCCCGGTCACCGCGATGACGCACACGTCGGTGCACCCCATCTCGATGATGTGGAGGAAGAGGTCGCGATCGTGCGACCCGGCCTCCGGGCGGTCGAAACCGCGGGGCGTCCCCGGTGCTCCGCGCGGCTCCATGACCAGCATGGAGCACCGGTCCAGTGGCACGAGCCCGTAGAACGGTGCTGCGCCGGAGCCGCCGAGGTGCCTGAGGAACTGCCGGTAGGCGTAGGGCAGGGCGACGCCGTGTTCGGCCTCGAAGGCAGCGATCCGCGCCTCCGACAGCTTCGGTCCGAGGCGGAACCTGTGTTGCTTCTCCCCGAAGGAGTGGCTGCGTAGTGGCTGGAACGGGATCGCGGCCAGTTTGCGACGCAGGCGGGGTATGCGGGGGTCCATGGTGGGCCTTCTCTCGTCCCCGTAACCCTAGAGGTGGGCGAACCACCGCAACCGCTCCATCCGGAGACCGCTGCCTCGCATCCCGGCGGCGTCCCCGGGGCGGGCGCGGGCGTCCCGGGACGGAGCAGGGACGCGCGGACGGCGCCGGGGACGGGCTTCGGACGGAACACTGGCGAACTGCGCCACCACCCCGCCCCCACCGCCCCCACCGGGCCGCCGGAACCCGGCGCACGAAGGCCCGGCCCGGAACCGACCACCACCAGCCCCCAGAAGGATCCATGCGCATCTCCACCTCCCTCAAGCGGGCCGCCCTGGTCGGCGTGGCCGCCATCGCCCTGGCCACGGGCGTCAACGGCACCGCGAACGCCGCTACTTACGACGGACAGGACCCGATCTCCTCCGGCTGTGCCGCCGACGCGATCACCGCGAAGTCCGTGCCCCTGAACGCGGACGGCATCGGCCAGGTCGGCACCCTCGAGCTGCGCTACAGCCGCTCGTGCCGCACGGCCTGGGCCCGCGTCTACTCCCGCGGCAACAGCCTCTGGGCGAACGTGGTCCGCCAGAAGGACAACCAGCGCTCGGGCTGCGACAAGGCGTCCTGGGACTCGGGCTCCGCGCAGTACTACTGCTACACGCCCATGGTCAACGACGCCGGCTACCTCTCCTACGCCGTCGGCAACGCCACCGACTCCTCCGGGCAGATCGGCAGCCACGCCGGATACACCCCCCTGTACTGACACCGGTCCACCCGCGACGACACTGCCCCCGGGGCCGCCGGCCCGCTCCGGGGGCAGCGCCGTCGGGACGGCGCCGAAGCGCTGCCCCGGACACCGGCTCGTTCGCCCGAACGAGCCGCGACCGTAGGGGCCGCTCCGGCCTTCCGTGCCGGGCTGTTAGGGGATGAACTGCGCTCCGAGCAGACCGTGGCCGGCGTCCGCCGCCGCGCGCCACACCGGGGGTACGCCGTCGAGTAGTGCGGTGATGTCGTCCCGACCGCCCTCGTCGTGGAGGGCGGCGGTGAGCAGCAGTTCGGCCTGGTGCCGGCCCTGCGGGGTCCAGTCGTAGGCGCGTTCGACGGCCGGAAGGGTCTGCACGACCTGTTCCGGGGTGAGGAGGAGGTCGCCGAACCAGCCGGGCAGTTCCGCGAAGCGCCGCGGGCCGAGGGCGAAGGCCATGGCGGAGGCCGGGTAGGCCTTGCGGGCGGAGACCACGAGGCGCGGCATGGACCTGTCGTAGCCCTGTTCCCAGGCCTCGTAGACGGTGCAGATCTGCTCGTCCAATGCGGACGGGGCGGCCAGATCGATGAACCGGTCCATGGTCTCCGGGGTGCTGCCGCCGGCGCGCCACCAACGGAGGAGGTCCGTGGACGCGGCGAGCGCGGCCTCCGCCTCGATGACCGGAGCGAGTTCCGGCGCGTACCGTGCGACGGCCTCGGGCCGCACGGGGATCAGGCACCACATGCCCAGGAAACTCATCAGCGGCCCCCTTCGTCGTGTTGCCCTGATGGTGCCACCCCCCTCCGACAACGGGCTGCCGCGCGCAGGCCGGAACGCCCGACAGCGTGCCCGCACCCGACCTTCTGCAACAAGCTTTCGAGGGAGGTCCCGCCACAGGCGGAGGGCTGACTGTGCGTGCCGATGGTGTTACGCTCCCCGCAAGAGAGAGCTGGCTCTCACTTCTTGGCTCCGGGCGCCCGTTCGTCCACCCCGGCCCGGGCGTGTGGGAGAGAGCCGCTCCGCCGAGTGTTCGCTGCTCTTGTGGCCCTTCGGCCGGTGAGGAGAGACCATGACCACGCCCGCACCGCAGTTACCCTTCGAACGCCCCAACGCCCTGGACCTGGCGCCGCTGCTCGCGCGCCTGCGGGAGCAGGGCCCGATCACACGGGTGACGACACCCGCCGGTGATCCGGCCTGGCTGGTGACCCGCTACGAGGAGGCCCGGGAGATCCTGAGCGACACCCGGTTCTCCCGGCTGCGCCCCGACACCGCGGACTCCCCGAGGATCTCGGCCTCGGCGCTGCACACCCGCACCGCCGGCACGCCCGAGGAGGAGGACCGCGAGCACGCGCGGATGCGGCGGATGCTGGCACCCGCGTTCAGCGCGCCGCGGATGCGGCGGCTGGG
The DNA here is from genome assembly GCF_044760155.1 of Kitasatospora sp. NPDC098652. Taxonomy (NCBI): domain Bacteria; kingdom Bacillati; phylum Actinomycetota; class Actinomycetes; order Kitasatosporales; family Streptomycetaceae; genus Kitasatospora; species Kitasatospora sp. NPDC098652. Next base: position 41,233 of record NZ_JBIWAQ010000039.1, read on the forward strand.
CGAGCGGATCGGGGAACTCGCCGCGTCCTGCCTGGACGCGATGGCGGAGCAGCGTGCACGAGACCCCCGACGCGCCGTCGACCTGCACCGCCACCTGTCCTTCCCGCTGCCCGTGATGGTGATCTGCGAGCTGCTCGGCGTGCCGGTCGCGGACCGGGAGCTGCTGCGCGGCTGGTCGGAGCGGATCGCCGCACTGTACGGCGAGGCCGACGGGGCCGCGGCCATGGCCGAGTTCGAGGCGTACGTGGCCGCCGTCGCCGAGGACAAGCGCAGGCGGCCGGGACAGGACGTGATCAGCGACATCCTGGCCGTACAGGCGCAGGACCCCTCGTTCACCGAGGAGGAGATGACCCGCCTGGCGGTGGGGCTGCTGTTCGCGGGCCACGAGACGACGTCGACCCGGATCGACCTCGGGGTCCTGTTCCTGCTGAGCGACACCGCCCGGCGCGACCGCTTCGCCGCCGACCCTGAGGGATCGGCCCGCGCCACCGTGGAGGAGGTCCTGCGGATGGCCGCGCCCGGCGCCCTGGGACTGACCCGCTACGCCCGCGAGGCGATCACCGTCGCGGGAACGGCGATCGCGCGGGGAGAGGCGGTGCTGGTGGCGATCAACGCCGCGAACCGGGACGGCCGGGCGTTCGAGGAGCCGGACACCTTCGACCCCTCGCGTTCCCCCAACGCCCACCTCGCCTTCGGGCACGGCGGCCACTACTGCATCGGCAACGCGCTGGCCCGCACCGAGATGCAGATCGCGCTGACCGCGCTGTTCCGACGCTTCCCCGGCCTGCGACTGGCGGTGGACGCGCGCAGCCTGCGCGACCACTCCGAACGGCTGGCGGGCGGCATCAGCGAGGTCCCGGTCCTGTGGTGAACGGCCCTGTGGAGCTGCCGACACCAGCCCGGGCGTGAGGCGTCGCGGCGTGAGGCGTCGGGGCGTCAGGGTGTGCGGGCGCGCAGCGCCGGGGCGGGGCAGGGCAGCGGGCGGGCCCCGGTGGGGGAGAGGCCGTCGAGGACCAGGGCCAGGTACCGGCGCCAGCCGTCCTCACCGGGCTCCACCGTCCACAGCACCGAGACCAGCATGACGACCACGCGGTGCAGGTCGTCGGGCACCAGGTCGGTGCGGAGCACGCCCGCCGCCTGACCGCGTGCCAGGAGGACGTCGAGGGCGGCGAAGAACTCCTCACCGGTCGCCGGGGTCAGCACCCCGGCGGCGCGGGCGGCGGCCAGCACGTTGTAGTCGCCGGCCACCGACTCCAGAGCCGCCGCCAGCACCCGGGCCAGCCCGCCCGCAGGATCGGGCTCGTGGGCGGCCGCCTGGATGACAGGCCGGACGTGCTCCTCGAAACGCTGGTCCAGCACGGCCCGCAGGAGCGCGGCCTTGTCGGGGAAGCGGCGGAAGAGCGTGGCGGCCCCGAGACCGGCCCGCCGCGCCACGTCGTGGAGATGGGCGTCGGGGCCCTGCTCGGCGAAGACCTCCCGGGCAGCCCGGATGATCTTCTCCGCGTTACGGGCGGCGTCGGCGCGCAGCACCCGGGGAGCGTCGGGAACCATCCCGGCACCCTATCGCCGCAGTGGCCGAGCCGGCCGGTGACGTACGTTCAGCCCCCATGCACGCTCCCGCGCGGCCCGGAGGCCGGGCATTTGTTTCGGGCGAGGAGTAGGGGTACTGTCTCCCAGTCGCCCGACAGGGAGCACCGGACACGCGAAAGCGCGGACGGTTCCGGGGCGGCCAATCCACGAGAAACAGCACGGGCCGGTTTCGGCATGCCTGTTTATCGGGATTGCGGCCGGATTCGCTTTTCGGAGCGGGGCTCGGTTAGAGTTTGAAACGTCGGACGGGGCGTCAAGCCGCAGAAGACACCGGCGAGTTGGATGACGAAGCCCCGGAAAACGGAGCGGAAAACGTCTGATAAGCTGGGAACACGAAAGAACGAAGCGCCCGGAGGGCCCGCTGGAAGGCGGTCCGAAGGAAGCGTCCGTTCCTTGAGAACTCAACAGCGTGCCAAAAGTCAAC
>NZ_JBIWAQ010000040.1:0-42173 GCF_044760155.1 Kitasatospora sp. NPDC098652
ATGCTCCGCATGGACTCCCTCCTCCGCCTTGCGATGCACGCACCCCAACGCCGCGCGCTGATCCGACGCGAATTGTCAGACACGCCCTAGGGGCGGCCCGTACCCTCGGCAAGCAGCTCGCCGGAGGGCGTGAACACGCGGTAGTGGTGCGGGGCGATGGCGTCGGTGCGCTCGGCCACGAGGGCGACCACGGCCCGGTGCAGCGCCTGCAGGTCGGTCGCGGGCTCGGCGGCGGTCAGCTCCGCCACCAGCCGGTCCGGCCCACCCGGCACGACGGACAGCCGCACCTCGGCGCCGTCCGCGGCCGCCGAGACCAGTCGGCCGGTCTCGGCCAGGTCGAACCAGCAGGCGTCGGCGTAGACCCAGCCGTCGGGCCGGTGCGCACGCTCGGCGCCGGCCGCCTCGCGGACCTTGACCTCCCCGTGCACGCTGCGGACCAGCAGTGCCTCCATCGCCTTCAGCAGCCGCTCGACGACCGGCCGGGGCAGGTAGACGGTGTCCGCCATGAGGAACAGGTGCAGGGTGTCGGGCATGTACTGCACGTGGACGAAGTACTTGGCGTCCTGCCGCGGCCAGGCCCCGATGAAGGAAACCGTGCTGCGATCGGCCAGCTCGGCGAGGTGTGCGGCCGAGCCGTCGGTCTGCGGCAGCGACTCCCAGCGGTCGTTCATCCGCACGTCGTTGAAGAAGGACGACAGGTCGAGCCCGACGCCGCGGTGCAGCCGGACCTCGGCGTGGACGGCGTCCATGGACGGCGGGTGGTACTCACCGAACCGGTAGGCCGACATGCCCGGCAGGAAGCAGCGGCGGACCGCGTCCTCGAAGGTGCCGTCCGCCAGCTTGAGCACGAACAGCGCGTTCTCGGTCTGGGCGCCCACCATGTCCCGCAGCCGGGGCTCGTTCCGGTTGCCGGCGATGAGCTGGAGCACGGCCGTGTCGTGACCGGAGTACGCCGCGATCACCGCCGCAGCGGCTGTCAGCAGCACGGTGCTGGTGCTCACCTGGCAGCGGGTGGCGAGCGTGTCGGCGGCCACCGCGCCGGCCGGCGAGTCCAGTCGGAGCCTGACGAACCGCTCCGGATCGTCCGGGTCGCTGCCGGCCTGCGCGAAGTCGAAGTGCGAGCGGGGCACCCGGGTCAGTGTCCGGCGCCAGAAGTCCAGCGAGGCCCGGCCGCGCGCCGCACCGTCGCCCTCCTGCTGGAACCGGGCCTGGTCCAGCGGATGCCAGTCAACCGGGTCGAGCGCGCCGCCGGTCAGCAGGGTCTGCAACTCGGCCTCGAGAATCCGGATGCCGAAGAAGTCGGTGCACTGGTGGGAGACCACCAGGAGTACCCAGCTGGGCACTTCGTCGACCGTGACCACGGCGTAGCGCATGCCGAACTCGACGGCATGGTCGAAGGACACGTCGGCGAGGCGCTGGGCCAGTTCGGCGGCCTCCTCTCGTGGGACCGGCCCCTCGGCGGCGAACACGGCCACCTCGGCCCCGCCAGCGCCGGCCACGGTCTGCACCGGTCCGGCCGGTGTCTCGGTGAAGGTGCTGCGCAAAGCCTCGTGACGGAGGATCAGCTGCCGGACGGCGGCCACCACCTCGTCCGTCGAACACCCGGCCGGAAGCGCCAGGGTGCGCGGGATGTTGAAGTAATGGGCCTCTTCGCCCAGCCATTTGATGGACTTCCAGATCGCGTGCTGGCCCCAGCTGAGCGGCGCCGAACCGGACCGGAGGCCGGCGAAACGCACGGGAACGGCGTGAGATTCGCGAATCGACATCTGAGCACCTCGAATTCAGGCCAGAACCCGCATGGAGAAACGTACGACGTAATCGACGGAGACGACTCGGAAGGAACAGCCCTGGCACTCCGCACAACAGAGGCAGGTGTCCGGAGAACGGACATCGGCAGGCTTCGTTCCGGTGATCAACTATTACGAAGCTAGCAAGCTCCGCGAGCAATTGTCTAGACCATGTCTCGTAGGTCGAGAAGCCCTGAGCAGGTGTGCCCGGCCAAACCCGCAGCTTCGCCCACCCTTGGGGCGATCTGGTGGAGGCGAGCCAACTCTGAGTCGACTTGCCTGACTTGGTCCTCCCTCGAAATCTCAGGATGCAAGACCGGAACTGATCGGGGTTGCCTGGCCCCAGGACCGAATGGCAGGCTTGCCGCGGCCCGGGAGGGGGTCGCGGGGAGCCGTTCCCGAATCACTCCCAGGAGCTCTCAGAAATCGGGGGATTTCGCGGCGCTGAATTCGCGCGCACTCTTCCGCACTATCCTGCCGAATCTCGACGATGGGTCCGTGGCGTGGGGCATGTCTACCGTCAGCTGGACGCCCCAACCCGGGCGTTCATCGAGCAGCAACCGATGTTCTTCGTGGCGACCGCGCCGACCGCGGACGGTCGGGTCAACGTCTCCCCCAAGGGATACGCCGACACCTTCACCGTGCTCGACGACACCACGGTGGCCTACCTGGACCTGGACGGCAGCGGCATCGAGACCGTCGCCCACGTCCGCGAGAACGGGCGGATCACCCTGATGTTCTGCAGCTTCGACCGTCGGGCGATCATCGTCCGGCTGTACGGGACCGGGCGCGTGGTCACCCTGCACGATCCCGAGTTCCCCGCCCTGCTGGCCAGGTTCGGGCCGCATCCCGGTGTGCGGTCGATCATCGTGGTGGACTGCGACCGGATCGCCGACTCCTGCGGCTGGGGCGTCCCCCGGATGTCCCTCATCGAGGAGCGCAGCACCCTCGACCGTTGGGCGGCTCGCCAGGACGTCCAGGAGACCCGCTCCTACCGGGCCAGACACAACCGCGCCAGCATCGACGGCCTCCCCGGCCTCTCCGCCGGCGAATCCGACCCGGTGAGCCAACACTCCTGACGGCCCACCGGCGACCTTGGGTTCTAGGATTCGTTGCAACACCCCAGCTCAAGGGGTGCGATGGACTTCGAGATCCGAGCGGACCGTAGGCCACAGGGGCGCAAGGTGCTGTCCCGGGAACGAGCGGCGGACTCTATGCACGACTTGGCGCGCAGGAAGGTGGCGCCGTGTCGGGCGAGTCTGCGTATCGACCTGCGGGTGAAGGGCTGGCCGAGCTTGGGCGGGCGGGTGGTGTCCGTCTGGACGACGGATTGCTCGCCGCCAGGCCAACCCGGGTTCTCCCGGTTCCAAGGTCGGAGCTGGGTCCAGCGCGAGCAGTGGATGGCGGGTCACCAGGTGGCGGGTACATGGAGGGGGCTGCGGGTGATGGCACCTTGGCGCCACTGGACGGCGTCCGCGTTGGTGGTGAGGCGCAGGCCGGGGAGGCGGGCAGCCAGCGTGTGCAGGCCGAGGTGGAGTTCGGTCCTCCACCGTCTTCGACTCGTGCGGGGGTCGAAGGGATCCTGCTCCAGAGGCAGCCGGCGGCGGCAACCTGGACCGGGAAGACGTCCTCGCGGCTGAGCAGGACGGCCTGCTGCGCGCGGGCGGTCAGGTCGCCGAGTTCGGCGTTCTCCAAGGCGGCGATCCCGGTAAGGGCCTGACGACTTCGGGGAATTTGCTCGGGGACGTCTGGTACTGGGCCGACGGGTGATCAGTGGAGGGTGTTGACAGTGTGGCTAGGTTTGGATCATGAGCGATCGCGGGGTGGACGGCAGCGCAGGGGACGCGGACTACGGCACGATAGGCGGCGGGTACGCCACCTACCGGCAGCCGGACGCAAGGATCGAGCAGGCGATCACCGCCGCCCTGGGTGGGGCGCGCACGGTGGTCAATGTCGGGGCCGGGGCGGGGTCGTACGAGTCGGCGACGCTGGAGGTGACGGCGGTTGAGCCGTCGGCGTCGATGCGTGCCCAGCGCCCCGCACACCTGTCGGCCGCCGTCGATGCTGTGGCCGAGAACCTGCCGTTCGGCGACGACGTGTTCGACGCGGCGATGACCACCTTCAGCGTGCACCAGTGGAGCGACTTCAAGGCAGGGCTGCGCGAGATGCGCCGGGTGGCGCGCGGCCCCGTCGTCGTGCTGACCTGCGACCCTGATCTCGTTCGGGACTTCTGGCTGTACGACTACGCGCCGGAGGTGTTGGACACGGAGGCGCGCCGCTATCCGGTGATCGCGGATCTGACCGAGACTCTCGGCGGACACACGACGGTGACCCGGGTGCCGATACCCGTCGACTGCACCGACGGCTTCAACGAGGCGTACTACGCGCGCCCCGAGATGCTGCTCGACCCCGGTGCCCGACAGGCGTGCTCGGCGTGGAGCTTCGTCGACGAGCAGTCGCGCGAACGATTCGCCGCGGATTTGCGGCGCGACCTGGACAGCGGAGCTTGGGACGCCCGGTTCGGCGCCCTGCGGCAACAGCCTTTCTATGACGGCTCGTTGGTGGTGATCCGGTCCGTTCCGGCCTGATACCTGCGTCGCGGCTCCGCTCGCGCCGTGACCTGAGAAGGCCGCAGAAGGGCCGCATGGGTTGGGTGAGTTGTTCCGCTCACCTGGGCTCGTGCGGCCTGTTCCCGTCCTGCCCTGTCCGGGGTGGCTGCCGCAGGTAGTTGTCACCAGGGGCGCGGCCGGCCCTTCGCCCTCCGGACCTGCCTGGGCCTGGTCCAGCTCCAACAGCACGATGGTCCCTGCCACGATCCCAATGCGCAGGATCGCATGGGCGACTGCATTTTGATCTTTGTCGAGTTCGGCCGAGGTCTGGTCCCGTTATGTGCACACTGCGTAGGCTCGAAGCCAACTGCTCGCCGTCACTAGGGCCCGGGGGAGACGATGGCTCAAGAGGCAAGCCCTGGCCAGCTCATCGGCGGGAAGTACCGGCTGGTCTCCAGCCTGGGGTCAGGCGGCTTCGGACGGGTCTGGAAGGCCCACGACGAGCACCTTGACGTAGATATAGCGATCAAGGAGATCTGGCTCCCGCCTGCGCAGTTCGAGGAGGAGTACAACGAGCGCCTCAAGCGTGCCGCACGTGAGGCCCGAAACGCCGCGAAGCTCCGCGATCACCCCAACATCGTGACCGTTCACGAAGTCGTCGTGGATGCCGGCCGCCCGTGGATCGTGATGCAACTGGTCAACGGCTGCTCGTTGGACGAATACGTCAGGCGGCGTGGCCCGTTGCCCCGCGACCTGGCGCTCAAGGTTGCCAGGGCACTCCTGGAGGCCCTCGACGCCGCTCACCGGGCCGGTATCCTGCACCGCGACGTCAAGCCGGCCAACGTCATGATGGCTTCCGACGGAAGGATCCTTCTCACCGACTTCGGGATCGCCCGGCACGAGAACGACACGGTGCTGACTGCGTCGGGGACAGTCATCGGATCCCCGGAGTACATGGCGCCCGAGCGAATTCGGGGACGGGCCGACATGCCGGTCAGTGACCTCTTCTCCCTCGGAGTCACGCTCTTCCAAGCCGTTGAAGGAAGCTCCCCGTTCCGGAGGGAGACGTCAATGGCATCCATGTCCGCGGTGTTGATGGATGAGCCTCCACCGCTCGTGAAGGCCCGCGACCCGCTCAAGACGGTCGTCCGTCTGCTGCTTGAGAAGAAGCCCGAACAGCGGCTCGGCATTTCCACAGCTTCGGTCCTCCTTGCTGAACCGTCTCACTCCCAGGACCCCGGTGGAATGCAGGCCGAGCCCAAGATCTCACCACCGAAGAAGGATCACCAGGCTTTATTGAGGGCAGCCATAGAGCACGAGCGGCAACAAGAGGTTGAGAGAATGCTGCTCAATAGACCATCACCTGTCAGGCGGGTGCCCGCTGTCAACACGCGGAGAACACTGGAACAGGAGCAGAGCGAACCTGAAGGCCAAGCTGGTGAGAGCAAAGCAACCAGGCGATCGGGCGGTCTTCCAGCAAAGGAGGTCTGGAAGCTAATGGCTGCAGGACTAGGATTCATAGTGCTGTTCGGGGGGTTCTCGTGGGGCCTTTCAAAAGTGACGAATAATTCGGCCTGTGGCTGGATGAAGAGCGCACTCACCAAGTATGAGCCGAATGGCTATACTACATATCAAAATCGACAACAGATCATCAATCAGACGAGAGACGCCCTGGATCTCCCAGGGCTTGACCATGACCTCAACTCCGACCTTGAGGTATACCTAGACAGACTATTGAGGAATTGGTCTGCCCAGGACGCCGGGGACAGTCAGGCGAGTCAGGCGAGGTCGGAGGTTCTGCGCGCATGCGGAGACAAGGGGGACCAATGAAATGCTGGGGCTCCCGCGAGCTCTGCGTGAGGTGATGGGCCATGGGGTGCCCGCAGCCGCCACGACGCGCTGGACGCGGCTACTCGTCGGAGCGCAGGGCGGTGACGGCGTGGCGGAAGACCGTACGCCGACCCTCGGTCGCTTCGGCTCGGACCAGTACGCCCGTGGCCGGGTCCACGGTGAGGTGGCACGTCAGGGTGGAGTCCGGGGCCCAGGCGCTGAGGGGGAAGGTACGCAGAGGGCGGACGGTCGCGGTGACGGCTCCCGGTGACGTGGCGCTGACGCGTGCCAGGTGGGAGACGATACGGGCCGGGGTGAGCAGTTCGGCCAGTCGGGCGGCCGCCGGGCTGGTCCTGTCCGGTACGTAGTCACCGGTCACCGTCAGTGCCCGCCCGTCACACGTGATCGTCCAGGAACGGGCCGAAGGCGCGGGTGTGAACGAGAGGTCGTGGTGCGGGTCGGCCTCCCTGCGGACCGTCGCGGTCAGCAGGGCCGGCTCCAGCAGGGTGGTGGCCATGCGCGCCAGGGTCCTTGCCGCTTCGGTTTCGGACCGCGCGTCCCGGACGTTCAGGTCGTCAACCCGTGCGGTCGCCAGGATGCCCTGATCGTCGTGGAGCGCGGCGGACCGGAGGAAGCCCGTGGCCGGGTCGAGCCGGATGGTCAGGCCCCGGGCGCCCGGCGGCAGCCACGGGTCGGCGGGGTCCGCGAACAAGGGGTGCGGGGTGAGGGAGAGTTCGACCCACTCTCCCTCCCGGCGCGCCTCGGTCACCGTCCCGATGCCCCTGATCAGGCGCGCCGGGTCGAGCAGGGCGGCCCAGGGCTCGTCGCCGTCCCCCTCCCGGAGGCGCAGTGGGGAGACTCCCCTGATACGGAGGCGCTCCGTTCCTCCCCGCCGCCGGTTCGCGGGCTCGCCCGACACGGCGGCGGCGCCGAACCGGCCGCCGAGGTCCGGCTCGGCGTCCCGGGCCGCGTACTCGATGTCGATCACAGCGTCCACGTGCGCGTCCTCGGCGGCCGTCGCCGCGATCCGGGACAGTGCCCAGGCGGCCAGTCGCTCGCGGTCCGCCGGTGGACCGGCTAGCCGAGTGGAAGCTGCCATGAGGCCCAAGTCTCCTCTGCGCCAGGACGGTTCGGAGCCCACTGCACGTACAGTACGCGGTACGGGTGGCTCGGCGGCGGGGTTCCCACGGCCTCGATCGTGTAGGAGCCGTTCCCGCTGTCGGTGATCCGGCAGCCCGGGTCGGTGATACCGCTCCCGCAGGCCAGGATCCTCTGCCGCCCGGTGTCCTCGTCCGGGATGCCGGACGCATCGATCGTGCTGTGCAGCATGAAGGACGCGTACGAGGGGGCCGACGGGCCTGCGACGATGACGCTGACGGGCCGTCCCGCGTCGGCCCGCAGGCCGGCGTCCGCGGGATGCCCCCATTCCAGCCGCCTCGGTGGCTCCTTGCGTCGGCCGCCGCCCCACTGGCCCGCCACCAGCGGCAGGTCACGGCCGCTGTCCTCCCGTGCGGCCGGAGGGGTCCCGCCGTCGCGCCCGGGCACCGGTCCGGCCACGGCGGGGGGCGTGGACGCGGTGGACGATCCGGAGGCCGGCATGTCGGCGGCCGGCGAGCCCGCGCAGGAAGCGAGCAGAGCGGCGGCACCGCAGGCCGCCGCCCCTCTCACCATCCGGTGCGTCAGCCGGTGCACTTGAGCTCGGTGTCGTTCTGGTTGTAGACGCCGGCCGAGCCGCGGCCCTGCGGCCCGGACACGTAGAAGCGGGCCTGACCCTTGTAGCGGTACAGGGTGTCCTTGGTACACCTCTTGGGAGCCACCACGCGCAGGGTCCGGGTGTTCACCTTGCCGCCCCTGCCAGTGGCCAGGTGCTCCCAGCCGTACCAGCGGGAGCGCGACAGCGTCCCCTCGGTCGAGAGGTTCGGGGCCACCTGGCCGCACTTGGTGTCGAAGTGCACGTTGATCGTGCTCGGGGTGGTGTGCGAGTTGTGCGGGTAGTCCACGGAGGCTCGGCAGAGGTAGGGCAGCCGGGCAGCCGCAGCCACCTGCACGTCGGCGACACCCGACGCCGTCGCGTCGTCCGCCGAGACCAGATCACCCTCCCCGAAGGTCGCCTCCTCCTCGGGGAGGACCTGATCCGGCTCGGCGATCTCGACGACCTCCGTGGTCTCCGTGCCCACGGCGTCCGCCGGGAGCTCGTCGGCCGCAGCGGCCACACCGCCGCCCGCGAAGGCGATCCCGGCGGCGAGTGCCACCGAGGATACGAAGGTGACGGCGCGCAGCCCAGCGCGCATGGTCGTGGCCACGATTACTCCCGAGGTTCGGTGCCGGCAAGAAATGGTTGATGCCCAGTGAGGAAGCGCGGGGCGTCGGAACGAGCGCGCTTCGCGGCGGCGGCCACTCTGGTTGCCGCATCGCACCGCGCTCAAGGCCCGTTCGGGCGCATCAACCCCTTTCCGCCAACGGCACACGCTCCCCCACGGCCGGTGAGACGGTCTCGATCGGCAGGCAAACCACTTCTGTGCCAACGGACTTGGTTCGATCCGGGCGGGATTCGGGCCGCGTCGGACGTGCGTTCGGGGACGGCCGAAAGCCGTCTGCGGAATCATGAGCTCCGCGTAAGAGCGCGACCCGGTGCGCGGTCTCCTCACGAAATCCTCAGGGTCACTGCGCGACGATGCCGTCGGCTTCACAGCACGTCCGGGAGTCGGGCAGGGCGCCGCCGGGCGCGCCTGCGGATCACCGCACCCCGCCCCGACCACCCCGCCCGTACTGCGGAACCGGTCCGATGGCGTTCCCGTCGGCGCGGGGTGGGGCCGGCTCCCCCGGGCCGGCCCCACCCCGTCTCACCCGCCGGGTCACGCCCTCGTCGAATCCTCGGCCGTTCCCGGACGCACGCGCACGACGGAATCGGACGGAGGCAGAGCGATGCGGAGATCACGGGTGGGAAGCCCCGCCGGACACCCTCCGGCAGCAGCACCTGCACCCGCAACCCGTGCCGGCGGAACGGACCGCACCGCCGGTTCGCCGAGCCGCGCCTCCGTCCCGAACTCCGGCAGCGCCATCGCCCTCACGGCGGCCGGTCGTCGTCGGCCGCTGCCGCTGATGCCGCCGCCGCTGAGGCCGACATGCGCATCCTGGTAGTCGAGGACGACGGCGACCAGCGCTTCGCCCTGGCCGCCGCGCTGCGCGGAGCCGCTCTGGCCGTCGACGCCGCCGCCGACCTCCCCGCGGCCGATCAGGCGCTCCGTTCCACCGCGTACGACTGCGTCGTGCTCGACCGAATGCTGCCGTCCGGCGACGCCGTGGCCTATGTGCGCCAGATGCGGCGGGAGGGCCGGACCATCCCGGTGCTCTTCCTCACCGAACCGACCTCCAACGTGGTGGACGTCGTGGTCTCCCAGCTTCGCCGCAAGCTCGGCGGTCCACCACTGATCCACACCGTGCGCGGAGTCGGGTACCGGATGCAGCCCCCAGCGTGAAACGCCCGGCCCCGGGCGGTGGGGATCCTTCGGGAAGCGACAAGCTCGCTCCTGACCTCGAAGCCTCGACCGTGATCAGCGGGTTTCGAGGTTGTGGGTCATGCGCCCCGGCGTCGGCATGACAACTCCGCTCGACCGGCGCGCCGTTCGCGGCTCCTGACCGGCGGCGGACACCGCCTCGCCGCCCGGCCTGGCCGCGGCCACCAGCGCGTGCACCACGGCCGGCTCGAAGGCCACCTCCGGGTGCCACTGAACGCCCACGGCGAAGCGGTGCCGGGTGCTCTCGATCGCCTCGATGGTCCCGTCCGCCGCACGGGCGGAGACCATCAGCCCGGCGCCGAGGGAGTCCACCGCCTGGTGGTGGTGGGTGGCGACCCTGCTGGTGCCCGGCAGGAGTGCGCCGAGCCGGGTCCCGGGCACCGTGGTGACGGGATGGGGGGCGAAGTGCCCCCCGTACGGGTTGTGGCCGTGGTGCCCCACCTTCTCGGGCAGGTGCTGGACCAGGGTGCCACCCGCGTGCACGTTCATCAGCTGCATCCCCCGGCAGACCCCTAGCACCGGCATGTCACGGGCGAGTCCGGCGGCCAGCACGGCCTGTTCCCACCGGTCGCGTTCGGGGACCGGCGGCCCGGTGCAGGTGTGGGGCTTCGCTCCGTACAGCGCGGGATCCAGGTCCTCGCCACTGGTCAGGATGATCGCGTCCAGGTTCTCGACCACATCGGCCGCGGCCTCCGGCGCGTCCGGCGGCAACAGGACGGCGCGGCCGCCCGCTGCCCGGAGGCAGCTGGTGTACGCCGCGGGCAGCAACACGGCGGGCAACTCCCACTCCCCCCACCGTGCGTCGGCGAGGTAGGTGGTGAGTCCGATGAGTGGCTTGCGCATACCACTTCCTTCCAGGGCTGGGGCCGGTCGTCGACGGCCGTCTCCTCCGCGGCCCACCGGCGGCACAGGTGTGCGGCGGGTGGGCCGCGAAGGAGGGGGTGCACGGCACGGCGGCGCTCGGAGGCGCCCGCGGTGGCGAGCGATCGGCCACGTCGCGGGAGCGGAGGCTTGCGCATCCGGGCCGCAAGCAAGAATCCTGCTGCCGTTCATCCTTAAGCACAACAAAAGATGTCTTCGCGACAGATAAGTGAGCCTTAACTCCATGCAGAGACTGGACCCCCGCCTGCTCGCCACCCTCGAAGCCGTGGTCCGCCACGGTTCCTTCACCGCCGCCGCCCGTGAGCTGGGGTACAGCGCGCCCGCCGTCTCGCAGCAGATCGCCGAACTGGAACGCCGGGCGGGTCTCAGGGTGCTCGAACGCCGGCCCGTGCGGCCGACCCCGGCGGGCCAGGTCCTGCTCGACGCCGAGCAGGGGGTCCGGAGCGCCCTGGCGGCGGCGGCCGTGGAACTCGACGCCATGCGCGCCGGCACGGCCGGACGGATCCGGCTCGGCGCCTTCGCCTCCGCCGCGGCCGGCATCGTCCCGAAGGCGCTGGCGCAGTTGCACACGGTCTACCCCGACGTGCAGGTCAGCCTCTCCCAGGTGGAGCCCGAAGCGGGCTACGGCCGCCTGAAGCGGGGAGACATGGACCTGGCCCTCAGCTACGACTACGACTTCATACCCCTGCCGCCGCCCCGGACGCTGCGCCGGACGCTGGTCGCACGGGATCCGGTCGTGGCGGTGGTCCCGGCCGGCCACCACCTCGCCGACCGGGACGTCATCGACCTGGCCGGCCTCGCCGCCGAGACCTGGATCGCGGCCCCGGAGGCGGCGCTGCGCCTGGAACTGCTCGCCCAGATCGCCAAGACGTCGGGCTTCCAGGCCCGACTGGCGTACGAGGGCGACGACTTCAACACCGTGCTGGGCTTCGTGGCCGCGGGCCTGTGCGTCGCCGTGATGCCACAACTCGCGCTCCCCCGGGGTGCCACCCAGGTCGTGGCCCGCCCGCTGGCGGACCCGGAGCTGATGCGGTTCATCTACGCCGTCCGCATCGACACCCGGCACGCCCCGCGCGCTCTGCTGGCGCTGGAGCAGATGCTCGCGGAGCAGGCGCTGGCCGCCCTCTCGTGAGGCGCAACCGGCGGACCGGACGCGCCCCTCCCCCGTTCCCGCCCCTCCCCCGTTCCCGCCCCACGGCCGCCTGCCGCCTGCCGCCTGCCGCCTGCCTCCGGCTGCTGCTGCGGCCCCGCTACTCCGGCTGGCCGCCCGGGTTCGCGGTGAGCCGCTCCCGCCACTGGGCGACGGCCGTCGGGGAGGTCGCGGCCAGCCGGGCGATCTCCTCGTCGTCCCGCCCGTCGGTCCAGTTGAGGACCCGGGTCAGGACCGTGTTGCGGGCACGGCGGAGCTCCTTGACCATCTCCTCCAGCCGCGCCAGCTCCTCGCCGGTGGCGGCGAGCGTCTCGTCGACGGCCGCACGCTCCTCGGCCCGCTGTTTCCACAGGTGGTCGTTCAGCCCGGTGAGGACCACGCCGTCGTTCTCCGCCGCGCTGCGGAAGGTGTCGGCGAGGTGGCCCAGCACGCAGTCCGGGGCGTCGGCGAGGCTCGCTCCCATGACCCTGGCCGCCTCCCAACTGGCCCGGCCGGCCTCGCTGGTGCTGAACCACGTCCCGGCTTCGACCGGCGTACGGTCCCCGCAAGCCGCCGCGCGGTAGGCGTACAGGGCCGCGCGGTGGCCGTAGAACGTGTAGCCCTCCTCGATCCGGACGTTCGCCGGAGCGCACATCCGCCCCGGTACGCCGCCGTAGCCGGAGGCGGGTTCATAGGCGGCGTAGGCGTCCAGCTCCGCGTCGGTGGCCGTGGACCAGGACGGATCGCACAACTCCGGGTTCCGGGCGAGGAAGTCCGCCACCTCGACCCGCGTCGCGCGGACCCGGCTCGTACGGGGTTCGGGCCAGGTCACCGCTCCCGTCGCGTCGGAGGTGTAGCGGCAGGCCTGTTCGAGATCGGCCCAGGCCGTGGCGGCCTCGGCGGACCATTCGAGGTCGGCGGCCGGCCCCACCCGGTGCAGGGAGTCGACCACCCGCTGGACCGTGGGCAGTAGGCGCCCGGCCAGGGCGTACAGCTCCTCGGCGGTGAAGAAGCGCCAGGTCGACGTGCCCTGCCCGTCGGTGGCGCTGTGGGTGAGCGGGTGGACGAGGACGGCCGGTGAGGGCAGGGCCCCGTCTCCGGCCTCGCACCGGCGACGTCCCGGGAGCTCGGCGGCGGAACCGTCCTCCTGCGTCCGCCAGTCGGAGTCGCCGAACCACACGGCGCCGGTGGAGAGGTCGACGGCCAGCCACTGCTGGTAGCCGTTCCCCGGGCCGAACCGCTCCTGCCGGTGCTCGGCCTGGCGGTCGTGCCACACGTACTCCGCCGGCGGCGGGTTGAGTTGGACGGCTACGAACCCTTCCTCGGGGGTGTACCCCACGACGACGTGCGCGGTCGGTTTGCGGTGTTCGGTCCCGGACATGCGGCTCCCCTCCGTGGCGGACCGTGGCTGACTCACCACTGTGCGCACCGAGCCTGCCGTGCGAAAGCTTTCCGATCAAATCCGATCACTTGCGGACTTGTCCCCCAATGAGGCTCCGTACACGATCCGGTGGCGGCAGCTGACGCACCGTCGGTCCGGCCTCCCGCCACGCGCCGCCGCCACCGAACCGCCCTCTCCGCCCCCCGACTTGCCGATGAGGCTACGGCGCCCATACGATCCGGCACGGCTGCGGGTCGGGGTGCGGTCGCCCGTGAACCAGGCCGCCGCACAGGGCTGGAATTGCAGCCAGGCGCCGGCCGAACTCACCGGCTGATTACGGGAGTGCACGCCCGCCAGTACGGGGCGTACAGCTACGACAAGCCGCGCGATGCGTACGCCCTCAAGCCGTCCGTCCAGCGTGGCCAGCGGCAGTTGCTTCACCGGCGAAACCCGCCGGTTGCGTTCTCGACGGTCAGCCGCCGGCGGGTCGTGCGTCGTCCCGGCGTCCGGCCGCGTGGAGGGAGCCGAGGAGTGCCAGGGAGTCGGCGTCGGTGCTGCCCGGCTCGGCGGTGCCGACCAGCAGGTACTGGCCGTCGGCGGCCTGCACGTCGAACGCCTGGTAGGTGAGGGTGATGCGGCCGACGTCGGGGTGGTTGAAGACCTTGGTCTTGCGACCCAGGCCGCTGACGCTGTGGTCTCGCCACAGGGCGGCGAACTCCGGGCTGTCGGCGATCAGTTCGCGCACTGTCGCGGCGAGTTCGGGGTCGTGGCGGTCGTGTCCGGCGGCCAGGCGAAGTGCTTCGACGGTGTCGCGGGCGACGCTGTGCCAGTCGGCGAAGAGTTCGCGGGCGGCGGGGTCGTGGAAGAGGGAGCGCACCATGCGGTGGGGGTCGGCCAGGGGTGAGAGCAGGGCGCCGGCAAGGGAGTTGGAGGCGAGGACGTCCAGGCGGCGGTTGATGACGTAGGCCACGGCGGTGGGGAAGGCGTCCATGAGCTGGAGGAGGGCCGGGTGCACCTGGTCGTGGGGGTGGGCGGGTGCTGACTTGGGCAGCAGGCCGGCCAGGCGGTAGGCGTGCCAGCGGGCGTCGGTGCCCAGGCGCAGGGCGCCGGCGATGGCGTCGATCACCTGGCCGGAGGGGTTGGTCTCGCGGCCCTGTTCCAGGCGGGCGTAGTAGTCGGCGCTGACGCCGGCCAGGACGGCGACCTCCTCGCGTCGCAGGCCCGCGACCCGGCGGGAGCCGGAGGCGGGCAGGCCCACGTCGGCGGGCGTCACCTGGGAGCGGCGTGCCCGCAGGAACGCGCCCAGCTCGTGGCCACTCATGCTTCGCATCGTACGCCGCTGCCCGGGCTGTCGGCGGTGGTGCGCGAGGGGCCCGACGGCCGGTGCGCCGATGGCCTCGGGCCACCGGCTCGCCAGCTTCGGCTAGCACGGTCGCGGTGTGGTTCGGACGGCTGTTCCTGGGTGTGGCACTCCTAGGCAGGCCCGGCCTTCCTGGCGGGCGGCGAGGTGCCGATAGTCGGTGGTGTGCCGGTCCGCGACCGCAGGCGCACCCGGGCCGGACGTCCGCCCCGAAGGCGGGCACACACCCACCGATCGTCGTGCCAGGAGAACCACCATGGACACCAGTGCCTTCACCGACTTCACCATGACCGTCGCCGGCCGGGCGGTGGCGGGTGCGGCGTCCTACGAGGTCCTCGACCCGGCCGACGAGACGGTCGTGGCCGGGGCGCCGGTCTGCTCGCCCGAACAGCTCGACCAGGCGGTGGCGGCGGCCCGGGCGGCCCTGCCCGGCTGGTCGGCGACACCGTTGGAGGACCGGCGCAGGCTCGTCCTGGCGGTCGCCGACGCCGTCGAGGCACAGCTGGAACCGCTCAAGCGGCTTCTCACCCGGGAGCAGGGCAAGTCGTTGGACGACGCCGCCGCGGAGATCCTCGGGTTCGGGTACTGGCTGCGGGGGACGGCGGCGCTGTCGCTGCCGGAGACGGTGAACGAGGACAGCGCGGAGCGGCTCTCGGTGACCCGCCGGGTGCCGCTGGGGGTGGTGGGCGCGATCGTGCCGTGGAACTACCCGCTGGGCAACGCGGGGTTCAAGCTCGCCCCGGCGCTGCTGGCGGGCAACACCGTGGTGTGGAAGCCCTCCCCGTTCACCCCGCTGGTCACGTTGAAGGTCGGCGAGCTGCTGCGCGAGGTGCTGCCGCCCGGTGTGCTGAACGTCGTCTCGGGCGGCGCCGAGCTGGGGCCGTGGATGACCGCGCACCCCGGCATCGACATGATCAGCTACACCGGCTCCACCCGGACCGGCCGCCAGGTGATGGCCGGCGCGGCGCCCACGCTGACCCGGGTGACCCTGGAACTGGGCGGCAACGATGCGGCCATCGTCCTGCCGGACGTCGATGTGCCCGCCGTGGCGGAGAAGCTGTTCTGGGGCGCCTTCGCCAACAGCGGCCAGGTGTGCCTGGCGATCAAGCGGCTGTACGTCCACCGCGACGTCCACCAGCCGCTCCTGCGGGCGCTGGCCGCCTACGCCGCCACCGTGCGGGTCGGCCGCGGCACCGAGCCGGGCGTGCGGCTCGGCCCGGTGCAGAACCGCCCGCAGTACGAGCGGGTCCTCGACCTCCTCCGGGACTCCCACGCCCAGGGCCACCGCTTCGCCACCGGCGGCCGGGCCGGGGAGGGGCCGGGCTACTTCGTGGCGCCGACGCTCGTGGATGATCCCCCGGAGTCCTCGCGGATCGTCCAGGAGGAGCAGTTCGGGCCGGTCCTGCCGGTGCTCCGCTTCGACGACGTCGAGGACGCCGTCGCCCGGGCGAACGCGAGCGAGTACGGGCTCGGTGCCTCCGTCTGGTCGTCCGACCCGGAGGCGGCCCTGGCCGTCGGGCGGCGTCTGCGGGCCGGCACGGTGTGGATCAACGAGGTCCAGCACCTCACCCCGCTCGTCACCTTCGCGGGCCACAAGCAGTCCGGGCTCGGCTCGGAGAGCGGCGCCGAGGGGCTGCTCGAATACACCGCGCCGCAGACCGTCACCCTCCGCCGCGCCACCGCCCCCTCCCCCTCCCTCTCCCCCGCAGCCTCGGCCTGAGACCCGGGCGTGAACCGACGACATCGAAGGAGGCCGGCGATGCCGACCGAACAGCAGGTCGACGCCTGGGTCAAGGCGTACGTGCGGGCCTGGCGCAGCAACGCTCCCGACGACATCGCGGCCCTGTTCCGCGCCGACGCGGAGTACCACGAGTGGCCGTACGAGACCGACTGGATCGGCCGCGCGGAGATCGTGAAGGGCTGGCAGTCCCGGGAGGTGTGGCAGCAGGGCGGCTGGGACTTCGAGTGGTCGATTCTCCTGATCAACGGGGACACGGCCGCGATCAGGGGCACCGGCGTCTACGCGGAGCTCGGCACCTTCGCCAACCTCTGGACGGTGACCTTCGACGACCAGGGCAGCTGCGCGATGTTCCGGATGTGGAACAACCAGGTCTGACGCGGCGCGGACACCAAGCACCGCGGACCGCGAGCGGCACGGGCCGGTGGCAGCAGGTGAGCGGACTCAGGGCTCGATGACGAGGCGTTCGATGAGGTCGTCGCGGAGGGTGAACCGGTAGCGCAGATCGACGGTGCCGCCGGGAAAGTCGCCTTCGAGATGGTGGGTGGCGATGTAGTGGGTCGCGTCGGTCTGCTCGGCGTCCGTGAGCTGGATGGTGTAGGTGAACTGGGTGGCGGATCGGCCGAGCCACCCCTCGATCTCCTCGGTGCCCTGGTAGGTGTTGCCGTCGTCGATCACGGTGGCTCCGCCGGTGAACGCCGTGATCGCGGTGGCGGTGTCGTGGGCGCCGTGTGCTTCGAGGTAGCGGGTGATGACCTCGGGCAGGACGTCCGGGGTGCTGGTTCGCGGCTGGTTGTCGTGCATGACGATCCTCGGGGTGGTGGCGGGTTCGGACGGTGGGCGGGTTCGGACGGTGAGCGGGTTCGGACGGTGGGCGGGTTCAGACGGTCGGGGTGGTGCCGCCGTCGATGACGTGTTCGGCGCCGACGATGGCCGAGGCGCGGTCGGAGACGAGGAAGGCGACGAGTTCGGCGACCTCCTCGGGCCGGTTGGGACGGCCGAGCGGGATGCCGCCCAGGGAGTCCATCAGCCGGCCCAGCGCCGCTTCCTGGGTGATGTCCGCGTCGTGGGCGATCCGGGCGACGAGGCCGTCGGCGGCCGAGGTCTGGATGAAGCCGGGCGAGACGGTGTTGACGCGGACGCCGTGCGGGGCGACCTCGTTGGCCAGGCCCTTGCTGTAGGTGGTCAGGGCGGCCTTGGCGGCTGCGTAGGCCAGGGTGCCGTTCCACAGCGGCATGCGGCGCTGGATCGAGGTGACGTGCACGACCGCGCCCTTGCCCGTGGCGATCATGTGCGGCAGGAGTGCGCGGTCCAGGCGGACGGCGGCCAGCAGGTTCGTGTTCAGCTCCCTGGCCCAGTCGTCCTCGCCGAGCGCCGCGAACCCTCCGGCCGGTGCCTCGGAACCGCCGAGGGTGTTGACCAGGATGTCGACGCCTCCCACGCGGGCATCCACCTCGGCGGCGACGTGGGCCGCGCCCTGGGCGGTGGACAAGTCGGCGGTGATGAATGCCTTCTCGTCGGCGTCGTCGGGGCGGGTGCGGGCGGTGACCAGCACGGTCGCGCCGGCCTCGGCGAGCCGTCGGGCGATGGCGGCTCCGGTGCCCTTGGTGCCGCCGGTGACCAGAGCGCGTCGGCCTTCGAGCGATTCGCTGATGGACGTGGTCACGGTGTGCTCCGTTCCCTAGATGTTACTGCTAAAATAGAAGCTACTGACTTCTACTTTAGCAGTAACCGAGGAGATGGTCGCCGTGGCAAGCCGGATCAGGCTGGAGGACCGGGAGTGCCCGCTGTCCACGACGGTGGAACACGTCGGCGAGTGGTGGACACTGCTGATCCTCCACGACGCCTTCGACGGCTACACCCGCTTCGACCAGTTCCAGGAGAGCCTGGGCATCTCCTCCAGCATGCTCACCACCCGGCTGAAGACGCTCGTCGCGGACGGACTCCTGGAGCGCCGGCCCTACCAGACCAACCCGGTACGCCACGAGTACGTCCTCACCGAACTCGGGCACTCCCTGCGCCCGGTGATCGTCGCCCTGGCCGCTTGGGGCAACTCCCGTCTCGCACCGGCCGAGCGCAGCATGATCCTCATCGACGCACGCAGCGGCGAGGAGGTCGAGCCCGTCGTCGTCGACGCCAGGACCGGCCGCCGACTCGACGACAGCGGCACCTATGTCTTCGCCGCAGGTCCCGCGGCGAGCGACGCGATGCGCAACCGCTACGCAACACGGCAGGCCGTCCCCGCGGAAGAGGCGTGAGGCTGCTCGGACCGCACGGCGGCCGGCGGCCCCGGCCGGTCCAGGCACGGCCGGTCCGGGCACCCGGGCCGGCACCGCCGGTCAGAAGATGGACCAGCCGGTGTGGGTGGTGAAGGCGTCGAGCGCGGTGATGCCCGCGATCGAGTTGCCGTGAGTGTCGAGGGCCGGCCCCCAGGTGCAGAGCGTTCCGCGCCCCGGGATGACGGCCAGTATGCCGCCGCCGATGCCGCTCTTGGCGGGCAGGCCGACGCGGTGCGCGAACTCGCCCGCGGCGTCGTAGGTGCCGCCGATCAGCATGACGGCGTTGATCCGCTTGGCCTCGCTGCGGGTGAGCAGCCGGGTGCCGTCGGCCCGGAGGCCGTGCCGGGCCAGGAACCCTGCGGCGAGGGCGAGGTCGCGGCAGCTCATGCTGAGGGCGCACTGCCAGAAGTAGTGGTCGAGGACGTCCGGGACGGGGTTGTCGAGACGGCCGTGGTCGGCCAGCAGGTGGGCGAGCGCGGCGTTGCGGTGTCCGTGCTGGCTCTCGCTCCAGGCGACCTGGGCGTCGAAGTCGATGCGGGGGTTGCCGCTCTCGGTGCGGAGGAACTCGCGCAGGGTGCCCCGGGCGTCCCCGGTGAGGGTGAGCAGCCGGTCGGTGGTCACCAGCGCGCCGGCGTTGACGAACGGGTTGCGCGGGATCGCGTTCTCCCGCTCCAGCTGGGCAAGGGAGTTGAAGGGTGACCCGGAGGGTTCCTTCCCCACCCGGGTCCACAGCGAGTCGCCGTCGCTGGCCAGGACCAGGGCGAGGGTGAACACCTTGGAGATGGACTGGATGGAGAACGGGACCTGCCAGTCCCCGGTGCCGCGCGGCGGTTTGCGGGTGTGGGTGTCCGCGATCGCGAGGCCGAACCGGTGGGGGTCGACGGCGGCGAGGGCCGGGATGTACTGGGCGACGGTTCCCTCGGCCAGGACGGGGCGAACTGCGTCGTTGATGCGTGCGAACAGGTCCTCGTAGTCCATACCGGCCCCCCTCCGCGGGCGGGACGCCGTTGTCCGGCCCGGCATCAGCATGCGCCGGGGCGCTCGCGGGGGGAAGGGCGCCCGGAGCGGAGCGGAGGGGTTCCGACCCGCGAACCGGAATCCCGGCGCCTTCTTGCGTCGAGCCGGATGCGCTGTCAGAACTCCCCGCGCAGACTGATGTGCGTGTTCGCCGTCGGGGGCAGCCTGCCAGGGTGAATCGGAAGCGGAGCTCCGAACAGGACGGTGCGCCGGACGCCTGTCACGGGGAGCTCGGAAGTCGGCAAAGGCTGGAGATGCCCGATTCGTTGGGGGGCGGTCGCATGGACGGCGCTGGACCTGTCCCGGACAAGGCCGGACTACCGGGCGGAGTGCTGATACCGCATCCGCGTGAGCCTGCCGCGCCGCCGCCTGCGGAGCCGGGCGTCGACTTCTGCGGCGACGCCCTGCTCCTGCTGACCGGGCCCTTCTTCCCCGGGCCGGTCTCGCTCGCGGACTCTCCGGACTTCGCAGTTCCGGCGGACGGCCGACTCGATCCGCAGGGGCGCCTCACGCTGGTGCACCGGTCCCTGGACCAGTTCCTGCGCGGCTCGCTCACCTTCGGCAATCCGCCGGTCGACCTGCTCACCCACTTCGCCGGGTCGGAGGAGTTCGACGCGCGGCTGACGGCGATCGTGCGGGAGACGACGGCGCTACCGGTGGAGCTGCATGTCACCGGCATCCTGTTCCCGGACGGCTACGGGTCGGTGGCCGTGCACATGCGCGTCGTCGAGGGGTGGACCGGGAGGCAGCGGGAGCAGCTCATCGACGGCTTCGGGCCGAAGGGCCGCGACGACCTGACCACGCGTATCAGGGACGAGCTGCTGCCGGCCCTCACCGCGATGTCCGACCGGTGCCGACAGGGGCCGCCGTGTCCCACGGTCCTGCCCTACTTCAACCTCACCTACGCGGGCTGGACCACCCACCCGGCACCCGGCCGGGCGACCCTCTCCGATGCGCTGCGGCACCTGATCTACCCCCGCTCCGCCGCACCGATCCCCTCCGAATCGACGTGGCCGCAGGAGTTCTTCTACCCCGGATACGCCTTCTTCCTGCTGGCCTCCCGGGACGGCCCCGGCGAGACGCTCGACCAACTCGAGCACCTTCTCGGTCAGTTGAACGTGCACTACGCCCGGCTCGAACGCTCCGCCAGTGCCGCGGAACGGATCGTCCGCGAAATGGCACTGAACGAGGACCCCGAACTGCTCATCTCGCTGGAACGACGGCTGCGCGCCGACTACCAGGCGCTGGTGCGGCCCACGTTCAGCTACGACTTCCACGTGCTCAAGCTGCGCGACAGTGTCCTGGAGGCGTGGGAGACCGAAAAGGTGCGCGAGCGCACCGACACCCTGCTCGACATGGCGCGGCGCGCGGTGGAACGCAAACTGGAGCACGACCAGCTGCGCCGGGTGACGAAGGTCAACCTCGCAGTGACGATCGTGGCTATCCTGAGCTTCGTCCAGTGCGTCGACTCGGCCCTCAACCTGTGGTCGAGGTTCTTCGAGTAAGAGGGGTGGGGATCGTGCCGGTGGACGTGCAGATCTGCGTCGCGGACGGGCTGATCTACGACGGTCTCGACTACGCCGACCGGATCGAGCAGCGGCTGACCCGGGCCGGCCTGAGCTGCGGCCGCCTGGACCTGGTGACCGAGGCGGCCGAGCTGACCGCGCGACGGCAACAGCCGGCCTTGGCGTACGTGTTCACCGGAGGCCAGACCTCGGTGCACTCCGACGCCGCGTGGATGCGCGCGACCGTCAAGCTGATGGGGGAACTCGTCGCCGACGCGAACGGGCGTGACGGCGACACCGGCCCCGCGGTGGTCGGCGTGTGCCTGGGCTCGCAGCTGATCGCCGAGGCGTTGCGTCCGGGTTCGATCATCGACACCTCGGGCATCGAGGTCGGCCTGACCGAGGTGAACCGGGTCGGCGACCGCCGGGGCGTCGGCGTCGTGCCGTCGTTCCACTACCAGGCGATCAGTCCGCAGATCGAGGAAGTGCACGGCGTGCGGATCGAGTACCGCAACGAGCACACCTCCGTCCAGGCGCTGAGCTACGGCGAGCGGGTCTTCGGATGCCAGTTCCACCCCGAGCTGACCCCGGACGACGTGCGTCGGCTGATCGACTTCAACGAGGACGTCATCAGCCGCTGGCACGGCGACCCGGCCGCGGCGCATCGCTCGGTCGAGCAGTACCAGGACGAACTGCCCGAGGACCTCTTCGAGCGCTTGGTGATCGACCGCATCACGCGCTGACACCGTCGGGGTCCGCTGCACGGCGATCCCGACGCACCGCGATCCCGATGCACGGGGATCCCGACGGCATTCGGATGAATGTCCGCAGGGGGCCGGTGCGGTGCCGCGGGCAGAAGCCTGGAACGACCTATCCAGGGGCGTATGCCTATCCGAACGGGCCGATCTGCCCTGCTGCGCACCGTGACGACCATCTCTGCCTGCCTGGCAGCCTCCCTGCCCGCGATCGCCGCGCCCGCGGCGGCCGTACCGGTCCCCAGGGAACCGGCCGCCGCGTCGCAGTCCTGGGAAGCGACCGCGGCGAAGCTGGACCGGGTGATCCGGCAGACGGCCGCCGACGCCGGTGTCCCCGGCGTGATCGTGGGCGTCTGGAAGCCCGGACAGCCGCGCTACGTACGGGCCTTCGGCGTCGCGGACACGAGCGACTGCGCCCCGATGCGAACCGACCTCAACATGCGGATCGGCAGCGAGACCAAGACCTTCACCGTCACCGCGCTGCTCCAGCTCGTCGACCGCGGCGAGGTCGGCCTGGACGACCCGATCTCCGGGTACGTCGACGGGGTGCCCGACGGAGAGCACATCACGCTGCGTCAGCTCGCGGACATGCGCAGCGGCCTGTTCGCCTACAGCAAGGACGCGGGTTTCCAGCACCTGCTGACGACCGAGCCGCATCGCCAGTGGTCGCCGAACGAGCTGCTCGACATCGCTTTCGAGCATCCCAACCAGTTCCCGCCCGGCACGCAGTTCGACTACTCCAACACCAACACCGTGCTGCTCGGCCTGGTCGTCGAGAAGGTCACCCACCGCCCCTTGCGGGACGTGATCCGGGACCTGATCACGCGGCCGAGCGGTCTGGACCACACCTTCCTGCCGGTGGCGGCGGAGTTCCCGCTGCCGCACGCCCACGGCTACACCGACATGACGCCGGACGGCACGGTGGCGGACGCCACGGACTTCAACCCGAGCTGGGGCTGGGCAGCCGGCGCGATGATCTCGGACCTCGACGACATGCGCTCCTGGGCGGAGAACGTCGCGACCGGCGGCCTACTGTCCCCGAAGACCCAGGCGGAGCGCCTCGACGCGCAGCCCACCGGCGCGCCGGGCGACGCCTACGGGCTGGGCATCGACATCAACCACGGGTGGATCGGCCACGCGGGCTCCCTGCCCGGCTACCAGAGCCTGACGGTCTACCTGCCCGCCCAGAAGGCGACGATGGTGATCCTGCTCAACACGGACATCCCCTCGAACGGCGAGAACCCCAGCACCCTGCTCGGCCGGGCCATCACCCGGGTGGTCAGCCCCGACAACGTCTACGGTGACGCCTCCGACCAGGCCTGACACGCGACCCGGGGGGACGCGGGGGAGGTCACGACAGCAGGGCGCGCCGCAGGCCTCGCGCCTCGGGCCCCGGGCCTCTGGACTTACTAGGACGTCCGACTATATGGTCGATGGCAGGTCCGCGGTGTCAGGGAAGCCGGTGTGAGTCCGGCACGGTCCCGCCACTGTGACCGGGGAGTTCGTCCTCGTGGATGACGGCCACTGGCAGCCAGCCGGGAAGGCCTGGGGGCGGGCGTGGATCCGGGAGTCAGGATACCGGCCGCGGGTGGTCCGTGTTTTCCACGAGGATGGAGACGACACGCATGACTCCGGGCTGCCCTTCCCGTTCCGCTGCCCCTTGCCCTGCCGTGCTGACCGTCGGGGCACACCTGCTCCCCCGACGCTGACGTCAATCGCCGGACCGCCGTAGGCGCGCACGACCGTGCGCCCGGACGGTGGCGGCGGTCTCTCC
This sequence comes from Kitasatospora sp. NPDC098652, assembly GCF_044760155.1. Lineage (NCBI taxonomy): Bacteria > Bacillati > Actinomycetota > Actinomycetes > Kitasatosporales > Streptomycetaceae > Kitasatospora > Kitasatospora sp. NPDC098652. The sequence continues at coordinate 23,505 of NZ_JBIWAQ010000040.1, forward strand.
ATTCCTCCTCTCCCCATCCACGATGAGAGAAGGAACCGATGGTCCGTGAACTGACCCATTTCGTCGGCGGCAAGCGCGTCGCCGGGACGTCCGGCCGGTTCGGCGACGTGTACGACCCCAACACCGGCCGGGTGCAGGCCCGGGTGCCGCTGGCCGACCGGGCCGAGGTCGAGGCGGTGATCGCCGACGCCGCGCAGGCCCAGCCCGAGTGGGCCGCCTGGAACCCGCAGCGGCGGGCGCGGGTGCTGCTGCGCTTCCTGCACCTGGTCGAGCAGGAGAAGGAGGACCTGGCCCGGCTGCTCTCCGCCGAGCACGGCAAGACCGTGGCCGACGCCCACGGCGACATCCAGCGCGGCCTGGAGGTGGTGGAGTTCGCCGCCGGGATCCCGCACCTGTTGAAGGGCGAGTTCAGCGACAACGCCGGCACCGGCATCGACGTCTACTCGATGCGCCAGCCACTCGGCGTGGTCGCGGGCATCACGCCGTTCAACTTCCCGGCGATGATCCCGCTCTGGAAGGCCGCGCCCGCGCTGGCCTGCGGCAACGCCTTCGTCCTCAAGCCCTCCGAGCGCGACCCCTCGGTGCCGCTGCGCCTGGCCGAGCTCTTCCTCGAAGCGGGGCTTCCCCCGGGCGTGCTCAACGTCGTCAACGGCGACAAGGAGGCCGTGGGCACGCTGCTGGAGGACCCCCGGGTCGAGGCGCTCGGCTTCGTCGGCTCGACCCCGATCGCCCAGTACGTCTACGCGACCGCGGCAGCGCACGGCAAGCGCGCCCAGTGCTTCGGCGGTGCGAAGAACCACATGATCGTGATGCCGGATGCCGATCTCGACCAGGCCGCCGACGCCCTCGTCGGCGCCGGCTACGGCTCGGCCGGCGAACGCTGCATGGCGATCTCGGTCGCCGTCCCGGTCGGGGAGGAGACCGCGGACGCGCTGGTGGCGAAGCTGGTCGAGCGGATCGCCGCCTTGAAGGTCGGCCGCTCGGACGACCCGGCGGCCGACTTCGGTCCGCTGGTCGGCCGCGACGCCCTGGCGCGGGTCCGCGGCTACCTGGATCTCGGAGTCCGGGAGGGAGCCGAACTCGTCGTGGATGGAAGGGACTTCCGCCTTCCCGGCCACGAGGACGGCTACTTCCTCGGCGCCTCGCTGTTCGACCGGGTCACCCCCGGCATGCGGATCTACCGGGAGGAGATCTTCGGCCCGGTCCTGACCGTGGTCCGCGCCGCTGACTACGAGGAGGCGCTGCGGCTGCCGAGCGAGCACGAGTTCGGCAACGGCGTGGCCATCTACACCCGGGACGGCGACACCGCCCGGGACTTCGCCCGCCGGGTGAACACCGGCATGGTCGGGGTCAACGTGCCGATCCCGGTGCCGATCGCGTACCACACCTTCGGCGGCTGGAAGCGCTCCGGCTTCGGCGACCTCAACCAGCACGGCCCGGACTCGATCCGCTTCTACACCCGCACCCGCACCGTCACCTCGCGCTGGCCCTCCGGGGTCAAGGAGGGTGCGAGCTTCACCATGCCGACGATGGGATGAGTACGGTGCACGCAAGTGACCTGACGGCCGACCAGCGCGCCATCGCGGAGGCGACCCGGGCCTTCGCCGACGAGCACCTCGCCCCGCACGCGGTGGCATGGGACCGGGACGAGCACTTCCCGGTCGACGTGCTGCGCAAGGCGGCGGACGTGGGCCTGGCCGGTGTGTACGTGCGCGAGGACGTCGGCGGATCGGAACTCTCCCGACTGGACGGGGTGGTCGCCTTCGAGGCGCTCGCGACCGGCTGCCCGTCGATCGCCGCCTACCTGTCCATCCACAACATGGTCGGCTGGATGGTGGACCGCTACGGGACCGAGGCGCAGCGTGCCCGCTGGCTGCCGGCGCTCTGCACGGCCGAGCAGTTGGGCAGTTACTGCCTCACCGAGCCCGGCGCCGGCTCCGACGCCGCCGCGCTCACCACCCGGGCCGTGCGCGCCGGCGACCAGTGGGTGCTGGACGGCGTCAAGCAGTTCATCTCCGGGGCAGGAACGTCCCAGGTGTACGTGGTGATGGCGCGCACCGGCGGCCCGGGGCCGGGCGGCGTCTCCGCGTTCCTCGTGGACCGGGACGACCGGGGGCTGTCCTTCGGTCCGAACGAGCACAAGATGGGCTGGAACGCCCAGCCGACCCGGCAGGTGCTGCTGGACGGCGTCCGGCTGCCCGCCGACCGCCTGCTCGGGGCGGAGGGCGAGGGTTTCCGCATCGCCATGGCCGGCCTCAACGGCGGCCGGCTGGGGATCGCGGCCTGCTCGCTGGGCGGCGCCCAGAGTGCCTTGGAACGTGCGGTGGCCCATCTCGCCGACCGTGAGGCGTTCGGGGCCCGACTGCTGCACGCCCAGGCACTGCAGTTCCGACTCGCCGACATGGCGACGGAGTTGGAGGCTGCGAGGGCGCTGGTGTGGCGCGCGGCGACCGCCCTGGACCGGGGCGACCGGCGGGCACCGCAGCTGTGCGCGATGGCCAAGCGGCACGCCACCGACACCGGCTTCGAGGTCGCCAACCAGGCGCTCCAACTGCACGGCGGCTACGGCTACCTCGCCGAGTACGGCATCGAGAAGATCGTCCGCGACCTGCGGGTGCACCAGATCCTGGAAGGGACCAACGAGATCATGCGCGTCATCGTCGCCCGCGGCCTGACCGGGGCCGCCTGATGACCGGGAACGACACCGAGGAGGTCCTCGTCCAGCGGGAGGGCCGGGCCGGGCTGATCGTCCTCAACCGGCCCGCCGCCCTGAACGCCCTCACCCACGGCATGGTGCGGACGGTCTCGCAGGCCCTGGACGCGTGGGAGCAGGACGAGCGGGTCGACACCGTCGTCGTCACCGGCGCCGGCGACCGGGCCTTCTGCGCCGGCGGCGACATCGTCGCCATCCACCGCGCCGCCACCGGCGGCGACCAAGGCGCCGTCGAGGAGTTCTGGCGCGACGAGTACCGCCTCAACGCCCGGATCGCCCGGTACTCCAAGCCCTACGTCGCCGTCATGAGCGGCATCGTGATGGGCGGCGGGGTCGGGGTCTCCGCCCACGGCAGCGTCCGGATCGTCACCGAGACCACCCGGGTGGCCATGCCGGAGACGGGGATCGGCTTCGTGCCCGACGTGGGCGGCACCTACCTGCTCGCCCTCGCCCCGGGCGAGCTGGGTACCCACCTCGCCCTGACCGCGGGTTCGGTCGGCGCCGCGGACGCCCTGCTCTGCGGGCTCGCCGACCACTTCGTGCCGGCCGAGCGCCTCCCGGCCCTGCTCGACGACCTGGCCGAGCTGCCCGTGCACGACGCCCTCGAACGGCACGTCGAGCCCGCCCCGCCCGGCCGGCTGGACGGGCAGCGCGGATGGATCGACAGCTGCTACGCGGCCGGCACCGTCGAGGAGATCCTCGACCGGCTGCGGGACAGCGGTGAACCCGAGGCGAAGAAGGCCGTGGACCGGATCACCGCCAACTCGCCCACCGCCGTGAAGGCGACCCTGACGGCGCTGCGCCGGGCCCGGGCGCTGGGCCCCCTGGAGGCCGTACTCGACCAGGAGTACCGCACCTCCTGCGCGGCGCTCGCCACCCGGGACCTCGCGGAGGGCATCCGGGCCCAGGTGATCGACAAGGACCGTTCGCCGCGGTGGAGCCCGGACACGCTGAGCGCCGTCGAACCCGCCGCCGTGGCCCGCTACTTCGCCCCGCTCGGCGAGCGCGAACTCGGCCTCGCCGCCACCACACCCCTGGAGCGCTGGTGACCCACGACATCGGATTCATCGGACTGGGCAACATGGGCGGCCCGATGGCCGCCAACCTGGTCAGGGCCGGGCACCGGGTGACCGGCTACGACCTGGTGCCGGAGGCGCTGCGGCAGGCGGAGGAGGTGGGCGTCCGCCCGGCGCGGTCCGCGGCCGAGGCCGTCCGCGGGGCCGACGTCGTCATCAGCATGCTGCCGGCCGGCCGCCACGTCCTGGCCGCCTACGCGGAGCTGCTGCCCGCCGCCGGCCCGGGAACGCTCTTCGTCGACTGCTCCACGATCGACGTCGCGGATGCCAGGGCGGCGCACGAGCTCGCGGTGAACGCCGGGCACCGCGCGGTGGACGCGCCGGTCTCCGGCGGAGTGGTCGGTGCGACGGCCGCGAGCCTCACCTTCATGGTCGGCGCGGAGAAGGAGCACTTCGAGAGCGCCCGCCCGGTGCTGGAGGCGATGGGCCGCAAGGTGGTGCACTGCGGCGCGCCCGGTGCGGGGCAGGCGGCGAAGATCTGCAACAACATGATCCTCGGCATCTCGATGATCGCGGTCAGCGAGGCGTTCGTGCTCGGGGAGAGCCTGGGGCTCAGCCACCAGGCGCTGTTCGACGTCGCCTCGACGGCCTCCGGCCAGTGCTGGGCACTCACCAGCAACTGTCCGGTCCCCGGGCCGGTGCCGGCCAGTCCGGCGAACCGCGGGTACCCGGCCGGGTTCGCCGCCGCGCTGATGGCCAAGGACCTCGGACTGGCCGCCGGGGCCGCCGAGGCAGCGGGCCTGCCGACCGAACTCGGACGCAGGGCGGCGCAGCTGTACGCGGACTTCGCGGCGGCCGAGGGGGCAGGCCTGGACTTCTCGGCGATCATCACCACGTTGCGGGAGGGCGGCAAATGACCGAGACCTACGAGACGATCCTGGTCGAGCGCAAGGGACGGGTGGGGCTGATCACGCTCGACCGGCCGAAGGCGCTCAACGCGCTCAACACCCGCCTGATGAACGAAGTCGTCGCGGCCGCAACGGACTTCGACCGGGACCCGGACATCGGCTGCCTGCTGGTCACCGGCTCGGAGAAGGCCTTCGCGGCCGGCGCCGACATCAAGGAGATGCAGCCCCTCGAGTTCGTCGACGCCTACCTCGGTGACTGGTTCGCCGCCTGGGACCGCTTCGCCGCCCTGCGCAAGCCGGTGGTGGCCGCCGTCGCCGGCTACGCGCTGGGCGGGGGCTGCGAGTTGGCGATGATGTGCGACATCCTGCTGGCGGCGGACACCGCGAAGTTCGGACAGCCGGAGATCAAGCTCGGCGTCATCCCGGGCATCGGCGGCTCGCAGCGGCTCACCCGGGCGATCGGCAAGGCGAAGGCCATGGAGCTGTGTCTGACCGGCCGGACGATGGGCGCCGAGGAGGCCGAGCGGGCCGGACTGGTCTCCCGCATCGTCCCCGCCGACCGGCTGCCGGCCGAGGCCCTGGCCACCGCCGAGACCGTCGCGGCGATGTCCTCTCCGGCGGCGATCATGCTCAAGGAGGCCGTCAACCGGTCGTACGAGACGACGCTCGCCGAGGGCGTCCGCTTCGAACGCCGTCTCTTCCACGCCGTCTTCGCGACGGCTGATCAGAAGGAGGGCATGGCGGCGTTCGCGGAGAAGCGCCCGCCGGAGTTCCATCACCGGTGACGGCACTCGCGGTGCGCCGCCCCTCGTCCGGGGCGGCGCACCGCCCGTCGCCGGTGCCGCCGTGATGTGACGCACGATCCCTTGACCCAGTCTTTTCCGTTTCGCCATGATGAGCCGTCACGTTGTGACTCCGTCGACGGGGGAAGTCCGGTCCGAATCCGGCGCTGACCCGCAACGGTAGGCCGCCGACGGCATGTCGGCGGCGAGCCCGAGTACCCGTCGGCGGGGATGTGTCGTCCCTCCTCCCGTCGTGGTCTGCGGGCCGGAGCTCCGAGGGCTGCCCGGCGTGGTGCCGACGTCCCCCGGGCCCCTGCGTCCAGGCCCGGAAAGGCACCCATGCCCGCGCTCCGCCGCACCCTCGGTCTGCTCGCGATACCCGCCCTGGCGCTCGCCACCGCGCTCCCGGCGGCCACCGCCGCCCACGCCGACACCACATCCTCCCGGACCGTTCGTCCCGACGCCGCCGCGGGCGGCTGGCTGGCCCGCCAGCTGGTGGACGGCGACCACTTCGAGTCCGTCTTCAACGGCACCGCCTACCCCGACCAGGGCCTGACCGTCGACGCCGTGCTGGCCTTCGCCGCCTCGCACAGCTCCGACGAGGCCGCCGCGAAGGCCACCGCCTGGCTGGCGAAGCCCGAGATCATCTCCGGCTACCTCGGCGACGGCACCACCGAGGCCTACGCGGGCGCCACCGCGAAGCTGCTGCTCGCCGTCGAGGTGCGCGGAGCGGACCCGGCGTCCTTCGGCGGCGTCGACCTGCCGGCCCGGCTGCGCTCGCTGCAGACCGCCGAAGGACGGTTCTCCGACCGCTCGCAGTGGGGCGACTACAGCAACGCCTTCGGCCAGTCCCTCGCCCTGATCGCCCTGCACCGCTCCCCCGGCGGCGCCCCCGCCGCGGCCGTCGACTTCCTGGCGAACAGCCAGTGCGCGGACGGCGGTTACCCGGTCTCCTTCGGCCAGCCCACCTGCACCAGCGACCCCGACGCCACCGCGCTCGCCGCCCAGGCCCTCGCCGCCACCGGCCGTACCGCCAAGGCGGACGCCGGCCTCACCTGGCTCGCCGCCCACCAGAACGCCGACGGCGGCTTCGCGGCCGCCGGGGCGACCACCTCCAACGCCAACACCACGGGCCTGGCCACCGAGGCACTGCTCGCCGGTGGGCGCCTCGGCGCGGGCCTCAAGGGCTGGAGCCGGCTGGTGAAGTTCCAGCAGGGCTGCTCCGCCGACCCGGCGGTGCGCGGCGCGGTCGCCTACGACGCGTCGGGCTTCAACGCGGGCAACGGTGCCCGGGCCACCGCGCAGGCCGTCCTCGGCCTGGCGGGCGCCCCGCTGGCCGCCCTCTCCGCCGCCGGGGCCCGCCCCGACGCCCCCACCCTGGCCTGCCCGACCCCGGCCGCCCGCTGACACGTCCAGGCCTGATCCCACGAGGAGAGTTCCGATGACCGAAACCCTCACCCCGGCCCGCCCCGTCCGCCGGATGCTCGGGTCGATCGCCGCCGCGGCGGCCCTCACCGCCGGCCTGCTCGGCGTCTCCGCCGTCCAGGCCCCGCAGGCCCGAGCGGCGGCCTGCAGCGGAACCACCGGCGTCACCGTCGTGGTCGACTTCACCGCCGTCGGCGGCGGCATCGAGACCGGCTGCGCCCCCGGCGACCCCGCCAACGGGCTCGCCGCGCTCACCGGCGCCGGGTTCTCGTACGCCTTCCACCCGCGCTTCCCGGGCTTCGTCTGCAAGATCAACGCGCTGCCCGCCACCTGCACCAACCCGACCGGCAGCGCCTACTGGTCGTACTGGCACGCCCAGCACGGCGGGCCCTGGTCGTACAGCAACCTGGGCGCGGGCAGCTACGACCCGGCTCCCGGCGACGTCGAGGGCTGGTCCTTCGGTGCCGGCGCCCAGCCGGGCATCACGGCGCCCTGACACGTCAGCGAACCGGCGCCCCGTCCTCCGTGCGGAAGGGCCGGGCGCCGGTGCTCAGGGTCGGCCACCCTGCCCGGAGTTCCGGGTGTCCGCCCGCCCGTGCACCACCGCGAGGACCGGCCGACGAGGTGGTGTGAGCTACCTGACGATCCGTTGACTCCCTGTTGACCGGCGTGGTCTGATGAACCGGTTTTAGCCCTCGGCGTTCAGGGGAAGCCGGTCCGACTCCGGCGCTGACCCGCAACCGTAGGCCCACCTCGGTGGGTGAGCCGGAATGCCTGGACCGGGGGCCTGTACACACAGCACTTGCGTCGTCGCGGACTACGACGCAGCTCTTGACGGCCCGTGTCCCAAGGCGGCCGTCGGCTGCGCCATGGTCTCCTGCGTCGACCGACGAGGGAGTCGTCGTGAGGGTCAGCAGCAGTCGCACACGTCACACAAGCCGGGACCTCGCCTCCCTGGTGGTCGCCGGAACCGTCGCGGCCGCCGCCTGCGGAACGGTCCTGCTCGGACACCCCGGCACCGCCGCCGCCGACCCCATCCCGTCACCGACCCGGCCGCAGGCCGCCGCCGGCACCCGTCCCGACGGCGCCACCACGGCACCGGCACCGGCCCCGGCCGCCGGGCGCACCCCGGACCTGGGCAAGGGCAGCGCCTACCTGACCGGTCCGGCCCAGCTGATCGACGGTCACTACTACGAGGCCTTCCCGACCTTCGCCGACTTCGGCCTCACCATCGACGGGGCCTACGCCCTCGCGGCGACCGGTACCGATGACGCCGCGCTGCGCAGGATCGTCGACTTCCTGGACCAGCAGGGCAAGGACCCCAACGAGCGGACCGTCAACGACTGGACCGCCGTCGGCACCGAGTACGCGGACGGCGGCTCGATCGGCAAGGAGGCGCTGCTCGCCGAGATCGTCGGCCGCGACCCGCGGGCCTTCGGCGGCCACGACCTGATCGCCGCCCTGGACCAGGCCCTCTGTGCCAAGGCCGACCAGAACACCGGCTGCGCGGCACCCGGCAACTACACCTACGCGGCCTCGGTGTTCTCCCAGTCGCTGGGCGTCATCGCCCAGCTCCGGGCCGGGGACGCCACCAACGCCGCGCCCGCGATCGCCTATCTCAGGGGCCTCCAGCACCCGGACGGCTCCTGGCCGAGCCTGATCCCCGCCACCGGCGACTCCAACGTGGACAGCACCGCGATGGCCGTCATGGCCCTCGCCCTCGTCCCCGGCGACGAGGCGGCCCAGGCCGTCGACAAGGGGCTCACCTGGCTCGCCGCCCAGCAGCTGCCCGACGGCGGATTCCCCGGCGCAGCCGGCGACTCCACCAACTCGGCCGCCCTCGCCGTCCAGGGCATGACGCTGCGCAAGGCCGGCTACGGCGGGCAGATCGCGAAGGCGCTCGACTTCCTCGCCGGCCAGCAGAACGGCGACGGCGGGTTCAACGTCGCGTCCGCCGGGCAGCGGGGCTCGAACGTCCGCGCGTCCACCCAGGTGGTGGGCGGTGCCACCGGGATCTCCTTCGGCACGCTGTCCAGGAACCTCGAGGGCACGCCGACTCCGACGCCGACTCCGACGCCCACTCCGACCGGCACGCCGACGGGGACTCCGACCGGGACGCCCACCGGGACCCCCACCGGGACCCCCACTGGCACGCCCACTGGCACACCGACTGGCACGCCGAGCCCGACGGGTTCGCCCAGCTCCACCGGATCCGCTTCGCCCACCGCCGCTCCCGCCACCAGCGGCGGCCCGACCAACTCGCCGACTACCTGGCCGGCCGACGGCGTCGATGCGCCGGCCGGAGGCGGCGGTGCCCCCGCCGAGGGCGTGGCGGCGCGGACCGGGTCCGGCAGCCTGGCCAGCACGGGCACCCCGGCCCTGGCCCTGACGGCGGGAGCCGGTCTGCTGACCGCCCTCGGCGCCGCGGCCGTCATCCTCGCCCGTCGCCGCAACGCGGCCGCTCCGGGGCGTCACCGGTGAGCCGGGGACTCCGTGAGCGGCTCGCCCGGCTGCTCGGGGCGGCGGCGCTGACCTTCGCGCTCGCCTTCGGCGGCGTCGCCGTGGGCGCGGCCCCGGCTGCTGCGACGCCGCTGCCGATGGATCAGTGCACCACGACCTCCGGGGTCGTACTCGCGGTGGACTTCGGGAAGTGGGGCGGCCCGCTGCTGCGCTCCTGCGGCACCACCCCGACCACTGGCTACGCCCTGCTCAGCCAGGGCGGCTGGAAGACCACCGGCACCGGGCACGACGGTCCCGCGTTCATCTGCCGGATCGGCTACAGCGGTTTCCAGGGCGGCAAGCAGTACCCGACGCCGGACCAGGAGAAGTGCGTCCAGACACCCCCGACCACCGCCTACTGGTCGTACTGGCACGCCGATCCGGGCCAGAACACGTGGTCGTTCAGCCAGCTCGGCGCGATGCTGTACCAGCCGAAGCCCGGCAGCGTGGACCTGTGGATCTTCGGCGGTACGAACATCGAGGGCACCGAGGGGCGCCCGGCCTTCTCGCCGGACAGCGTCCGGGCGCACAACTCCAGCCCCGGTGGGCAGCCGACCGACCCCGGCGGCCAGGGCGCCACGGGCGGCTCCGGCGGCGCCTCAGGAGGCTCCGGAGGCTCCGGCGGCACGGGCGGTGCCTCGGGAGGGTCCGGCGGCAGTTCGACGGGTGCCACCGGCACGACCGGCGGCAGCGGCTCGAACGGCAGCACCGGCGGTACCGGAGGGGCGCGCACGACCGGCGGTAGCGGCACGAGCGGTGGCGCCGGAACCGGGCGGGCCCCGGCGCCCGCCAAACCGCCGGGGGCCGGCACCGCCGGCACCCCGCAGAACGGCATCACCCCGCCGGGCGCGGCCGAGCCCACACCGGAGCCCGGCACACCGGTGCCGGTCGAGCCGCCCAGCGCGGCGCCGACGGACACCCCGACCGGTCAGCCGACCCCCCAAGCGGCGGACGCCGCGGCCGCGCCGACGGCCACCCCCGCCGTACCGGGCGGAGTGGTGAACGCCGACCCGGTGGCGGACGCACCGCAGGACTCCGGCTCGATGCTCCCCGCCGTACTCGGAACCGTCCTCGTCCTGCTGCTCGGTGCGGCCACCGTGGTCGCCGCGCGCCGCCGACGGCGCCGGGCGGAGTGATCCGGTGACCGTGCTCGACAGGCGCGACACGGCCTCCCCGCCCCGCGTCCCCGGCCTGGGTGCGGGGGGCCGGCGCAGTCCGCGGAACCTGCATCCGCTGGCCTGGTGGACGTGGGCGCTGGCGCTGGCGACCGCGGCCAGCCGCACCACCAACCCGCTGCTGCTCCTGCTCGTCCTCGCCGTGCTCGGCTACGTGGTCACCGCCCGCCGCACCGAAGCCCCGTGGGCGCGTGGGTTCACCTACTACCTGTGGGTGGCCCTGACCGTGGTGGCGATCCGGGTGGTCTTCCGGTGCGTCTTCGCCACCGGCATCACCCCGCACGACCACCTGCTCTTCTCCCTGCCGCACATCCCCACCCCGGCCTGGTACGCGGGCATTCAGCTGGGCGGCCCGGTCTCGCTGGAGGCCACGCTCTCGGCGGCCTTCGACGGGCTGCGGCTGGCGTGCCTGATCTGCTGCATCGGCGCGGCGAACACCCTGGCCAACCCCAAGCGTGCCCTGCGGGTGCTGCCCGGGGCGCTGTACGAGCTCGGCGTCGCCGTCACGGTGTCGCTGAGCGTCGCGCCACAGTTGGTTCAGAGCGTCCAACGCGTCGCCCGGGCACGGCGGTTGCGCGCCGGGCAGCGCAAGGGCGTCCGCGCGTTGCGCGGCATCGTGGTGCCGGTCCTGGAGGACGCGCTGGAACGCTCGCTCAGCCTGGCCGCCGCGATGGACTCGCGCGGCTACGGGCGCTCCGGCACCGCCTCCCGGCGTTCCCGCCGGCTCACCGGCGCGCTGATGCTGCTCGGCATGTGCGGCCTGTGCGCCGGGGTGTACGGGCTGCTCGACGGTACGGCCCCCGCCGCGCTCGGTCTGCCCGCCTTCCTCGCGGGTGCCGTCCTCTGCGTGGCGGGCCTCGTCCTCGGCGGGCGGCGGGTGCGGCGCACCACCTACCGGCCGGACCGCTGGCGGGCCGCCGAATGGGCGGTCGCCGGCTGCGGGGTGACCGCCGCCGTCCTGCTGTTCGCCACGGTGGGCTACGACGCCACCGACCTCAACCCCTCGCTCTACCCGCTGACCTGGCCGGCGCTGCCGCTCGTCCCGGTCCTCGCCCTGCTGCTGGCGGGCGCTGCCGGGATCGTCTCCCCGCCGCCCGGCCGTACGCCCGAACGGGCCACCGACACCGCCACCGCCACCGACGCCCGCCGAAGCAGTACCGGCGTCAGTAGTGGCGTCAGCACCGACCGCACGACCTCCGAGGTGAGCACGTGATCCAATTCGACCGGGTCAGCGTGGTGTACGACGGCGAGACCACGCCCGTCCTGCGCGACGTCGACCTGCACATCCCGGAGGGCGAGCTCTGCCTCGTGGTCGGCCGCACCGGCGTCGGCAAGTCCACCCTGCTCGGCGCCGTCAACGGCCTGGTGCCGCACTTCACCGGCGGCACCCTGCGCGGCCGGGTCACCGTGGACGGCCGTGACACCGCCCACCACCCGCCGCGTGAACTCGCCGACGTGGTCGGCGTGGTGGGCCAGGACCCGCTGGCCGGCTTCACCACCGACACGGTGGAGGAGGAACTGGCCTACGTCATGGAGCAGTTGGCGATCCCGCCGGAGGTCATGCGCAAGCGCGTCGAGGAGACCCTCGACCTGCTCGGCCTGGCCGACCTGCGCCACCGCGCCCTGTACGAGCTCTCCGGCGGCCAGCAGCAGCGCGTCGCCATCGGCTCGGTGCTCACCGCGCACCCCCGCGTCCTGGTCCTGGACGAGCCGACCTCCGCGCTCGACCCGACCGCCGCCGAGGAGGTGATCGCCGCGATCACCCGGCTCGTCCACGACCTCGGCGTCACCGTCCTGCTGGCCGAGCACCGCCTGGAACGCGTCGTCCAGTACGCCGACCGGGTCGCCTACCTGCCCGGCGACGGTACCGTCGTGCACGGGCCGCCCGCCGAGGTCTTCCGGACCACCTCGATCGCGCCGCCCGTCGTCGAACTCGGCCGCCTGGCCGGCTGGGAGCCCCTGCCGCTGTCCGTCCGCGACGCCCGCCGAGCCGCCGCACCGCTGCGGGAACGCCTGGCCGCACACCCGGCACCGGCAGCGCGTCACGCACCGGCTCCGCGTCACGCACCGGCACCGCGTCACGCACCAGCGGCCGGGGAGACCGTGCTGTCCGCCGAGCGGGTCGTGGTGCGCTACGGGCCGGTGGCCGCCGTCCGTGAGGTCGGGCTGGAGCTGCGGGCGGGCGAGGTCACCGCGCTGATGGGCCGCAACGGCTCCGGCAAGTCCTCGCTGCTGTGGGCCCTCCAGGGCTCCGGCGCCCGCCAGGGCGGCAGCGTGCAGGTCACCGGCGCCGACGGCGGCCCGGCCAAGGACCCCAAGCGCCTCCCCGCGGCTCAGGCCCGGCACCTGGTCGGGCTCGTCCCGCAGACCCCCACCGACCTGCTGTACCTGGAGACGGTCGCCCAGGAGCTCGCCCAGAGCGACCTGGAGGCCCGCCACACCGCCGGGCCGACCGCACGGCGGATCCTCGACCGCCTCGCCCCCGGGATCCCCGACGACACCCACCCCCGGGACCTCTCCGAGGGGCAGCAGCTGGCACTCGTCCTGGCGATCCAACTGGCCGCCGCACCAAGGGTCGTGCTGCTGGACGAACCCACCCGGGGGCTCGACTACCACGCGAAGGAAGCACTCACCGGCATCGTGGACGCCCTCGCCGCCGAAGGCCGTACGGTCGTCGTCTCCACCCACGACGTCGAGTTCGTGGCCTCCGCCGCCGACCGCGTGGTCGTCATGGCCGAGGGCGAGATCGTCGCGGACGGCCCCACCGCCGAGGTCATCGTCGCCTCGCCCACCTTCGCCCCGCAGACCGCCAAGATCCTCGCCCCACTGGACTACCTGACGATCCGGCAGGTGGCCGAGGCCCTCGCGGTGCCGGAGGCCGCCCGATGACCGCCGTCCGCATCCCCGGCCGGGCCCGCGTCGTCGTCGCCCTGGCCGCCTTCATCGGCCTGGTCGCCTTCACCTGGCCGTTCGTCGTCGCCCCGGGGACGTTCGGCTCCTCCTACGCCCCGCCCCTGATCTTCGGCGCGCTGCTCGTCCTGGTCCTCGCCGTCGTCATCGCCGAGATCTCGGCCGGCGGCATCGACGCCAAGGCCCTCGCCATGCTCGGTGTCCTCTCGGCCGTCAACGCCGGACTCCGACCGCTCGGCGCCGGCACCGCGGGGGTGGAGACCGTCTTCTTCATCCTCGTCCTCGCCGGCCGCGTCTTCGGCCCCGGCTTCGGCTTCACCCTCGGGTGCACCTCGCTCTTCGCCTCCGCCCTGCTCACCGGCGGGGTCGGCCCCTGGATGCCCTACCAGATGTTCGGCTGCGCCTTCGTCGGCCTGCTCGCCGGGCTGCTCCCGCCGGCCCGGCGCCGCTGGGAGGTGCCGATGCTGGCCGCCTACGGGGCCTTCTCCGGCTACCTGTTCGGGTTCCTGCTCAACCTCTCCTTCTGGCCGTTCTCGACCGACCCGAACAGCTCCATCGCCTACCTCCCCGGCCTGCCCTTCACCGAGCAGTGGCACCGCTACCTGCTCTTCGACCTCGCCACCTCGCTCGGCTGGGACACCGGCCGCGCCGTCACCACCTTCACCGCCGTGCTCGTCGTCGGACCGGCCGTGCTGACCGTCTTCCGCCGCGCGGCGCGGCGCGCCAACTTCGAGCCCACGGTGCGTTTCGAGGCCACGGACGACTCCGCCGCCCCACCCGCCCGAGCACACGCCACGCGGCCGGCCGGAGCGGCGCCCTCCTGATTCCGAAAGGTCCACCATCGTGCTCGCCGGTGACGCTGGGCCGATGGCGGCGGGTCGGCGGATGGGCCGTCAGGCCGCTCGGTGGACGTGGAACCCGCGGCCGCTCTTGCGGCCGAGCAGGCCGGCCTCAACCATGCGGGAGAGCAGCGGTGGCGGGGCGTACAGCGGCTCCTTGTACTCCTCGTACAGGGAGCGGGCGATGGCCTCGACGGTGTCCAGGCCGATGAGGTCGGCGAGTTGGAGCGGGCCCATCGGGTGGGCACAGCCGTGGACCATGCCGGCGTCGATGTCCTCCGGGGTGGCGTGGCCGGCCTCGGCCATCCGGATCGCGGAGAGCAGGTAGGGCACGAGCAGGGAGTTGACGACGAAGCCGGCCCGGTCGCGGGAGCGGATGACGCGTTTGCCGAGGGCGTCCCGGGTGAAGGCCTCCACCCGCTCCAGCACGGTCCGGTCGGTGTGCAGCGAGGAGACCAGCTCCACCAGCGGCATCACCGGGGCGGGGTTGAAGAAGTGCAGGCCGAGGACGTGCGAGGCGCGGGTGGTGGCGATGCCCAGTCGGGTGACGGGGATGGCGGAGGTGTTGGTGGCCAGGACGGCGTCCTCGGCGACGAGGACCTTGTCCAGGGTCGTGAGCACGTCGGTCTTCACCGCCTCCTCCTCGACGACGGCCTCGACCACCAGCTGGCGGTCGGCGAGCGCCTCCAGGTCGTCGGCGAACAGCAGGTGCGCCCAGATGTCCTCACGGTCGCTCGGGTCGATGCGGCCGCGGTCGACGGCGCGGTGCAGGGAACGGTCGATGCGGCTGCGGGCGGCCCGCAGCGCGGCGGGGTCCTTCTCGCAGACGATGGTGTCCAGGCCGGCGCGGGCGAAGACCTCGGCGATGCCGGAGCCCATCTGCCCGGCACCGACGACGGCGACCCGTCGGATCGCGTTCATTGGCTGCCTCCGTGGTGGGCGGGCGGTTCAGGCCGTGGTGCGGACGCGGACGAGGTGGCGGGCGTAGGCCTCGGTGGTGAGGAAGGCGGGGAGGTCCTCCCCGAGGGAGGTCTCCGTGAGGATCCGCACGGCGTGGTCGACCAGTGCGGGGTCGGATCCCTCGGCGAGCAGCACGGTCCGCTCGCGGTCGATCAGCCGGTGCACCAGGTCGGGGGTGGCGAGCGAGCCGCCGGTGAGGCGGGTGCAGTGGTGCTGCCACTGCCAGAGCTGGCAGCGGGCGATCTCGGCAGTGGCGACGTCCTCCATCAGCCCGAACACGGCGACAGCCCCGGAGCCGCCGAGCCAGGCGGTGAGGTAGCGAAGCGCGATGGCGACGTTGGAGCGCAGGCCCTGCTCGGTGGGCAGGCCGGCGGTGAGCCGCTGGACGCCCAGCAGGTCGGCGGCGGTGACCTCGACGTCCTCGCGGGTGCGGTCGAGCTGGTTGGGGCGCTCGCCGAGGACCGCGTCGAAGGCGGTGCGGCAGGTGTCGACCAGGCCGGGGTGGGCGACCCAGGAGCCGTCGAAGCCGTCCCCGGCCTCGCGCTCCTTGTCGGCCCGGACCCTCGTCAGCGCCACTTCGTTGGCCGCCGGGTCGCGCTGCGGGATGGCGGCGGCCATACCGCCGATGGCATGGGCGCCGCGCCGGTGGCAGGTGCGCACCAGCAGGTCGGTGTAGGCGCGCATGAACGGCTGGGTCATGGTCAGCGTGGCGCGGTCCGGCAGGACGAAGCGCGGACCGTGCTGGGCGAAGCTCTTGATCAGGCTGAACAGGTAGTCCCAGCGGCCCGCGTTGAGGCCGGCCGCGTGCTCGCGCAGCTCGTAGAGGATCTCGTCCATCTCGAACGCGGCGGTGATGGTCTCGATCAGGACGGTGGCGCGGATCGTCCCGTGCGGGATGCCCAACTCGTACTGGGCGAAAGTGAAGACCTCGTTCCACAGCCGGGCTTCGCGGTGGTTCTCCAGTTTGGGCAGGTAGAAGTACGGGCCGGAGCCGGCCGCGATCTGCCGACGGCCGCAGTGGAAGAGGTACAGGCCGAAGTCGACCAGGGCGCCGACGGCCGGGCGGCCGTCGATCGCGAGGTGCTGCTCGTCGAGGTGCCAGCCGCGCGGGCGGACCACGATGGTGGCCGGGGCGTCCCCGATGCGGTACCGCCTGCCCTCCGGGGTGCTGTCGTCGATCCGGCGCTCGATCGCGTCGACCAGGTTGAGCTGACCGGAGACGAGGTTGTGCCAGGTCGGCGAGGTGGCGTCCTCGAAGTCGGCCAGCCACACCTTCGCGCCGGAGTTGAGGGCGTTGACGGTCATCCGGCGCTCGGGCGGGCCGGTGATCTCCACCCGGCGGTCGTGCAGGCCCGGCCCGGCGCCGGCCACCCGCCAGCTGGGGTCCTCGCGGACGGCGCGGGTCTCCGGGAGGAAGTCCAGGCTGCCGCCGGCCGACAGCACGGCGGTACGGCGCTCGCGCTCGGCGAGCAGCTCGGCGCGGCGCCCGGCGAACCGGTCGTGCAGACGGGCGAGGAAGGCGAGTGCCTCGGGGGTGAGGATCTCGTCGAAGCGGTCCTCGTGCTCGCCGAGGACCTCGATACGGCTGGGCTGGCTCATCCGGTTCTCCAGGAGGCAGGTGGAAGGCGCCCGGGGCCTCGTCCCTCAACGAGGCCCCGGGCGGCGGGGTGGAAGGCGGGCTCGTCCCCAACGAGACCGCCGGGGTGGCTCAGTGGTGGTTCAGGTCCCGGCCTGGCGGTGGCTCAGTGGAACTGCTCGGACTCGGTGGAGCCGGTCAGCGCGAGGGTCTCGGCGTTCGGGTTGAGCGCGGTGGAGACCAGGTCGAAGTAGCCGGTGCCGACCTCGCGCTGGTGCTTCACCGCGGTGTAGCCGTCCGGCACGGCTGCGAACTCGGCCTCCTGCAGGTCGACGTAGGCGGTCATGCCGTGCTCGGCGTAGCCGCGCGCCAGCTGGAACATCGAGTGGTTCAGAGCGTGGAAGCCGGCCAGCGTGATGAACTGGAAGCGGTAGCCCATCGCGCCCAACTCCCGCTGGAACTTGGCGATCTGGTCGTCGTCCAGCGCGGCCTTCCAGTTGAAGGACGGCGAGCAGTTGTAGGCGAGCATCTTGTCCGGGTACTCGGCCTTGAGCGCCTCGGCGAACTCCCGGGCCTGGGCGAGGTCCGGGGTGCCGGTCTCCACCCAGATCAGGTCCGCGTACGGGGCGAAGGCGAGGCCGCGGGAGATCACCGGCGCCATGCCGGGCTCGACCCGGTAGAAGCCCTCGGCGGTGCGCTCACCGGTGCAGAACCGGGCGTCGCGCTCGTCCACGTCACTGGTCAGCAGGTTGGCGGCGAGCGCGTCGGTGCGGGCCACGACGAGCGTCGGCACGTCGGCGATGTCGGCGGCCAGCCGGGCGGAGTTGAGGGTGCGGATGTGCTGGGCGGTGGGGACGAGCACCTTGCCGCCGAGGTGGCCGCACTTCTTCTCGGAAGCCAGCTGGTCCTCGTAGTGGATGCCCGCCGCGCCGGCCGCGATCATGCCCTTGGTGAGCTCGAAGGCGTTCAGCGGGCCGCCGAAGCCCGCCTCGGCGTCGGCCACGATCGGCACCAGCCAGTCCGGGCCGTCGTTGCCCTCGGCGGCGTCGATCCCGTCCGCCCGCAGCAGCGCGTTGTTGATCCGACGCACCACCTGCGGAACCGAGTTGGCGGGGTACAGGCTCTGGTCCGGGTAGGTCTGGCCGGCCTGGTTGGCGTCGGCCGCGACCTGCCAGCCGGACAGGTAGATCGCCTGCAGCCCGGCCTTCACCATCTGCACGGCCTGCCCACCGGTGAGGGCGCCGAGGGCGTGGATGTAGTCCTGCTCGTGCAGCTGCCGCCAGAGCCGCTCGGCGCCGCGCCGGGCCAGCGTGTGCTCCTCGCGGACGGTACCGGACAGCCGGGCGACGTCGGCCGCCGTGTACGTGCGCTCGATGCCCGCCCAGCGGGGGTCGGAGGCCCACCGGGCGGCGAGCTCCGCCGCGCGCTGCTCCTGCTGCTGCCGAACCGGCTGAGTCATGGGTCTGCTCCCCAGGGGTGCTCGTTGCGAAGGATGTTTGCGAAGGATGTGACGCACCTCACCGCGAGGGCGAGTGGGCGGCCGGGTGGCGCCGGGCGGCGGTGGAACACCGCAGGACGTGGACGCCCGGACAGCACCCCGGGCCGCGACCGACCTGGAGTTCTTGCTGCTGTCCTGCGCACCTCCCGGCCGCACCACCGACTCTGGCAGCTCGCGAACCCGGCGTCACCGGTGGACCGCTGCCAACTTCCGCGAAGGATCCCCGGCGAATCCGCGAAGGTTGCGACGACCGGACGGTGGCTCTTCCGGCTAGGGCGTGTCTTGTGGATCAGGTCGGACCAGACCGCGGCGTCAGGGTGCGTGCATCGCAAGGCGGAGGAGGGAGTCCATGCGGTGGGGGCACCTCC
>NZ_JBIWAQ010000041.1:0-39957 GCF_044760155.1 Kitasatospora sp. NPDC098652
CTCGGTTGCTGTGATCAACATAGTGGACGTCACTGACAACGCAGCGACCTGCGCCGCTTCGCGGCTCCGGGCCAAGGACCGGCTAACCCCGGCCTAAAGGCCGGGGCCTGCGCCGGAGACAAAAGAGGTCACCGGCAAGCGCAAGGGGCCGAAGATCGCACCGCCGCGCTTCAAGTCGAAGCGGGACAACCGGCAGTCGATCCGGCTCACCGCCAACGGGTTCTCCCTGCGGGGCTCCGGGCGTCTGTACGTGGCCAAGGTCGGAGACCTCGAAGTCCGCTGGTCCCGTCCGCTCCCGGCGACACCGACCAGCGTCACCGTCACCAAGGACGCCGCGGACCGGTACTGGGCCAGCTTCGTCGTGGACACCGACCCGGAGATCCTGCCCGAGCTGGACACTGACACCGGGATCGACCTCGGACTCACCCACTTCGCGGTGCTCTCCGACGGACGAAAGGTGGACTCCCCGAAGTTCCTGCGCCGCGCCGAGAAGAAGCTCAAGCGTATGCAGAAGGCGCTGAGCCGCTGCGAGAAGGGATCGAAGAACCGGGCCAAGGCCCGCAAGAAGGTCGCGCGTCAGCACGCCAAGGTGGCCGACCGCCGCCGGGACTGGCACCACAAGGAATCCACGAAGATCATCCGCGAGAGCCAAGCGGTGTACGTGGAAGACCTCACGGTGTCCGGCCTCGGACGGACCGGGCTCGCCAAGTCCGTGCACGACGCCGGATGGTCGGCGTTCGTCACCATGCTGGAGTACAAGGCCGCCAAACACGGCCGGTACTTCGGCAGGATCGGCCGCTTCGAGCCCACCTCTCAGGTGTGCTCGACCTGCGGCATCAAGGACGGTCCCAAGCCCCTCTCGGTCCGCCAGTGGACCTGCGGGGACTGCGGGACCGTCCACGACCGCGACATCAACGCAGCACGCAACATCCTGGCCGCCGGACGGGCGGACAGGCTAAACGCCTGTGGAGCGCAGGTAAGACCGGGACTCGTCCCGGCACCGCGCCGTGAAGCAGGAACCCACCGAGACGGTCAGACGACCGTGGTAGGAATCCAGGTCCTTTAGGGGCCTGGAGGACGTCAAGGAGCGTCAGCCAGACAGGAGCCTGCTACAACTCCTCGCCGTCCGGCGCGACCCTCACCCGACCGGGTGAGCGGTCGGGCCGCGCCGGGGATGAGCCCGGGGAACGCCTCCCCTGCTCGTCTCAGTCGGGGCGCTGGCCGTGGAGGAGGAGCGGCAGGGCGCGGCCGGTGAGGGCTTCGGCGGTGCGGGCGGCCTGGGAGGGGGCCATGTGGTTCTGGAGTTCGTGGACGGGGACGAAGCGGGCGCCGAGCAGGCGGCTGCGCTTCTGCGGCGGGACGGTGACGGGGTGTTCGTCGCGCAGGGTGCCGCCGTCGAAGACGACGTTGAAGCGCTCCAGGTAGCGGTCGGAGGGGGTGTAGTCGAGGGCGACGGCGTGGGTGAGCCTGAGGATGATGCCGGTCTGGGCCTGGAGGTGGCGGGCGGCGGCGCGGTGCGGGGGCTCGTTCGCCTTGCCGGGGCCGCCGGGCAGGATCATGCCGTCCAGGTAGTCCGGGTCGACGAGCAGGACGTCGCCGCGCTGGTTGCGGACGAGAACGAGGCAGCCGAGCCGGCAGATGGGGGGCTTGGCGAGCAGGCGGGGGTCGTGCACGGGGGGTTCACTTCCTGAGAGCGCAGAACAGCAGGAGGGCGAAGCAGGCCCACCACAGCAGGCGGGCGAGGAGTTCAGTCGTCATACGTGAGGCGCTCGTAGCGCAGGCCCTTGCGGAGCAGGTCGACGATCCGGAGGAGGTCGAGGGGGCGGGCGGTGAGGTGCAGCAGGTACTCGCACGTGGAGCGGCCGGTATCCCAGTCCACCTCCAGGGTCGGGAGGTTGACCCGGCCGAGGGCGAGGACGGTGGTGAGGTCGTCCAGGACGGCGGCGGCCTGCCGGCGCTGCTCGGCCGTGATGCGGGAGAGGGTCACTGCTCCCCCGGCCGCTTGTGCACCTCGAACAGGCGCCAGGCCGAGAAGGCCTCGGTGAAGGAGGAGAAGCCGCTGCGCTCACCGTTGGGCTTGCACAGCCACGCCCCGGTGCACTCGTTGCGCACCCGGTAGCACCGGGCCTCGGTGTCCCACCGGACACCGTAGCCGTGGAGGCGGGGGGATTGGTCTTGGGCCATGGGAATGGAACTCTCTGCGATGGGAGTTTCACGTTCTGTTGCACATGGTGGCCCAGCTTCACCTAGCATCGGAAGTGGCATGCGACTTGCCTGCGGGCACCTTGGAAGTTGAGGGACTGCCATGAACAAGAAGAAGATTGACCCGGAGTCCAGCCCCTGGGCCCCCTTCGGGATCCAACTCCGCAACTTCCGCGAGGCCAGGAAGATGGTGCTGGAGGATCTGGCCCCGCTCCTGGAGTGCTCCCCGTCACACCTGTCCTACATCGAACTTGCGCACCGACCCCCGAGTCGCAAGCTTGCCGAGCTAGCGGACATCGCGCTCAACACCGGCGGCACGATGCTGCTGATGTGGTATCAGCTGAAAAATGCGGCGATCCTGGAGGGCTTCCCGGAATACGCGCGCTACGAGGCCCTTGCAGAAGAGATCAGGATCTTCGAGATCAACATCATCGCCGGACTCCTGCAGACCCGGGCGTATGCAACCGCGATCCAGATGGGCGACGTTCGGCAAGGCGGTTCGACCCTGGAACTGGCCGAAGAACGCATCGCATTCAGGCTTGCCCGACAGCACATCCTGGAGCGAACTCCCCCTCCGCTTGTGCACGTGGTGCTGGACGAGAGCTGCATCCGGCGGGTTGTCGGCGGACGCGACGTCATGGTCGAACAGCTGCGCCACCTTGAGCAGTTGTCCTCTCGCCCCAACGTGGTCATCCAGGTGGCTCCATTCGCACTGGGCGAGAACAGGCCGTTCACGCACATGGCGCACCTCATTACCATGCCGAACCGCAGAGTTCTCGCTTACGGCGAAACTGAGCAGCGCGGCTACATCGATCGCGACTCCAAGTCCGTTGCCGCGCTGGCCAAGAGCTACGATCGGCTGGCGGTCGAAGCCCCTGGCCGGGCCGAATCGCTGGCTTTCATCCGTGCGGCAAGGAGGGACCTGGAGTGGATGTCGACCTGACTGGCGCTTCCTGGCGGAAGAGTTCGTACAGCGGCGCGAACGGCGGTGCCTGCATCGAGGTCGCCGACGGCATCGCTGACACCATGCCGGTCCGCGACTCCAAGGACCCCTCCGGCCCCGCCCTGGTCTTCCCCGCCGCCGCCTGGCAGTCCTTCATCACCGCCGTCCGCACCGGCGAGTTCGACGCCCAGTAGGCCCCGTTCGGGAGGAACCTGCGATGGACACCACGCACATCACCACCTGGCGCAAGAGCACGTACAGCGGCGGGCAGAACGGCTGCATCGAGGTCGCGGACGGGTTCACCGATGCCATGCCGGTCCGCGACTCCAAGGACCCCTCCGGCCCGGCCCTGGTCTTCCCCGCCACCGCCTGGCAGTCCTTCATCACCGCCGTCCGCACCGGCGAGTTCGACGCCCGCTGACCGCAGCACCGCCCCGCCGACTTCCTGCTCCCCCACCGTCCGCAGTCCGATCGTGACGGCCCGATCACTTGCCGCCCGCCGGCTCCTCCTCCTGACCCGTCAACCGCAGGACGGTTTGACCTCAAGGCCGCTTGAGGTTGAAGAATCCGGGACGTCGAAGTCGATGTCGTCCGAGCAGGAGAGTGATCAGCATGCGGACCGTGCAGGCAGTGCGTTTCGGGGGCCCGGAGGTTCTGGTTCCGAGCGAGGCGCCGGAGCCCGTCGCCGGGGCGGGGCAGGTGCTGGTCGACGTCGCCGTCGTGGGCATCACGTTCGTCGAGACGCAGATCCGCCGGGGCGTCGACCAGTGGCACCCCAGGCCCGAACTGCCCTACGTGCCGGGCGGCATGGTGGCCGGCCGGGTGATCGCCGTCGGGGACGGCGTGGATCCGGGCTGGATCGGCCGCTCGGTGCTGGCCGACGCCGGTTCGACGGGCGCCTTCGCCGAGCGGGTGGCGGCCGACGCGCAGAGCCTGATCCCGGTCCCCGACGGGCTGGGCCTGCGCGAGGCGGCGGCCCTGCACTCCGACGGCAGCACCGCGACGGGCCTGGTCGAGGGGGCCCGGATCGCCCCCGGACAGTGGGTGCTGGTCGAGGCGGCGGCCGGCGGACTCGGCAGCCTGCTGGTGCAGTTGGCGCGATCGGCCGGGGCCAGGGTCATCGGGATCGCCTGCGGGGAGCGCAAGCTCGACCTGGTCCGCGGCCTGGGCGCCGAGGCCGCCATCGACTACTCGGCCCCGGACTGGACCGAGCAGGTCCTGCGGGTGACCGGCGGCGCGGGCGTCGACGTCGTCTTCGACGGCGTCGGCGGGCAGATCGGCCGCGCCGCGTTCGAGCTGACGGCCCGCCACGGCCGGTTCTCCGTGCACGGCGCCTCCAGCGGCCGGCTCACGGTGATCGAGCCCGAGGAGGCGCAGCGGCGTGGGGTGGAGGTGATCGGGGTGGAGCAGTTGTTCGGGTTCCGGGCGCGGATGCGTCCGTGGGCGGAGCAGGTGATGGCGCAGGCGGTCGCGGGGCGGGTGCGGCCGGTGGTCGGGCAGACGTTCCCGTTGGAGCGGGCGGCCGATGCGCATGCGGCGATCGAGGGGCGGAGTGCGCTGGGCAAGACGCTGCTCCTGGTCTGACCGCGGCCGGGAGGTGGTGGTGAATTCGGCTTCCGCTGTGTGTAGTTGACGGTCTGTCGCCGCTCGTCGGCCGGGGGGTGGCGGTTCGGTGTCCGTGCTGTCCGTCTCGGTCGCTTTCGGCCAATAGTGGTCAGCACCTGGTGCGGTGAGTGACCGTGCCGTTACGGTCGGCCACGAACCAGCCCCCCGGACCGAGGCGGTACACCATGGCTGTGACCCCCCGTATCGACGTCTCCACCTCCCTGTCCGCCACCAGCGGGACGGAGCTCACCCCGGAGGAACTCGCCGAAGTCGCGGCGACGATCGCCTCCGACATCTTCTTCACCACCGACATCGGCCTGCCGGGCGTGCGCGTGCCCGACGCGACCTGGGAGCTGGCGGGCGGGCGGGCGAGCGGCACCGCGGCCGTCTACTACGGCAGCGGCCGCACCCACCTGGCGAAGCCGTTCCTGTTCGCCGACGGCTTCAACTACGGCCCCAGCGACCTGCCCGCCCTGTTCAACCACTTCAACGCCCCCTACGAGAGCGGCCGTCCCGGCTTCCTCGACCAGCTCCTGGCCCGCGGCCACGACGTCGTCCTGATCGGCTTCGACGAGCGCCACACCCACATCCAGCACAACGCCGATGTGGTGATCCAGGCGATCCGGCGCGCCCTCGCCGAGCGCTTCGGCCAGGAGCCGCTGACCGTCGGCGGCGTCAGCATGGGCGGCATCATCACCCGCTACGCGCTCGCCAAGCTGGAGAGCGAGGACTTCGACCACGAGACCGCCACCTACCTGTCCTGGGACTCCCCCCACAACGGCGCCTGGATCCCGCTGATCCTCCAGCAGATGGCGTACTTCTTCGAGAAGCTCACGCCCTCCGAGCCCGGACAGCCCTCCCAGGCCGACCTGATCCGCAGCCCCGCCGCCCAGCAGCTGCTCTGGGCCTGGGTGCCGGACGCCAAGTACTCGGGCGAGGTCGCCACCGCCAGCGACCTGCGCACCGACTTCGTGCGCGAGCTCGCCGACCTCGGCAACTTCCCGCGCCGCCCGCGCCTGCTCGGCGTCGCCAACGGCCGCGGCGACGGCACCGGGCGCCCGCTGCCCGCCGGCGAGATCGCCTTCGACTGGCAGGCCCTGGTCGCCAGCGCCACCGCCCGCTTCCAGCCCGACCGGGGCGCCGGGCAGCGGATCGGCGGCATGCACGTCGGCCTGGAGCTGCGCCGCTCCACCACCACCGAGGTCCCGGCCCTGGACGGGGTGCCCGGCGGCACCCTGGACTCCTTCGGCAAGGTCGCCGACGCCATCAAGGCGAAGATCAGCGAGGACCACCGCAGCGGCGCCTTCGTCCCCGCGGTCAGCGCCTCCGCGCTCGTCTACGACCCGATCGCCTGGGACGTCGACCCGAACCTCAACCTCCTCGACCAGGGCCCCGAGCGCTTCCACCTGGACGAGGTCGCCTTCGACACCGAGAACACCGAGCACAGCGCGGTCTCCGGCGTCCTCGCGGACTGGGTCCTCGACCGGCTCTCCTGACGGCCCCACTGCCCGGAGCCGGGCGCCTGCGACGGCCACCGTGGCGCTCGCAGGCGGCCGGGCCGCGCAGTGGGAAGTCGGCCCGGCCGACTTCCTGCTCCGGCCGCCGCTGCGGGGGCCTCACGCCGGGCGGCCGCCGGTGTGGTGGCGGCGGGTGCGCGGGGCGGTGAGGCGGGCGATGGTGCGGCGGGCGGCCTCGCGCCCGTCGGGGCGGGGCGCCGGCACCCGGGGGCCCGTCAGGTCCCCGGGGGTGAGCGACTTCGCACCGACCCGGGTCCAGTCGGGGCGGCGGACGACGGCGACGTGCCCCTGCACGTGGGCCGCCTCGTCCTCCTCGTCGTCGTAGGGCGCCACCACGACCCGCAGGTCCTGGTGGTCCAGCCACTGCAGGGCGAGGACCTGGCGCCCCGAGCGGCCCCCGATCAGCGAGCGGACGGTGCCGCTGTCCAGGTGCACCAGCAGCAGCTCCCCCTCGAAGTGGTAGCCGCCGTCGTAGTCCCCGGTCCCCACGGCCAGCAGCGGGCGGGCCGGATGGAAGGCCATCGCGTGCACGGGCAAGCCCGTGTCGACCAGCAGACGGCGCCGGGGGCTTGCGCCGACGTCGAAGACTCCGACCCTGCCCTGCTCGTCCTCCCCGTGCGCACCGGCGACGGCGAGCAGGGCGCGCCGCTCGTCCGCGACGGCCAGGACGGGCTCGCCCAGCACGGCGAACGGGCCGTCAGGGCCGTCGGAGGTGTCGGGGCCGTCGCGGGTGTCGGAGGTGTCGGGGCCGTCGGGGGTGTCGCAGGCGTCGGGGCCGGCGGGCGGCGGTGGCGTCATGCCGGTGATCCTCGCAGGCGGCCGGACGGTGCCGCACCCCGCCCGAACTGCCCGTACGGGCACGCAGCGCTGCCCCCACGGCCCTTCCGCCGCACCGCACCGCCGGATGACCATGGAAGGCCAGCGGACACCCCGGGGGGACCAACCCATGCGCACACACGACGGCGAGCGGCAGCGCGGCAGCCGGGAGGCGGCCGCCGACCGCACCCCCCGTACCGACCGCACCCCCCGTACCGACCGCACCCCCGGCCCCGTGCGCCCCGGGCGGGCGCCCGGCGCCCGGCTGCCCGGTGGGCGGCTGCTCGCCCTGCAGGCCGGGGCGGGCAACGCCGCCGTGGCCCGGATGGTGCAGCGCTCCACCGTCGACGGCGTGCCGCGCGGCGCGGGGCGCCCGCCGACCCAGGCGCAGGCGCAGGCCCAGGCGCAGGCGCAGGCCCAGGCGCAGGCGCAGGCCCAGGCGCAGGCGCAGGCCCAGGCGCAGGCGGTCCGCGCCGAGACGGAGGCCCGCCCCGCCACGGCCGGTGTGCTCCAGCGCACCGCCTCCGACGACCTGCCCCAGGCCGACGAGCCGTCACCGGCGGTCCCCGACCTGCCCGCCGCCCTGGTCACCCAGCTGGAACAGGCCAAGGCCGACACCGGGACCGGCGCGAAGGCCGTACGCCAGGCGGCGCTGGACGCGCTGCTGCGCCACGTCCTGGACCAGCTGCCGCAGGCCGTCGAGGACGAGGGGAACCTCACCCTCGGCTACAAGCACTCCCGCCAGGGCGCGGGCAAGCCCATGGCCCTGACCAGCACCGGCACTTCGGGCGACAAGGTCACCATGTCGCTGTACCGCAACCTCTTCGACGACTACGGCCCCGCCGTCATCTACAGCACGCTGCGCCACGAGCTGATCCACGCCGCCCAGGCCATGCTGATGCCCGACGAGGCGGCCGCCGACGGCACGGACCCGCACATCTACATGGACGTGATCAGCGACATCGGGCAGGCGACCTTCGCCCTGCTCCAGCAGCCGATGCGCGAGATCGAGACCCACGTGTGGGAGCTGGAGCACGCGGGCCGCACCGGGATCGACGGCGGCTACCTCAAGGAGACCGTCGACTACCTCGTGCAGTACGCGGACGAGCTGTCCGCCAACCTCGCCAAGGCGGCCGTCACCGACCGGCACGTCGAGTACTGGAAGGCCTACCTGGAGAACTCGGTGACCGCGCTCGGACGGGCCGCCGCCACGCCCGCCGTCACCGGCCACGGCGACCAGGCCCTCGCCGGGCGCATCACCGGGGCGCAGGCCCGGCTGCGGGGCGCCGTCGACGCCAAGGAGCAGGCCGCCCCGGCGGGCGGGAAGCGGTCGGGGGGCACCGGCCGCGGCTCCACCGGCCGGAGCAAGCGGGGCAGGGGCGAGGAGGACTGACCGCGCGCGGGGGTCGGTCACCGGCCGGCAGGGCGCCGGGTCAGTCGCCGGCCGGCAGGGCGCGGGGTCGGCCCCGCCGGCGGCGGGAGCGGCGCACGACGACCCGGCCGAAGCTCTTCCTCCCGATCAGCTCGATCCGCAGCCTGACCGGGGCGTGCGGGTCCGGGTCCTGGTGGCCCTTCACCTTGCAGAACTCCAGGGCCAGGGCGTAGGGGTCGACCACGATGCCCGGGCCGACGATCAGCGTCAGGGTGCCGCCCTGCATGTCGAGGTCGATCTCCAGGGTGTCGTGGGTGAGCACCGCCTGGGTGAAGTCCAGCTTCACGTGGCACCACTGCGCGGCGACCTCCAGGCGGCGCGGCAGCACCCAGGCGCCCACCCGCTCGGTCCTGGTGAAGTACTGCTCGATCCGCAGGACGTCCCGGTCCTGCGCCACCGCCCCGGTGGCCGAGACCGACACCGGCGGCAGGTCGGCGGTCAGCTCGGCCAGTTCGGCGACGGTGCGGGCCGACAGCGCGGCCTCCACCCGCTCGTCCAGCTCCTCGGCGCTCAGCCGGCCCTCCCCCGCGGCCGCGCCCAGGGCGGCGACCACGCGGTCCCGGTCGGCGTGCGAGGCGCGCAGCGCGGGCAAGCCGGCGGCGGGCGGGGCGGCGGCGGGCCGCGGGGCCGGCGAGGTCTCTCCAGGCATGGTTGCGGTTCCCGTCCTGAGTTCGGCAGCAACTTACGCTATATCGCGATACGGTATATCGCGTTGTGCCGTCCCCGCCAGGCCCGGACCCGGAACCCGGGCCGCGGGGGCCGCGGGCCGGGGCCGGGGGTAGCCGGCCGGGGGGCGGGGTGGGTTCAGGAGCCGGCGGACTTGCGCAAGCGCTTGGCCAGGGCCGGGTCCGACTCCCACCACAGGCCGGCGCCTGCGCCCTCCTCCTCGGCGCTCCCGGCGCTCGCGGCGGGTCCGGCGCTCGCGGCGGGTCCGGTGTGCTCGTCGCCCGGTCCGGACGGGAGGAAGGAGTCGCCCACCGCCCGTACCCGGAACAGCAGTCCGGGGACGGCCCACAGCACCACGGCCGTCAGCGCCATGACCGCGACCACGTAGGTCCAGGGGACCATCGCGAACGGGGCCAGCGCCGGCACCAGGACGGCGAATCCCAGGCCGGTGCCCCGGCCCGCGACCAGGAACTCCCGCCCCTCGCCGACCTGCACGCTCACCGTGTTGGAGCGGGTGAGGTCCCCGGTGGCCAGCCGCACGGTGCGGGCTCCGGCGGGCACCGGGAAGCGGGCGGTGTCGCCCTGTCTGAGCGTGCCGACCCGCACCCCGTCGACCACCACGCCGAAGGTGTGCCTCGTCAGGCCGAACACCGGTGATTCGGCGTGCACGACGACGGTACCGGTCATCAGCAGTCCCCCAGGAGCGGTGATCATCAAGCCGAGCGCGCCCATGATAGGGGCCGCCCGCACCCCGCGGTACCTCAGCCCGGACGCCGCACGTCCCCGTAGCAGGGGGCGGTGCGCCCCCAGTCGTGGTAGCCGCGGATCCAGGCGGCGTGGGCGTCGGCGTAGCGGGCCAGTTCGGGTACGCGGCCGCCGAGGTCGCGTTCCAACTGCGGGAGGCAGGCGTGCAGTTGGAGGAAGGTCTCGACGGAGCGGCGGGCGGTGTCGCCGACCTCGCGCAGGGCCTCGGGGCGGGCGCGGCCCTGGTGGTGCATCAGGCTCAGGACGAGGTTGGGGCGCCCGCTCGCCTCGTCGCGTTCCAGGGCGTGGACCTCGTTCATGGCGATGATCGCGTCGCAGGCGGCGATCCGCATGCCCTCCAGGTGGCTGGAGCACCAGGCGGGCAGCGGGACCTCGTAGTGGCCGGTGCGCTCGGCGAGGGCGAGCAGCGGGCGCAGGCCGATCGTGCGGCGGCGGGCGCGCAGGTGGGCGGCGGGGTCGGGCAGGGCGCCGGGGACGCGGTCGGCGATCTTGGTGGGCCAGCCGGCCAGGTAGTCGACCCAGTCGTGGGCGGTGCGCCGGCGCCACTCCTTTGACATGCCGTGGCTCATCCGCTGCCAGCAGTCGGCGAAGGCGGCCACGACGGGGGCGGCCCCGGCGCCCGGGCGCGTCCCGTAGCGCAGGTGGTCCACCAGCTGCTGGCACAGGGCGACGGCGTCCTCGGTGCGGGCGGCGGCAGTGGCGGGCCGGGGGCCCGGCCGGGCGGCGGGGTGGTTGTCGCCGTGGGCGTCGGCGTGGTGGTCGGTGTGGTGGTCGAGGTGGTGGTCGGTGTGGTGGTCGAGGTGGTCGTCGAGGAGGAAGAGCCAGCCGAGCAGGTCGAAGCAGAGGTCGAGGTCGGCACCGACGGCGTACGGGAAGCCGTACGCGGCGCTGTCGGCCACCCGCAGGCACTCGTAGCGGCGCAGCGCCTCCTCGCCGCGCAGCAGGCCCGATTCCCGTACCCAGGCCAGGTGGTGGCGGCGGGCCCGGGGCAGGTCGGGGCTGACCCGGCTCTCGAGGGGCACCGTGAACTCGACGTCCTGGGGCATACGCCTTCCGCTCTCCCGACCGGTTGGGGGCCTGACGGCCCGGGTGGGGACCGTCGGCGCCCCCGTGGACGGTCCGGGCCCAGCGTGGTGGACCCGGCGGCGGCTGCGGAAGAGCGCACGGGGGAGCACCCCCGGCGCACGGCGCGGCGGTGGCCGCCGGGTCCGGGCCCGCGCGCGGGCCGCCGTCCGCCCTGCGGGGGGCGGCGGGGCCCGACGGGCGTTCCCCGCCCGTGCGGGCGTTCGGCGCACGCCGGTGGCCGGAGGCCGGTCGGGCGCGGGCCCGGTCGGCCGGTACAGGAGGTCACCCCCGTCGGCCTCCTGTACGGGCGGGCCGGGCCCTCGGGCGGGCCGGGCGGGTCAGTCGGGGAGGTTGCCCTCGCCGCCCATGTTGGCGGTGATGCGGCGCAGCACGTTGATCGTGGTGACGAAGTCGGCCTCGTCGACGCCCTGGTGGGCCTGGAGGTGGACGCGGTGGTTGCGGTCGCGGGCGCGCAGGCGGGCGGCCTCGCCGTCGGGGGTGAGGGACATGGCGCCGGTGGCCGTGTCCTCCAGGAGCCAGCCGCGGGCGGTGAGGTCGTCGAAGACGGTGTCGAAGTCGGTGCCGAGGTCGTCGTAGCGGGCCAGCCGCTGGACCAGGGTGGTGCGGTTCCAGCGGCCGGGGGCGCCGGCGGCGTGGTTGAGCGTCCACCAGTGCGGCTGGGTGAGGTCCTCGACGGCGAGTTGCTCGCGCAGGGCGCCCACCACCCGGTGGAACACCTCGGCGCTCCAGGCGCCGATGGGCTGGGCGGCCAGGACTTCGTGCGGGTACTCCTTGAGCGTCACGGCGGTGCGCCCCCTTTTTTTCGGGTGGGTCGGGTCTTCGGGACGTGATCACCGTAGGAGCTCGAGTCGGCTTGAGGTCAAGCGGGTTCGCGCGGCCGTCCCGGGCCCGCTCCCCCGGGGCCGGTCGGGGGTCGGGGCCGGTCGGGGCCGGTCGGGGGTCAGCTGTTGAGGAAGCGCAGGGCGGCCAGGACGCGGCGGTTGGTGGCGTCGTCGCGGGGCAGGCGCAGTTTGTCGAAGACGGCGTTGGCGTGTTTCTCCACCGCGCTCCTGGAGATGAAGAGTTGCTGGGCGATGGCCGTGTTGGTGCGGCCCTGGGCCATCAGGGTGAGGACGGTGCGTTCGCGGTCGGTGAGGCGCTCGAGGTCGTCGGTGCGGCGGGTGCGGGCGAGCAGGCGGCGTACCACCTCGGGGTCGAGGACGGTGGCGCCGCAGCGGACCTGTTCGAGGGCGGTGAGGAACTCCTCGACGTGGGCGACGCGGTCCTTGAGGAGGTAGCCCACGCCCCGGGTGTCGGCGGCCAGCAGCTGGGCGGCGTAGCGCTGTTCGACGTACTGGGACAGGACGAGGACGCCGACCTGGGGGTGGTGCTCGCGCAGGTGCAGGGCGGCGCGCAGGCCCTCGTCGGTGTGGGTGGGGGGCATGCGGACGTCGACGACGGTGACGTCCGGGGGGTCGGCGGTGACGGCGGCCAGCAGGGCGTCGGCGTCGCCGACCTCGGCGATGACGTGGTGTCCTTCGTCGGCGAGCAGGCGGGCCAGGCCGGCGCGCAGCAGGGCGGAGTCCTCGGCGATGATCAGGCGCACGGCAGCTCCGCGGTGAGGTGGGTGGGCCCGCCGGGTGGGCTGTGGACGGTGAGGTGGCCGTCGAGTGCGCTGATGCGGCGGGCCAGGCCGGTCAGGCCGGCGCCGGCGGGGTCGGCGCCGCCGTGGCCGTCGTCGTGGACGGATACCCGGACGGTGCCGGTTTCCTGGTGGATCGTCACGTCGATGCGGGTGGCTCGGGCGTGTTTGGCGGCGTTGGTGAGGGCTTCGCGTACGGCGAAGTAGGCGGCGGTCTCGACGGCGGGGGTGGGGCGGTGGGTGAGGTCGCCGTGGATGGTGACGGGCACGGGTGAGCGTTCGGCGTCGACGGCGAGGGCTTCGCGCAGGCCGAGTTGGTCCAGGAAGGTGGGGTAGGCGCGCCAGGCGACCTGGCGCAGTTCCTCCAGGGCGTGTTCGGTCTCGGTCTGGGCCTGGTGGAAGAGGTCCTCGCTGTTGCGGCGGCGGGCGCGGCCCAGGAGCATGGCGACCACGATCAGGCGTTGTTGCAGTCCGTCGTGCAGGTCGCGTTCGATGCGGCGGCGTTCGGCGTCGACGGCTTCGAGGATGCCGGAGCGGGAGGCGGCGAGTTCGTCGATCCGCCGGCGCATCAGGGTGAGTTCGTCGGGGCCCAGGTGGCGGTGGAGCAGGCGTCGTTCGAGGTCGGCGACGGCGGCCAGGCCGGCCAGGTCGAGGAAGAGCAGCAGGGTGGCGGTGGTGAGGAGGTAGCCGGCGACGGGCCGGCTGGGGGCGATGCCGTCGGCGTCGTGGCCGGTCAGCCAGGCGGACAGGCCGGTGGTGGCGGTCCAGGCGCCGGCCGCCAGGAGGAGCAGGGTGCCGCCGCCGAGCAGGCCGACGGGGATGCGGCACCACAGGTAGGCGGTGGCGCGGCGCGGGTCGATCTCCTCGGCGGCCTCGGGTGCTTGCGCGCCGGCGGCCTCGGGTGCGTGCGCGCCGGCGGCCTCGGGTGCGTGCGCGCCGAGCAGGGCGGTGACCCTGCGCCGCTCCAGGTGGGCCAGGCGCAGCGGGAGCCGGGGGGTGCGGGTGAGGGCGGCGGCGGCCAGGGCGGCGGGGGCGGCGGGGGCGGCGAGTGCCGAGGGCGAGGCCGGCGGCGGCCGCCGCGGTGTGCCTCACACCCGGTGCCGGGCGCGGGCGCGGGCGCGGGGACGCGGGCGGGGGCGGGGACGCGGGCGGCGGCGCAGGCGCGCGGTGAACCAGCGGGCGGCGGCCAGGAGTGTGCCCGCCACGAGTACCTTGGAGACCCGTCCCCCGTACTCCTCCACCAGTGGCCAGTTGTCGCCGAGCCGGTATCCCAGCAGGACGAAGGCGGTGTTCCAGATCAGGCTGCCGAGGGCGGTCAGGGCGGTGAAGGCCGCGAAGGGCATGCGCTGGATGCCGGCGGGCAGGGAGATGAGGCTGCGCAGGACGGGGACCATGCGGGCGAGGAGGACGGCTTTGCGGCCGTGGCGGGCGAACCAGGCCTCGGCGCGGTCGATCTCGTGCGGGCGCACGAGGGGGATGCGGGTGGCCAGGGCGCGGGTGCGTTCGCGGCCCAGGAGGGCGCCGGCGGCGTAGACGATCCAGGAGCCGGCGACGGAGCCGGCGGTGGTCCAGGCGATGACGGCGGGCAGGCTCAACCGGCCCTGGCCGGCGGCGAATCCGGCCAGGGGCAGGACGATCTCGCTGGGGATGAACGGCAGGACGGTGTCGACGAGGTTGGTCAGGCCCGCGCCGGCGGCTCCGAGGGCGTCCATGACGTCGGCGGCCCATCCGGCGATGCCGCCGGCGGGTTCGGCGGCGGGGGCCGGGACGGCGGAGGCGAGCGCGGCGGTGAGGGCGGCGGGGGCGGCGGTGGGGGCGAGGGCGGTGGGGGCGGCGGTGACGAGGGCGGTGGGGGCGGCGGTAGCGAGGGCGGTGGGGGCGAGGGTGGCGGTGGCCAGGAGCGGAGTGGTGATCATGCGGTTCACGCTAGGCAGCGGCGCCGGCGGGCACCATGCGGTCCTCCGCCCGGTCCTGCTGTGGTTTTCCGCAGCCACCCGCCGGCCCGGGGGCGTCCTTCCGCGGGCCGGCGGGCGGGCGTCTGACGGTGCGTCGGGTGCGGCCGGCCGGCGGGGCGGGGGCAGGCGGTCTCGACGGCGGCGCGCGGGCGGGCCATCCTCGGTGGCGGACACACACCGCACGCCCGCACAGTCCGCACAGCGCGCACGGCCCGTACAGCGCGCACGGCCCGTACAGCCGTACGGCCCGTACGGCCCGTACGGCCCGTACAGCGCGCGCCGCACAAGCCTGCACGAACCGCGCGAAGCCTGTACGAGCCCTCGAACCCGCGTGAAGGAGCCGTCGTGGACGACGAGTCGAACCGGCCGGCCGGCTGCCCGGTGGAGCAGCGCCTCGTCCTGGACCCCACCGGGCGCTCCCGCGACGCCGAGAGCGAGCAACTGTGCGCGCGCGGGAGCGCCACCCCGGTGGACATCCTCGGCGTACCGGCCTGGTCGGTCGCCGACCCGCTGCTGCTGGAGGACCTGCTCAAGGACCCCCGGGTGTCCAAGGACCCCCTGCTGCACTGGCCGGACTTCGAACGCCTGGTACCCGACTGGCCGCTGGCCCTGTGGGTGAGCGCCCGCAACATGTTCACCGCGCACGGCGCCGACCACCGCCGGCTGCGCCGGCTGACCGGCGCCGCGTTCAGCACCCGCCGGATCACCGAACTCGCCCCCCGCATCGAGGAGTTGACCGACGAGCTGCTGGACGCCGTCGCCGCCACCCCGGCGGGCACCGCGGTGGACCTGCGCGAGCGCCTGGCCCACCCGCTGCCGATCCGGGTCATCGCCCACCTGCTCGGCCTGCCCGACACCCTGCGCGAGCGCTTCCGCCACCACGTCGACCTGGTCTTCGACACCACCCTCACCCCGCAGCAGGCCGCGGCCAACGCCACCGCGTTCTACGGCATGCTCGACCAACTGATCGCCGCCAAACGGGCCCGGCCGGGCGAGGACCTGACCTCGGCCCTGATCGCCGTACGCGACACCGAGGGCGACGGCGGCGCGCTCACCGAGGAGGAACTGCGCGACACCCTGCTGCTGATCGTCTCGGCCGGCTACGAGACCACGGTCAACCTCATCGACAACGCCATCACACTGCTGCTCACCCACCCCGGCCAGCTGGACCTCGTGCGCGCGGGCAAGGCCGGCTGGGAGGACGTGGTCGAGGAATCGCTGCGCCGCGACGCCCCGGTGGCGCACCTGCCGCTGCGCTACGCCGTCGAGGACATCGCACTGCCCGGCGGGGTGACGATCCGCCGGGGCGAGGCGATCCTGGCCGCCTACGCGGCCGCCGGGCGCCACCCCGCGCGCTACGGCACCGACGGGGCGGTGTTCGACGTGACGCGGCCGGTGAAGGACCACCTGGCCTTCGGACACGGCCCGCACTTCTGCCTGGGCGCGCCACTGGCCCGCCTGGAGGCGCGCACCGCGCTGCGGGCCCTGTTCGCACGCTTCCCCCGGCTGGCACTGCTGCCGGGGGCGCAGCTGGAGCCGGTGGACTCGCTGATCTCCAACGGGCACCGGTCACTGCCGGTACTGCTGACCCAGGACCACTGAGGAAAGGACCGCTGACCCGCAACCGCTGAGGACGGGACCGCTGGCCCGCAACCGCTGAGGACGGGACCGCTGAGAACGGGACCGCTGAGGACGGGACGGCTGGCCCGGGACGGCTGAGGACGGGCAGCCGGGGCCGGGCGATCGGGCCCCGGCTCACCGGCTCACCGGTTCACCGGTTCAGCGCCGGTCGGCGACGGTGCGGGCGAAGTCCGCGACGAAGGCGGTGATCAGACGGGCGAACGCGGTGCGGTCGCTCTCGCTCCAGCCGGCCATCGCCTGGGCGAAGACCACGCGGCGCATCCGGTGGGCGGCCTCCACCTGGGCGCGCCCGGCGGGGGTGAGGGCGAGCAGGGTGCGGCGGGCGTCGCGCGGGTCGCTGCCGCGTTCCAGCCAGCCCTGCCCGACAGCGCGCAGCACCAGGCGGCTGGCCCGGGGCTGGTCGACACCGACAGCGGTGGCGACGTCGGTGACGGCGCACCGGCCGGGGTGGGCCTCGACGGCGTCCAGGACGCCGAACAGGGTGGGGTCGATCGCGCCGGCGTCCTCGGGCCGGGCGATGCGGCCCAGCGAACGGCGGGTCTGGCTGTGGCGGAGGGCGACCATGGCCCGTTCGACGGCGGCGGCCGACGTGTCCTCGGCGGCGTTCGGGTCCTCGGCGGCGGACACGTTCTCGGCGGTGTCCGGCCCGAGTTCCTGGTGCTTCCTCTCCCGCTCAGACATGCATGCTAGGTTACAAATTTTGTCAAAGGACATGCATCAGGGGGGACCTGTTATGCCCGCAACCGCCACGCCCGCCGCCGCACCCGCCACCGCGCCCGCCGCTGCACCCGTCACCGCGCCCGCCGCTGCCGGCCTGCCCGACGGGCGCGGGCAGCGCCCGCTCGGGTACTGGCTGCGCCACCTCGACGACGCCCTCGAACAGTCCATGGCGCGCCTGTTCGCCGCCGACGCGCTGAGCCGGCGCGACTGGCAGGTGCTCGACACCCTCTCCCGCGGGCCGGCGGACACCGCCGCGCTCGACGCGGCACTGGCCCCCTTCCTGCGCCCCGAGGAGGCGAGCGTGCGCCCGCACCTGGAGGGGCTCGCCGCCCGCGGCTGGGTCGTCCTGGACGCGGACGGCTCCGCCGCCCTGACCGAGCGGGGCCGCGCCGCCCACCGGCGCGCCGGCGCGCAGGCCGCCGGGCTGCGGGAACGGTTGACGGCCTGTCTGGCACCGCAGGAACTCACCA
Source organism: Kitasatospora sp. NPDC098652 (assembly GCF_044760155.1). NCBI lineage: Bacteria > Bacillati > Actinomycetota > Actinomycetes > Kitasatosporales > Streptomycetaceae > Kitasatospora > Kitasatospora sp. NPDC098652. The sequence continues at coordinate 17,440 of NZ_JBIWAQ010000041.1, forward strand.
CCCTGATGACCCTGCTGGAGCGCCTGGCCGGGCCCCCGGACACCCTCACCGAGGAACGGTGAGAGCGGCCGTGAGCCCACCGGTGTGGTGGGCAGGTTGTTCGAGAGCCACTCGGGCAACGGGATCGAGAGCCAGATGTGAACTTGTGAGGTTGCTTCGACCCGCCCGCGCTCGGCAGTGGCGGCGGGGTTGCTGCGCTCACCCTTGCGGGTGAGGATGCCTCGGCGCCGGTGCCACGGCAGGGTCGAGGCTCATCAAGCGCGTGTTCCGCTCGGCCGCCACCTTGGCAAGCACACGGCGGAGGGTGTCCCTGGCATCGCCTTCGTGCTTCATCCGGTGGCAGTTGGGGCACAGGGCCACCATGTTCGACGGGTGGTCCACGCCGTCCTCGCCAAGGCCGAGGACATGGTCCACGTCCAGCAGTGCCCGGCCATCGCGGAACAGTCCCTCAGGCAGGCCGGCGCACTGCGGGTTCTCGCACCTGTTGCCGCAAACGGCCAGGACGGCCTCCCGGGCGCGGGGGTCGCGCACGTACTCGTCGCCACTGGCCACGTGGGTGCGCGCCGGTGTCCGCGCACGTCGCTTCTCCACCAGCAGCGTCAGCTGCCGGTACCGATGCTCGGGCGTCGGGGCGGGTGAGGGTGCCGACGGCCGCTGTGCCGGGATCCGGGGCCGAGGTCCGTCGTGCCACCGCGTCAGATGGGGCCGTAGTACCTCGTCCAGCTTGCGGACCGCCAGGATGCACCACTTCACCGCCTCATCGCTGAACCGATCCGGGATGGGGCAGCGTGCAACGATCCGTGCCTGAACGCGGCCCTCCATCGGGTCGAACGTCAGCGCACCGGTCGTCGTACCGGCCTGCTCCTGGATCAGGTCCGCCCGCGCCGTGAGGAAGTCGAACAGCGAGTCGACGAGATCCTTCTCCTCGTTGTAGAGATGCGCAGATGCCCACAGCTCCCCGTCCCCGCGGAACCCGATCTCGAACCGGGCCTCACGGGAGCCGGAAAGGCGTAGCCAGTTCCCTTTGATCGTATTGGCCGTCCCCGTGCCCTGCTGCACGCGCTGGAGGAACACTACCCGCGGGTCGAGATCGTTCAAGTCGGGTGCTCCGTGGATCAGTCGAGGAATCCGGGTCAGGACGTCAGGCTCAGGCCCTTGGGAACAGAGCCGCGAGTGTGTCAGCGGCCGGTTCGCGTTCCCCACGTACGGCCGGTTGCTCCATGCACAGACCGTGACGGTGAACATCTACGGCGCCGCACAGCGAGACCAGGCGCCGCGATGTGTCATGTGTCGGGTCAGGTCCAGCCGGCGGCCTTGAGAACGGCGGACGCGACGGCCGCGAGCGGTACGTGGGTCGTGTCGATGGTGAAGTCAGCGACGTCGGCCCGAACGAGGATCTGGTCGAGCCGGCCGGCGCGTTCCAGGTGCCATGGCAGGGACTCGAGGTCGCTGTCGGCTTCATGGCGGCGCCTGAGCCGGCTGTGCACGACGGGAAGGTCCGCCGTCAGGCGACACACCGTGAGCGGCATGCCGATGGCAGCCTGGTAGCGGTCGCGCTCTGCCCTGTTCTCGGCCACCCCGGCCAGGACGAGGTGCCGCACACCGGCATCGAGGTAGTTGGCGCTCAGGGCTCGCAGGTTGCGCAGCAGCAGACCGGAGTTGAACGGGTCGCCGTGCGGGGCGGGCCACGCCTGGCACAGGCGGTCCAGGTCCATGACGGCGTGTGGCAGACCGGCGTCAGCGAGAAGATCGCCCAGGAGATCGGCGGCCGAAGTCTTGCCGACCCCGACGGTTCCGGTGATCAGCAGCGCACGCTGCTCTGCCTCGTGCGCACGGTCGTCGTGGTTCATTACTGCTCGCTCTGCTCCGGTCCCGGTTGATTTGCGCATTATGGTCGGGATCGTGGATTCGAGCACCAGGTTTTCGGTACGCCGGTCCTGGAGAAGCGTTGGCGTCAGAGCTCGACGCACTGGCGTCTCGGTGACAGCAGGTAACCGTCGGCGGCCGGATATCTCCCCGGCAACCGGCCGCCTGTGGGGAATTCTCAGTGGCCGCTGCCACGAGTGGAGGCCCGAAGGCTTCAAGATCGTCCCATGGCGGCTCCCGGACGCCCGAGCAGACCTCGGGTAGGTCGCCTGCCGACGTGTGCGCATGCGGGCGGGCAGCACCAACGGCTCGGGCTGATCCACAGGAACCCGGGGTGCACGCCGACTCGACAGCGGGCGCAGCCAACGCTGCAACGGCCACATGGAGTAACCGATCTCGGAGCACATGCGCGTCCGAAGCCGTTCGGTGCGATGGCCGTGTACCGCACCAGGCGGCTCCCGTTCACGTTGCCCGGGTTTCTCAACCGCCGCGCCGAAAACACCCACCGGCCCGCACCGGCCCGCCCCGCACCGGCCCGCCCCGGGCCGGGGCGGGCGCCCGTGACCGCCCGTCGTGAGTGAGAGCCGCGACATCCCCACCGCCCGGCCCCTGCTGCCGGAGGGCACCGGCGCCCGCCGGGGCGATGCCCTGGTCGCCGGGGCCGCGTACGCCCGACCCCGGCTGCGCGGCCTCCACCCCCGGCCCTCCCACGGGAGCGCGTACCTGCTGCACGAGGCGCCGGCGCGCTCGGGGGCCGGCGACATCGCGTCCATCGTCTGCTCCGGCCCGCCCTACCGGGTCCACGCCCCGGGCCACCAGCGCCTGCCGGCCGAGAGCGCCACCCCCGAGGAGGCCGTCGCCGTCCTGCCCGCCCACCTGCCCCCGACCGCCCCCCGACCGCCCCCGTGATCACCGGCGCCCCGGGGCGCCGGGGCGCCGGGGCGCCGGGGCGCCGGCCGTACGGTCCGTACCGGCCTGTTGCGGCCCCACCCTTGCGGGTTCCGCCGGCCCCACCGAAGCTCCGGGTCCGACTGGCCCCACCTGGCGGTCCCGGCGCTTCGACCGCCGGCGCGGTTGCCCCGCCCGGCCGCCCGGCCGCCCACGCCACCCGCCCGCACCGCCCGAGCCGTCCCGGCGCAGCTGCCGGCGGGGTTTCAGCTGCGCGGCTCGATCACCCGGCTCCGCAGCCTGAACCCCGCCGCATGACCACGACGGTTCACGGGCCCTGGACCCGGCGGCCCGTGGCGGAGGCGAAGCCCAGCCAGGTGTGCCGGTTGCCCGCCCAGCACCAGCCGACCTTGGGGGCGTCGCGGCGCTCGCGGCCGTCGCGCCCGGTGCCGTTGCTGATCCAGAGTGCCGGGGTGCGGGCGTCAAGGGCGCCGTCGGGCTTGCGCAGCCGGGAGCCGATGGTCATGAAGCAGTGGTTGCGCTCCAGGACGGCGGGTTGCTGCATCACCCAGTGGATGCCCTCGGTGAGCAGCAAGGGGGTGCGGGCCTTTGCCGCGAGGGCGGGCAGCGCCTCGTTGGGGCTCCAATTGGCCATCTGGTCGCCGCGGTTGAGGCCGGTGAGGAGGTAGAGCGGGGCGTCGGGCAGTGCGAGCGTGTCGAGCGGGGTGAAGAGGTCGACGTCGGGCATGTCGGTGACGACGAAGCCCGCCTTGCCGTCGCGGCGCAGCAGCGGCGCGAGGGCGGAGGCAGGGGCCTTGTCCGGGTGGACGGCGAGTAGGGCGCTGTCACCGCCCGCAGGGGCATCGGCGGCCGCGGCGAAGGTACGGAGCTCGGCGGCTGACAGCCCGGCGCTCTCGTGCACCCCCAGCTCGATCAGTCGCTCGGCCTGCGCGCTCAAGGGCGGGAGTGCGGGGAGAACGGCGGTGAAGGCGGACGTGGTCTCGGGCACGATGCTCCAGGGGTAGCGGCGTGGACGGGCCCGGGACAACGAGGCGGCCCGGCCGAACATTCCCGCCGCTGCCTGCGCCCCGTCCCGTGATCACGACTGCGCACGCGCCCCAGCCGCCCCGTCCGGGTCCGCCGCGACGCCTTCGCGGATCAGGCCTGCCGCGGGGCGTCCCTTCGGCACCGGCACAGCCCCGACGGCGGGGACCGACGGTGGTCGCCCGGTGTCACCCGATCCAGGGGCGGGGCCAGTTGGGCCCAAAACGCTGGAAAGGTGCTTCACCGCGTCACCCGCCAAGGGCAGACGTGGGGCCGGCGCAATCCGCAACGGCGGGGCCGCAACACGCCGGAAGAAACAGCCATAACCCCGCCCCGCCGACAGCCGGTGGTCCTCGACCGCGACGACGGCCCCGGCCGGACAGCGAGCCCCCCGGCGGTGCGGACCGCCGCGCAGACGCGCGCGCCGGCCGAACCGGCCGGCCGCTGTCCGGGACGCGGACCGTGGAGCGCAACGCCCGGCCGCGGCCACCCCCGGGACGTGTCGTGCGGATCAGGCCGGACCGGAGCGCGGCGTCAGGGCGCGTGCCTCGCAAGGCCGAGGATGGGGGCGCCCGCCGGCCGAAGGCCGGGGAGAGCCAGGGCGGCAGGGGCGCCTGCCGGCCGAAGGCCGCGGGAGCGTCGCGCGCGCCCGGCCCGATCCACAGGACACGCCCCACACGAGCGCCGAGTCGGAGGCGCACGCGAGCGTGCCGCCGGAGCCCGGCCGGCAGCGGGCCTTCCAGCACCTGTACGACGAGGCGTTCGCCCCCGCAACCCGCCCCCGCAACCCGCCCACCGACACCGACACCACCAGGCACCCCCATGCCCCACGAAGAGGACCGAACCCCGGACGCGGCCGCCCACGCACCCGACGAAGAACACAGCCCCCGGCGCCGCGCACGCCCGTACGCCCATCCGCCGCGCACGCCCATCCGCCGCGCACGCCCGCCCGCCGCGCCCCGGGGCCCGTAGCACCTCCCGGCGCCCGCGGCCCGGCGGCACGCCCCTGTCGGATGTCAGGGACCGCCGGCCGGTACGCGTTCCTACGCTGACGAGCACTGGCCCCCGCCCAGGACGCGGGGGCCGCTCCACCAGCGAGGGAGAACCCCATGCGAAGGATCACCCGTGCCCTGGCCGCCGTCGGGATCGCGGCCGCCGCGCTGACCGCCGTGGGCACCGGCGGCGCCGGCGCCGCCGTCACCGGCGACTGGGCGGGCTGCCCGTCCGGCGCCGTGTGCCTCTACCCGCAGGACCAGAACCCGGCCTCCTCCCCCAGCGCCGTGTACTGGAGCTACGGCGCCCACAACCTCAACGGCCAGTACGGCAACCACTGGGTGCTGAACAACCAGACCGGCGGCGCCCACGCCCACCTGTGCCGGGGCTACGGCGGCACCGACTGCGTGTACGACATCCCCGCCCAGAACGGCGTCTACTACGACCTCGGCCCGATCAACTCCATCACCCTCGACCGCCCCTGACGGACAACCACCCCTGACGAACGGCCGCCCCTGACGGACGGCCGTCCTCAGGCCGGGGTGCCCGCCGCACCGGGGGAACGGCGGCACCCCACCGCCATCCGTTCAGCGCGCCTGACGGGCAGCCGCCTCGGGCCGGGGGCGCCACCGCACCCGGGGAACAACCGCCCCCGGCCGGGGCACCCGCCGCACCGGGGGGAACGGCGGGCACCCCACCGCCATCCCCCGACCACACCCAACAAACAGCCACCCACAGGCCGGGCGCGCCCGCCGCACCCGAAGAACGGCAGGCACCCCACCGCCGACCCCCGACCACCCCCGACGAACAGCCACCCACAGGGCCGGGGCGCCCGCCGCGCCCGGGGAACGACCGCCCCGGGCCGGGGCGCCCGCCGCACCGGGGGTGCCCCTAGGTGTTTGGCAAGCGGGTCGAGGCTGTTCCTCAGCTGCCCATGGTCGGCTCAGGGCCGGTGTAGGCGTAGATCCAGCCGGCTCGGGTGTCGGCGGAGCGGACCGCTTCGTAGGCGTGCCGTGCCGGGCCGGCCGGGCCACCGGATGCCCGTATACGCGCGGGTGGTGTCCCGTCCTGGCTGAGGAGCACGATCTTGGTACGGCCGTCGAACGGGCCACCGGCGACCTTGATGCCGACGGTGTTGTTGACCACCTCGCCGGCGAGCCAGCGGCCGATGGTCGTCAGGTGCTCAGAGTTCTCCGCGTCCATGGGCAGAGCGGATCACGGCTGCTTCCAGCGGACAAGAGGTGGTGTCACGTCGAGGCCGCAGGTCTGGATTCGTAGAAGGTGCCGTCGCGGAGCATGGCGAACAGGACGTCTACCCGGCGTCTGGCCAGGCAGAGGAGAGCCTGGGTGGCCCCGGCAGCCGGCGTCCCGGGCCACTGCCAGAGGCAGAGCGCCGATGGAGGCCGGCTCGTCGACGACGACCAGGACCATGCCGTGCTTGGCGGTGAGCTTGTCCAGCACGGCCCGCATCATGGGTTCGCTGTTCGGCAGCCGCTTGTCGAAAACGCGCTTGCCGGCCGCGGTCACGGCGGTGCCGTGGGGTTCGCCCTTGCCGACGCCCCGGGCCGAGGAAGACGTCCACATCGCCGGTGTCGATCACGCTGATCCCTCACGAGGTCGTGCTGTCCCGACCTCGCTGACGTGGCATCAGTCGCCGGCCTCCACGTTACGAAGAGCCTCCCAGCGAGTTGGTGGTGGTCCTGCCTCTATCAGCGGTCTACCGATGCCTCCGGCACGGCGACACTACCCCCCGGATCATGCGAACTACAGGGGGACAGTCATGCCAGGCCGGAGGCCGGGAGCCCCGTTGCGGGGCCACGAAGACGGTAACCGGGGGGAACGGCAGGCACCCCGCTGCCATCCCCCGACCACCCCCGACAATCAGCCACCCACAGGGCCGGGGTGCCCGCCGCGTCGGGGGAACGGCGGGCACCCCACTGTCCTGCGCCCAGCGCGCCCAGCGCGGGACGAAGGCGGCCCCGGAGCGCTCCACCCGGGCCGCACCGGGCCCGGCGAAGTACGCGGGAACGACCAACTCCCCCCGCTCCGCGGCCCGCTGGAGGATCCGGCGGCGGCTCGCGGCGGCCCGGGCCGGATCCAGGCAGAAACAGCTGCCGCAGACGGGATGGGCGAGCTGGACCGGCGAGTGCAGCAGGTCCCCGACGAAGACGGCGCTCCCACCCGCCGACTCCAGACGCAGGACACACGAGCCGGGGGTGTGACCGGGAGCCTGTTCGAGGACAAGGCCCGCACCGACGACGCGAGTGCCGCCCCAGGGCGCGGCCTGTCCGGCGGCCAGCACAGGGGCGACACTGTCCGCGAAGACCCGGTCCCACTGCGCCCACACCGCGGGATCCACACCGCCCCCGGTACGGGCGGGATGAGCGGCCACCGGATCGAGGAACGCGAGGCCGTCAACGGGCAAGTGGCAGACGACGTCGGGGAACGCCGACACCCACCGCCCCTCCCGCTCACGAATGTTCCAGCCCACATGGTCGACCTGCAGATGGGTGTTGACCACGATGTCGACATCCCCGGGCCGGACGCCCGCCTCGGCAAGCAACTCCAGGAAACGACCCCTACAACGGTGGAACATCACACGCCCCGGGCACTCACGGCCATCACCCAACCGCTGTCCACCAGCACGGCACGCCCACCGGTACGCACCACCCAGGCCTGCATGGCGCCCAGGTAGGAGCCGTCCACGGGGTCGTAGTGGTCCGCGCCGACGCACCGCCAGGCCACGTCCGCGACCCCGGGCACGATCCGAGCAGCCGGAGCGAAAGGGCCCTGCCACTCCAGAATCCGGATGATCTGCGCGTCCCCGATGTCGATCCGCTCCATGACCGGCCCTCCCGATACGTCAACTTCCTGCTGCCAGGCGCCTGTTACTGTCGACTGCTGCTGTCGACTGCTGCTGTCGACTGTCTACATGTCTGCTGTCTGCCGTCTGCTGTTCGGTCTCTTCGGGCCGACGCTACGGAGACCGGGGTGAGCGGCTCAATGCTCCACCGGCTTGCCTGGATACGCGATCGGCTCATCAACCGGCCCGCCCACTATCCTGGGCGGCCACGGACCTGGTCAGTGACGCGACCGCCGCAGTGCGGGTGGGCCGCCCCTCCTACGAACGGCTGCGAGTGACGGGACCCTGGGGAGTGCGGATCCCTGGATACGCGGGGGCAGGGTTCCACGTGGCGCTGTCCGGCTCGTGCCGACTACTGACCGAGAACGGCGAACCACTGCTCCTGGAGCAGGGGGACGCAGTACTACTGCCACACGGAACCGCCCACACCCTCTCCGACCGGGAACTGACACACCATCAGGCCAGAGCACTGCCCGAGCTGCACACCGCCCTGACAGCCCTCCCCTGCCCGCAGAAGGACAACCCGGGCAACGAGCCGGGCACGGGCCGGGGCGGGGGCGAGGGCCCGGGCAAGGACCCGGGCACGGGCCGGGGCGGGGGCGAGGGCCCAGGCAAGGACCGGGGCACGGGCCGGGGGCGAGGGCGCGGGCCGGGGCCAGGGCGGGGCCCCGGGCCGGGGCGAGGGTGCGGGCAAGGGCCGGGGCACGGGCAAGAACGGGGACAAGGGCCCGGGCGAGAGCGCGGGCCCTGGCCGGGACAAGGGCGCGGGCGAGGGTACGGGTGCGGGCGCGGGCCCGGGCAAGGACCGTGGCACGGGCGAGGGTACGGGCCGAGGCGAGGGCACGGCCCCGGCCGGGGGCGGGCGCGAGGGCGGCGCCGAACTGCCGTGCGGCACCTACCGACTCGACCACGGCCCCGGCCACCCGCTGATGCGCGAACTACCGCCCGTCGTCCACCTGCCCGCCCACAGCCCCCACCACCCCCAACTGCGCCCGGTCATCGCCCCGCTGAACACCGAACCGGCCGCCGAACAGCCCGGCGGACAACTGGCCGCCGCAGCCCTGGTCGACCTGCTGCCGGTCCACCTCCTACGGGCCCGGACCACCCGCCCCGGCGCCGAAGGCCCGGGGCGCGGCACTGCCCGACCCCGTGGTCGCCGCGGCACCGGCCTCCGAACACACCGACCCGGCACGGGCCTGGAGCACCAAGAACCCTGCCCGCCCGCGCCGGCGTCTCCCGCGCCACCCTCAACCACCGCTCCACCGCCCCTGACCGGCCGCACCCCGACGACCCACCTCACCTGGTGGCGGACGACCCGCGCCGCGGCCCTGCCGCGCCGCGGCACGGACCCCCTGGAGCCAGTGGCCCGCACGGTCGGCCACACCGGCCCCCACACCCTCCCCCACGCCTTCGCCCGCGAGTTCGCCACCACCCCCGGCCGCCACCGCACCACCACCACACCCGCGAACCGGCACCCCGACAACACCCCCACCACACCCGAAGCGTTCACGAAGATAACGACTAGCAGCCGGTCGCACGGAGGCTGGTTTGACTTCTTGACGCCATGTACGCGGTCAGGGTTGACTCCCCCCACCCCGCCGCACCGCCGCGGCGGCCACCAGGGAGAGGCACCCGTATGAACGCCGCACTGCGTCGCCTACTCGTCCCGACCGCCGCCCTCACGCTGGCGCTGTCCATGACCGCCGCCTGCGGCAAGGCCGGCGGCGACAAGAAGGACCCCACCACCCCCGGCGACACCACCTCCATCGGCCTGCTCCTGCCCGAGAACGCCTCCTCCGTACGCTACGAGTCCTTCGACCGGCCCTTCATCGAAGCCAAGGTCAAGTCCCTGTGCGCCAGTTGCAAGGTCCTCTACAACAACGCCGAAGGCAGCGCCGCCAAACAGAAGCAGCAGTTCGACACCCTCCTCACCCAGGGCGTCAAAGTCATCATCCTGGACGCCTACAACGCCAAGTCCACCCAGGGCTGGGTCCAGGAAGCCGCCGCCAAGGGCGTCAAGGTCCTCGCCTACGACCGCCTCGCCACCGGCCCCGTCTCCGCCTACGTCTCCTTCGACAACGAGAAGGTCGGCGAACTCCAGGGCCAGGCCCTGCTCGACGCCCTCGGCCCCAAAGCCCCCGACGCGAACATCGTCATGATCAACGGCGACGAGGCCGACCCCAACGCCGCCCAGTTCAAAACCGGCGCCCACAAGGCCCTCGACGGAAAAATCAAGAAAGTCGTCTACGAGCAGTCCGGACAATGGGACCCCACCGTCGCCGGACAGAAAATCGCCGCCGCCGTCACCGAACTCGGCAAGAACGGCTTCCAAGCCGTCTACTCCGCCAACGACGGCATGGCCGGCGCCATCATCACCCAACTCCACGGCTCCGGCATCAACGTCCCCGTCGGCGGCCAGGACGCCGGCCTCGACGCCATCCAACGCGTCATCAACGGCGACCAGGCCTACACCATCTACAAGGCCTACAAACCCCTCGCCGACAACGCCGCCGAACTCGCCGTCGACCTCCTCCAAGGCAAAGACCCCACCACCGTGACCACCAGCCACATCGACAGCACCACCGACAAGAACATCCCCGCCAAACTCCTCGACGCCAAAATCGTCACCAAAACCAACATCACCCAGACCGTCATCGCCGACGGCCTCTACACAACCACCGACATCTGCACCCCCGACTACGCCACCGCCTGCACCACCACCGGCCTCAAATAACCCCCCCAGCCGGACACCCCACCCCCACCCGGGCAACCCTGCCCGGGCAGCCCCCACCCAGGCCCACGCCCAGGCAACCCCACCCCGAGCAACCCTCCACCCCGGACACCCCCCACCCCGAGCAACCCCCGCCCAGGCACCCCCCGCCCCGAGCACCCCCCGGGGCAGCCCCCACCCCGAGCAACCCCGCCCCGGGCACCCGCACCCGCCCCCGCAACCGAGCACCCCCGGGCAGCCCCCACCCCAGCAACCCTCGTCCAGGCAGCCCCACCCGAGCAACCCTCCACCCCGGACACCCCCACCCAGGCAACCCCCGCCCGAGCACCCGCACCCGGGCAACCCCCACCCCAGCACCCCCACCCGGACAGCCCCACGGCACCCCCAGCCCCGAACGCCCCCCGCCCCGGGCAACCCCCGCCCAGGCACCCCCAGCCCCGAGCAGCCCCCGCCCAGGCAACCCCGACCCGAGCACCCCCCGCCCAGGCAACCCCGACCCGAGCACCCCCAGCCCCGGGCAGCCCCCTCCCGAGCAGCCCTGCCCCGGGCAACCCCCTGCCCCGTCCCCCCTCTCCCGGACACCCAGGATGGTTCATGTGACAGGCGCGCCCGTCCTCCAACTACGCGCGGTCTCCAAGCGCTTCGGCGCCGTCCAGGCCCTCACCGACGTCGACCTCGACGTCCACCCCGGCCAAATCCTCGCCCTCGTCGGCGACAACGGCGCCGGCAAATCCACCCTCGTCAAAACCATCGCCGGCGTCCACCCCGCCGACGAAGGCACCCTCACCTGGCACGGCCACCCCATCCGCCCCACCCGCCCCCAGGACGCCACCGCCCTCGGCATCGCCACCGTCTACCAAGACCTCGCCCTGTGCGACAACCTCGACGTCATCGCCAACCTCCACCTCGGCCGCGAACAACACCGACACACCCTCCTCGACGAAGTCGCCATGGAACGACACGCCCGTGAACTCCTCCACACCCTCGCCATCCGCATCCCCGACATCCACGCCCCCGTCGCCACCCTCTCCGGCGGCCAACGCCAAGTCATCGCCATCGCCCGCGCCCTGATCGGCGAACCCTCCCTCGTCCTCCTCGACGAACCCACCGCCGCCCTCGGCGTCGAACAAACCGCCCAAGTCCTCGACCTCGTCGAACGCCTACGCGAACGCGGCCTCGCCGTCATCCTCATCAGCCACAACATGGCCGACGTCCGCGCCGTCGCCGACACCGTCGCCGTCCTACGCCTGGGCCGCAACAACGGCCTCTTCCCCGTCGCCACCACCACCCAGGAACAGATCATCGCCGCGATCACCGGCGCCCACGACAACGCCCACGCCCGCCGCCGGACCCGCCACCCCGACGAACAGGACACCCCATGACCACCCCCGCCACCAACCCCCACCCCAAAGACCCCACCACCGGCAACGCAGGCAACCCGCGCGCAGGCGACCCGCGCACCACCGACGCAGGCGACCCCACCGCCGCTGGCGAGCCGCGCACCACCACCGCCGGCGACCCCACCACCGGCGAGCCCTACGCCACCGACCCCCGCACCGGCGAGCCGCGCACCACCGACGCAGGCGACCCTCACGCCCCCGGCCCCACCACCGGTGCCCCCACCACCACCAACCCCACCACCACCAACCCCACCGCCACCGACCCGCGCCTGCACACACCCGCCACGACCTGGGCCGCCCGCACCGACACCGCCCGCCGCCGCCTGACCACCGGCGACCTCGGCCCCCTACCCGTCGTCATCGCACTCGCCGTCATCGCCATCGTCTTCCAGAGCATCACCCACCACTTCCTCCAGGCCGACAACCTCACCAACATCACCCGCTTCATCGCCGGCCCCGGCCTCATCGCCGTCGGCGTCGTCCTCGTCCTCATCCTCGGCGAGATCGACCTCTCCCTCGGCTCCGTCGCCGGCGCCACCTCCGCCATCGCCGCCGTCCTCGCCGTCCACCAGGGCTGGCCCGAATGGCTCGCCATCACCACCGCCCTCACCGCCGCCTGCGCCATGGGAACCCTCCACGGCCTCCTCTTCGCCCGCGTCGGCGTCCCCGCCTTCGTCGTCACCCTCGCCGGCATGCTCGCCTGGAACGGCCTACAACAATGGGTCCTCGGCGACACCGGCACCATCAACAACCACCACAACGGCATCATCGCCCACCTCGACACCACCTTCCTCGGCAACGGCGACACCGCCTACGCCTGGACCCTCGCCATCCTCGCCCCCACCCTCCACCTCCTCACCCAACTCCACACCACCCGCCGCCGAACCGCCGCCGGCCTCCCCACCCGCCCCCTCACCCACACCCTCCTACGCACCACCGCACTCGCCATCCCCGCCCTCGCCACCGCCTACACCCTCAACCAGGACCGCGGCCTCCCCCTATCCCTCGTCATCCTCCTCACCACCATCCTCACCACCGACCTCCTCCTCCGCCGCACCCCCTACGGACGCCACATCTACGCCCTCGGCGGCAACACCGAAGCCGCCCGACGCGCCGGCATCAACACCACCCTCACACGCACCACCACCTTCCTCCTCTCCTCCCTCCTCGCCGGCCTCGGCGGCCTCTTCTACGCCTCCCAACAAGGCACCACCGACAAACAACTCGGCACCGGCAACACCCTCATGATGGCCATCGCCGCCGCCGTCATCGGCGGCACCAGCCTCTTCGGCGGCCACGGCAACGCCTGGACCGCCCTCCTCGGCATCCTCGTCATCCAAACCATCACCACCGGCCTCGACATGATCCACGCCACCCAAGCCATCCAATACATGATCACCGGCACCATCCTCCTCACCGCCGTCACCCTCGACTCCCTCACCCGCCACACCCACCCACAACACCACTAACCACCAGCAGGCAGAAGCCAAAAGCCAAAAGCCAAAAGCCACCAACCGCCTCGCCCAACGGGACGACAACACACCAGCCCGCCACCCGTTACCGTTTTCGTGCCTCTCCACTGGGGCCTCCGGCCTTCGGGCCCGGCATGACTTCCCCCTTGTTGTTCATGATCCGGGCGGTGGTGTCACCGGGTCCGGAGGCATCGACGGGCCGCTGATGAGGGGCTTGAGCACCCGGCTTCACCCAAGGCCGGAAGAGCTCTCCGTAACGTGGATGTCGCAGCTCGGTGCCCAGGCAGGGCCGGACGAAGCGTGATGGAGGGGCCTGCACGTGATCGACACCGGCGACATCGACATCTTCCTCGGCCTGGACGTCGGCAGGGGCGAACACCACTACACCGCCGTCACCCCGGCCGGGAAGAAGGCACTCGACAAGCGCCTGCCCAACACCGAACCCAAGCTCCGCGAGCTGTTCGCCAAGCTGAATGCCAAGCACGGGACGGTTCTGGTCGTGTCGACCAGCCGGCCTCGATCGGTGCCCTGCCGCTGGCGGTCGCGCGGGACATGCGCTGCCCGGTCGCCTATCTGCCGGGGCTGACGATGCGGCGGATCGCCGACCTCTACCCGGGCGAGGCCAAGACGGACGCGAAGGACGCGTTCATCATCGCCGACGCGGCCCGCGCGATGCCACACACGCTGCGGGCGATCGACGGCGAGGACGAAACGATCGCCAAGCTGGAGATGATCGTGGGCTTCGACGACGACCTGGCCGGCGAGGCCACCCGGGTCGCGAACCGGCTGCACGGTCTGCTTGCTGAGATCCATCCGTCACTGGAACGAGTCCTCAGGCCGCGGTTGCAGCACCCGGCCGTCCTCACGCTGTTGGAACGGTTCGGGTCACCTGCCCAGATACGCAAGGCCGGCCGACGGCGGCTGATCACCCTGCTGCGGCCGAAACCACAGAGGATGGCCGAGCGGCTTGCCGAGGAGATCCCGCCGCGCTGGACGAACAGACCGTGACGGTCCCGCGAACCGAGGCGGCCGCGCTGATCGTCCCGAGCCTGGCCGCATCGCTGACGGCCGTCCTTGACCAGCGGAAACCCCTGGCCGGGCGGATCGAGGTACACCTGGAAGCCCACCCTCTTTCCAACGTCCTGACGTCCATGCCGGGAGTCGGTGTCAGGACCGGAGCCAGGATCCTGATCGAGGTCGGGCGACGGCAGCACCTTCCCGGCCGCCGGCCACCTCGCCGCCTACGCCGGACTCGCCCCGGCAACCCGGAGCTCGGGCTCCTAAATCCGGGGCGAACAGCCATCCAGGAGAGGGAACAGCAGCTCAAACGGGCTTTCTTCCTCTCCGCGTTCGCCGCTCTGGGCGACCCGACCTCGCGGGCCTAGTACGACAAGAAGATCGCCCAGGGCGAGCACCACACCCAGGCCCTGCTTTGCCTCGCCCGGCGCCGGGCCGACGTCCTCTTCGCGATGCTCCGCGACGGAACCCTCTACGAGCCCCAACCCGCGGCAGCCAGGTGAGGAGTTCAGACCGCTCGATCAGCCCTCCGGACGGAGCCGCTGGCGAGCCGCCTCAAGCCGCTGGTCGTAGTCGGACGCGAACAGCTCAGGAAGTGCCTTGTCAAGCGTTCCGGCGATCCTGTGGATCGGCGCCCAGACCGCCGGATCGTCGACAACCTGGCTGAGATCCGTCATCTGGAGCGTCTCCAGCCAGTGCGACAGCACCAGTGCCTCGTCACCCGTGAGCTTGATCGTGACCTGGCTATCACTCATGCACACCCCTACGGCTCGGCCCCGCCCTCGACCACACGAACCTACTGCTCTTCGACCTTGACCGAACACATAGGGGCACCCCCGCCCATACCGAAAGCCGACCCCACCAACCCCCACCCTGGCTTCGTCCACAAGAACGGGTTCTGGCTCAACTTCCGTGGTGGCCCGTCGGTGCTCAGCGGATCGGCCCCGTGACGCCTCAGAACCTGCAGCTAGCGAGGCCTGGGCCCGCCACAGGGCGAGCGCCCACGCCGTCGCTCCACGGAAGTTGAGCCAGAACCCGAGAACGGGCAGCAGACGTTCACCACTTCGAAAGGCACCCGAGCGGGCGGCGGAAATCGACCGCTCGCGGGTTGTGACAGCACCCGGTCGCCGATTCAAACCCACCAGTCGTCGCCTGACTGCCAGTGCGCGACCCACTCGGCGAAGCCCCAGGCTTCGACGCCAGGCACCGGGGCCGCGCCGACGTCGGACACCATCCAGACCTCACCGCGACAGGGCCCTGCCGTCACCAGCAGCCAGAACGACTGGCCGTCGTCGGAGCCGAGAACAACCGACCCACGAGTGAACACGGCATCCATGCGCGGATCGTCCGCAGCAACGTTCCCGTCGTCCTCCCACGACCAGGCCGCCTCCAGGGGAAACGGTTCGCCCGGCAGGCGGGGCCCCAGATCCGGCCAGCCCGGAGGAAGCCACCCCAGCGGCTGCAGACCCCCGTCCTCCGCAGGCCCAAGACTGCTGCCGTTACTGATCTCGGCGACGAAAGTTCGGTAGGGCTCCGGAAACGTCACGCCGTTCTCGGCCTCCCACGCCGCGACGCCCTCACATCCCAGCGCCGGCTCCCGCCACTGCGGCGCGAACGCGGAACACAGCGCAGCAAGCGTGGCCTCATCAGGACGCCGATCACATGTGCTAATCACCGGAGAATACTCGCAGAGACAGCCGACACCTGACCTCGCACCCCGACACCCCCAGGCGTGCCGCCCATTCCCGTCAACACCGAACAGACATCCACCACCGTCCCCCCAAAGCGGCGAACACCTGCAGCCCATTCCCGCGGACAAAACCATTCGCACCCCCCGGCCGAAGCCCGGGCCGTGCACAGGAAGTCGGCTCCGCCGACTTCCTGTGCACGAGTGACTCGCCCGGGCCGCCAGGCACAGCAGTGGCTTCGTTACGCGGGCGAGAAAGCCGAGCCCAGCCAGCACCGCCCGCCCCGCCCCAGTTCAGCGAAGGGGCAGGCCCGGTACTGGGCAGCGGGCGAGCAGCCGCGAGGGAAAGCTCGACGACCGCCAGTTCGGTGGCGGTGAAGACCATAGGGGCATCGAAGACGCCGAGGATTTCGAGGAGTTCACCGGCATCGGCCTCCGCGCCCGGGCGAGGACCGACACGGAGAGCGCCGTAGCACTCATCGAGACGGATGGCGACCCCGGCGAGAGGGACGTCCAAGGCTAGACACACCGCCCGCCCGGCAGCCAGCGGCGTGCGGGAGCAGCGCAGCAGGACCACGAAGGCCCCAGCCGGGGGCCGGACACCAGCCGAGAGCACGCCCGGCGAAGGCGGGCAGTAACCCCACCGCCCAGCCCGCCCGTTCGCCATGGTGAACAGGCTCGGCTCGGGGTCGGTCAGTGCTCCTCGGCTGACCAGGCATTTCAGCTCGCTGCGAGTGTCCTCTGTGTGACGGGGTTCGGCACCGAGGCCCGCACCGGGCCCGGCCGGCCGGGTAGGTGGTCGCGGGATGGTTGCGGTACAACAATCCCTATTTGACGACTGATCGGAGAACCCTGAGATGAGCAGGTCAGGCCTGTCCCGCCGAGCCCTGATCGCCGGCGCCGCCGCCGCCGTCGTGGGGTGGAACACCACCACCCGCTCCTGGGCCGCCGCTCCTGGCGCGGACGTCGCCGAACTGCCCTCCCTGGACGGGACGGTGACGCTGCAGGGCGAGGGCCTGGAACGCTTCTCCACCGACTTCGGGCACCTGGTCACCTGCGCGCCCCGCGCCGTGCTGCGCCCCGGCTCGGTGCGCGACGTGCAGAGGGTCGTCGCCTTCGCCCGGCGCCATCGCGTGCCGGTGGCCGTCAACGGGCAGAGCGGCGACGCGGCCACCCACGGAGCGGCGTCCCTGGAATCCCACTCCAACTACGGCCAGGCCAACCCCCGCGGCGGCATCGCGATCGACGCCCGCGGCCTGAACCGGATCATCTCGATACGGCCCGGCGAGGCCGTCGTCGAGACCGGCGCCACCTGGGCACAACTGGTCGATGCGGGCCTGCCCAACGGCTGGGTACCGCCAGTGCTGACCGACTACCTGCACCTGTCGGTGGGCGGGACGCTGAGCGTGGGCGGCATCGGCGGGGCGGTGCAGCACCACGGCCTGCAGACGGATACGGTGCGCGAGCTCCAGGTGGTGACCGGCACCGGCGAGCTGGTGACCGCCTCGCGCGGGCGCAACCGGGAGCTGTTCGAGGCGGTGCTCGCCGGCGGCGGGCAGGCGGGGATCATCGTGCGGGCGACGCTCGCGCTGGTGCCCGCCCCGGCGCGCTCCACCGTCTTCACCCTCGCCTACGACGACCTGGACACCTACCTGGCCGACCAGCAGAAAGTGCTCGCCGACGGGCGCTTCGACCTCCAGGTCGGCAACGTGGTGCGCAGCGCGGACGGACAGCGCTGGCGCTACACCGCCGAACTGGTCGCGTACGGGCCGGCGGACCGGCCGGTGAACCGCCAGGCGCTGCTGGCGGGCCTGAACCCGGTGGCGGGCGAGACCACCGTGGTGGAACAGAGCTGGCACGAGTACGCGTTCCGGGTCGACGCCTTCGCGGGGTACCTGCGCGAGGCGGGCTTCTGGGGGCTGCCGAAGCCCTGGCTGAGCCTGTTCCTGCCGGCCGCCACAGCAGGAACGTTCATGCGGGAGGCGGCCGAGCAGTTGACGGCCGCGGACCTCGGCGCGGGACTGCTCCTGTTCTACCCGTACACGCGGGCGAAGGTGACCACACCCCTGGCAGTCCTCCCCGACGCCCCCACCGGTTGGCACTTCGACCTGCTCGCCTTCCCCGCGCCGGGCGCCGACACCCCGGGAATGCTGGCACGCAACCGGCGCCTCTACGAACGAGCCGTGGCCCTCGGCGGCAAGCGCTACCTCATCGGCGCGATTCCCGACATGACCGACACCGACTGGCAGGCCCACTACGGGACACTGTGGGAGCAGGCAGCACGGGCCAAGCGACGCTTCGACCCGGCGGGGATCCTCACCCCGGGTCAGAACATCCACCACGACTGACGCTCGCCCCCAGGGCCCCGCGACCCACAGGGCCCCGGGACAGGCAGGGCCCCGGGACGGGCAGGGTCCGCACCCGGCCGGGCCCAGCCGCCGTCATCGCCCGGCCTGAACCCACATGGCACCCGCCGCCCTGGACGCGATCGAGCAAGGGCCTGACCCACCTGACCCGAGACGCCCTAGCTGTGCACCCATCGGGGCGGGTGTCCGGGGTCGGTCGGGCAGGTGAAGACGAGCAGGTCCCGGTCCCGGCCGAAGCGGAGCCGGGTGGGTTGGGCAACGGATCGGCCGCCCCGGATCGATGCCCTCCCCCTCAGCGTCGGGTCACGGTCCTCCAGTGGCACCCAGCTGTGCGAGCCGGAGTCCATTTCGTCGCCCTCGGCCGTGAGCAGCAGCCGCATGGGGGTCGCGCAGGACTCGCAGTCGATGGCCATCGGTCCCGTCGACGCCCAGCTGGGGAGGCCGCCGACGCGCCAACCAGGAGGGATCGACAGGTCGTACTGGTAGCTGGGGGCGTCGGGGCCGTGTTCCGCCACCTGCGCGTCGTCCCACGCATCGATGCGCGCGATCAGCGAGGCGGGCAGTGTGTCGTCCTCAGCCCAGGGATAGGTGTCCACCTGCTCCGGGTGCAGGACGCACGGCTCGGGGAGTTCGTCCTCCCATCGAAGCACGGGCACGTGCGGCGGGTCGGTGAGGAAACGTTCCGCGCTCTCGGTCCGCCCGGCATGTCGCCACCGCAGGCGGTAGCGGCGCTCCAGGTACGGGCCGTGGGTGAAGGGGCACCGGAAGAGCTGCACCAGGTCGGCGCCGTCGGGCCCGCAGGCAAGGCCCGGGATGTCACGGCGGAAGAACTGGGCCAGCCCCACGAAGGGCACGGGCCCGTCCAGTCCGGGAGTGCCCACGGGGGGCCACGGCCGACTCGGCGGCCGGGCCCCTGCGGCCCGGGCGCTACGGATCTCCTCCGGTACGTACCCCTCGCTCTCACGCTGGTGCGGCTCGTGACAGAGCGGCCACGGTTCGCCCTCCGGCCACAACATGGGCCCGCCGACGTGACTGTCGTGCACGCCGGGCCGCCCCGGCCGGGGGTGCAAACGGGTCGTCCGAGCTCGGTAGGGGGCCAGCTCCGGGAACACCGCCTCCACGGACACCGGTCTGGCCGGTGTGGTCCTCGTCATCCGCAGACCGTACCCGGCCGGATTCAGCACGCGCGAGCGGATTGCCGCCCGTTCCCGGGGGTGGCGGCGCGCCGGCGCCTCGGGGATCGGGGCCGACAGCCCGGGGCGCGGCCGGGGGTCAGGCGTGGTCGCGGGCCGCCTGGGCGAGGGCGCCGAGCGGCAGGCGCCTGTCGGGCGGGCCGGGCTGGGTGAGGAAGTCGAGGAGGAGACGGTTGACGAGTTCGGGCTTCTCCAGCGGGGCGGCGTGGGAGGTGCCGGGCAGGACGGCGAGTTGGCCGTTGGGGGCGGTGCCGGCCACGGCGGCGCTGTGGCAGATGCGCACCCCGTCGTCGTCGCCCTGCATGACCAGGAGGGGCATGGGCAGGTCGGCCAGGGCGGCGAAGCCGATGTCGGGTTCCTCCCGCCACATGGCCAGCCACTTGGCGAAGACCACGGGGAAGTGAGCCGGTCCGTCCGGGGACAGCGGCTCGTACTGGGGGCGGAACATCGCCTCCAGACGCGCGGTGTCGTCGAGGATCGCGGCGTCGGCGCCGGTGGAACCCTCACGGCTGACACCACCACTGATGAGGACCAGGGAACGCACCAGATCGGCGCGGCGCAGCGCCGTCCGCAGGGCGACGGTCGCGCCCGCGCTCCAGCCGATCAGGTGGACGGGGCCGGTGCCGAGGGTTTCCAGGAGGGCGATGAGGTCACCGGCCATCAGATCGCTGGTGACGGGGCCTTCGACATCGGGGGTGCGGCCGTGACCGCGGCGTTCGGGGGCGAGGACACGGAAGTGCGCGGCAAGGGCCGGGATCTGGCCCCACCAGCTGTCGGCGGTCACCCCTCCCCCGTGCAGCAGGACGACAGGATCGCCCTCGCCCTGGATCTCGCACCAGGTGGGATGTCCACCGACGTTCACGTACTCACCCATGTCATGCCTCCATGCCTGCCAGTACGAAAGCTACTTGAGCATCGCTCAGGTCGATCATAGGCAGACGACCTGAGCTAAGCTCAAGTCCCGCTGCTCCCGAACCTTTCCCCGCTGGCAGGAGACCGCCGAAGCCATGCCGCTGCACCGTGATGACGTCATCGCCGCCGCACTGGACCTGCTGGACGAAGTCGGGCTCGAGCGGCTGACCACCCGGGCACTGACCGAGCGCCTGGGCGTGGCCCCCGGGGCGCTGTACTGGCACGTCCGCAGCAAGCAGGAACTCCTGACGGCCATGGCGGACACCGTCGTGGCCCCGGCCTTCACCACCCCGGGGACGGACAGCGGGAAGGAGGCGGAAACGGAGGCGGAGGCGGGCAGTTGGGCGCAGCACACGGAGGCGTTCGCGCACCGGCTGCGCCGGGCGCTGCTGGGGCGCCGCGACGGAGCACGGCTGGTGTCGGGGCACCTCGTCCCCGGAACGGCGACGCTCAAGTCCGTGGAGGACGGCCTGGCCCTGATGAGCGCACAGGGCCTCACCCCGGCCCAAGCAGCCGTGCTGGGGCACGCGGTGACCAGCTACGTCATCGGATTCGTCCTCCAGGAACAGCAGGAACACGCCCCCACCGGCGAAGCCGCCGGACCGGACCCGGCGCACTACCCGCTCCTCCTGCAGTGGCAGACCGAACACCCCGGCCCCGACGCCACGTTCACCGCCGGACTCACGCTGCTGACCACGGGCCTGGCCGCCCAACTCGCCTGAGGGAACCGGGCCGGCCGCGCACGGGGACGGGGACTTCGACAACAGGCCCTGGCTGCCACGGGCGCGGGGCGGGGCGTAGGGTGGTCGACCATGACGGAGGACGACGTCCAGGGGTGGGCCGGAACGCGCCGGTGGGTCGAGGGCACGTTGGCCCCCGGTGAGCGGATCGTCGGTGTGCGGGTGCTCAAGGGCGGGTGGACCTCGCAGATGCGGCGCCTGGACATCGGCTCCGACCACGGCGACGACAGCGACAACGACGGCGGCCGTGGCGGGAACGGTGACAACGGCGGTACCGGCACCGGGGGTTACTCGCTGGTGCTGCGCTCCTTCGTCAAGCCGTTCTACGTCCGCCACGCCCCGGGCATGCTGGAGCGCGAGGCCGACGTACTGCGCCTGCTGTCCACCCGCGGCATCCCGGCGGCGCAGCTGCACGCGGTGGACGCGCGGGGCGAGCACGGCGAACACCCGTCGCTGCTGATGACCCACCTGGGCGGCGGGGTGCGGGTGCAGGAGGACGGGGACGTGGCACGCCGGGTGGAGCTGCAGGCCCAGCAGCTGGCCACCGTGCACACCATCGAGGTCGACGAGGACCAGCGGCCGCGGGCCTGGCAGGCTTGGACCTCTCCCGAACGCGTGCAGATACCGCCCGCCACCGAGCGGCCGGAACTGTGGGAGCGCGCGGTGACGGTGATCGGCCGCCCGGCCCCCGAGCACCAAGGCGCCTTCCTGCACCGGGACTTCCACCCGGGCAACGTGCTGTTCGACGGTACGGGGGCGGAACTGGCGGTCAGCGGGGTCGTCGACTGGGTGGAGACCTCCTGGGGCCCCACCGACCTGGACGTCGCCCACTGCTCGACCGCCCTGGCCCTGCTGCACGGCGTGGAAACGGGCCTGGCCTTCGCCGACGCCTACGAGCGGGCCGGCGGCACGCTCACCGCCACCGGGGAGGACCACCTGTACTGGCGGCTGCTGGACGCGCTGGCCTTCGCGCCGGACGCCGAGAAGGTCGCCGTGCCCTGGCGCGAACTGGGCCGCACCGATCTGAGCACCCAGCTGCTCTCCGCCCGCCTGGAGGAGTACGTCGCGGCGCTCTTCGAGCGCTACGCGTAGCCGGCCCCCCGGCCCGGGCACCCTCCCCCTGACCGGGCGCGCACCGAAGGGCCACCGGCCACCTCCCCGGGCGGAGGCGCTTCGGCCCGGCCGCCTCCGCCCGCCTCGGCCCCGCAGCGCTGGGCGGGTGGGTGTCCGTTCCTCGGTCACCCCGCGTCGGGGGCGGGGTGCGGGCAGTAGGATCGTCGGCGTTGTCAGTCGTACACCGCTGGTAGGAGGCTTTTCATGGCTCAGGTCACGCTCAAGGGGAACCC
>NZ_JBIWAQ010000042.1:0-39159 GCF_044760155.1 Kitasatospora sp. NPDC098652
CCGATAGACAGTACACCCTGTGAACTCCCACAGAGCCCAGTAACCGCAAGGAAAAGCCCCGCCCGGAGAGGTTCCGGACGGGGCTCCGTCGTGGTGGTAGGCGCCTACGCGGGGCGGACGACTCGGTGATGCGGGACCGCCCAGCAGTCCCGCGACCAGAACCGGTCTACGCCGTCAGTCCACGGCTGGCGGTCGTTCGCCGCCCGGGGGTCGTAGCGGGCTTCGTAGCGGTCGGGGGTGAGGATCTGCCACCCTTCCCGCTCGCACCGCAGCAGACCCCTCGTGTTGCCCCTGCGGGTGCCGTCCGCCAGGGTCCGGATGAACACGCGGGGCATCAGCCTGCCACCCCCACCAGTCCGGCCGGGCTCGGAAGCTCGTACGCGCTCGGAAGGTCGTACGCGCTCGGAAGGTCGTAGGCCGTGGCGAACAGTTCCACCCTGCGGCGCATCTCGTCCTCGGGCGTCTGTCGACGCTTCTCGATTGCGGTCCTGGTCTTGAGCCACTGCGGCCAACTGGCCTCGGCGCTTTCCTTGCGTCGCGCTCGCTGCGCTTCCTCGGGAAGGTTCTCCCACCACGCAATCGCCGGGGCTATCCGGAAGACGTACGGCAGGGGCGGCATGGTCTTCAGTAGGTGGTGCGGGTGGATCGGCTTTTCCCATCCGCAGAAGATCAGCTGCGGGGCCTCGGGGGCCGCTTCGGGAGTCACGGCGGGGCGGTGCTTCCCGCGAGCCGGCAGGAACAGAACCAGGGCCCGCAGCAGGGCCCAGACGATAAGATGACGCATTGCTGGCAGCTCCTCGAAAGCTGTTCGGCTAGACCCCCGTTCGCCGCGTAGGACCGGCGTGCGGGGGTTGTTGAGTTTCAGACGGTACATAGGGGTGTCTATGGGTGTCTACAGTTACCCGCAGACACCAGTAACTATCTGCGGGATTCTGTGGGTGTGTACGGTCCTGGTGTGACTGATCTCGACCCGACCCGCGCCAAGTGGCCACAGATCGTGGCGGACTTGGAATCCAAGATCACAAGTGGCGAGTTCAAGCCCGGCCGCTTGCTCTCCGCCGTGCAGCTTGAGACGGAGTACGGCGTTTCTCGGACCACGATCACGAAGGCGATGGCCGCTCTGCGGAAAGCCCGGTTCATCAGGACTGAGCACGGGATCGGTTCGTTTGTCACCGACCCCGCCGACCGCGCCGACCGCGCCGAACAGCAGTAGGCCCCGCCCACTGGTGACCAGCGAGCAGGGCCTAGCGGGGGCGCGGGTTAGGCAATGGTCGATTAAGGATCTTCGACGCCCGCGCCCCCAACCGGAGACTACCCCGCAGGGGTCGCCGGCTGCTCTGCGGCCACTGTGGCGACGTAGGCCCGTGCTGCCTGTTCGATCTGGCGGGCGGTCGTGACGAACACCTCCAGCCGTTGCTTGAACGGGTCGGCGATCCCACCGCCGAGCACAAACACCGAGTGTCCCGGTGCCCGCTCCGCGAGGGCGTGTGCCGTCTCGTCGTCCACGGCGACCAGGTCGGTAGCCCACTCGATCAGCTCGGGCGTCAGCTCGGCGCCCGTGTGCTCCGTCAGGTCGTAGCCGAGGCCCGCCGCCGCCGTGACCATGTACGGGTGGGCGGGGTCGCCGATGTGCCAGTCTCGGAGCCCGGCGGACTTGGCGACGATCACCCCGTCAGACAGGGCGCCGATCAGCAGTGCGGCCAGCGGGGACCGACAGTAGTTCCCTTTGCAGACCACCAGCACCCGCCGCAGGGGCTCAGCCATCCCCCTTCACCCGCTCAATCTGGAACGTGATGACGCCCAACGCCTCCTTCTCCGGCGGGAAGATGGCGTAGATCGCTTCGAGCTGTTCGGCCTCGCTGGCGTTTGGGTTGACCGCCCGCACGTCCTCGGTACCGAACATCTCCTTGAACGTCTTGTACTTGCCAACGCGGGTCACGCGGGTGAGGCAACTGAGTTCGCGGCACGTGAAGTTGATCAGGTCGCCGACCTTGATGCGGAGCATGCTGGGGTACTGCACGCGGACTTCGACGGTCTTGGAGCCGTCCGCGATCAGGTCGAAGTACTGGCGGTAGATCGCCATGGACTTGGGGCGCTTCGCCTGAGTTTGGTTCGTTGCAGGCTTGCGGGTGGTCACGATGAGTCGTTCCATCTCGGTTGTGGTGTAGGACCGGAAGAAGTGCCGGGGACTGCTGAGCAACAGCTCACCAAACCCGGTCAGCGTCCTTACGTAGTCCTCGGGGGTGCCGGGCCACAGCGAGGGGTTAAGAAGCCACCCGAACGGGGCGCCCTCGGCGGGTCCGGCCTCGGCCGTCTCACGGAGCAGGCTCTTACTGAGCTTGCCGCCGTCAGGGCCGAGAATCTGAGGGGTGAAGATGCGCGCGGGGGCGGTCGCGGTGGGACCGATGGCGGACTGTGCCCCGTCCACCAGCGAGCAGCCGTACACCCAGTCGCCGCCCTTGACCATCACGCGCAGGGTGCCGTCCGGCCGGTAGGCCCGTTCCTTGACGACGTTGCGGTACAGGGTGGCCAGGTCCACGTACCCGCCACCGAGCGGCGTGATATCGGACTCGTACCGGCCGTGGTCCATGCATACGGACTCGAACAGTGCGCCGGAGTCGTCCAGTTCGAGCAGGCGGGTTCGCTGCGCGTCCTTCTCGGCCCACCCGCAGACCGGGCAGGGCAGACGGATGTGTGCCGAGCCGGCCGAGGGGTCGAGCCAGTACCGGATTTCCTCCAGGTACTCCAGCGTGCGCACGAACTCGGCGCGGAACTCGGGGCCGTCCTGCTGCGCGGTGTAGGTCGTCACGCCGTAGGGGACGTTCGTGCGGGCCGAGAGCGCGTCGAACAAGGGCGTGTAGTGCTCGGCGACCAGTGCGCCGATGGCGTCCGGTCCGAGTTGGTGAACGTAGGTGCGCTGGTAGCGGTGCCCGGTCTCGGGGTCGCGGACGGTCTCGGCGGGCGCGTTGTCGAGCGCGTGAAACTCCACGTCCACGTCAATGCCGTAGTCGTCTCGGGTCTGCTCCGCGAGCAGGAACGCGAGCGACTGCACCAGGTGCGTGCCGATGTGCGGGTGCCCGTTGATCTGCGTCCCGACCACGAACCGGATGCGCTCGGGCTCCTCGGCGAAGACGCGCGGGCGGAGCACGTCCAGCGTGCTGTCAACGGCGTTGGCCAGCACCGTGTTCGGGGACCGGAGGACGTCCTCCGGCGCCGTGATGGTCATCGTGTGCTCTCCCTCTGGTCGGTGGTCCGGTGAGGTAGTGCGCGTGCAGTGGTGCCCCGTTCCGGCGGGGGTGTTGACCCTTCCCCGCCCGCCGGAACGGGAGTTCACGGGGCGCTGTGCGCCCGATGCGGAGCCGGCTCGCCGGGGCGCGTCCACCCGAGGGGGAACAACTCCGGCTCTCCGGGGAACAGCTCGGCCCACTCGGCGGT
This sequence comes from Kitasatospora sp. NPDC098652, assembly GCF_044760155.1. Lineage (NCBI taxonomy): Bacteria > Bacillati > Actinomycetota > Actinomycetes > Kitasatosporales > Streptomycetaceae > Kitasatospora > Kitasatospora sp. NPDC098652. The sequence continues at coordinate 3,436 of NZ_JBIWAQ010000042.1, forward strand.
CAGGATGCCGCCCCACCGGCCGCACGTCAGGCACCGCCAGACCGGACCGCCGGGACCGCTCAGCATGGCTCCGGGCCCCGTATCCCGCTGGATTTCGTGGCCGGGGCCCTCGGGGCACTCGCTCATGTGCCGTTCTCCGTAGCTGAGTTCTCGTCTGTGCCCCGCCCTGGTCGTCCGTGGTCCACAATTCACGTCACCAGGGCGGGGGTTGTGCCACCCGGCGCAGCGCAGGCAACGCCGGGAGTGCAAGGGGTCGCCCCGATCCGGGCCGAGGATCGGACCGAGGCGACCAGGCGCGCCACCCTGCGCACCCTTCCGCCGGGAAACCGGCGGGTGTACCCGGAGCACGGGGGACGACTCCGGGAGATCAGGAGACCACCGAGCGGGCGCGCGTGCGGGACAGCAACCCGTGCCACGGGTGGAGCTGGATGGTCCGGCGGAACCGGGCGGTGTACTTCCCGTAGTGGTCCCGACAGACGGTCATGACCGTGCGGCGCCCTATGGCCGGTATCGGCGTCACGTCCAGAGTTTGGCCGCACGGCCAGCACCAGCCCGTTTCCCAGTGCAGCCCGTCCGGCACGGTGGGCGTGTCGGTCGGCGCGGTCACTGGCGCACCCGGCCCCGCCGTACCTCTCGACACAGCGCCGTACCGTGATGCTGAGCGGCGCGGACACGGGCTCGCGCACGTCTTCGGCGCCACCAGGTTTCCCAGTCTCCGCCGTAGACGATGCCGAGCATGGCGACCGCCAAGGCGGAGAACCACCACACCCACCGACGCGCGGACAACGGGTCGAGCTTGGCCAGGGCGACCACCAGAGCGGCGGGCCCGAGGGCGACCACCACGGCCAGGGCGACGCGGGCGAGCCGCCGTTTCATCCGGCGTACCTCCCCTGTGCGCGGGCGGTCGCACGGGCCGCCTCGGCGCGCACCTGGTCGTTTCGCGCCGCCACCCGGACCGTTCCGGGCTCGGCGGACCACGGCTCGCCACCAGCCGGCGGGGCCAGCAGCCATCCCCCGGCACCGTCGGGGCCCTGGTACTCGCCCACCCGATCAGCGGCCGTGTCCACCACCAGCTCACCGGGAAGGGGAGTCCAGAGGGGCCTAACGGTCTCGCTGTGCGTCTCGCCCACCAGGTTCACCGCCCAAATGCTGAATGCCCGTCACGTCAGTGGGACGGTACGGGCATTCGGCTGTGACGATGGGGACAGATTGTCCCCCCACCCGGAAGCCTTACGCGGCTACCCCGATTGACTCGGCGAGTTCGACCGCAGAGCGGCGCAGCGGACCTACTGCCTGCCGTTCGAGTGCAGCCGCGAGGGTGCGAGCGCCAGGGACGTACCGGACGCCCTCGGGGGTGACCTTGACCGCCTCGCCGAGGTAGTGCACGGCTGCGGTGATCTCGCGCTTCTGGTGGTACCCAAAGGCGATGTCGAGCAGCAGACGAGACCGCCTCTCCAGCGAAGCGATGCTGCCGGGGTCGATTTGCTCCGAGCGGTGCAGCGCTTCCCCCGGTCGTCGCAGTCCAACGCCGATAGAGACTCCATACACCGCCACGTTCGACGCACCGAACGCGCTTTGCGCGTGCCAGTAGCCAGCGGGAAGCCTCTCGGCGACGCGGGCCGCCTCGTCCAAGTGGTGAAGCGCTGGCCCAGACACCCCGTCGAGCCCATGGGTGCACGCCGCCTGTAGGTGCAACTGGCCATAGGCCGCCAGGACTTCCGAGTTGCCCGAGTCGAGCAGTGGCCGAACCAGGCCCATGCCAAGCTCGGCGGTGTGCACAGCCTCATCCACGTAGCCGACTGCGCGCTGACCGATGCTCACAGTCCACGCCCCGAGGGCCAGGGACACCGGGTCGTCCGCTTGCTCCGATGCGTCTCGGGCCCTGTCGAGCGCGAGCCAGTACAGCTCTGGTTCGCTGATGTGAGCGAGCATCCGTTGCACCAGCCGGTACAGGTCAGCCAGCGCGGCGTACGCTGCCCGCCGCTCCTGCCCGTCGTGTCCCCGTACGGCTCCGTGAGCTTGGCTGAGCAGGTCCGGCAGCAGGGCGCCAACTTCGGTGCGCTGGTGCGCCGATGTGTGCCACAGGCGCCATGCCTGCTCTACCCGGCCGCGCAGAATCGTTGCCGACACCAGGTCCGCCGGGGCCGGCTGGAACGACACCGAGTGCATCACTCGGCGAATCTCCGAGACGGCAGGATGCGACACCTTCCCGGGCTGGTCTGCGGGGATGCTCAACGTGTCCCCGGTAAGGGCCGACACGTCGTCTACGTGAAGCACCTGCGCCAGCTTGATCAACAGGGCTACGCCGCGAATCTCGCGCTCCCCGCTCTCGATCTTCTTAAGCCAGTCAGACGAGCGCCCGACCAGCCCGGCCGTAGCGGCACGGGTCATCCCCCGACGCTCGCGCACGGTCCGGATTCGCTCGCCTGTAGTCATCTCTGCTGGTAGGTCCGTCATTGGGGCCTCTCCCGCCACACGCGCTGATGTGGTATCAGCGTACGCCCGAACGGGGCTATGGAAACGTGCCAAGCGAGAGTTGCCCCGCCACTCCGGGGGGTGGCGGAGCCTTGTCGTTCCTACGCGGCGAGCGCTAGCAGTTCGACCACCAGGGCGCGGGTCGTCAGCGGCGCCGACGCGAGCAGCACCGAGGGCGCGGGCTCACCCGGGGTCCGGTCCACCAGCCACAGCGCCCACGCGGGGCCGTCCGCCCGCCGCAGGGGCAGCCTGCGCACCGCGATGCCGTACCGCTCGGCCAGGCCGTAGCCGACCAGGTGAGCGCCGAGGCGGAAGCCGACCGACCAGGCCGTGACTTCGCAGTCGTAGGACAGCAGGAACTCACGTCGGGTGCTCACGCTGCCTCCAGCATGGTCGGGGCCGGCTGGTGGCACCCGTGCGCGCAGCAGGTCAGCGGTTCGTCCCACTGCACCCACCGGCCGGTTCCGGGGCTGCGGACCCATTCGACGTAGCCAGCGAGCCCGCCGGTTTCGGTGTCCCTGGCCAACACGCGAAACGCCTTGTACGGGCTCCGGGCGATCAGCCGAGCCACGATGCCGCCTTGGGTCTCCAGCGTGCGCAGCAGGTCCAGGCACGTCCGGATACGGGTCTCGGCGAACAGCTCGGGCAGCTCGGGACAGGCGGGCCACACGCCGGGCGTGCCTCCCCCCGACGCGGACACGACGACAGTTGTTCGAACTCGAAACTCGTTGCGGTGCGTAACCATGCCCTGACGTTAAACCACGAGACCGACAATCGGCAGCCCTTTTCTTGGTGTGATCTAGGCCACTCCTTAAGCTGCCCATTAGGTTGCCTTTACCATCGATAAGGGGCCCTGACCTGCATGTTTCGCCACGTGTCGCGCCCCGCGGTTTGGCGTGAACACGATTGTCTGTGGACATGAAAAAATCCCCCCTCACCGAAGCAAGGGGGGGGCCTTTTCAGTGACTCACAGTCAATGGATCATGTGTTCGAGTCGCGTTCATCCTTCAACTTCCTTGGCCGCGCGAGGAGTAGTGCAGCCCGGCCGGCTCGGCGAACCACGGTGGCTACGGTTCGCCCCTCGGCGTCCCGGACGTGCACGTCCACCAGGGCGCCGCACCGGGTGATCTCGACTGTCCCGCCGTCGCGGGTCGGCAGGGTCACCACGTCTGAGCTCCGGCCGCGTACAGCTCGGCAAACCTGGTCTTGCCCTTGATCCGGGCTTGCTTCACCTGGTACGGGGTAACGCCCATGGCGTCCGCCAACACCGCGTCGGGCTGGTCACCGTAGAGCCCCACGGGGGCAATGCCGTGGTCGGCCTTGAGCACGTGTCGCTGACGCTCGCTCAACAGGCTTAGGGTGCGCTGGACTTGCTCGCGGATGGCGTTGCGCCGTGTGGTGTCGTAGTCGGCCGCCTCGACCAGATCGGCGGGCACCTCGGCAAGGACCGCCACCACGTCCCGGAGGGCGTCGCCCGAATCGTCCTCCGCGTCCGCGCTCCGGTGCGGGTCGATCGATTCCGTCCCGAGCCAGGACAGCAGCGCGGCGTATGCCCGATCCCGGGTCATCTTCCGGGGGCCCATTTCGTCGGTCGTGGCGATTTGAACGGCTGCGAACGGGTCTCCGGCGGCCAGCGTGATTGCAAGCTCGAAGTCTCGGGCCGTGCGCTCCGAGACCCCGGGACGGCGGTGCTTGCGCCGTTCTTCTGACATGGCGGAGTGCAAAGCCTGGTCAACGTAGTGCATGAACTTGCGCGGGTTGTCCCCCTCGAACGTCTGGAGAACTTCCCACAGCCGGACGCGCCCCACCGAGGCAAGATCGTCAGCCAGAGCGTAATCCGCCCAGGATTCGCTTATGGCATACTCGCGGGCTCGCTGCTGAATCAGGGTCTCAGCTTCGGAGATGATGGCGGATATGGCGGAAAGGTCGCCATTCTGGGCAGCGCTTATCTGGCCAGGGGTAAACGTAGTCATTGGGCCTGCTCCGTGTTCGGGTCGCTTGCCCTTGTGAAGGGCGGAGGTTTCCCGGAACGCGGAATGCGGGGTCGCTAAATGGCCCCGCGGCCGTTAATGAATGCGCCTCAAAAAGGGCATAAAAATGCCCCGTCCCGGATTAGCAGGACGGGGCTTGCGCATTGCCTGATCTCTGCGTGGCAATGAATTTAGGTATGGACCAAGTAGCGGGCAAAGCATCTATTACGGACTATTGGCGCATGGCGGACATAGGCTCGGGATCGTGCCCCGAACCGAGATATTTCGATGACGCCGAGTAGCTTCCGGCGCTCCGCATCGTCCCTAGGTAGGGTCTCTGACCTGCGCCCATACGCCGGAGGTCGTAGCCGCAGGGCTATGTGTGACCTATCTGTGATGCCGGAGCGGGAACAAGTGACGGGGTGTTAGAAATCGGCGCCGTAGAGGCTGCCCCACGACCGCCCGCCTATCTCGGCCTCGGCCGTGATGGGCACGCCGTACAGGTCCCACGTCATGCACTTCTCAAACTCGCGGGCAACCTCCTCGGCGTTCTCGCGCGGGGCCGACGCAAGCAGCTCGTCATGAATTGGCAAGCGGCAATAGGGAAGCAACCCGGCCGATTCGACATTCAGCATTGCCTGCCCGAGTACATCGCGGGCAACGCTTTGGCAGGCATAATTGACCACAGCGTATGTACGGTCTCGGTCCAATGGAAGCCGCCGGCCCACGGCCGAGATGTAGACCATGCCGTTTTGGAAAGCCTCGCGCTGCCAGCGGCGGGCAGCCCTCTTGATCTCGGGAAACTGCCGGTCGTAGGCAATGAGGGCTTGGGCAATCTCTTCTTCGGGCGCCCCGGTCTGGCGGGCAATTGTGGTTACCCCGCCGCCGTAAACTTTTCCGAACCCGGCGCCCTTGAAAATCTTGCGGTGCTTCGGGGTCGCAGCGTCGCCCTTGATAAGGCGGGCGGTGTAGGCGTGGATATCGAAGCTGTCGCCCCCGCTAAGGAATCCAGCCTTCATTTTCCGCACGTCCGCGAGGGCCGCCAACACCCGCATTTCGATGGCCTGAAAATCAGTGCTGATCATGACGTGCCCCGGCTCGGCGAGGATTGCGCGGCGGATCACGTGGTCGGAACTCGGTAGCTGGTGGAGCCCGTCCGTCACGGACATGCGGCCCGTGCGCGCCGCGAGAGCGGACACGGTGGGGTGTATGCGGCCCTCGGCCGAGAGCTTCGATATGAACCGCTCGGCGTAGGACACGCCCCACTTCCCGGCCCGCTTTCCGCGAAGTACCGCGTCAGCCAGGGGATTTGGCTCCCGTGCGCCGATCCGCTGCCAGTCCCGGTCAAGGTCCGCGAGCGGCAACAGAACGGCCTTGTCCACCTTGAGCGCGCCGGTCTGCGTGCGCTCCGTCAGGGCCTCGCCCATGCCTTGCAGGGCCTCGGCCACCTGCGCGGGGCTCCCGAGCGAGACGACCCCGTACCGGGCCGCCAGGGCCGCGTACCGCTCGGCCTCCTCGGCCAGCCGGCGCGCGAGCTGCTGCGCGTACTCCTGGTCCACCAGCAGCCCGGCCCGCTGCATCACGGCGCACAGCCGGGCTATCTCGTGCTCGTACTCCACCAGGCGCACCGGGACGCCGAGGCGGTGCAGCTCGGCCCGCAGAACGGGCACCAGGCGGGCGGTCAGGATCACGTCCAGCCCGGCGTACAGGAGGTAGGTCGGGTGCAACAGGTCGATTCCCGCCCACCCGGTTTCTTTCGTGTATCCGAGGCTGTTGAAAACCGCCGTCAGGCCGTTCTGAGTATCCGGAGCGGACGGGTCAACCCAGCGGGCGGAGAGCGGCTTTAGAGCGGTCCCGATTCCGCCGTCTTGGGGCGGCCTCGGGTCGTGGAGCATGGCCAGGATGCGGCTGTCTGTCGTCCGGGGTGCGAGTTCTTCCAGCGGGATTCCCGCGCACCTGTTGATCACCAGCCAGTCATAGGCTGCGTTGTGAATCAGGATCTCTCGGCACCGCCGCAGGGCGTCCCGGGCATACGCCTGGTGGTATCCGCCCCGTTCGTAGAGGATCACCCACGCGTCGCGGGCGTCCCCGAATTGGACGGTGCGGAGCCGGAACGATGGGCCGAATATCTCCAAACCCGTGGTCTCTGTATCCACGGCCACGGGGCCCCGGCGACGGGCCCGGTCGAGCCAGGCCGAGAATTCCTGTAGATCCTCGGGCGTCTCGGGCACGTGAACCGTGATGGTGTCTCCGGCGATTTCGTGCCGGTACTCGATCATGCTTCCCCCCGAAAGCAAAAAGGGGCCGCCCACCTGGTCAAGGTGGACGGCCCGCGTGGTGCTGGTGTCAGGGTCCGAATATGCCTGGCCCTGTCGGTTCGGGCCCCTGGCCGGCGAGCCGTACACCGGCCAGCGCGATGCCCCGCTTAGTGGTCCTGCGGACCGCTCCGCGTTCCTCCATGGCGTCGTAGAAAGAGCGCCGAGTCCACTGTTCCCGGGCGGGAAGGTTCTCGGCTTCACACCACGACAAATACTCGTTGAAAGCCTCGTTTCCGTTCATGAGAACGGAGTCTTCCGCGCTTTCCAGGATGCCCGGGAAGAAGCCTGCGAGCGGGTCCGAGGTTTCGCGGTACTCACGCGACGCACCCGTGATGACCTGCGGGTCTTGCAGCCCTCGGCGGTACCACTCGACCGCACCGCGCACCGCCCACGCTGCGATTCCCTCGGCCTCGGCCAGCAACTTCCGGTCCAGATCGGGATCACGCTCGTGCGGTGCAAAGTAGCGCGCGAAAGGCAGCAGCTTGACCCGCCGCCAAAGGCCCTCGTCCTGCGACTTGAATTTCGGCTTGTGGTTGGTCGCCAGCAGCAGCAGGAAAGACGGCTTGAACTCAAAGAATTCCTGACGGAGGAAACGCGCCGAAATCATATCCTTGCCGGTCACCCGCTTAAGAATGGATTCCGACATAGCCTTCCCGGATTCGCCCTCGCTGGCCATTACCAAACGGGCGCCGCGGAGGGCCGCCACATCATTTGGAATTCCGCCACTCTTGCGTTCCTCGAAAGTGGCGAACGGGGTTGTCTTCGTGATGCTGCGGAACACGGAAGTAAGGGTGTCCACCAGGACGCTTTTCCCATTCGCGCCCTTACCCCACAGCACGCCGAACGCCTGTTCCGTCACGTGCCCCGTGATCCCGTATCCCACCAGCCGCTGAATATAGGCGGGCATCTCCGGCATGCCGGGGAAGATTTCCGAGAGGAACTGTTCCCAACGGGGGCACTGCGCGCACGGGTCGTAGTTGATATCGAGCCCGTACGTCAGCAGGTCCCCGAGGTCGTGCGGGCGGATTTCTCCGGTCCGCAGGTCCACGGTGCCGTTCTTGAAATTCAGCAGGTCGGGCCGGTTGTCGAAATCCGAGGCGTCGATAGAGACGGACGGAACGGAACATAGCTCGGTCAGCAGGGCGTCAATCCTGCTGGTCATGGTGAATCCGCGTGCTAGCTGGTTCTGACCGGCGAGCACCAGCGCCGCGCCCATGCGGTGGATTTCCTGTCGCACCCGCATATCTGAGCGGACCCATATTCGGCCGTTCCACGTGTAGAAGCCGAGCCCGGCGGCATATCGGATCGTGCCATCGGTGAAAGCGACCAACGCGTGTGCGTTCATCGCGTCCGACTCGCCGAGGGTGGACACCAGGTCCGAGAGGATTCGCGCGGCCTCGGCCCCCTGGTCGCGGGACACGGTGTCGGCCCCGGTGCGGGTCGCCAACTCGGCCGCTCTGGTGGCCTCTTGCACCTCGGCGGGGGCGAGAGCCGGCCGGGCCGACTTCACCGCGCGGTGCAGCTCGGCCGCGAACCGCTCGGGGGCCGACTCGCGCCAGTCGGTCAAGTCCCAGCCAGGGACCGGGATTTGGAGAACGTGAGCGGTCACGCCGTGCTCGGTCAGCCCCTCGGCGAGCCGGGCGGAGAACCCGGCTCCGGCGGTGTCGTGGTCGCCACAGATCACCACCAGCGAGCCGCGCAGCCCCTCGGCCACCTCCTGCACCAGCTCGGGCGAGTTGGCCAGCGAAGCGCCCCGGATGGCCAGCGCGTCATAGCCGACCCCCACGGCGGTGAGAGCGTCCCCGGGGCCCTCGGTCACCAGGACCGTGCCCCAGCCACCGGAGCCGCGCAGCACGCCGTACGGCGCCCACCGCAGGCCCTCGGGGTTGGTGAGGCTGAGCCAGCGCCCCGGGCACCGGCCGCCGAGGTCGCGCCCCTGTAGGCCCCGTGGGGCCCCGTCGAACCCGACCAGGGGCACGGTCAGCCGGGGGTGCGCGGAGTAGGCCCGGGAGACGTACGGGAACCCCTCGGCCTGGTCGCCCGGGTCAACACCGATCCGCAGCTCTGCGGCCGTCTCGGCGTCCACCCCGAACCGGTCGAGCAGGTACGCGCGGGCGCGCTCGGCCCACTGGCCGGTGAAGTCCCCGAGGGCGAGCGAGCACCGGTCCACGTAGCCGGAGAGCGCGGCCACCAGGGCGACGGGCACCAGTTCGGGGCGCGCGGCCGGAACCGTGCTGCCGGGGCCGGTCACGTCGAACAGGTCGGACCACCCGAGGCGGGCCGCCCGGATCACGTCCTCGGTCTTGCAGCCGGCTCGGCACACCAACCGGACCTTGTGATCCTCGCCCCGCCAGATGCGCAGGGACGGCCGCGAGTCGGGGTGTGCGGGGCACAACGCGACGTACCCGCCGTCTGCCTGGTCGAGCACCCCGGAGAACCGGGCGAGCAGATCACGGAACAGCATGAGCCCCCCGAACATCGCTCACCAGGTCCGCGAAGTCCCCGAGGGACAGCGAGACGTACCAGCGGGAGGTGTCGAGCCCCCGGGCCCGGTACTCGACCCCGTACAGCCCGGCCGCATCGTCCACGGGCGTACCGAGGTAGTTCCGCACGGCCGTCCACGTGCTCACCGAGACGTGCACCCGGCCCGAGGCCACCGCCTTGCCGCGCCGCTTGTGCACCACCGCGCCGAAGGGGTAATTCGCGTTCTCCGCCTCGGTATTCGCCTGCCGGAGCCACGTCGGAACGGCCGGGGAACTCACGTCCTTGCATTCCAGAACGAACGGCCAACAGTGAACGTCGCCCACGTCCCGGGCTCCCTCCTGCGCGGCCCTGCGGACGTTCATCCCGTCAGCGGGATTCACCAGCCGGCCGGAGTCGTCCACCAGGCCGAGATACGAATTCAGGTAGTCCCGTACGCGGCTCTCCCATGCCGTCCCCCGGGCCTTGTTCGGGTTACTCACGATCAATCCACCCCCACAGCAGATACGCCAGGGCGCCAATCAGCCCCAGCAGGCACACCGCCTCGCCGAGCAGCGACACACAGAGCCAGAAACCAAACGGCTCGGACGGAATGCTCACGCCCCGTCCCCCTGCCGAATTCGGGCCCCCCTGGCGAATGCATGGGCCGCCGCAGCGAGATACCGCACCCAGTCCGGGCGGGTCTTGTATCCGGGGACCATGACCACCACGTCACCCGGCCCCGCCGCGCGCACGTCCCCCAGAGGCGGAGCCGACTCCGCCGTGATTCGCAGTTCCATTGGTCCCCCGTTGATTGCTAGACGCGCTCGCCCGTGGCGTCCGGAATGATCAGCCGCACGTGTTCGGCGGAAATCCACTCGGCGCGCAGCGTGCGGCGCTTGGCGAAACCGGACTCAATTCCGGTGGGGCGCACCAGCAGCATGGGGCGAAGCCGCCCGCTCTCCAGCCGCGTAGTGACCCGCAGAACGATCGCGTCAGCCATGCGCACGCGGTTTCCCTGGCGTGCCGCGTAGGCGATCAGATCACCCCGGTAAAGCTCCTCGCCGCCGTAGTCGGCGACGACCCCCCGCTTACCCATCCTCGGTTTCCCCCTCGTATTCGATTTCAAGTAGCTGTGTGAATGCCGCGTATGCCTGCTGCGGCTGCACGGCGTTGCCAACGGCCTTGAGCTGCTGGCCCCGGGTGAGCCCGGGAATATCCGTCACCCAGCCCGGGACAAATCCCATGAGCCATTCGGCAAACTTGGCCGTGACGCGGATTCCTCCGCGCGGCCCCCGTTCGGTAGGCGCGGGTGCCGGATAGCCGAACCGCTTTTCCCACTGGTGGATCACGGGGTGGTAGTCGCCCCACCATGCGGAAGGTGAATGACCAGCGTCCGCAAATTCATCCCGCCCTGTCGGGCCGGTCCCGTCCCCGGTCCCCCGAGTCCGTCTGAGGCTGTCGGAGTAGGGCAATAGAAAGCAGACTTCATCGGCGAGCGTGGCCCCGTGGGGCTGGCTTCGGGAATCGGCAGACTGCCCCCCCCCCCCCCCCCCCCCGCAGAATCGCGAGGAACACGGGCCCGCCTTTTGTCGGGGTGCTGCGCTCCGCCATTGATCCCAAGATTCGCCGTCGGCGTCTTGAGGAACCGCGACACAAAACCACCGGTCCCGGTGGTGCGCGGCTCCGATATCTGACGCTCGAATGCAACACCATCGAGCGTCATACCCGATCTCGGCCAAGCCTGAGACGACTTCCGGGAGGCCACGGCGAAGAATCGCGGAAACGTTTTCCAGGAACACGATTCGGGGTCGTAGAACGCGAATCGCTTCAAGGACCGTGTACCAGAGCCCCGAGCGTTCATCTTCCAATCCCTTCCGGAGTCCGGCGTTGCTGATTCCCTGGCACGGAAAACCGGAGGTGATAACGTCCACCTCGCCCACCAGCGTGGACCAGTCGATTTCCGTGATATTGCCGAGGTTCGGGGCGTCCGGGTAGCGCTCGGCCAGGATGGCGCAGGCGCCCGGGTCGATCTCGGCGACGTATCGCACCTGGTCAGAGGTGATGTGCTCGGCCACGACACCGAGGGCGCCGACTCCGGCGCACAGTTCGAGAATGGGCAAGGAAATACCCCCTTCCGGGCACGGAAAGGGGCCCCGCGGCTTGATTTACACGGGGCCCCCGACCGGCTTTTCCGGCTAGAACTTCGGGTCCGCAATCGCCTCGTTCCACGCCTTAAGGACCTTGATTACGGGCTTGCGGTAGCTCACGTCACGGCCCTTCTTCGTGGTGTATTCGACGTGCTCCAGCTCAAGGGAGCACAGGGCCTCGCCGTCAATCTTGGAAAGGGCGTTCTCCACCTCGTGCAGGACCTCGGCGAGCTTCCAAGAACCGGTCTGGAGCTTGAATACGCCAAGGTCGTAATCCTCGGCCAGCCGGAAGGAAACGGAAATGGACGGAGCCGGGCCGCGCTTGCTCTTAGCGGCGGCCTTTCGGTCCTCCATCAGCGCGGGGCAGTGGCACGGCCGGCCTCGGTCCTCGTCGGGGCTGAGGAATTCCACACCATCGCAGTGGTGAATCAGGCTCGGGCCGTTCCAGAGCTTGAGATCGGACGAAACGGCGTCCGGGCCGGAAAGAACGACCTTGACCTTATCGGCGGTGGTCTCCACGTCGATAAAGTTTTCGTTGGTGGAATCGGTCTCGACCGCCACGCCGCCCATGAGCTGAGCGATAGCCGCAGCCACCTCCGGATCACCGGTGGAGACGCGCCACGCGGGCAGCGCCACGGGAATACCGTTCTCCTGCTTGCCGCCGGAGAATCGGCCCACGGTGTCGTCAGAGAAAGTCGCCTTCGGGCGAGCGGCCGGGTCGGTTTCGAAAATGCGAAGCGCCATGAAAGGTCCCCCTGATTTTGGGCATGAAAAAGGGGCGCGGCCCGGTCGAGCCTGCCCCTGAAATTACGTCCTGCAGAACGGTCTAGCTACGCGCGGCGCTGCGTCCCGGTGATGAGCCGGCGGGCGCCCTCGGCGATAGCGCGGCCGATCACGGACTTAGAAGTGTCGCGGTCCCAGTCAAAAACCTTGCGCAGGGTAAGGAACACGTCGAAGACCTCGCGGTCGATTCGGACCGGCTTGAATGCCCAGCCCTCCGGGGTGATGTGCAGAACAGCAGCCCCAGCGAATTCTGGCATGGGCTCGGCGGTACCGTCCGGGGCAATGATCTTGTCCGCGTGGGCATAAGCGGCCATCTGGAGAGCCACGTCCGGATACGTGGACTTGCTCGTCTTCCAGTCCACAATCAGGGTGCGCCACTCCCCGTTTACGTGGTCGGGCTTGCCGTCCTCGCCGAGGCGGACGCGGATAATCGCGTCGAAAGAACCGGCGTACTGGTGGGAATCCGACCAGGCGATATCCTCGGCGCGCACCAGCTCGGGGCGCACGGCGTCAAGGAACTCCGCGAAACCGGCCCGGTACGGCTCTAGGTCCGGGTGGACGCGGCCGATGATCTCGCCCCGGATCATGCGCTCGAAAAGGTCGTGTGCCTCGGAGCCGATCTTTGCCCGCAGCTTGGTGTACCGCGAATGCGCGTTGCGCAGGTAATCGACCGCGCCCGCCTCGTCCCGCTCGGCGATCGACGCCACGGCGGGCAGGTTGGCGACCGCCGTTTCAGCGGTCATCCGGGCCGCCCACCAGACCAGGAAAGGCTTAGGCAGCATGGCGACCACGGAAGTCACACCCGGGTACTTGATCGCGGTTACCGGGTCCACGTACCACCGTGAGCCCCCGCGCTGAATCGTCCGGATCGCTCCGGCCATAGTCCCCCCTCGGGATTGATGGGCGAGGGGTGGTGCGGTTGTGGTTCTCTCCTATTTTTTAGATACACAAGAAAAAAGTAGAAGAAAGGGAGAAAGGCCACCCGTTCACAACCGCACCACCTGTTCGCCCGCTGTGTCAGCGGCGCACGGCGAGCGTGTCCGCGAGTGCGTAAAGGTCTTGCAGCGTCCCGGAGTTGGGCACGGTCACGTCTACCGGGGCGTGGTCTAGCTCGGTCTCCGACACGTGGTGCTCGGCTTCCCCGCCGGCTCCGGCCCCGGGCCGCTCGACACGGACCACCAGGGCGCCCCGACTCCGAAGCGCCGCAAGCTCGTTGGCGTATCTCACGTCCGAGACGACCACGGGCAGGTTCCACCGGTCGGCGGTGTCCACCTTGGCCAGGGCGAGCCGTAGCCAGTGGTCCGCGTCGCCCTGGCGGACGCCCTCGCCGAGCCGCTGCAACGTCCTGCGGACCTCGGGATACTCCGCCTTGCACCGCTCCCAGCCATACCGGCCGATCACCTCGGACAGCCGGATAGGCAGGGTGGCCATGCCGAGCGGCTGCGCGCCGATGATCGGGTCAAGGTCGAGCGCGGCCCGCTTGAGCGAGTCGGCGAACGCAACCCGGGTGAACGCGAACCGCTCCACCAGCCGGCCCGCGATGCTGTCCTTACCGCTCCGGGCCCGGCCGAGTAGGGCCACGTGCCGGTAGGTCACTCGCTCACCTGGAACAGCGCGGCCTGTGCCGGGGCCTGGTCGCGCTCGTCGTCCTGGTGCTGGTCGTAGTGGTCGTTCACCTCGACCGGGACGGGCTTGGCCAGGGCCCGCGCGGTCTTGCCGTCCTCGGCCCGCTGGACAGCCTCACCGGTGCCGAGAACGGCCGCCGCCAGGCCGAGCACCAGGGCGGACGGCAGGGACGGCACGTAGTGCGCCACCAGGGCCAGAGCGGCCACCAGAACGGCGTAGATCCGGGCCGGATGGGTCGTGATGAACTTCAAGGGAGCCCCCAAAACTGGTTACGAAGAGTGAGAAAAGGGCCCCGCGGGCCAGCTGTCCGAGCAGCTGCAAAATGCACCCAGAAACGGACATGCCGGGCGCCGCGGAGCTGACGGAGAGTTACGGAATGCGAAGCGTCTGGCCCGGGGTGATCACGTACGGAGCGCGAATGCCGTTGGCCTCGGCGATGCGCTGCCAGGACACCCCGAGGCGGGCCCCGATCACGGACAGGGAGTCGCCGGAGCGCACGGTGTAGGTGGTCGAGCCGGCACCCGGCAGGGTGAGCCGCTGGCCGATCTGGAGCACGTACGGGGACCGCAGGCCGTTCGCCTCGGCGATCTTGTGCCAGTCGATTCCGAGCCGCTGGCCGATCTCGGACAGGGTGTCGCCGGAGCGCACGGTGTAGGTGCCGCCGGTCGAGCCGCCGCCACCACCGCCACCCGCGAGGGCCTGCGCGCGGCGGACGATCTCGGGAAGCTGCGCGACGATCGCGGAACCGGGGCAGGACGTGTGCCCGCCCCACGCCGAGCCGCCCATACCGTGGTAGCCGAGGCCCCGTCCGCCGGTCGAGCTGGTGACCGCCAGCGGGACGCCGTAGACCTGGTGAGCCCACGCCAGGACGGCCGCGCACCGGTCGAGCTGCGCCGAGGTGAGCGAGTCACCGCCGCGCCCCTCGTTCTCGACCGAGAGCCAGTTGCGATTGCCCGCAGCCTGCGCCCACGCCCGATCGGCGGTGTCCACCCACTGGTAGAGCTGACCGCCCTTTCCGGTGCCGAAATGCGAACTGGCCTGCGCGGCAGGGTTCCGGAACCAGGAATCGGTACCGGAAAGACTGCCGTCCATGATGTGGATGACCACACCCTGTACGGACTCCTGTCCGCCCCGGGTGAAGTTGCTGGGAATGGGGCGCCACTCGGCGCCGGGCATGCGTGCCATTTGATTTCCCCCTGTTTTGGGCATGCAAAAGCCCCGCCGGGTAGGCCCGGACGGGGCTCGGATTCTGTATTCGGTTCTCTGGTGCGCTACTTCGTGAGCGCTTGCACCAGGCTGATCACGGCCGCGAGTACGCCTGTCACGGCGCCGATGGGGAGCGCGTAGCGCCACGCCTCCAGCGCCCGCAGGCGGGACTCATGGTCGGCGAGTTCTTCCCGCACGCCCTCGGCCTGCTGGCCCATGGCGCGCACGTCCTCGCGCAGCCCAACCACCTGGTCATAGACCTCTCGGGCACCGATGTGGATCGTGCCGAGCTGGTCAGGCGGGGTCGGCGGGCCCGGTGAGTGGGACGGATGCATTCGGGTCGGTTCCCTCGGTGCGGATCGTTACGGCCGCAGCGAGCGGGCGATAGTCAACGGTCCTGCGCAGTAAGGCGGTTACGGCCGCCTCGGCCACGCGCTGCACCTCCTCGCCCGCCCTGCGGATGGTCTCTGCTGTCGGCGGCCCGGGGTCCTGGCCTGTCACGTACGTGACGATGGCCCGTACGTCCTCGGGCGGGAGCGTGATCGACAGCGTGTATGCCTGCGCGTCTGCGGGCACGGTCGCTCTCCTCTCTGGTCAGTAGCCGGCCGGGGCCGAGACGGCCGACCAGGCCCCGGCGGTGGTCGCCCCCGGGGCGGTCCTGGTGGACACCCCCGAGGCCAGGCCGAGCCACACGGACAGGCCCGGCGTGCCGACGCTCTGTCTGGCTTGCAGCAGCACGCGCCGCCACGTCCCGGCCCGGGTGTGCGGCGGGTCAAGGGTGTGCAGCCATTCGCAGCGAATCCACTGATTCGCCCCGACCCCGAGGGCGGTCACGGCGCTGGTGAAACGGCCGGAATCCACGTCGTAAAGGCGGAACTCCACGAATCCGGAGCCGGACACCGTGGCCCGGAAATCCAGCCGGATAACGGGCTGATTCAGCCCCCCGATTCCGATCTGTGCAACCGCTCGGAAAGCCGTTCCGGCGCCCCACCCCTCGTACGGGGATGCGGGCAACGGCTCGTCGCGGGCACCCGTCCTCGGGTTCCTCTCCAGCGCGTCAAGGCGCCGCCGCAGCTCGGCGAACTCCCCTGACAGGCTAGGGACTTGCAGCGCTCCCGACACTGGCGAACACCTCCCCGGGCACCAGGGACAGCGTGCACTCCTCGCCGCCGTCCGTGAGCTTCACCGACTGCCCGGTGATCTTGTACGTGCCATCGAGCACCAGGCGCCCGCCGGCTCGGGCCCGCACCCGGGCCTGTTGCCCCGGCAGCACGTCCCCCGGGCCCGGATACGCCGATGGGTAGAGACGAACAGCCGGAATTGTGACGGGAGTTGAACCCTCGGACACCATCTGCTGCGCGTACGCGGTGAGCGTGTCCGCCCGGATCACGTCCTGGCGGGACTGGACAGCCGACAGGCGGGGAATCCGGCGGCCGGGCTCGGTCTCGGCGGGCAGGTTGTACCACCAGGCCGCGAGCTGGTTTTCCGCCTCTCCGCCGCCAGTTGCTACCGCTTCCGTGACCATGCTCGTTCCGTCCACCGAGGCGGACGGGATATCGCAATTCGCCCCGTGCTCCAACACCAGGTCACTCGGGTTCCCCGAGGGCGGGCCGAACTTGAACGCATTCACGATCCGGCCCCCGAACCACCAGTGATCAATCCGGAAATCGAAACCGTCGCGGACCCCGGACAGATCCTCGACCACCTGTCCCACCATCTTCCGCTCATAGGCCCGATAGGTGCGGTCCCGGAGGATGCCGGTTGCCGCCGAGGCGTCGAACGTGAGCGCTTTCGGGCCGGTGTTCCAGGTGTATTGCCCGGTGCCGTCCGCGAAATCCTGCACCAGGCTTTGCACTATGGCGCCCTGGTCGCGCTGCACGAATACGGCGTCATAGGTGATCTGCCGGTGCCGGTAGTACTCCCACAGGCCGAGACAATGAAGCTCGGCCGTCTCGCTCTCCAGGTCGAGCGAGAAAGCGACCAGGGGCCCGCCCCATACGATCTGTTGCCCGCGCTGGATATAGACCAGCACGCGCCACGGCTTGAGTGCCGACCAGTCGAAAAGGGAAAGCGGGACCTTGACCGATGCGGAACCGGGCTCGCTGATACCCCGCGAGAACGCGAGATCGGTCACTGCCAGTTCGCCCCAGATATCGCCGGACATGAACTCGGCGTAAATCACGCGGTAGTCAGGCACTGGGCATCACTCCAGCGGAATGACAGTCATCTGTGAATACGACTGCCACTCGTCGAACTGCGCGAACCCGCCTTGCGAGTACAGCGAATGCCACACCTTGAGCGGCTTGTTCTTCGGAATGAGAACCTGCGCCGAACCCCAGTGCGGCGTAAGGCCCTGGTTTGTGCGCTCGTACTTTCGGAGCGATTCCCAGTAGAACGCTGCATCGCTGAACGTCCAAATACTGTGCCAGCCTTCGCGGTCTGCGGGGCCGGTTACCCGGACCTGGTAATTCAGGATTCCCACGCGGTCGTACGCGGCGGCCGGCCCGTCGTACCGCATCACCAGGCCCGACCCGTTGAGATCGGGGGAGTCCACGCCCCACCAGCCGGTAGAGCCCCGGCCGGTCTGCCCGGTCATAAAGGCCCGGTTGACCAGGGGTTTAGCGTCGGTGGCGCCCTTGACGTAAATCCGGTCCTCGTCGCTGTTGTAGATCAGTCCGCCCCGGGACTGACTACCGGCGACCGCCGCGACGCTCTGTCCCGCAGCCGTGCGGATCGGCGCAAGAACGGTCGGATCACCCTGGCCCGTGGTCGAGTACCGCAGATCCTCGATATCGGCCGCTGTGAGGCTTGTAGCGCCCTTCTTGACGCGCACCTTGGCAAGGATCAGATAGCTGTCGTACGGCACACTTGGGGCCGCCGCACCGTCCGTTCCACGCACCACGTCAATGCACCAGCCGGCCGCCATGTTCCCGGGCGCGTAATTCGCTAGGGGAACCTCGGCGTAGGTGGTCACGTCGTTATCGTCGGAAACGCGCACAATTACCAGGTCGTAACGGTCCGCGGTGGCCGATGCGGTACCGAGATTGAATTGCACGCCGGGGCTCGGAAGATCCACGTAGAAAGCGTGCCGGGTATCCCGGACGTTAGCCTTTGTGAGCGGCACCCAAGCCCGTCCGCCATTTACGGCAACGCGCGCCGAACTTCCGGCAACAGCCGACACCTTGAGCGCATCGCCCGCCGACCCCGGGATCACACCGATATTGAATCCCCGGATATCCGACAGGACCGCCCGGAAATCCCCGGAGTCGTATTCTCCCTTGTGCAGGTAGATCGGTGCGCGGATACCTCCCGCCATATGTCACCCCCTAAATCCACGCGGAACGCCAACGCACGTCAGCACCCCGCGACTTGTCGCCCAACAGGTCATCGAATTCGAGCCGCAGCGTGCCCGGCCGGAACGGGAACCAGACGGATTCCGGCGTCAGAGCGCCGTACCGCGAAGCGCCGTTGAGAAGCACCGCGCGGGACCGGGTGTCGATGGTCAGCACCTCGGCCGTGGGCACCGTGAGTTGCACGGTGATCCGCTCGCCCGTGCTGCGGTTGAGAATCGTCGGGTTCACCACCGGGCCCGTGATCGTGTACACGGGCCAGGTCGGGGTATTCCCGTCCACGGTGATATCAGCGGGTGGAGCGATGAATACGGCACCCGCTTTCATGAACCCCCACGGGAACCGCATCGGGAACACCGGGACGCTTCCGCGCGGACTCACCGGCAGCACCCGGGCCGTGGACTCCTGGTCGGCGTAGAGCAGCGGATCGGCCGCCCACAGCTCCACGTCCACCCGGGCGGCCCCGGCCGCGTACACCGCGCCGAGCGGCGCCGAACGCTTGCGCACCCGGGCTGTCAGCCGGCTCCTGTCACCCGCCACGCCCGGAACGGCGAACCGGAGCACCTTGTCCCCGCCGCCGGGCTGGAACGCCCGCAGAACGTCCGCGAGGGCGCCCGGGTCATCCAGCACCGTGACGCCGAGCTGCACCACGCGGGCCCCGAGGTAGTCCGTCCCGGACACCGCGCCGTGCCGCTGCAAGAGGCTCCGGTCCGAGCTGCGGACCTCGGGACTGTCCAGCAGCCCCGAGGGTTCGTGCAGCACCACCGAGCCGGGGCCGCCCAGTAGGACGCCCCCGTACTCCATCGTGAACGGCTGCCCGTCGTAGACAGCCAACTAGCCACCCCCTGTGCGTAGTTGCCAAGCGATCTCGCGGCCGATCTCCCAAGGGCTGGCCCCTGTACGGGCGTTGACCGTGATGGACGGAGCCGCAGCACCCGCCGCAGGGCCCGCCGGAGCGAGAACCGGAGCGGGCACCCGCACCGCCGGAACGGCCACCAGGGCCCGCAGGCGGGCGGTCAACTCGGGCTCGGCCTGGTCGATACCGGCCGTGATGCCGGGAGGAATCCAGCGGCCCACCTGCGCCGCGAGAACACGCGACGGAGAATGAATTCCGAGGGCGTCAGCAATAGGCCCAGGAATGGCCGACTTGGCCCAGCCAACTAGCTTGTCCTTGAGCCAGCCACCCATGCCGGAAATACCGTCCCAGATGCCGCGCGCCAGGTCCTTTCCCTTTTCGACCAGCAGCGATCCGAAGTCGCCTAGAGCATCCTTGATCTTGCCCGGCAGCGACTTGCACCAGTCGATAAACTCGCCGAATTTTCCGGTGGCTGACGACGCAAAGTCACCGACCGACCGGGCTGCATCGCGGACAGTCGTGGCCACGCTGCCAAGCCAGCCGATGAAATTCCCAATCCAGCCGATGGCAGTTCCCAGCGCCGAGAACAGCCCGGAGAACACCGGGCCAGCCCAGCGAATCAGGATCGGCACGACAACGCCCGCGATGTTGGCCGCGAGCTGACCCAGCCACGAAAGCAGGTCAGAGACAACCGAGACCACCGGCTGTGCCGTGTCCACCAGTTCGCGCAACTTGCCGCCGATCAGCTCGACAGCCGGCGCGACCCGATCCCGCATGAAGTCCGAGACCGCCGAGAAGATGGGCGTTAGATTCTCGGCCACCGCCGAGTAGACCCGCATTGCGGCGGGCCAGACGGTTTCCAGCAGAATCCGGCCGAGCGCCGAGAGAATCGGGACGACCGCCGAGGCGACCGCCGAATAGACGGTCATCATGGCGGGCAGCAGTTCGCCCGCTACCACCTGCCCGAGACCCTGAAAGGCCGGAAGCAGGGTCGTTTGGGCGACCGAGACAATGCCCTGAATTCCGGGCATCAGGTCGTCGCGCAGGGTCGAGCCGAGCCCGACCACCGTCTGACCGAACGCCCCCACCGAGGCGGGCCCCGGCCCGCTGAAAATGCCGAAGAAACCCGAGGCGAGTTGCCGCCCGTAATCCAGCGCAGGGCCGAACACGGCGGACACCACGGCGCCCCCGCGCTCCAGCGCCGGAATCACGTTGTCACCAATCAGATTGGTGATCCCGACTTCTATCGAGCGCTTGAACTGCTCGATCTTCGCGCCCGCGTTGTCATGCAGGGCGGAGCCCATCTTGTCGGCGGCTCCGGCCGTGTCCCCCAGCGCCTTTACGGCGGTGCTCGGGTCCATGGCCAAAAGGGCCTGTCCGAGGTCTTCGGCCTTAGTTCCGAAAAGTCCGACTGCGGCTTGTGACCTCTCGGCGGGGTCCTTTATAGCCTTGATGCCGTCGAGCACCTGTTGCAGGCCCTCGCGGGCACCAGGGCCGCCCGCCGCAATCTTGCGGGTCATATCCTCGGCGGAAAGCCCGATCGCCTCGTAAGCGGCCTTGCTGGTCGCGCTTCCGTCCGTTGCGCGGATTTGAAATTCTTTCAAACTGTCCGCGATGGTGTCGGTATCGCGCGCACCCGCCGCCATGCCCTGAGACATAAGCCCCATGGCATCGGCGGCAGAAAGTCCCAGATCCCGGAACTTCGTGCTGTATTCATTGAATGTGTCCGCCATGTCATCGGCGCGCGGACCCATCTTTTGCATTCCGGCGGTCAGAATGTCGAGCGCTTCTGTGCCGTCCTTGGCAAGTCCATTCTTGAGAATCTGGCCGACCGCATTACTGGTCTGCCCCAAATCCAGCTCGAACGTTTTGCTAAGGTCGGTGACCTTGCCGGTTATGCTCTCAATCTGCGCATTGGTGGCGTCCGGCGGAAGGATGCCCGACCGCATCACACCGGATATCGCCTGCGCTGCCTCCTCGACAGAATCCGTGACCCCGCCTGCGTACAGCTGACCGGCGGCCTTTCCGTACCGGGCGGCTTCCTGCGGGGTCGTTCCTAGCTGGGCTTGGATCTTGCCGTTGATCGCGCCCTGTTCGAGAGCGTCGGAGAACCCCTTGGCCAATACCGCCGCAGCGGCCAGGCCAACGGCCAGTAGAGAGCCTTTGAGGACCCCACCCATTTTCCCGGTGAAGCCCTCGCCGGCTGCCTCTCCGCCGCTCTCTCCGGCCTTTTCGGAAGGGCCTGTGACGTGCCCTTGCAACTGCTCGGCGAACCCCTGGACTTCCGGGACGACGGAGACATAGCCCACCCCGACTTCAACGGCCATCAGGTATCACCCCCGGTGGCCGGCTGGAACCGGGACAGGTATTCGGCGACCTCGGCCGTACTCCGCTTCGTTCCGCCGATTCGACCCGCTCTGACCCCGGGACGCGGAATCGGCTGCGGGCGTGCACTCGGGTGTTTCGCGCCTGCGTTGCCCCTCTGCCAATTCGCCTCGGAAAGGCGGTCGTGCAGGGCCGCGAGTAGCTGTGTCTCCAGCGTCCACGCGGCATCGGGACCGGATATCTCCCGAGCCAGTGCGGAATCTGCCGGAAGGTGCGCCACCAGGGCCCGCAGGCGCCGCCACGTCAGCCCGGAACCGGGCCGGAACACGTCGCGCAGGTCGGTGCCGTAATAGCGCTGGATATCGGCTTCTATGGCCTCGCCGTACTCGGTCAGGAGACGGCCGAGGCCCGCGATTCCCCCAGCGTCGCCCCCTCGTGTCGCTGCCACTGGCGGAACAGCTCGCCTAGGGCGGACAGCGGTGCCGGAACGACGTCAAAGTCGGCCCACTGGTCACCCAGACCAGCCCGGAGGAGAAGCCCGATATCCCGGGCGGACGGGTTCTCGATATTCACGGTCGAGAGCACCGACTTATCCAGCTCGCCAGCGGACGGCATCGAGAACTCACGGCCCGCCAGGGTGAACCGGAAAGGCTCCTTGCGAGCCTCCGCGACCCATACGTCAAGATCAAAAGCATTCGTCATCTGTGGTACCTCTTACGGCGTAGGGTGAACGTTTCTTCGCGGAATTACGGGGCCGGAGTGCTGCCCCACGCCGGATCATCCGAGTACTTGATTGCCACCGTGCCGTCAGGACCGGGGTAGGCGGTCACGGTCATTTCGTAGGAAAGGGCCTCGTCGCCCTTGTACGTGATATCTCCGGTCTCGGTGACCTCCCCGTCAGGGACCACGATCCGGATATGCGAGTTGCCGTCGATCACGTCGAAACCGAACATCCGGCGGTCGGGGCCCGGACTCTTGATCGCAAGCACGCTCTTACCGCTGGTGGTGACCACCTTCGCGCCCTTGTGGTACAGCTCAAGGACGGTCTTACTGGTCTCGATGGCCGTAAACTTGAAGGTCATTTCCGAGCTGGAAACGACCTTTCGGACGGTCTGCCCGCCCTGCCAGCCCTTGATTTCGCTGGTGTCAGCCGAGTTGCTTTCGGTAATACCGTCGTCCGAGATCCAGCCGATATCGGTAGCGGCAGCCGGCCATGCGGTCGTGGAATCGGTCGGCGCGGTCGTACCCTTCGGGGCGACGTACGCAGCGCCCGTGATCGCAACCCGTACCGCATTTGCATTCAGAGACAAAAGGCCCCCTTTATAAAAGGGCCCCGCGGTCTCTATTTCCCCGCATTTGGGAATGGAACCGCGGGGCCGTATTCCTTATGTTTTAGAGAGCGCGTCCGCGCATGTGGATTTCCACGGCGAACGCATATCGCGGGGTGCTGGTCTGGTCGTCGGGGAGCCACATGGGGCCGCCGACTTCCGACACCCCGTAGACGGTTACGCCGTCGCGCACCCCGGGGATTTGGTCGAGCAGGGCGCGGGAGAGTGCCGCGAGATCGTGCGCGGCGGATTCGGTCTCGGCCCATGCGTGGATATCCAGCCGGGGCCGGTCGCTTACCGGGGTCTGCCGGACACCGCCGATCCGCTGCACCCGGACGAACTCGGGCGGGCGCGGACTCGGCACCCGGGACACCACCGGGACGGCCCGGCCGGAAGCCGCGAGAGCGCCCCGCAGAAAGGCCGTGACGACCGCTACGGCGTCCGGCATCACGATGGCCGGTCTACTCGCCATGGGCACCGTCCATGCCCCGCAGCAGGTCCCGCCGCGAACCCGCGAGACCGCCCGAGTTCGGCCAGTCGTAATTGCCGATCACGGCCGCGCGCCAACGACGTTTGCCCAACGCGGAGTCGGTCTTGAACAGCCCGTCGTTCGATCCGGCGGACTCGGCGATTGCCTGCGCGATGCGGCGGACCTCGGCCCCGGTTTCCGGGGTCTTCATCAGCGAGTTGATGCCGGACTTGTTCGGCCGGAACTTCCTCACCCGTCCACCGCCTTCAACCGGGCCTCGGTGTGGTGGTGCCGGTCGCCCACGCTGAACCGGGCGGGCGCGCCGTCCACCTCCAGCAGCCGGCCGAGCGCCACGACCCGATCACCGGGCACCAGGTCGATATCCGCCCCGGGGCGGGTCACCAGGCGCCACCCGGTGACGACGGCCTGGCGGTCGCCCTCGGCCTCGGTGGACACGTCCGGCTGCACGGCCACCCGGCGGACCGTGGTCCTGGTGGCGGCCGACCAATCGCGGGCGGTCCCCTCGTTGCCATAGCGGTCCACCACGGCCGGGGCCCGAAGCACGACCACGGTCTGTGCGTACAGCAGCGTCACCAGGGCCACCCCCCGCCGAGGGGCAGCACCGCAGCACGGCGCCGGTAGCGGGCGAGCTGGTCACGTTCGACCGGGGCCAGAGACGCCCCGATGGTCTCGGCCGCGTAGGTCACCGAGACGGCCCCGACCGACTCTTGCCGCAGGTCCCGGGGGTTGGTGAGCACCCGGCCGGCGAGCGTGAGCACCAGGGCCCGCACGTCCGCCGGAACCTCGGCGTACCCGTGGGTGTACGTGACGTAGGCCGGGCCGAACCCGAGCTGCCGGAAGTGCAGTTCGTCCCGCCACAGCCGGTAGTCCTCGGCGGGCAGCACGATGCCGCCCCGGCGGACCAACTGCACTGAAACGACCGGGCGTTGGGGCAGGTAGGCAACCGAGCCCCGAGGCGTCACGGCAACCGTGGTGGTCCCCCTGGTGAACCGCTGGCCAGCCTCGGCCCGCACGACCGCCGAGGCGGTGTCGAGCACCAGGGCGGCCGACTCCGGCAGCTCCTCGGTTGTCCGTTGCAGCCACCCGGCAAGGTCGGCGACCGTGGCGAGCGGGGGCAGTGTCGTACTCAACTCCGCCTCCTACTTGATCAGTTGGGCGCCGCACCCGATGCACCGCGTCACGGTCCGCTCGGCCCCGTCCTGGTCGAGCACGGGGAAGCGCTCGAATCGGGACGGGGCGTCGCAGGAATCCGCGTGCGGAAGTCGGGGAACAGGCGCCGCAGCGCGCTTACGCGGCGGCATTCCGTCCCCTTTCCTTACTTGGCGAGAACGCCGTTAAGGCGGGCCGCAGCCTTGCCGCCGAAAACCGCCACGCCGCAGTAGAACTCAATGCGGGTGCGGTAACTCGGCTTGGTCTCCAGCTCGCCCAGGTCATAAGCCTGGACGCCGCCGTTGGTGAGACCGGTAACGGCGCGGTCGTCCTCGCCCTGGCCGAACTTCACGGCGTAAATGGAACTCGCGTCGGTGGCGGTTCCCTGCGTCTCGTTCTGCGGGAGGATATCCACGCCCGCCGCAGTCTGGCCGGGGTCGAGCAGCGAAATACCGTTGTAAGTCACGACCCGCTTACCGGTCAGATCCTCGCGCACGATCTCGACACCGCCGATTCGGCGGGCCGCACTGCGGACCTTGCCGATTACCTGCCGGTTGGCGTAGATCGCGCCATTGGACGCGGTGAGGCCCGGGACGGACGCCACCAGGGAATCCAGCAGGTCAAAGAAGGTGTGCGGGTCGGTCGAGCCGTTGCCCAGGATCGGCGCGCCGTTGGCGCCGGCCGACAGAACCTGACCACCCGTCAGGCGCTTCCGCAGACCATCAAAACTCTTCGGATCGGTCGCAACGTCGCCATTGAAAAAGGTTTCGGCGAACTTGTAGCTTGCCGCCTTGACCTTCATTCGGGTCTGAATGGCGCGCTGATCGTTGAGGTTACCGCGCGTCTTGACAATGAATCGGTCCACGTCCGCGTCACCACCGAGGATGACCAGGGATTCCGACTTCTGGTTGACCGTGCCGGTGCTCTCCGAGTAGCTGCCGCCGACCGCTCGGAACTCAACGCCCGGAAGCGCCGATTCCTCGTTGTAGGCGTAGGCGTTGCCCTCGATGGTGAGCATCGGGATTCGGTCGAGAATGCTCGACTCCTGCACGAACGTTTCGATAACGCCCCTCTGGAGATCGGTAGTCGAGAGCTTCGCGGCCTCTGCGAGAGTAAGTGCCATCTAGGAATTCCCCCTGATTTGGGCATGAAAAAAGGGCCGCCCGGAATCGGGTAGGCCCTCGGGAAGGGAAGCGCAGGAACGTTTCTGCGCGTGAGATCAGTCCGAGTACGCGCGCCGCAGACGCTCGTACGGGCTGGCGGGCTCCGGCTCGGCGGTCCCGCGCTGACCCGCGCCAACGTCGCCCCAGTGAGCGGGAGTTGGGCCGCTGGCGTCCGCCGCAAGATAGGGCTTGGCCTTAACCAGGGCCTCCAGCGCGGCAGTTACCGCCTTGCCGTCGATCTCGCCACCCGGACCGGCCAGGGCCGACAGGTCGAGCAGCGCGAGGGCGTCCGAGGCATCGCGGAGCCGACCGGCCGCAGCCGCGCGCACCTCGGCGCGGACCAGCTGCTCTGTGAACTCGGTGCGGACCTCGGCCCGCAGTGCGTCAAGGTCCACGCCCTTGACGGCCGCGTTCGCTCGGCGGAGTCGGGCCGCTTCCGCCTCGGCGTCCGCCGCGCGCTTCTCGGCCGCCTTGACGGCCTCGGTCTGGTCGGTGGTCGGCTCGGTGCCCGGGTCACTCTCGGTGCCCGTGGACGGGGCGCCGGAGCCGGTAGCCGGCTCGCCCTGGCGGTCGCCCTCGGGACCGGTGGTCGGAGTGGTCTGCGGGTCGTCTGCCATAGGTCCCCCTAGTAATCGGTGATGTATCCGTGTTTCTTGAGCTGCGCGATTTCTAGTTCGCGGTTGCCCTTGGCCAACTTGAAGATGGTTTCCGGCATTAGGCGGGCCTCGGTGCTCCGGTCCCGCGCTGCGGTTGTCTGGCCGAACCGGACGCCGGTCTGTTTCTGGTACTCGGCGGACATGGCTTTGGAGCCGATTCCCCGCCGGGTGGTCCCCTCGGTGGTGGTCTTGAGAGCGCCCCGGACCCCGCCGGTAACGGTGCTCATCCCCCGGCGCGCGTTGATGATCTGGCCGAGATCGGCGCCCGATTCAAGGGCTTTCACGCCCGCTTCGCCGAGGCGGCGCCGCTGTTCCTCCGGGGTCATCTCGCGGAACAGGTCCTCTGGGGACTTGACGTTCCGGTAATCCGGCTCGGACATCGGTTCCATGCCGCAATCACACTTGGGATGCCTTTTGAACCCGGTGGAGTAGGAATACTGACGGCCCGCCAGCACGATGCACCGGGCGCACGCCGGAAGGTGGACCACACGCACGTAGGAGATGCACCGGGGGTGAGCCGCCATGGCAACGGAATTCGCTGTGCGGGCGGTGTCCGTGATGGTGGTCCCGGTCAGCATGGCGAGTTGAGTCATGCCCCGTAGCGCGGCCACCTCGGCGGACTCGCCGAGGGCGAGTGACTGTGCCGTGGTGATCGCGGGCATGTAGAGCATCGTTGCGAGCGGTCGCCCGTCCATGGCAATTCCCACCAGGGCCCCGGGGTCGAGCACGCCGAGCGGGGCGGCAATCGCCCCTTGGGCCGCCATGGCACCCGACACGAAAACCTGCGCGCCCTGCGCGGCCGAGAGCTGACCGGCCAATACCGCGTTGAGAATCTGAGCCCCGGTCTCTCCCTGCATCGCGGAGAAAATCCGATCAGCCGGCACGTCCCGCCAAAGGCCCTGCACCGCCTCTACGACGCTGCGGGAAACCGTCTGAACCTCGGTGTACCGGTCGGCCGCGAGAGTCGCGGAGGACGGCATTACGCGGCTTCCGGAAGGGTATCGGCGGGCGGGTCCTCGGGCTGGTCGGGCTTAGGGCCGAACAGGGCCGCCACGTTGCCGCCGAGGATTGCCCCGGCCGCATCCGTGCGCATCCCCTTGTACCGCTCGATTTCCTCGGGCGTGACCCCGGGAATCCGCTCCCAGATCGCCTCATCGGGCAGCCCAAGGGACTTGAGCTTGACCAGCGCATCCGAGTACTGACTATCGCTGCGGAACTGCGGGTCACGCCACACCACCGAGCCCAGCAGCAGACCCCCGGCACGCCCGATCTCGCCATTCGCCAAGGCTTCAAGCCGCATGATCTCGCGGAGCGCCGCGCCGAAATGGCGCTGCCTCTCCGTGACCTTTGCGACTAGGCCCGCCTCGGACGCTGCGACACCATCGGGCGACACATTCACAAGCTGCCCAGCCAGATAGCTAGGCGGGGTGCGCGTCTGTGCCGCAATGTGCTGAACGGCCTTGTCGATAACCCGTAGGTAGTTGTCGAGATCGGCGGCCGAGAATTCCGCGATGGACGCGCCCTCCTTCTCCAGCCAGAGCAGGCGGTCCGACCGGAATCGGTCCAGCGGCAAATCCTCCTCGCCGACCACTTCGCCGCTCTCGGGGTCCACGATTTCCCGCACTGGCCGATCCATTCCCAGCACCGCACGGGCCGGAAGGGCAAGCCCGTCCGAGGCGGTCATGAGATGCGCCCACAAGGTATTAACGGCATCCTGTAGCGGAAGCACGGTAGCAATCTCGGAGCGCGGATTCCCGTGCAGCCGCGAGCGGTTCGGAAGCTCGACCAGCGGCACCACCTTGAGCGGATTCGGAACATGGGCCGGTTCACCTCGGCCGAGCCCGGCCGTGCGTTCTTCCCACCGTCCACCCTCGCGGGCCGGCCGCTGCCATCTATAAACAGTCTCGGGTGTGAAAAGGGTAGCGAACTCCAGATCCCAGTCACGCCAGACCAACAGCCCCGCCTTACGCTTGCGGCGCATTCCGGGGACGTACTCCACGATGGCATGGGAGGCGTTCTGAAAGGTGATATCAACCGGCATCGGCACTGTTCCAAACCAGGGCGTACGACCGCCCCGTAATCAGCGCTTCCAGCAGGGCCAACCCCACCTCCACGTCACATTCAGAGCGGCGCCAAGCCTTACCGGCAGCCTGGTCTAGCGAACCGTCCTCCAGCCGGAATCCCAACGGCATAAGACGTTCCACGGTTGCGTCAGGAACGACAGCGCACCAGTTGTCCGAGAAGCCTTCGAAAAGCCCGCCGCTCTGCGAGCTGAATTCCGGCGAAGCGAACAGCAACGGGCGCTTGCCCTCGTAAGCGTCGCTCCACTTCTGGGCTTCCTGCCTGCGGCGCAGTAGCTTGCCGTACAGGCGTTCTGTCATCTGTAGCGGGGTCTCAACCACGCGGCCCCCTTAAGGAGAAATGGGCAGGAAAAAGGCCCCGCGGAGCTTGCATAAACCAGGCCGCGGGGCCTTATGCGCTTGCCGCTCGGGCACGTTTCAGGGGGCGTCGGACATAGCCGTCAAGTGCCATTACAGCAGCGGCGATCCCGTCGATTCGGGCGCTCGATTTCTGCCTATCCGGTTTCACCGGGCGCATATTGTCGTTGCCGTCCCGGTAAACCTCGACCACCGACGCATGCCACCTGAGAATGGGATTGCCGCCGTGCTTAATTCTGCCTTCGCGCAACAGCCGCTCCAGCTCCTTGCAGCCCGGCGACATTCCCAAGTAGGTCTGAGCCACGGGCACCACATCGGTGCCCCTGGTTTTCTGCTCTATTCGCTGGACAAGCTGACCGGCGAACATGCGGTCATAAGAAATCCGCTGTACGTCGAGCCGCCGACAGTCCGCGATGATTTGCTTTTCGATCGCGTCATAATCAATGGCGTCGCCCTCGGTGAGCGTCAGCAGCCCGTCCCGGGCCCATTGCCTAAGCGGTACCTGTAGCTGCTGCTCCAATTCGTCTGCGCGTTCCTCGGGCAGCCAGAACCGCGAGATCAATTCCAGCTCGACCCCGGGTTGCCGGGACTCGACCGCCATAACCCACGCGGAAAGGTCACTGACCGCCGAAAGGTCCACCCCGCCCCAAGCGCGCCGATACCGGAAACGCTGGTCGTCCACGGTGCCCGCATTCGCGTCCCACAGCGTGAGCGGGAGCCAGCGAGTAGCGGCCCGCATTCGGCGGTTGAGCGACAGCCGGCAGAAGGTTGGGAAATAGCTCGGCGTGGACCGGGCCTTGTTCGCCTCGCGGCGCATGTAGGCCAGCGAGGGGGACGCCCCGAGCCCGGGGTTAGCCTTTCTCCAAGTCTCCTCGGAATAAGGGTCGTCGCCTTCCTCGGCCGCCCAGATGACGCCATAGTGGCCGGGGTCGAAAACAACCCCGGTGGCGCACCGCTCGGTGTAGACGTGTTTCTCGTCGTAAATGCTGCCCTCGGTGCCCTCATCAGCGGTCGTGATGTAGACCACCAAAGGCTGATCCCGAGCACCTGTGCCCGTTTCGATCGCGTCGATTAGGTCGCGCCTTTTATGGACGTGCACCTCATCGACAATCGCCCCGGACACATTGAGCCCGTGAGCGGTTTCCGCGATTTTCGACAGGGCGCGGAACACGCCACCGGTCCGAGGCACGCGGATAAGCCCGCGCAGCACTTCAACTCGACCGCGAACAGCGCGACTCGTCAGCGCCATTCGCTTAGCGTCGTCAAATACTCGCTCGGCCTGCGGCAGCGAGCCGGCCGCCGCGTACACCTCGGCGCCGGTTTCCCGGTCGGCGAGCAGCAGCACCAGGCCAATGCCTGACGAAAGAGTGGACTTGCCGTTCTTCCGGGGAATCTCGATCCACGCCGAGCGAATCACGCGAACTGCACGACCCAACTCGGGGTCGTGAGCGAGCCACCCGAATATTGGGGCGATCACCCACACGATTTGCCAGGGCGACAGCAGAAGCGGGGTCGAGCCCCAACGGCCTTTAGTGTGCTTGAAACTCTGGATAGCCGTAATCGCCCTGCGGGCAGACGCCACGTCGAAGAATGCGCCCGGGGCCTGTGAAGCCTGCGCAGCGACCACCAGGGGCCGCGAGGATATCGCCTCGGCTATCTGCTCCTCGGATAGCCCGAGTTCCAGCAGCGCGCCGTACGGGACGGGCAGGCTGTCAGTCGAAAACGTCTCCATCATCGCCCCCGCTGTTCTCCGGCGGGGTAATCCGCGTGGCCGAGGCGGGCGAGAGCCCGAGTTCGCCAGTCAGCGCCCGGAAGTGGCTCCGGTACTGATTGACGATCGTCACCCACGGGGATTTAACGTTCCCGCGCTCCGTCTCGACCACCAGGCCGGTACGGCTCAACTCCCGTTCCGCCTGCCAGAGACGGGCCACGGTGATGCAATATTCGATGGCGGTTTCCCGCTGTGGGTCGGTCAGGCCGGCTGAATACACCAGGGCCGGAATCGTCCGGCGCCACACGTCCGCAGCCTTGCCCCGCACGTCGTCCACAGCGTCACCCGGCAGCAGCTCGGACCAATCGGGTTCGATAGGGACCGCCGGGGCGAACCGTGCGCCCTCGGAATTCCGATCGGAACGGAAAGTGCCCTCGCGGACCGCCTGAATGTATGGCTTCGGCTTTTGCCCGGGAACAGCCACAGAAAGTCACCTCCACCAAACTAAGGGGATTAGCCATGCGAGTTTTTTCCCTCCCTGCCGATCAATGGCGGGTAGGGAGGGGAGTACCCCCCTGGTCGGGACGCGCCCTATGTCCGAATTGGCTTGGCGTTGGCCGCAGCCCAGCCGCCCGGTTGCCGCTGTGCGGTCTCTCGGTTGTGACAGAGCGTGCACAACGGCCGCAGCCGATGGAACCCGTCCGGATCGGCCACACCGCGAGCCACCAGGACACGACGCGACTCCGGGAAGTGGTCGGCCACCGTGGCCACCGAGCCGCACAGCAGACACCACGGGTGCCGGTACAGGAACGCCCGCCGGACACGCTGCCAACGGGTCGCGTAGCCCCGGTCAGCAGTGCTCCCGCGCAGGGCCTCGGCCTCCCGCTCGTGAGCGGCACAGCGGCCACCACGGGCGGTCAGCTCGGGGCACCCGGGCACCGAGCACGGGGGGCGGGGTCTACGCGGCATGGGGGCCTCCTCGACATACGGGCAGGTAGCTCGGCATATGTGGGGGTTCCGTAAAAAACCACTTGACACGAATGCCTATATGCGGGCGACCATGGGGGCCGCCCCTTCCAAACCGGAGGGGTTCATGCACAGCACCGCAGGCACGTTCGCCGCAGTACTCATCACGCTTCTGACCGCCCATCAGTGGGCGGATCACTGCTGGCAGACAGACCACCAGGCAGCGCACAAGGGCCGCCCCGAGGCGGACAGCACGACCACCCCCGCGCAGTCCTGGCGGGCGATGCTCGGCCACCTCATCGGCTACCACGCCGTGATGGGCGCCATGCTGGCCGTGGTGGTCCTCGCCCTGGCGCTCCGCGTCACCCTGGCCGGCTGCGCGGCCGGAGTCGGGTTCTCGGCGCTCTCGCATGGTTTCTGGGATCGACGCTGGCCCGTGGTCCGGTTCATGATCCTCACCAACAGCCCGGAATGGGCACGGACCGACCAGGGCCGTTACCTGGTGGACCAGGGGCAGCACTGGTTCTGCCTGTGGCTGTCCGCGCTGCTGGTCGTCAAGCTCTAGACGTAGCTTCGCTGGTTCTGCGGGTTCGGCCGCTTCGCGCAGCCCTGGCAACGGCCGAGCCCGTCACCTGGTCCGGCCGGAACGCCGACCTTG
Source organism: Kitasatospora sp. NPDC098652 (assembly GCF_044760155.1). NCBI lineage: Bacteria > Bacillati > Actinomycetota > Actinomycetes > Kitasatosporales > Streptomycetaceae > Kitasatospora > Kitasatospora sp. NPDC098652. Next base: position 35,514 of record NZ_JBIWAQ010000042.1, read on the forward strand.
CGGCACAGCGTCACAACATGGGGGCCGTCACCGTTCAACAGGCGGGCACTGCACCGAACCCGCCGACCGCGAAGCACACACAGCAGCGGGTACGCAAGCTCTCGGCCGTCAACTTCGTAGTCAGACATGGCGAACACGGTAGTTCCCCCTCCCCGATCAGAACGGCGGATTGGACGCCCCGAAGTCCGTGCGCGTCTTGGCCTTGTGGCAGGGGCGGCACAGCGGCCACACGTTCGAGTCCACGTCCTCACCCCCGAGGGCGAGGGGCGTCCGGTGGTCCACGTCCACGGCCGAGGGCAGGAAGTCCAACCCGCACCGCCCGCACGTCGCTCTACCGGCCCGCCGGAGCCGCTTCCGCAGCCGCGCAGCAGCCGAGTTCCCCCGAGCGATCACAGCCTGACGGGCACGCCGAGCACGGACGCTCGCACGCCCCTCGTACGCCTGGTGGTGCTCCGCGCACCGGCCCCGGTGGGTCGCCGGCTCCAAACAGTCGATACAGCGCATGCCTGACCCCCAAGCAGTCAATTTCGAACAACCAGCGTGCCTAGCGGACTACTTGGCTACGGTCGAACAATGGAATCCGTCTGCCCTCGCTGCCATGGCCCGCTCTACCGAGACGACGACCAGGGCGGCGCTTCCCGAGCCACCGCAGACCGAGACATCAACGTCTGCGGGGACTGCTGCCTTGACGAGTCCGTAAGGCTCCACCAGGGCGAGGGAATCGCCACAGTGGCCGAGTGGCCCGTGACCGAAGCACACCGCACATGGCGCGATGCCTACACCTCCGAGACGAACTAGGTAGGACATGACCGACGAACAGCCCGTGATCGGGCCCGCCCTCGACCCCGCCGCCGATCTGGTTCTGGCCGTCCGGGGAGACAACTCCGCGACCGCCCCGGACTACGAACTCCCGCCCACGGTGCCGCTCGACACCGCGTCCGAAATCCTCGGCATCCCCGTGGCAGACGGACGGAAGCTCGCCAAGACCGGCGGGTATCACGCCCTGGTGAAGGTGATCCCCGTAGGCCGTAAGTTCGTCGCAAGCACCGCCGGACTGATTCAGGCCGTGGGGCTGGACAAGGTACGGGAAGTGCTGCGACCCCCCGGGGAAGTCGCACGGTAGTCCCGTGTAGTGCCCGCCCCCGGACTCGAACCGGGATGACACGCGCCTTGGTGGGCACGCTGCCTCGCCGATTGGGCTAGGCGGGCTCTGTGTGGCGGGCGAACCGTGTCACCCCGCCTCGGGCACCCCGCAGCATGCGCCGTACGGTGCCGTTCCTGGTGGTCCTGGTGTGGTGGGGACCGAGCCTGTTCAACCCCTTTCGGCCCGCCCTGGCGGACGGGGTTACTCATGGGCGGCTCGGTCCCCGCGCGTCGCCTCACGACTCCGGCGGCCACCCCTCGCGGGGTGCGTGGTGCACGGGCGACGCTGCTCCGAGAGCGGGCACTCAGTCCGCCGAGTGCCCCCGTGTGGGATGGGTGCGCGGTAACCCGCTCTCGTAAGGAGTGAAGGGCGGAGGTTTCCCGGGCACCCCGGGGCGCTTCGTTCCCTCGCTGTAGTGAAGGGCGGAGGTTTCCCGGCTGGCCGGGGGCGCTCTCTTCCTTCGCCATAGTGAAGGGCGGAGGTTTCCCGGCCGCGTGGTGCAGTTGTGCTTGGGGCCCTGTTTCTGGTTTTTCCTATGTTTTTCTATGTGTTCTAAAAAATAGGTACTAACCACCACTCACCACCGCCGCTGTTGGCCGAGCCGGGACCGGAGCCGGCGGGGCCGAGGCCACAGAGGCCCGTCTGCACCGCCGCTGTTGGCCGAGCCGGGACCGGAGCCGGCGGGGCCGAGGCCACAGAGGCCCGTCTGCGGGCAGCAGGAAGCCCCGGCCGGTCCGGAGGGACCAACCGGGGCTCTAAGGGCCGTCTAGGGGCGCTACGCGGCTTGTGCGAAGTCTTCTGCGTCGGGCTCGGCGGGCTTGGCCCACTGGAACGTCACACGCTCGGCGCCCTTGAACCGGGTACCACGCCCGCCGGGGGACTTGCAGACGATCACGGTGTCTATGGCCAGGCCGAGCAAGTCCCGACGGAGTTCCGGCGCGGCAGCCTCCCAGTGCTTCGCTGCCTCCCCCTCGAACAGGAACGTCACGTCCACGGGCCCATCGTTGGACAGCTCTCGCACGCGCGCCTCGGCAGCGTCCACGCGCGCTTCCGCCGCGTTCTTCGTGGGGATGCGGTACCGGGCGGAGCGGCCCGTGTAGAACCCTTCCCGGTCGTCCTGGTGGAACTTGTCGAGCTTGGCTTGCGCTGCCCGGAGTTCCGCGCGGGCATCCTGCAACGCCTGGTTGTCGTCCGGGCGGTTGAGAGCCTGCCAGCGCTCAGCAACGGCGATCATGATTTCGTCGTCGTCGTCCGCGCGGTGGAGTCGGTCCGCCCACTGCTCCACCACGAACCTTTCAAGGCACTTGGCCGAAGCGCGGGCCGGAGCGGGGCAGAGCGCCCCGTGGGTCAAGGAGGTGCAGATGTAGGAATTCCCGTCCGAGATCATTCCCAGCATGCACCCCGAGCACTTCACGCGACCGGTGAGCGGCTTAGAGGCTCGGCCCGGACGCGGGGTGTTGGGCATGACCTGGTTACCCGTGAGCATCCGGCGCGCCTTAGCGGCAAGCGCGGCGGGGATCATCTCCGGCAGCACGCTCTTTTCAACGCACCGGACCTTCTCGCCCTTCTCGTTCAGGTACGGGATTTGATCCATGGACGGCCGCTTAGAAACGGACAGCCACCCTTCAAACACGGGGTGGTTCACAATGTCGCGAATCTGCGAAATGCGCCACTGGGCGCCGTTCACGGTCCGCAAGCCTTCCTTGTTCATTTTCAGGGCCAGTGCGCGCCCCGACACACCGTTTGCAACCTCGGTGATTACCCGCTTGATCACCTCCCACGGAGTGACTTCCCGGCGGCCCTGCACCAGGCACATGTACGGCCGGGTGTCCGGGCGGAGCTTGCGGGTTGCGGGATCGACCACCACGCCGAACGGTGCCTTGCCCAGCCAACGCCCCTCGTTCCGCTGAGTGGCCTTGGTGTTGGTGACGTTGTAGCTAAGCCGCTGGCTGTACTCGCGGGCGTTCTCGGCGCGGTCGATGATCCAACGGCGGTCCCGCTCGTCCATCGAGTCAAGACGCTCGTAGTCGAAGATGACGCGGGCCTTGCCGAGGATCGGCACAACCGCTTCCGCGCCCTTCCGGCTGAATCGGTCGAGCGCGTATACCCACAGGCACGGAACCTCGCCGAGCAGGACCGCCGCCATGGCTGCGTCGTACTTCGGGCGCCGCACGTCAGACCAGGCGGACAGGTTCTCGCGCCAGACCTTGCGGACGCAGTAGCCGTGTTCGGCGGCCCATGCCCGGCCCCGGTGCTCCTGGTCGCGGATGCTGAGCGCGCGTTCGCCCTCTCGGACCACCTTGGACTTGCGGAGCAACAGGTCCGCCTGCGGAAGTCCGTGGCAGGGGCACACCCCCGTGATCGGCGTCTCGTTCATACCTGTTGTGAAGGGCGAAGGTGTCCCGGTCGAGCGCGTGAGCGTGGCCGTTCCCATGGCGTACCCCTTGTGACCTGCGGAAACGGTCCGCTGCCGAGCAGAACACCGGGTGTTGTATCTGCTCC
>NZ_JBIWAQ010000043.1:0-34044 GCF_044760155.1 Kitasatospora sp. NPDC098652
CGTTGGCGGTCTGAAAATCACCCGTCACGCCCCTCTCCGCACCCACCCCCTCCACCGCCCCCTCCCGCAGCGCGTCCCTCTCGCCTGGGTCGGGTAGGGGGGTGGGGGGTGGTGGGGGTGGGTGGGTTGGTGTGGGGGGTGGGGTGGGGTGGGGTTTTGGTGTGGGGGGTGGGTGCCGGGGTGGGGGCGGGTGGTGGGAAGGTGGCGGGGGTTTGAAGGGGAGTGGGGGCGATGGTGGGCGGACGGTTGGTGGGTGCGGTGGTGGCGGGGGTGTTGGTGGTGGGGGGTGGGGTGGCCTCGCCGGCTTCGGCTGTGCCGGTGGTGCGGCCTACGGCGTCGGCGGGGGTGGGGGTCGGGCGGGGGCATTCGGTGCGGACCGGGTTGAGGGCGCATCAGATCACCGAGCACTCCGCCGCTGTTTCGCGGCACAAGCGGAAGGTGCGGCGCAGTGTGGTCGGGCGGGCGCTCGATGCGGCGTTCGGGTGGGTCGCGCTCGTCGTGGTGGGGGTGCTGGTGGCTGTGGTGGTGCTGGTGTATGTGCTCAGGCGTCGGCGGCAGGTGGGTTGAGGGCCCGTAGGGCGGCGTCGACCAGGCGGTCGGCGTGCTCGTGGGTGAGTGGGCCGAGCCGGTACTGCCAGCGGTAGTAGATCGGGCCGTAGAGCAGTTCGACGGCGAGGTCGAGGTCGGCGTCGGGGGCGAGTTGGCCGGCCTCGCGGGCGGTGCGGAGGCGGTCGCGGGTGACCTCCAGCAGGGGGTCCAGCAGGCGGGTGCGGTACTCGGCGTGCAGTGCCGGGTCGTTGAGGATCTCGGCGATGATGGCGCGGTAGGTGCGGTCGGCGCCCGGGTCGGTGAGTTCGTCGCTGGTGGGGCGCAGGACGGCGCGTAGGTCGGCGGCGAGGTCGCCGGTGTCGGGGAGCGCCAGGCCGCCCTCGTGCTGGTTGACGGCCAGGAAGGCGTCGAAGACGACGGCCCCCTTCGAGGGCCACCACCGGTAGATGGTCTGCTTGCCGACGCCGGCCCGGGCGGCGATCGCCTCGATGGTCAGCTTGCCGTAGCCGATCTCGGCGATGAGCTCGATGGTGGCGGCGAGGACGGCGGCACGGGCGCGCTCGCTGCGGCGGGCGGGGTCGGGGGCGGTTCTGGAGGCCATGGAAAAAGTCTAGGCGAGATGGCGAGACGAGACGTATTGTCTTGGAAGCGAGACGGGACGTCTCGTCTTGTTCTTTGGAGGTGACTGTGAACCGCCCTGCACACATTCTGATGGTCTCCGTCCCGGCGCACGGACATGTCAATCCCAGCCTCGCGGTGATCACCGAGCTGGTCGCCCGGGGGCACCGGGTCAGCTATGTCAACGACCCGTCCTTCCGCGGGATCGTCGAGTCCACCGGCGCGGAGTTCGTCCCCTATCCGAGCGCGTTGCCGCTCGCGGACGACCCGGCCGGCTGGCCGGAGGAGCCGGTGGCGATCCAGGACGTGTTCCTGGACGACACGCTGGCGATGTGGCCCGTGCTGCTGGAGGCGTTCGAGGACGACCGGCCCGACCTGGTGCTCTACGACATCGCGGGCTTCGCCGGGCGGGCGTTCGGCGAGCGGCTGGGAGTGCCGGTGGTGCAGCTGTCCTCCAGCTTCGTGGGCTGGGACGACATCGAGGGGGACCTGGCCGAGGTCTTCGAGGCGATCCGCAACGGCCCCGGCGGCCCGGAGCACTACCGCCGGTTCGGTGAGTGGCTGGCCGGGGCCGGCGCGGTGGAGCGTGATGTGGAGGCCTTCAAGAACCGCCCCGAGCGGTGCATCGCGCTCGTTCCGCGTGCGCTCCAGCCCCATGCGGACCGGGTCGACGAGCGGCGGTTCAGCTTCGTCGGCCCCTGCTTCGGCGACCGCTCCCACCAGGGGCGGTGGGAGCGCCCGGCGGACGCCGAGAAGGTGCTGCTGGTCTCGCTGGGCTCGGCCTTCACCGATCGGCCGGCCTTCTACCGGGCCTGCGTCGAGGCCTTCGGCGACCTGCCCGGCTGGCACGTCGTGCTCCAGGTCGGCAAGCACACCGACCTGGCGGAGTTGGGGGACGTACCGGACACCGTGGAGGTGCACCGGTGGGTGCCGCAGCTGTCGGTGCTTGCCCAGGCGGACGCCTTCGTCACCCACGCGGGCATGGGCGGCTCCAGCGAGGGCCTGTTCCACGCCCTGCCGATGATCGCGGTGCCGCAGGCCGTCGACCAGTTCGCCAACGCGGACGCGCTGGTGGCTCTCGGCGTCGCCCGTCGGCTGGACACCGAGGAGGCCACTGCGGCGGCGTTGCGGGCTGCGCTGGTGGAGCTGGTCGGGGATCCGGCGGTGGGTGAGCGGCTGGCGGTGCTGGCCGCCGCGGCTCGGGCCGAGGGGGGTACGGCGCGGGCGGTGGACCTGATCGAGGCCGAGTTGAAGGGGTAGCGCGGCCCCCGGGCGTGCGGTCGGGATCGGGACGGCGGAGAATCCGGATGGCGAGCAGCTGTTGTCATATCTTCATTCACCTGGTGTGATTGTGTATATGGATATGCACAGTGCTGTGGCCCCCGACGCTCCGCTGGTCCAGGTCGGCAAGGCCGACGTCAGTGCGGAGGACGTGCTGGCCGTCGCCCGGGGCAACGCCCGGGTCGAGATCGGCCCCGACGCGCTCGCCGAGATGGCGGCCGCCCGCGCCCGGATCGACGCCCTCGCGGCCGAGCCGCGCCCCGTCTACGGCGTGTCGACCGGCTTCGGCGCCCTCGCCGTCCGGCACATCAGCCCCGAGCTGCGCGCCCAGCTGCAGCGCTCGCTGGTGCGCTCGCACGCCGCCGGGATGGGCCCGACGGTCGAGCGCGAGGTGGTCCGCGCGCTGATGTTCCTGCGGATGAAGACCCTGGCCTCCGGCCGTACCGGCGTCCGTCCGCTGGTCGCGCAGACCATGGCCGCCCTGCTCAACGCGGGCATCACCCCGGTGGTCCGCGAGTTCGGCTCGCTCGGCTGCTCCGGGGACCTCGCGCCGCTGTCGCACTGCGCCCTGGTGCTGATGGGCGAGGGCACCGCCACCGGCCCGGACGGCGAGGAGAAGCCGGTCGCCGAGCTGCTCGCCGCCGCCGGGATCGAGCCGGTCGAGCTGCTGGAGAAGGAGGGCCTGGCCCTCATCAACGGCACCGACGGCATGCTCGGCATGCTGGTGATGGCCATCGCCGACCTCCAGCGGCTGTTCACCACCGCCGACATCACCGCCGCGATGACCCTGGAGGCGCTGCTCGGCACCGACAAGGTGCTCGCCCCCGAACTGCACGCCCCGATCCGCCCCCACCCGGGCCAGGCGCTCAGCGCCGCCAACATGCTCGCCGTGCTCAAGGGCTCCGGCCTCACCGGCCACCACCAGGACGACGCGCCGCGAGTCCAGGACGCCTACTCGATCCGCTGCGCCCCGCAGGTCGCCGGGGCCGGCCGGGACACCCTGGCGCACGCCCAGCTGGTCGCCTCGCGCGAGCTCGCCGCCTCGGTGGACAACCCGGTGGTGCTGCCGGACGGCCGGGTGGAGTCCAACGGCAACTTCCACGGCGCACCGGTCGCCTACGTGCTGGACTTCCTCGCCATCGCCGCCGCCGACCTCGGCTCGATCTCCGAGCGCCGCACCGACCGGCTGCTCGACAAGGCCCGCTCGCACGGCCTGCCGGCCTTCCTGGCCGACGACCCCGGCGTGGACTCCGGCCTGATGATCGCCCAGTACACCCAGGCGGCGCTGGTCAGCGAGAACAAGCGGCTCGCCGTCCCGGCCTCGGTCGACTCGATCCCGTCCTCCGCGATGCAGGAGGACCACGTGTCGATGGGCTGGTCGGCCGCCCGCAAGCTGCGCCAGGCCGTCGACAACCTTGGCCGGATCCTGGCCGTCGAACTGACCGCCTCGGCCCGCGCGCTGGAGATCCGTCAGCAGGCCGACTCGGCCGGCCGGATCGCCCCGGCCACCGCGGCCGCGATGGCCGCCGCCCGCGAGGCGGGGGTCGGCGGGGCGGGCCGGGACCGCTTCCTCTCGCCGGACCTGGAGGCCGCCGCCGCGCTGGTCGCCTCCGGGGACCTGGTGCGGGCGGTGGAGCGGGTCACCGGTCCGCTGGCCTGAGGTGTCCCGGGAGCGGGGCGGCCGGGGTTCAGTCCCAGTCGTCCCGCGACCGGCGGCCGTTCCGCTCGTCCCGGTCGCGGCGGTTGCCCAGCGCGGCCGCGAAGTTGACCCCGACGATGCCCGCCCAGCAGGCCAGCAGCCCGGCGAAGCCGCCGCTGCCCGGGCTGCTCGCGATCGCGGTCAGCGGGATGCCGAGGGCCAGCGAGATCACCGCGAGCCGGTTGCCGGGCCGGCCGGGCGCCCAGCCGCGGCGCGCGCGGTCCCGGTCCCGGCCGCGGTAGCCGGGCTCGTAGCCCTCGACGTCCATCCGCGCGGCCACCGAGCGCTCCACCCGGGCGTCCAGGCGGGCGTCGAGGCGCTTCATGAAGGAGTCGAGGAGCGCGTCCTCGTAGTCCTTGCCGAGCTCCTTGCGGGCCTGCAGGGTGGCGTCGAGGTCGCGCCGCAGTTCGTCCTGGCGAGTGTCCATGCCAGTAGCGTGGCGCCGCCGCCCGGCCCGGTCCATCCGTTCGCGGGGGGAATCCGGGCGGGCTCAGGGAGAAATCAGGGTTACCCCGAGGCCGTGCCCAGGACGTCCGCTCTTCGGCGTGTGCTGTCCGGGGCTCCGTCCGAACCGTGGGACGTCTCATGAGGCGTCCCGTCGTACGAGACGTCTTTGCCAGCAGCGACGCTCTGCTGCACAGTCGTCGTCCGAACCGCACGCATCCGGAGGTACCGCTGATGACCGCCACCGACGAGGCCGGCACCGTCGGCCCCTCCGCCCGGCTGCTCCAGCTGTTCGAGGGCCACCGGCTGACCCCCACCCAGCGGCGGATCGCCCACTCGCTGGTCCGGCACGCCAACGAGGCCCCGTTCCTGTCCAGCGTCGAGGTCGCCGAACTCGCCGGGGTCAGCCAGCCGTCCGTCACCCGCTTCGCGGTCGCCCTCGGGTACGACGGCTACCCGGCGCTGCGCAAGCAGCTGCGCGAACTCGGCGCCGGCGAGCCCGCCGCGCCCGAGACCCCGGACGACGCGGTGCGCAACGAGCACCAGCAGGCCGTCCTCGCCGAGATCGCCCACCTGCGCCACCTCGCCGAGCTGCTCGCCGACCCCGAGCCGATCACCCGGGCCGCCCGGCTGCTCGCCGCCTCCCGCCCGCTGCCGGTGCTCGGCCTGCGGGCCGCCTCGGCCCAGGCGCGCGGCTTCGCGTACTTCGCGGCCAAGGTGCACCCGGACATCCGGCTGCTGGACGAGGGCGGCAGCATGCTCGCCGACCGGCTGGAACAGGCCACCGCGGCGGGCGCCACCGCGCTGCTCTGCTTCGCGCTGCCGCGCTACCCGCGGGAGTTGATGGACGCCCTGGTGGTGGCCCGGGACTGCGGGCTGACCGTGCTCACCGTCGCGGACAGCGCCTTCTCGCCGGTCGCCAAGCTCTCCGACCTGATGCTGCCGGCCGCCGTGGGCACCGGGCTGGTCTTCGACACCGCCTGCGCGCCGATGATGCTCGGCCGGGTACTGCTGCAGAGCATGTGCGACGAACTCCCGGGCGCGGAGGCCAGGTTGGAGGCGATCGAGCAGTCCGCGGCGGCCCGGGGCCTGTTCCTGGAGTAGGGACAGGTTGGAGTAGGGACAGGTTGGTGCAGGCGCGGCCCGGAGTAGCAACGGCCTGGAGTGGGCGCGGCCCGGAACAACGGCCGAAGGACTACTCGTCACGAAGCCGGGCATCCCCTAGTGCAGGGGGTGCCGCCCATGCGCGTGATCCACGAGATGAAGTTCGTCGCCCGCCTGGCCTCGGGTGCCGACGAATGGTCCTGCCCCGCCTGCGGACGCCGCGTCACCCTGCGGCGCCTGCCCGAACCCGAACTGACCGTCCTCGACCCGGGCGACGAGTCCGCCGTGCACGTGGGCGTCATCGAACCCGACGCCCGTGCCACTGCGGCCGCCGAGAAGTACGGCCTCGGCCCCGTCCAGAACATCCCCCGCCCGCCGTCCCCGCCCGCCCCCGACGCCGCCGACCGCCGCTGGCTCGCCGAGATCGGCATCGACTGGGACGGCGGCGACGCGGCGGCGTGAGTCAGCGGCGAGGGGCGTAGAGCGGGAGGCCGGAGGTGCCCAGCTCGGCGGGCAGGGGTGCGGGCAGTGGGACGGGCTCGCCGTACTTGCCGTGCAGGACGCCCTGGTACTCGCCGTCGCGAGGGTGGGTGTAGAGCGTCCAGGTGCCGTCGCGGGGGGTGAGTGCGAGGAAGGCGGCCACGCCTGCGGCGGCGTACCAGGCGGCCTTGGTGGCGACATGGCTGACCGGCGAGGGGCCGGGAGCCACCTCGACGGCGAGGGCGACATCGCGAGGATCGGCGAGCCAGCCGTCCTGCTGCTCCCATTCGACGGGCAGTACGAGCAGGTCGGGTGTCGCGTAGTCGTCCCCGTCTCTCGGCAGGGCGACGGACGATGTCTCGTACGCGCCGAGGCCCGGCAGACGTGCGCCGATCCGTTCGCGCAGGTGTCGCACTGTTCCGGCGTGTTTGCCGCGTCGGGGCGGCGACATCAACAGGATGCCCCCGATGATCTCGACACGGAGCCCGGTGCTCCCCTGGATCGCTTCCGCCGCGTCGCGAAGCTTCGCGGGTCGCACGGGGGTGGTGACCATCGCGTCCTCTGCTGGGCCGAGTGGCTGGTGTTCGCCCGGGTTCAGGCTAGCGCGCCAAGTCGGCCGGTGCCGTTGCTGATCGGATTGTTTCAGGGTCTGGTCGAAAGCCGGTTGTTTAGTTATATTCAGCCGAGCAGAACTTGAATGAATCCATCCGCAGGGAGGCCGGGACATGGTGCAGCAGCAGACGAGCGGGCCGCGCGAGGTGCGTGCGGCGCGCGGGACGGGGCTCACGACGCAGGGGTGGCAGCAGGAGGCTGCCCTGCGGATGCTGATGAACAACCTCGACCCCGAGGTGGCCGAGCACCCGTCGAAGCTGGTGGTGTACGGCGGCACCGGCAAGGCCGCGCGGGACTGGCGCTCCTTCGACGCCATGGTGAAGACGCTGCAGGGGCTCAAGCAGGACGAGACCATGCTGGTCCAGTCCGGCCGCCCGGTCGGCGTGATAAAGACCCACGAGTGGGCGCCGCGCGTGCTGATCGCCAACTCCAACCTGGTCGGCGACTGGGCCAACTGGGAGGAGTTCCGCCGGCTGGAGAGCCTCGGGCTCACCATGTACGGCCAGATGACCGCCGGCTCCTGGATCTACATCGGCACCCAGGGCATCCTCCAGGGCACCTACGAGACCTTCGCGGCCGTCGCCAACAAGCGGTTCAACGGCACCCTGGAGGGCACCATCACCCTCACCGCCGGCCTCGGCGGCATGGGCGGCGCCCAGCCGCTGGCCGTCACCATGAACGGCGGCGTGGCGATCTGCATCGACTGCGACCCGTCCCGGATCTCCCGCCGGATCGAGCACCGCTACCTGGACGTCGAGGCCAAGGACCTCTCCCACGCGCTGGAGCTCGCCACCGCGGCCCGCGACAAGCGGCAGCCGCTCTCCATCGGCCTGCTGGGCAACGCCGCCGAGCTCTTCCCGCAGCTGCTCGCGATGGACGCCCCGATCGACATCGTCACCGACCAGACCAGCGCCCACGACCCGCTGAGCTACCTGCCGCTCGGCGTCGACTTCGACGACATGGCGGACTACGCGGCCGCCAAGCCCGCCGAGTTCACCCAGCGCTCGCGCGAGTCGATGGCCCGCCACGTCGAGGCCATGGTCGGCTTCCAGGACCGCGGCGCCGAGGTCTTCGACTACGGCAACTCGATCCGCGGCGAGGCCCAACTGGCCGGCTACGACCGTGCGTTCGCCTTCCCCGGCTTCGTCCCGGCGTACATCCGGCCGCTGTTCTGCGAGGGCAAGGGCCCGTTCCGCTGGGCGGCCCTGTCCGGCGACCCGAAGGACATCCACAAGACCGACAAGGCCGTCCTCGACCTCTTCCCGGAGAACGAGTCGCTGCACCGCTGGATCAAGATGGCCCAGGAGAAGGTGCACTTCCAGGGCCTGCCCGCGCGCATCTGCTGGCTCGGCTACGGCGAGCGCGACAAGGCCGGCGAGCGCTTCAACGACATGGTCGCCTCCGGCGAGCTGTCCGCGCCGATCGTGATCGGCCGGGACCACCTGGACTGCGGTTCGGTGGCCTCCCCGTACCGGGAGACCGAGGCGATGCTGGACGGCTCGGACGCGATCGCCGACTGGCCGCTGCTCAACGCCATGGTCAACGTCGCCTCCGGTGCCTCCTGGGTGTCCATCCACCACGGCGGCGGCGTCGGCATCGGCCGCTCGATCCACGCCGGCCAGGTCACCGTGGCCGACGGTACGGCGCTCGCGGGCGAGAAGATCCGCCGCGTCCTCACCAACGACCCGGGCATGGGCGTCATCCGGCACGTGGACGCCGGCTACGACCGGGCGGTCGAGGTCGCCGACGAGCGCGGCGTGCGCGTTCCCATGGGTGAACTGTGAGCGAGCGCAGCAAGCGAACCGATCGAAGGGGCGACTCGCGGAACGCGGGTGCCGAGCGCAGCGAGGCGGTCGCGTGAGCTCTTCGTTCAACGAGATGTGGGCGGAGCTGCTCCCCGTGGGCCGCTCCGCCGCCTCCGGCGGCTACCGCCGCTTCGCCTGGAACTCCGCCGACGCCGAGTGTCGCGCCTGGTTCGAGCAGCAGGCCCGCCACCGCGGCCTGACGTACGAGCTGGACCGCAACGGCAACCAGTGGGCCTGGCTGGGCGACCCGCACGGCCAGGGCGCGGTCGTCACCGGCTCGCACCTGGACTCCGTCCCGGACGGCGGCGCCTACGACGGCCCGCTCGGCGTGGTCTCCTCCTTCGCCGCGCTGGACGAACTGCGCGCCAGGGGAGCGGAGTTCACCAAGCCGCTGGCGATCGTCAACTTCGGCGACGAGGAGGGCGCCCGGTTCGGCGTGGCCTGCATCGGCTCCCGGCTGACCGCCGGGCTGCTGTCCCGCAGGGCCGCGTACGAGCTGCGCGACGCCGACGGCCTGCGGCTGCCCGACGCGATGGAGAAGGCCGGCTACGACCCGACCGCGATCGGCGCGGACGAGGAGCGGCTGTCCCGGATCGGCGCCTTCGTGGAACTCCACGTCGAGCAGGGCCGCTACCTCACCGAGGAGCAGCCGGTCGGCGTGGCCGGGGCGATCTGGCCGCACGGCCGCTGGCGCTTCGACTTCCACGGCGAGGCCAACCACGCGGGCACCACCCGGATCGAGGACCGCCGCGACCCGATGCTGACCTACGCCAACACCGTGCTCGCCGCCCGCAAGAAGGCGAAGCTGGCGGGCGCGCTGGCCACCTTCGGCAAGGTCGCGGTCGAGCCCAACGGCACCAACGCGATCGCCTCGCTGGTGCGCGGCTGGCTGGACTCCAGGGCCGCCGACGAGCGCACCCTCACCGAGCTGGTCGCCGAGATCGAGCGGGCGGCCGCCGAGCGCGGTGAGCGCGACGGCGTCCGGGTCGAGCTGACCCGCGAGTCGTACACCCCCGTGGTGGACTTCGACGGCCCGCTGCGCGACCGGCTCGCCAAGCTGCTGGACGCCCCGGTGCTGCCCACCGGCGCGGGACACGACGCCGGGATCCTGGCCTCCGCGATCCCGACCGCCATGCTGTTCGTGCGCAACCCCACCGGGGTCTCGCACTCCCCGGCCGAGCACGCCGAGGAGGCCGACTGCCTGGCCGGGGTCGCCGCCCTCGCCGACGTACTGGAGGACCTGGCGTGTCAGTGACCGCTTCGGTGACGTACTGGGCGCAGTACGCCTGGCTGCCGCACCACAACGGGCCGGTGGTCGAGCCGGACGTACTGATCACCACCGGTGCGGACGGCCGGATCGCCGCCGTGACGCCGGACAGCGGGCCCTGCCCGCCCGGCGCCGTCCGGCTCGACGGACTGCTGCTGCCCGGCCAGGCCAACGCCCACTCGCACGCCTTTCACCGGGCGCTGCGCGGGCACGTCCAGGTCGGCTCCGGGACGTTCTGGACCTGGCGCGACACCATGTACCGGTTCGCCGGCGCGCTCGACCCGGACAGCTACCTGGAGCTCGCCACCGCCGTCTACGCCGAGATGGCGCTCGCCGGGATCAGCGCCGTCGGCGAGTTCCACTACCTGCACCACGCGCCCGGCGGCGCCCGCTACACCGACCCCAACGCGATGGGCGAGGCGCTGATCGAGGCCGCCGCCCGGGCCGGCATCCGGATCACCCTGCTGGACACCTGCTACCTGTCCTCCGGCTTCGGCGCCGAACCGACCCACCCGCAGCTGCGGTTCAGCGACGGCGACGCCGAGGCCTGGGCCGCCCGCGCGGACGCGCTCAAGCCGCGCGAGCACGCCCGGATCGGCGCCGCCATCCACTCCGTCCGGGCCGTCCCCGCCGAGCAGTTGGGCACCGTCGCGCACTGGGCGGCGATGCGCCGGGCGCCGCTGCACGTCCACCTGTCCGAACAGACCGCGGAGAACGACGCCTGCCTCGCCGCGCACGGCGTCACCCCGACCCGGCTGCTCGCCGACCACGGCGCGCTCGGCCCGCGCACCTCGGCCGTGCACGCCACCCACCTCACCGACGAGGACGTCGAACTCCTCGCCGACTCCTCCACCACCGTCTGCATGTGCCCCACCACCGAGCGGGACCTCGCCGACGGCATCGGCCCGGCCCGCAGGCTCGCCTCGGCGGGCAGCCCGATCACCCTGGGCAGCGACAGCCACGCGGTGATCGACCCGTGGGAGGAGGCCCGGGCGCTGGAGCTGGACGAGCGGCTGCGGACGCGCACCCGCGGCCACTGGACGGCGAACGCACTGCTGCGGGCGGGCGGCGAGGACGGCCACGCCTCGCTCGGCTGGCCCGAGGCCGGGCGGATCGAGGCCGGGGCGCTCGCCGACTTCACGGTGATCGCGCTGGACTCGGTGCGCACGGCGGGGCCGCCGCCGCGGCTCGGCGCCGAGATCGCGGTGTTCGCGGCCTCGGCGGCGGACGTCCGCCACCTGGTGGTCGGCGGACGGCACGTCGTCCGGGACGGCGTGCACCAGCTGGTGGCCGACGTGCCGGGGGCGCTGCGCTCGGCGATCGGCGCGCTGGACTACTGATTCCCTGTTCGACCTCACGCGGAAGGCGTTGTCTTGAGCACCAGGACCACCTTGATCACGGGCATCGGCAGCCTGGTCACCAACGACCCCGGGCAGGGCGCCGGGCCGCTCGGCCTGCTGGCCGACGCGGCCGTGGTGGTCGAGGGCGGCACCGTCGCCTGGGTCGGCCCGGCCGCCCAGGCCCCGGCGGCGGACGAGCGCTTCGACGCCGAGGGCCGGGCGCTGCTGCCCGGCTTCGTCGACTCGCACGCCCACCTGGTGTTCGCGGGGGACCGTACGGCCGAGTTCAACGCCCGGATGTCCGGGCAGGCGTACAGCGCGGGCGGCATCCGGACGACGGTGGCGGCGACCCGGGCGGCTTCGGACGCTGAGCTGGACGCCAACCTGGCCGGGTTCGTCCGGGAGGCGCTGCGGCAGGGCACCACCACCATCGAGTGCAAGTCCGGCTACGGGCTGACGGTCGAGGACGAGGCCCGGGCGCTGCGGATCGCGGCGAAGTACACCCCGGAGACGACGTACCTGGGCGCGCACATCGTGGCCCCCGAGTACGCCGAGGACCCGGCGGGGTACGTGGAGCTGGTGACCGGCGAGATGCTGGACGCCTGTGCGCCGCACGCCCGTTGGGTGGACGTGTTCTGCGAGAAGGGCGCTTTCGACGGGGACCAGGCGCGGGCTGTTCTGACGGCGGGGATCGAGAAGGGCCTCACGCCGCGGGTGCACGCCAACCAGCTCACGTACGGGCCGGGCGTGCAGCTCGCGGTGGAGCTGGGGGCGGCCTCGGCGGACCACTGCACGCATCTGACGGACGAGGACGTGGCGGCGCTGGCGGGCTCGGCGACGGTCGCGACGCTGCTGCCGGGGGCGGAGTTCTCCACGCGGGCGGAGTACCCGAGCGGGCGGAGGCTGTTGGACGCGGGCGCGGTGGTCGCGCTGTCCACGGACTGCAACCCGGGCTCCAGCTTCACCAGTTCGATGGCGTTCTGCATCGCCGTGGCGGTGCGGGAGATGGGGATGACGCCGGACGAGGCGGTCTGGGCGGCCACGGCCGGCGGCGCGCATGCGCTGCGGCGCACGGATGTGGGGGTCGTGGCGGTAGGCGCGCGGGCGGACCTGCTGCTGCTGGACGCGCCCTCGCACGTCCACCTGGCGTACCGCCCGGGCGTCCCGCTGACGGCGGCGGTCTGGCGCGCGGGCGTCCGGGAGGTCTGAGCCCTCGGACGACGGACGGCCCCCGCGCCCCCGGGGTGGCGGGCGCGGGGGCTTTCCGAGAGCGCCCGCTCCCTGCGTGCAGGGAGCGGGCCGCTTCGGTGTGTCAGTCAGCCGAAGGGCAGGACCTGGGTGCTGCCACCGGCCAGGATGCGCTGGTACTCGCTCTCGCCGTTGAGTGGGCGGTAGTTGATCACCGGATCTCCGGCTCGTACGAGGGCGGTCGCACATCCGAGGCACCAGGGCTGTGGCGGCTGCACGTCGATGTCCTCGATCACCGCAGGAGCGGAGCACTGGGTGCAGTCCGCCATCGCGTCCTCCCCGGGGTCAGGCCCAGGTGGAGCCGCACGCGGTGCAGCCCCATCGGCCGTCCATGGTCTGGTAGGTGGCGCCCGATCCGCAGACCGGGCAGGTGCGGGCGCTCGGCTCGTCGACCCGTTCCAGCAGGGTACTGGGCGTCGAGGTGGTGGTGGGCTCGATCTCCGTGACGGGCTTGTCGAGCAGGACGGTACTCATGGCGTCTCCCCTCGGGATGGAGTGGCAGAGATGCGCCGGCCGGGCATCACCCAGGGAACTCGGCTGCGGTCCGGATGTGGATGCCGTAAGGGGGCTCCCGCACGCCGTATGCGTGCCCCGCACACCCCGTGCACGCCCTGCCTGAGGATGTCGTCCTGTCGATACGGTTACCACTCCACGCAGTCGGAGGGCGACACCGTGTCACGTCAACGTCAGCTTGGGCTGGTCATCAGGGCCGCTCGGTGCGCACGGCGGATGACCCAGGCCCAGCTGGGCTGCGCGTGTGGCTACTCGGCGTCGGCGATCAGCCGGGTTGAGGCGGGCGTGCTCCGGCCAACCGAGCAGGCGCTGCTGCGGATTGCCCAGGCGTTGGACCTGCCGCTTGACGCCATCGGCCTGGGTCGACCGGCTACGCTGGCGCAGGATGTGACCCCGGATCAGGAGGACGCCATGCTCCGCAGGCAGCTGCTCGTGGCTGGCATGGCGGCAGCTGGGGCGTCAATGCTTTCGTCCGCCTCCGCCGCTGCCGCGCGCTCGGATGCATCAGCCCGGATCGTTAGGGCCCTGTATGAGCCCGAACCTTCTGAACCCACGTCGTTGCAGCAGCTCAAGGCATCGCTGACCTCGGCGCGCGCGCAGTTCACGGCTGCCCGCTACGGACACCTCGGTGACTTCCTGCCCGGCTTGTTGAGCTCGGCGCAGGCGACTCGCGAGGCCCTGTCCGGCCGGTCCCGCGAGGAGGCCCATGGGTGTGTGGCCCGTGCCTGGGTGCTGGCGACGGAGCTCGCGTTGAAGGCTCACTCCGACGTCGCGTGGCCGGCAGCGGACCGGGCTCTGGCTGCGGCCCAGGCCAGCGGCGATCCGGTGGTGCACGGGGAGGCAGCTCGGGTTCTGGCGATCACGATGCGACGTTCAGGACGCCCGGCCGCCGCCGTCGATCTCCTGCGTCGCACCGCTGACTCGCTCTCCCAGGACCGAAACGACGTGTCCTGGGCTGTGGCGGCGACCCTGCTGATGACGTCCGCCTACACGGCTGCGTGCGGGCAGCGCCGAGGCGACGCCCTCGACCTCATGTCGGGCACGGCGGACGCGGTCGGCCGGGTGACCAGCGCCAGGTTCCGGCCGAGCACCCCGCTGTTTACCGTCGACGCCACGAGCGCGCAGGTGGACCTGTACTGGATTGGCGTACACACGGCGCTGGGCACCCCCGACGAGGGGGTGCCGTACGCGGCGCGGATCGCGCCGGGACAGCTGCCGACCGCCGAGCGCCGGGCCCGGTACGGCACAGACTGCGCGCGCATGTGGCATCACCTCGGCGACCACCGCAAGACGTTCGCGTCGCTGCGGTTCACCGAGCAGGTCGCCCCGGAGGAGGTGCGTCGGCCGGCTCTGCGGGCGCTCACAGCGGACCTGCTGTACGCGCCGGTCACCGTGGCCGGCGTGCGGGAGTTCGCCGCGCGTACGGGCGTCTCATAGGGGCGGCGGGCGCGGGGGCTTCGCGTTCAGGGGGCGGTGGTGATGAGGTGGTCGAACTCGCCTGCCTTGGCGGCCTGGAGGAAGTCCGCGAGGTTGGGAGGCGTAATGCGGACGATGACGTTGCCCTCGTCGGACTCCCGGAGCTCGATCAACCCGTCGACGGTCCGGACCTCGACACAGTCGGAGTTAGAGCCGGAGTAGCTGGACTTCTGCCACGCGGAGCTGGTCATGAAGCCAGGCTAGCGACCGGCGGCCTCTTGCGGGGAGCAAGAGGCCGCCGGAACGATTCGCTCACGGGTTGGTGGTGAGGTGGTCGAACTCGCCTGCCTTGGCGGCTTGGAGGAATGCGGCGAGGTTGAGGCGGGTGGTGCGGACGATGACGTCCGCGTCGTCGGACTCGCGCAGTTCGACCAACCCGTCGATGGAACGCACCTCGACACAGTTGTCGCTTGCGGCAGAGTAGCTGGACTTCTGCCACGCGGAGCTAGACATGCTGGCCTGCCATTTCTTCCTTGATCGACTGCAGGAGGTCACGTGACTTCTCCTCGGAGAGTGCCGTGGAGTCCATCATGGCAAGAAGGGCGCGGAACCTTGTGAGGTGGGCGGGGCTGTCGAAGAGCTGGCCGCCATGGCCTGTGTCCATCTGCGCAGCGTCGAGTTCCGTTATAGGCCCTTCGGCATAGATGAAGTTCTCGCAGGGGCTCGGGACAGCACCGGCAGCGAACGGTACGACCCGGAGCGAGATGCTGGGCTGTTCCGAGTCGGCGATGAGTGCGTCGATCTGCTCGATGTTGACCTTCGGATCACTGAACTGCATGCGTAGGGCAGCCTCGTGGATGAAGGCGGTGTACGGAGTCGCTCCAGATCGGACGACGCGCTGTCGCTGCATGCGGAAGGCCGTCTTGAGATCGACCTCGTGACGCAGCGGTGGTGGGTAGGCCTGGGCAAACAACGCTGCCGTGTAGGCGCCGGTCTGGAGCAGGCCAGGGACGAAGGTGGTCCCGTAGGTCGAGAGCCTGCGAGCGTGGCCCTCCAACTCGGCGACGTCGAGGAAGTCTGCTGCCAGAGTCTCCCGATACTCCTCCCACCACCCGGGCTTGCCTCGCTCGGTGATGATGTCGGCGAGCGCGTCGATCAGAGGCTGGTTGAAGCACATGCATGTCGTGGCGATCGTGTGCAGCCGCTCCACGCTGATGCCGATCTTCCCCGACTCCATCTGCGTCACCTGGGCCGGATTCATGCCGACCGCTCGGCCGAGCTGGCTGCCGCCGAGGCCGACCTGCTCTCGCATCCTCCGCAGTTCTGTTCCCAGCCTGCGCTGACGGAGTGTGGGGTTCGTACGAGCCATGGTTCCTTCCGGGGCGAGGGTGGTCCAAGTCTGCCGCGTGACCTGACATGGGTCCATCTGAGGCCGCCAGCCACGTTCGAGGGAATATTTGGATTCCATGGAAATTTTCTCATGGATCTGAGTTATCGTCGTCCACATCTAGATCCGACGGATCGTCAGTAATGCCTGCATCCATGGCAGTAGGCGCCTGCTGCCCGCGCACCGAAGAGCAACCAGCCCCACCTGGCCTGGCTCACGGCGACGTATCCGCCGTCATCACCTCTCCTCTCCCCACACCACAGCCTCACGGAGGTTCCCGTGTGTACCCGTAACACCCCCTCGCTCGCGCTCGCCCGCCAAGCCCTGCGGGACGCCCTGGCCCGTAGCGGTTGGGACGCCGACGCCATCCACGACGCCGAACTCGCCCTCGCCGAGCTCATCTCCAACGCCTGGCGGCACGGCGGCACCCCCGCGCCCGTCGTCTGGTTCTCCCTCCTCGGCAGCACCCTCCACGTCTCCGTCGCCGACGAGAGCGACGCCCTCCCCCAGCCCCGCAGCCCCGCCGGCCTCGCCGAGACCGGCCGGGGCCTCCAGCTCGTCGAGGGCCTCACCCACCGCTGGGGCGTCGACCCCCAGAAGTACGGCAAGACCACCTGGTACGAGCTGGACGCTGCCTCGTGACCCGCCACCCCGTCGCCCCCGACGACCCTCGGATGCGCGACTACACCGAACCCCAGATCACCACCCTCCTCGGCGAGTTGCACCGCCGCGGCCTCCCGCACGGCCTCCTCTGGGGCTCCGCCGCCCCCGGCGAGACCACCCTCGACGGTCGCATCCTGATCGACTTCGGCAACGCCCCGGTCAGCACCCTCCTCAACCTCCTCCACCTCCTCCGCGACCTGGAGCGCGACCAGGCGTGGCACCGGTGAAGTTCTTCGTCGGCGCGATCCTGATCGCCCTGCTCGCCCTCGCGATCGCCACCGTCGCCCTCGGCGTCCTCGCCACCCTCAAGATGCCCCGCCCCGAGAACCGCGACGACCAGCCCTGAACCAACGCGAAGGCCCTCGCCCACCCAGGGCGCGGGCCTCGCGGGCGCCGTTGTGTGCTGCCGTGGTTGGTTGCGGGGGAGGCTCTGCGCCTTCGCCCCACGCGCTCTTGCGCTGGTTGGCTGGTGGGTTGATAGTCGTGCAACCGAGCGCAATCAGGTCAACACAGGGAGAGATCATGAGGTTGCGTTTCCTGGGGATCATTCCGAACACTCCCGTTGACGGCTCGCCGGCGATCTGGCTGGACGAGGAGCCTAGGAAGACGAGGTGAGGGCGTGCCAGGAGGTCGGGTCGATCCCCGAGCACAGCACGGATGTTCCGGATCACGAGACGATCATCCGACTCCCGGCCGTGATGCGGCAGTTCATTCCGCGACCGGAGGACGGAACCAGTGAAGTACCCCGTACGTGAGGGCCTGGCCGGGGCCCAGCGCTCCGCCGTGCATCTGGAGATGCGCGACAGCTACACGCCGGATGATCCGGAGTTCGCTCGCTGGCGTGTCGGCCATCGGTACGACAATGATCCGGCCAAACTCCCTGGTTGGTGGTGGTCTTGGGCTGAGCTGGTGGCCGAGACGACCGGGCGAGGTGTGGTTATGCGGCGGGCTCGGATCGTCTCGGAGCCGGTGACGGACTACATTCGGTATGAGCACGACCTCACGTTCGCCAACGTCGCGGCGGGTGAGCTGGTCCGCTGGTTGCCCCGGCGGAGGGCTGCCAACATCGCGTTGCCCGGAACGGATCTATGGATGTTCGACGGGTCGGCCGTGCTGTTCACGTACTTCTCCGGAATCGGGGAGGTCGTGGAAAGGGAGTGGCGGACGGACCAGTCCATCGTAGACCTGGTCAGCTCCGCCTTTGAGGCAGTCTGGGCGCGGGCAACTCCGCACGAGCAGTACTCCGTCTGACCGCCCGTGCCATGGATCGGCGTTGCGTCAGCCGAGAAGCGGGACAGCCCCGCGCTCCAGGAAGTGTTGAAGCCGGAGACGCTGGGTGTGGTGCATCGGCAACCCCTCGATGTCGCTCGGAGCAACGAACTGGAGGTCGGTGGACTCGTCAGAGATCCGCAGTTCCCCGCCCGTGATGCGGGCGGTGAAGCAGACGTTGAACTGCTGCCGGACTTCTCCGTCCGAGCAGGCGATCACATGTCGGGGGTCGGTGTACGTGCCGACGAGCCCGGTGATCTCGACGTCGAGGCCGGTCTCCTCGCGGACCTCCCAGGTGGCCGTGCCACGTGATCAGCTCTCCTTGCTCGGTAGCGAAGTATCAACCCAGGTAGGCCAAAGCGCCCGCAACAAGGGAACGTGCTGCGGCGCCTCGCGCTGCCCGCTGGGAAAGTCGATCGAAGGCGCGGGCATACAGATCGACCTGGCTGGGCTCCGTGAGCGTCGAGGCAGTATCCAGTGTGTCGGCGTGGACCCTGGTGTCATCGAAGATCGTGAAGGTCGGCATGGGCCAGACGGTCCGTTGGGCCGCGAACGGGATGATGCCGACGGCGACGTTCGGAAGATCCATGACTCCGAGTAGGTGGCCCAGTTGTGCCGCCATGGTCTCGGCACTGCACACGCGGTACCGCAGTACGGACTCCTCCAGGACGAACGAGAACCGGTGAGCGCCATGGCTCAGCACCGCGTTGCGCTTCATGCGGGCCGCCACGGCGTCGCTCACGTCGTTCGGGGTTCCCCGGAAGTCGGCGATGGACGACAGCAGGGCGGCGGCATATCTCGGTGTCTGGAGGAATCCGGGGATCACGTCGGAGACGTAGATTCGGAACATCCTGGTCTGTCGGTACAGGTCTCCGGTGGACTCCTGCAGCTTGCGGAGCCCACTTCGCTGGAGTTGTCGCCACTGCACATGAGCATCGGCGGACTGCCGGTTGGCGGCAATCAGGTCAGGGGCTTCACTGTCGGCGTCACAGGCTCGGCACCAGGCCCTGATATCGGCGTCGGAAGGAGGCGTCCTGGCGTTCTCGATCCGGGAAGACTTCGATTCCGACCAGCCGCACCTGACGGCCAGCTCCCGCCCGCTGATCCCCGCGTCCCTCCGAATCTCGCCCAGTCGACCTGCGACGGCTTCGCGGGCCTTCTGAATGGCTGGAGAGGGGTGTACGGGCATGGAGCTGGCCTTCGTCAGATTTCGTACCGGTGATGCGGGACTGCCCGCTCCCAGACTGCTTCGAACGCGGAGGCGCAAAGCTCCACGGTCTTCGGGTCTGCGGTGATCTCGTCCTCGACCACCGCGCCGTCGCCGGAGAAGTGGTGAACCCGAAGCAGTGCGCCATCGAACAGCCAGAAGTCGTTTCCCGGCAGGGGGATGCTCGTGGCGCGCCGCCGTGGCAGCCAGCGGACGTCCTCGCCTGCCGTGATGTTGGCGTGGGTGACGTAGTGCTCCCACCGGATGTACTCGGACACGGGCTCGGATACGACCCGAGCCCGACGGATGACCACGCCCCGGGCCACGGTGTCCGTGATCAGCTGGTCATAGGGATGCCACCAGGACGCGCGGTCCTCCCAGTTGATCCGCTCACCGCGCTGCCACGCCTCGAACCGCTCCGTCGGGGCGTAGGAGTCTCGCAGTTCCAGATGGACGGCGGACCGCCGGCATTGCTCAAGGAGTTCAGCGAAGTTGGGCACGCTCGATGACATCACACGCCTCCCTGATCATGGGCACCATCCGGGCGGGAAGCCTGACGATGGACTCATCGGCGGGTACCGGGCCGTTTGCGGGGCTGCTCCCTTCGCATTCCGCCTGAGTCTGGGGGCGCGGGTTCCACCCCTGGAAGAGGATCTCCCGGGCCTCCGGGTCAACCCACACGGTGGGGCAGTGGTCCCGGTCGGTGTTGGGGTCGATGCCAACGAACTCCACGGCCATGGCCGGCTCCCTGGTCTAGGTGCTTGCTCGGGCTTGCACAAGCTTGTCCAGCCAGCAGACATGTAGTCAATACAACTATCTGGCACAGTAATTGGCGTGCAAGCCCATGCAAGTTCGTAGAGGCCGACATCTCACCCTCCGTAATGTCGCCTGTGCCGGTGAGGCAGATGGCAGAGGGATTCACCTCGGCCGGACCGACAGCGGAAGGGGAAGAACATGGGCAAGCGCGGCGGCGGGTCCGGCGACGGCAAGGGCGGCGGGCAGCAGGACGACAGCAACAAGGGCGCCGGGCACGGCGGCGGTGGGTCCGACGAGGGTGGCAACACCTCGGACGGCTCCTCCCCGGCGGGCGGCAGCGGCAAGTGACCAGCGGGACGCACAAGGAGGCGGGCCCACAGGGGCTCGCCTCCGCGCTGGTGGCCGGCGGCGCGCTCAGCTCGGACTGGCTTCCCTCCTTCAAGGCCGTACCCCGCGAGCTGTTCGTCCCGGACCGCATCTGGCCGGGCATCGCGGACGGCACCCGGCAGAACTCCGTGGTGTACCGGTCGCAGGACCCGGAGGGGTGGCGGCGGGCGGTCTACTCCGACATCCCGCTGACCACACAGTGGGACGACGGGGACCACGAAGGGGACGGACTCGGCACGACCCCGACCTCGTCCAACTCCATGCCCACCATGGTGTTCTCGATGCTCCAGGACCTCGACGTACGCCCCGGCGACCGGGTGCTGGAGGTCGGCGCCGGCACCGGCTGGAACGCGGGCCTGCTGGCCCACCGCCTGGGCAGCCCCAACGTGGTGACCGTCGAGTACGACCCTGACGTCGCCCGAGGCGCCCGCGCGAACCTGGACCTGGCCGGACTCGCGCCGACCGTCGTCGAGGGCGACGGACGGCACGGTTGGCCGGACGGCGCTCCCTACGACCGGATCATCGCCACCTGCTCGCTGCTGGAGATCCCCCGCGCGTGGCTGGCCCAGTCCGCGCCCGGCGGGATCATCGTGGCGCCGTTCGGCACCGAGTACGGCGGCGAGCAGATCGTCCGGCTGACCGTCGACGCCGACGGCACCAGCGCGAGCGGCCGGTTCACCCGGAGCTCGGCGTTCATGCGGCTGCGCCAACAGCGCACCGACCGGCCGCCGTTCGAGGACTACCTGCACGGGAAGCCGTGGCCGGCCGATGCGGTGAGAAGCAGCACCGAGCTGTCCCCTCCCGACACCGGCGGGTGGTTCGAGCAGTTCGTCATCGGTGTGGCCGTCCCCGGCGCGTTCTGGCGGGCGGAGCGCTACGACGACGGTGCCTACACGCTCTGGCTCTACAGCCGGGACACCCAATCCTGGGCCTCCGTCGACTACCAGCGGGGCTGCACCGAGTACGAGGTGTACCAGTCCGGTCCGCGCAACCTCTGGGACGAGGTGGAGGCCGCCTGGCGCTGGTGGGACGACCAGGGCCGCCCCGGCTTGAACCGGTTCGGTCTTACGGTCGGCCCCGAAGGCCACACCGTGTGGCTCGACTCCCCGGAGAACCCGGTCCCACTCCGAGGCTGACCGCGCCGGAGCCGAGAAGTTCGGCCGTGCTGGTTGGGCGGGCGAACTCCCCGAGGGAGTACAGGAATCACACCGGCAACTGATCAGGCGTCAGTCGTGCTGACCCTCGGTCGGCCGCTCGCCCAGTCCTGTCCGGCACAGGAAGTCGGCTCAGCCGACTTCCTGTGCCGGACAGGAGCTTTCTAAGCGCCAGTGACCAGGCTCCGGCGCTCGGTGGCGTGGGCGTCGTCGCTCACTTCTCGCCCAACGACCGGCGCAGGAAGTCCAGTTCGTGCAGTAGCAGGTTCTCCGCCACCGCCTCGTCGGTCGGCCGGTGTCCGGTACCACACAACGGCAGGACCTCGTGCGGGCGGCCGGCGGCGAGCAGGGCGGCGGAGAGCCGCAGGGTGTGGACGGGGAAGACGTTGTCATCCGCCAGGCCCTGAATCAGCAGAAGGGGGCGGCTCAGCTTCGGCGCCTCGTTGACGAGGTCGCAGGAGTCGTAGTGCTCGGGGTGCTCGTCGGGGTGGCCGAGGAACTTCTCCTGCCAGTGGGTGTCGTACAGCCGGTGGTCGGTCGGCGCGGCCCCGGCGGAGGCGGCGTGGAAGACGTCCGGGCGGCGCAGCACCGCCAGGGCGGCGAGGAAGCCGCCGTAGGACCAGCCACGGATGGCGACCCGGTGCAGATCGAGCAGCCCCGGCCGCAGCCGGGCGGCCTCGTGCAGGCCCTCGATCTGGTCCTCCAGCGCCGGCCCGGCCTTGTCGCCCCAGACCGCCTTGTCCCAGCGCGGCCCGCGCCCCGGGGTGCCTCGGCCGTCCACCACCAGCACCGCGAAGCCCTGGTCGGCGAACCACTGGGAGACCTGCTCGTACCAGGCGCCGCCGGTGGTGACCTTCTGCATGGCCGGCCCCGCGTACGGGTCGAGCAGTACGGGCAGCGGCCCGTCGCCCGGCCGGTGGTCGGTGGGCAGGAAGAGGTGGGCGCGCAGTTCGCGCGGGCCGAGGCGGAGCAACTCGGGCCGGGCGGTGACGACGGGCTGCTCGGCGTACGAGGTGAGCGGGTGGGCCGGTCCACCCGGCCGGAGAACGGTTGCGCGGGTGCCCGTGGTGAGGACCAGCGTGCCGCCCCGCTCGGTGCCGCCGTGGACGCCCGGTCCGCTGCTCAACTGCCGTATGCCGGAGCCGGGTTCGTAGGCCCACAGGTGGGTCTCGGTCGGCTCCTCGGAGGCGGTGAACAGCACCCGCTCGCCCTCCGTCCCGAGCACGGCCCGCAGTTGCAGCCCGCCCGGGGTGACCGGTGCGCCGTCGACGGTCAGGTGCCGGGTGTCGCCCTCGTCGGCGGTGTCGACCAGCGCCCCGTCCGCCGTCCGCACCGGCAGGCCGGGGAGCAGCTCCACCCAGTGCGGGTCGGTCCGTTCGGCGAGCACCCGGGTCGCGCCGTCCGCCTCGATCGCCAACGTCCGTACGGAGCGCTGGTCGCGGCTCTGCACGGCGGCGTACGGCCCGTGGTCGTCCCAGCCGGCGGCGGTCACGTACTCGAAGGCGGCGCGGTCCCAGCGGACTTCCGTACGGGTGCGGCGGCCGTCGAGGCCGAGCAGCCAGAGGGTGACCTCGGCGTTGGCGGTGCCGGCCAGCGGGTAGCGGACGGCACGCGGGGGGTGTCCCGGCTCGGTGGGGTCGGCCAGGAACCACCGGGCGACGGCACGTTCGTCGACCCGGGCGACCAGCAGCGCGGTGCCGTCGGGGGACCACCAGTACCCGCGGTCGCGGTCCATCTCCCCGGCGGCGACGTACTCGGCGAGGCCGTACGTGACGTCCTCGGCCTCGGGCTCCGCCACTGCGCGGTCGTCCGTGCCGTCCGCGGCGACCGTCCGCAGGGCGCCGCCGCTGACGTAGGCGATCCGGCGGCCGGTCGGGTCCAGCCGGACCTCCCGCGGCTCACGGGCGGTGGCGATCGGGCGGGCCGAACCCGTGGTGGTGTCGGCCAGCCACAGCGTGCCGTCCAGCGCGAAGGCGGCGTACCGGCCGGTGGCGTCGGTGCTGTACGAGGCGATGCCGCTGGTGCTGCTGAGCGCGGTCGGGTCGATGACCAGCCGCTCCTCGCCGGTCGCGGTGTCCAGGGCCCAGAGGCAGGTGACCGGGTCGGTGCCGGTCCAGCTGCGCAGGAACAGCACCGTCGAGCCGTCGGCGGAGGGCTCCGGTCGGGTCGGGACGCCCAGGGTGAAGCACTGGGTGCGGGCCAGCTGGCGGGGCAGCGAGTCGGCCGCCGGGCCGGGGAGAGTCGTCATGCCGGGACCATAGGCACACCCGGCCCGGCCCCGTCGAGGCAATTACCGGCCCCACCGAGGCAATTACCGACCCCGTCGGGGCAACCATCGACTCCGTCGAGGGAACCCCCGACTCCGTCGAGGCAACTACCGACCCCGTCGAGGCAGGAGAAACGACCGGGGCCGCCGCGGATCTCAGGAATCCACGGCGGCCCCGGGGCCTCAAGGGCCCGGCCTCATCGGAGCGGCGTCAGTGCACGCCGCCCATGAGCGACTGGACGCGCTTGCGGTAGCTGTAGACCGCGAAGCCCGCGAGGCAGGCGAGGGCGGCCTGCATCGCGATGATGCCGGTGCCGTCCAGGTTGACGCCGGCCAGCGACAGGAGGCTGGTGGTGCAGTCACCGGCGGTGACGGCGAGGAACCAGACGCCCATCATCTGGGAGGCGTACTTCTGCGGCGCCATCTTGGTGGTGACCGAGAGGCCGACCGGGGAGAGGCACAGCTCGCCGATGGTCTGGATCATGTAGATCGAGACCAGCCACATCGGGGAGACCTTGGTGCCGTCGCCGGCCATGTGCATCGGGACGATGAAGATGAAGAACGAGGCGCCGATCAGGACCAGGCCCATCGCGAACTTCGTGATGGTGTTGGGCTCCTTGTTGCGGCGGGCCAGCCACAGCCACAGCCAGGCGAAGACCGGCGCGAGCGCCATCACGAACAGCGGGTTCAGCGACTGGTACCAGGTGGACGAGAAGCCGAAGCCGAGGACCGAGTCCGCGGTGTTCTTGTCCGCGAACAGGGACAGGGTGGACCCGCCCTGGTCGTAGATCATCCAGAACGCGGCGGCCGCGACGAAGAACCAGATGTAGGCGGTCATCTTGGACTGCTCGCCGGCGTCCAGCTGCTTGTCGCGCTTGATCCGGACCAGTACGACGACCGGGATGGCCAGACCGGCGATGGTCAGCGGGACGAGCGCCCAGTTCAGGGTGTAGACACCGAGCGCGATGACGGCGGCGTAGAAGACGACGCCCGCGAGGATCACGGCGCCGGCCTTCATCAGCAGGCTCTTGCGCTCCGCGCCCTGCAGCGGGTTGGGGACGACGCTGCTCTTCGGGCTCAGGTGGCGGGTGCCCATGAGGAACTGGGTCAGGCCGAGGCCCATGCCGACCGCGGCCAGCGCGAAGCCCAGGTGCCAGTTGTACTCCTTGCCGACCGTTCCGATGATGAACGGGGCGGCGAAGGCGCCGAGGTTGATGCTCATGTAGAAGACGGTGAAACCACCGTCGCGGCGCGGGTCCTCGGGGCCGTCGTACAGGTGGCCGACCATCGTGGAGATGTTGGCCTTGAGCAGCCCGGAGCCGACCGCGACCAGGAGCAGGCCGACGAAGAACGCCGCCTGGCCCGGAACGGCCAGCGCGAGGTGGCCCGCCATGATCACGAAACCGGCGACGGTGACGGTCTTGCGGGCGCCCCAGACCCGGTCGCCGAACCAGCCGCCCGGGTACGCCATGAGGTAGACCATGGAGACGTAGACGGAGTAGATGGCCGTGGCCATCGTCGCCTTCATCGCGAGGCCGCCGCCCTGGCTGCCGGCTGCCGCGTCGGCACCGCCGGAGACCAGGTAGTAGATCAGCAGGGCGCGCATGCCGTAGTAGGAGAAGCGCTCCCACATCTCGGTCATGAACAGCGTGGCGAGACCTCGGGGGTGCCCGAGGAAGGTCTTGCCGCTGGGGGAGGCCGACGCGAGGTCGGCGGCCCGGGTGGTAGACGCCATGTGTAGTCGTTCCTTGCCTGACAGCGTCCGCCTAGGGGGGTGGCGGCGGACGTGGACCTGAACCACTCTACGTGGCGATATTTGGCGTTATCAGATGACAAACATCGCGAATCACTCTGCTTAATAACAAAGTTGGCAACAGATCTGCCCGATTGATCCATGGTAGGCGGGCGTGTCTTCCTTCGGTTCAAAGATCCAATCGGGGATTCTTCGCCGAACGGCCGGTCGGCAGCGCCCTATTGGCCTCCGAAGGGCCCTTCTATAACGATCACGCTCTGTGAACTACCTCACAGGGGGTACGGGCATACGCGAGACGACTACCATCACCACATGACCTGTGTGCTGCTCGCCGAGGACGATCCGGCGATCTCCGAACCTCTCGCCCGGGCCCTGCGACGCGAGGGCTATGAGGTGCTCGTCCGCGAGGACGGGCCGACCGCACTCGCCGCCGGCCTCACCGAGGAGGTCGACCTCGTCGTCCTCGACCTCGGCCTGCCCGAGATGGACGGCCTCGAGGTCTGCCGCCGCCTGCGCGCCGACGGCAAGAGCTGCCCCGTCCTGGTGCTGACCGCCCGCGCCGACGAAGTGGACACCGTGGTCGGCCTGGACGCCGGCGCCGACGACTACGTGACCAAGCCCTTCCGCCTGGCCGAGCTGCTCGCCCGCGTCCGGGCCCTGCTCCGGCGCGGCAACGTCGACCAGCTCACCACCGGCGCGCACGGGGTGAAGATCGACATCGAGTCCCACCGCGCCTGGCTCGGCGAGGAGGAGCTGACCCTCTCCGCCAAGGAGTTCGAGCTGCTGCGCGTCCTGGTCCGCGACGCCGGCCGGGTGGTCACCCGCGAGGAGATCATGCGGCAGGTCTGGGACACCACCTGGTGGACCTCGACCAAGACCCTGGACATGCACATCTCCTGGCTCCGCAAGAAGCTCGGCGACGACGCGGCCAACCCGCGCTACATCGCCACCGTGCGCGGGGTCGGCTTCCGGTTCGAGAAGAATTAGCCGCGTACGGAGATCGTGGCCGGTTGGCGGCCGGTGCAGTGGAACACCTCGGGGAGCAGCAGCGTGAAACGCAGGATGATCAACTCGCTGCTGGTCGTCGTCCTGGTGGTCGTCGTGGTGTTCTGCGTGCCGCTCGCCCTGGTCGAGAAGCGCAGCATCGTCGACGCGGCCCAGGACCGGGTGGACGCGACCGCCGTCCGGGTGCTCGCCCTGGTCGAGAGCCGGCTCGCCGCGGGTGAGTCGGTCAAGGAGGGGCGGGTCTTCGAGAGCCAGGTCACCGAGGGCAGCTACGTCGAGGTGCAGATCCCGGGCCAGCAGGTGCTCTCGGCCGGCCGCCCGCCCGCCGGGAACCACCTGCTGCGGGCCGCCGAACACGGCACCAGCGGCGAGATCGTCACCGTCGAGCAGTCCCGCGAGGACGTCGACCACGACATCGCCAACAACCTGCTGCTGCTCGGCGTGGTCGCCCTGCTGGCCGTCCAGGCCGCCGTCGCGCTCGCCGTCTGGCAGGCCAAGCGCCTCGCCCGGCCGCTCACCGACCTCGCCGAGACCGCCGAACGGCTCGGCTCCGGCGACCCGCGCCCGCGCAACCGCCGGTACGGGGTGCCCGAACTCGACCGGATCGCCGAGGTGTTGGACACCAGCGCCGAGCGGATCGCCCGGATGCTCACCGCCGAACGCCGGCTCGCCGCCGACGCCTCGCACCAGCTGCGCACCCCGCTCACCGCGCTGTCGATGCGGCTGGAGGAGATCACCGCCCTCGCCGAGGAGCCGGAGACCGTCAAGGAGGAGGCGACCATCGCCCTCCAGCAGGTCGAACGGCTCACCGACGTGGTCCAGCGGCTGCTCACCACCCAGCGCGACCCGCGCAGCCCCACCGCCGTCGCCTTCGACCTGGACGAGGTGATCAAGCAGCAGGTGGAGGAGTGGGGCCCGACGCTGCGCGAGCAGGGCCGGGTGCTGTCCCTGGAGGGCCTGCACGGGGTCACCGCGGTCGGCACCCCGGGGACGGTCGCCCAGGTGCTCGCCACCCTGATCGAGAACTCACTGATGCACGGCGCCGGGACGATCACCCTGCGGGTGCGGCCCTCCGGCACCTCGGTGGTGGTCGAGGTGCAGGACCAGGGCGCCGGAGTGCCGGCCGACCTCGGCAACCGGGTGTTCGAGCGGGCGGTCAGCGGCCGCAACTCCACCGGCATCGGCCTGGCCGTCGCCCGCGACCTCGCGGAGGCGGACGGCGGGCGGCTGGAGCTGCTCTCGTTGAAGCCCCCGGTGTTCGCGCTGTTCCTCGGGCGCAGCCACGAGGACTGAGCGGGGCAGGGGCACGGGGACCGGGCGGGGCAGGCGCACGAGGACTGAGCCGGGCAGGCGCACGGGGACCGGGCGGGGTGCGAGCGCCGGGCGGGGTCAGTGGGCCCCGTCGAGCCGGACGTCGCGGACCACGTCCAGGTCGGTGAAGGTGGGCGGCGCATCGCAGAGCGCCACCATCTCGCGGAAGATCCGGTCCGTCTCGGGGAGCTTCGAGTTGCGCATCGCCTCCTCGTAGGAGGGGAACTCCACGATCTCCACCACGTGGCGGGCATCCGAGCGGTCGGTGCCGACGACCGCGTGCGAGGCGGTCCGCCGGCCCTGGGAGGCCTCGACCCAGGTGTCCATGAGCCGGTTGAGGTCGTCGAGCCGGTCGGTCTTGCAGTCGATGATCTGGACGAACGCCATGGCGAGCCTCCTGGGACCCCCTCGGCCTCTCGATCGTCCGCCGGCCGTACTCGCCCTCGGTAACCACTGTCCTCTCGCGGGGGCGGGCCCGGCAAGCGGACCCGGCAAGGGGAGGGGGAGTGGGGTGCCTGCCCGGCTACTCGGCTATTCGGCCTTGGCGTAGCGGATCTGCTCGGCGGCCAGCATCAGCTCGGCCTGGGCGGCCAGCTCCTGGCCGCTGGCGCCCTCGGTGGTCGGCTGGACCGGCTCGGGCAGCGCCTTGAAGACCCAGGTGCGGTACGAGACGAAGCGGAACACCGTCGCGATGGCGAGGCCGACGACCTTGGCGCCCATCTTCTCGAAGTTCGAGTCCAGGCCCAGGATGTACTGGGAGAAGCCGAGCACACCGGTCTCGATCAGCATGCCGAAGCCGCTGAACACCAGGAAGAGGGTGATCTCCCGCTTGCGCGAGGCGGCGTCGCGGTCCCGGTACAGCCAGTAGCGGTAGCCGAGGTAGTTGGTGGCGATCGCGATCACCGTCGCGGCGATGTTGGACCGCAGCGAGGCGATGCCCAGGCCGATGTTGCAGACCCAGAAGACGGCGAAGTTGACCACGACCCCGCTCAGGCCGACGATGCCGAACTTCACGACCTCGCCCCTGATCCCACGCACCCTCTGCATGAGTGAGGGGTTCGAAGCTGTGGTCGTCGCCATACCGGGTGGCCTCCATGTACCTGCGGGGAAAAGGGCGTCCCACTGGGCCGGGGACACCCCTTGAGCCCTGCGTGCACGCACATGATCCGACCGCGCGGACGAGGACCTAGCCGTCCAGGCTACCCGCTTCCACCGAACGGCTCAGCCGTCCGGGGGAGGGGTTGACATCTACGCGCGTCCACTACTCACACCCCCACCGCGGCTCCATGGCCCCCCACCGGCCCGGATATCCTGGCGAGGTGACTTCCCCGGGCAATGTGAATTTTCCAGTGGTGGGCATGATCGGTGGCGGGCAGCTGGCCCGCATGGCACACCAGGCGGGCATCCCGCTCGGGGTCAGGTTCAAGCTCCTCGCCGACACCCCCCAGGACTCCGCCGCACAGGTGGTCTCCGACGTCGTCCTCGGTGACTACCGGGACCTCGACACCCTGCGCCGCTTCGCGGCCGGGTGCGACGTGATCACCTTCGACCACGAGCACGTCCCCACCGAGCACCTGCGGGCCCTGGAGGCCGACGGCATCGCCGTCCGCCCCGGCCCGGAGGCGCTGGTCAACGCCCAGGACAAGGGCGTGATGCGGGCCAAGCTCGACTCCATCGGGGTGCCCTGCCCCCGGCACCGGATCGTCGCCGACCCGGCCGACGTCACCGCCTTCGCGAACGAGCTCAAGGCGGGCCGGGGCGAAGCCCTGTCGGCCGAGGGTGGGGGCGGGCGACGGGCGGGCGGGTACCCCGTGGTGCTCAAGACCGTCCGCGGCGGCTACGACGGCAAGGGCGTCTGGGTCGTCGACGACGAGCAGGAGGCCCAGGCGCCGTTCCTGGCCGGCGTCCCCGTGCTGGCCGAGGAGAAGGTCGACTTCGTCCGCGAGCTGGCCGCCAACGTGGTCCGCTCGCCCAGCGGCCAGGCCGTCGCCTATCCGGTCGTCGAGAGCGTCCAGGAGAACGGCGTCTGCGCCGAGGTCACCGCCCCCGCGCCGGACCTCGACCCCGCCCTGTCCGACGAGGCCCAGCAGCTCGCCCTACGGATCGCCGGCGACCTCGGCATCGTCGGCCACCTCGCCGTCGAGCTGTTCCAGACCCGGGACGGCCGGATCCTGGTCAACGAGCTGGCCATGCGCCCCCACAACTCCGGGCACTGGACCCAGGACGGCGCGGCCACCTCGCAGTTCGAGAACCACCTGCGGGCCGTCCTCGACCTCCCGCTCGGCGACCCCCGGCCGCGCGCCAAGTGGACCGTCATGGTCAACGTCCTCGGCGGCGAGTACCCGGACATGTACCACGCCTTCCTGCACTGCATGGCCCGCGACCCCGGGCTGCGGATCCACATGTACGGGAAGGACGTGAAGCCCGGCCGCAAGGTCGGCCACGTCAACGTCTTCGGGGACGACCTCGACGACGTCCGCGAGCGCGCCCGCCACGCGGCCGCCTACCTGCGAGGAACGATCACCGAATGACCTCCACCGCTACGAGCCCCGTCGTCGGCATCGTGATGGGCTCGGACTCCGACTGGCCGGTCATGGAGGCCGCCGCCCAGGCCCTGGACGAGTTCGAGATCCCGTACGAGGTGGACGTCGTCTCCGCCCACCGGATGCCCCGCGAGATGGTCGCCTACGGCGAGCAGGCCCACCGGCGCGGCCTCAAGGCGATCATCGCCGGTGCCGGCGGCGCGGCCCACCTGCCGGGCATGCTGGCCTCCGTCACCCCGCTGCCGGTCATCGGCGTGCCGGTGCCGCTGCGCTACCTGGACGGCATGGACAGCCTGCTGTCGATCGTCCAGATGCCGGCCGGCGTGCCGGTGGCGACCGTCTCGGTGGCCGGCGCGCGCAACGCGGGCCTGCTCGCGGTGCGGATGCTCGCCGCCTTCGACCCGGAACTCACCGAGCGGATGGCCGAGTTCCAGGCCGAGCTGAACAGCCAGGCCACCGAGAAGGGCAAGAAGCTCCGCGCCAAGGTGGCCGGCTCGCCGTCCTTCGGCTTCGGCAAGTAAGCGCCCCGGTGGGGGTGGGGTAGAACAGCCGGTATGACTTCGGACTCCCTCACCCCCCAGGACCGCTCGGACGGCTCGGACGGCTCGGACCTTTCGGAGCGCGCCGACCTTTCGGAGCGCCTGGACCGCGCCCGCGCCCTGCTGCGCACCGCCCCCGTGGTGGACGGCCACAACGACCTCCCCTGGGCGATGCGCGAGCAGGCCGGGTACGACCTCGGCGCGCTCGACCTCGCCGCCGACCAGAGCGACCGCCTGCACACCGACCTCGCCCGCCTCGCCGAGGGCGGGGTCGGCGCGCAGTTCTGGTCCGTCTACGTGCCCGCCTCGCTGGCCGGCGACCACGCCGTCAGCGCCACCCTGGAGCAGGTCGACTTCGTCCACGCCCTGGTCGAGCGCTACCCGGACCGGCTGCGCCTGGCCCGCACCGCCGCCGACATGGAGGCCGCCCGCGCCGAGGGCCGGATCGCCTCGCTGATGGGCGCCGAGGGCGGCCACTCGATCGACTGCTCGCTCGCCACCCTGCGCGCCCTGTACGAGCTCGGCGTGCGCTACCTGACGCTCACCCACAACGACAACGTGCCGTGGGCCGACTCCGCGACCGACAAGCCGGTGGCCGGCGGGCTGACGAAGTTCGGCGAGGAGGTCGTCCGGGAGATGAACCGGCTCGGCATGCTGGTCGACCTCTCGCACGTCTCCGCCGACACCATGCGGGACGCCCTGCGGGTCACCGAGGCGCCGGTGATCTTCTCGCACTCCTCCTCGCGCGCGGTCTGCGAGCACCCCCGCAACATCCCGGACGACGTGCTGGCCCAGCTGCCCGCCAACGGCGGCGTCGCGATGGCCACCTTCGTCCCGAAGTTCATCCTCCCCGCCGCCATCGAGTGGACCCTGGCCGCTGACGAGAACATGCGCGCCCACGGCTTCCACCCGCTGGACACCACCCCGCCCGCGATGGAGCGCCAGCGCGCCTTCGAGGCCGCCAACCCGCGCCCGATCGCCACCCCGTCGACCGTCGCCGACCACCTCGACCACATGCGCGAGGTCGCGGGCATCGACCACATCGGCATCGGCGGCGACTTCGACGGCACCGCCTTCCTGCCCGACGGCCTCGACTCGGTGGCCGGCTACCCCAACCTGGTCGCCGAACTCCTCGGCCGCCACTGGTCGGAGGCCGACCTCGCCAAGCTCACCTGGCACAACGCCGTCCGCGCCCTGCGCGACGCCGAGTCCGTCGCCGCCACCCTGCGCACCAGCCGCCGTCCCTCCATCGCAACCATCGCCCAGCTCGACGGCTGACCCCGGCGCCTTAGTCCAGCAGCGGGATCTCGATGGCCGGGCACTTGTCCATCACCATCGAGACCCCCGCGGCCCGGGTCCGCTCGTACGCGGCCTCGTCGACCACCCCGAGCTGGAACCAGACCGCCCTCGCCCCGACCGCCACCGCCTGGTCCGCGACCTCCCCGGCCAGCGCGCTGTTGACGAACACGTCCACCACGTCGACCGGGAACGGGATCTCGGCGAGCGAGGCGTACCCGGGCTCGCCGAGGACGGTCTCGGCCTTCGGGTGCACCGGGACGATCCGCTTGCCGTACTTCTGCAGCACCCGGGCCACCCCGTACGCGGCCCGGGCGGTGTTGTTGGACAGCCCGACCACCGCCCAGGTGTCGCCGGTGCCGGTGAGGATCTCGCGGACGGTCGCTTCGTCGCCGTAGTTCGTCATGCCGGTGCCAACCACGGCCGCGGCCGGAGGATTCCGGCGCGGCTCAGGTGTCAGCTGGGGCGGCCCAGGGCGCGGTAGGTCCAGCCGGCGGCGCGCCAGGCGTCGGCGTCGAGGACGTTGCGGCCGTCGAGCAGCCGGCGCTCGGCGACCACGGCGCCGAGCTCGGCCGGGTCGAGCTCGCGGAACTCGGCCCACTCGGTGAGGTGGAGGACGACGTGGGCGCCCTCGGCGGCCTCCAGGGCGGAGTCGGCGTAGGCCAGGGAGGGGAACATCTTGCGGGCGTTCTCCACGGCCTTCGGGTCGTAGACGGTGACCTGGGCGCCCTGGAGCTGGATCTGGGCGGCCACGTTGAGTGCGGGGGAGTCCCGGATGTCGTCCGAGTTGGGCTTGAAGGCGGCGCCGAGGACGGCGACCCGGCGGCCCAGGAAGCCGCCGCCGCACTGCTCGCGGGCCAGCTCGACCATCCGCGAGCGGCGCCGCATGTTGATCGAGTCGACCTCGCGCAGGAAGGTCAGCGCCTGGTCGGCGCCGAGCTCGCCGGCCCGGGCCATGAAGGCGCGGATGTCCTTGGGCAGGCAGCCGCCGCCGAAGCCGAGGCCGGAGTTGAGGAACTTGCGGCCGATCCGCTCGTCGTGCCCGAGCGCGGTGGAGAGCAGCGTGACGTCCGCGCCGGCCGCCTCGCAGACCTCGGCCATCGCGTTGATGAAGGAGATCTTGGTGGCCAGGAAGGAGTTGGCGGCAGCCTTCACCAGCTCGGCGGTCGCGTAGTCGGTGACCAGGAACGGCACCCCGGCCGCGATCGGCTCCGCGTACACCTCGCGCAGCAGCCGCTCGGCCCGCTCGCTCTGGGCGCCCACCACGATCCGGTCCGGCCGCAGGGTGTCCTGGACGGCGAAGCCCTCGCGCAGGAACTCGGGGTTCCAGGCGAGTTCGGCGTCCGCGCCGACCGGCGCCAGCGCGGCCAGCCGCTCGGCCAGCCGGGCCGCCGAGCCGACCGGGACGGTGGACTTGCCGACCACCAGGGCCGGGCGGGTCAGGTGCGGGGCGAGCTCGTCGATCACGGTGTCCACGTACGACATGTCGGCGGCGAACTCGCCCTTGCGCTGCGGGGTGTTGACGCAGACGAAGTGGACGTCCGCGAACTCCGCGGCCTCCTTGACGGAGGTGGTGAAGCGCAGCCGCCCGGTCGAGCCCTCGTGCCCGGCCACGTGCTTGAGCAGCAGCTCGGACAGGCCCGGCTCGTACATCGGGACCCGGCCCGCGGTGAGCATCGCGATCTTCTCGGGATCGATGTCCAGACCCAGCACCTCGAAGCCGAACTCGGCCATCGCGGCGGCATGCGTGGCGCCGAGGTAGCCGGTGCCGATCACGGAGATGCGGAGGGTCACGGGGTTCCCCTTGAGTTGCGGGTTCGGCCAGTAGCGGGTGCCCTGATGCTATCCGTCCCGCTCGGGTCGGTACCGATCGCCCGCTCGCCGAGGACGCTAGGCAGCCGCAGGTCGGAGCCCTAGGATCTCTACTGAACGGTAGTTAACCGCGATTCGACTCGGATCCGACGCCGATCGGACAACGGTCTGCGTCGGCCACTGGACGACGAGGCAGGCATCATGGCGGGCAGCGCAGGGGCGGCTGACTTCGATCTCTTCCGTATCTCCGAGGAGCACGAGATGCTCCGTGAGGCGGTGCGTTCGCTGGCCGAGGCGAAGATCGCTCCGTTCGCGGCGGA
>NZ_JBIWAQ010000044.1:0-32230 GCF_044760155.1 Kitasatospora sp. NPDC098652
GTGCGGGCGAGGGCGACGGTGACGGCGAAGATGGCGGGTTGGACGACGTCGACGCGGTTGAGGTCGGGGGCGCCGGGTTCGGCGCGCAGGACGTCCAGGAGTGACCAGCCGGTGTGGGGCCTGAGGGCTTGGTCGCAGGCGTGGAGGTGTTCGGCGAAGACGGGTGAGGTGTCCAGCAGGGCGAGGCCCATGCCGGGCCATTGGGTGCCGTGGCCGGGGAACACGAACACCGTCTTCCCCGGCACCCCGGTGGTCCGGCCGGTCACCGCGAGGGGCGCCGGGTCCTCGCCGGCCACCGCCGCCAGCCCGTCGAGGAGTTCCTCGCGGTCGGAGCCCAGGACGACGGCGCGGTGTTCGAACGACGAGCGCGTGGTCAGCAGTGACCAGCCGACCTCGACGGGGTCGAGCCGCCGTTCCTCGACGGCGGTCCGCAGGGCGGCGGCCTGCGCGCGCAGCGCGGTCCGGTCCCGTGCCGACAGCACCCACGGCACGACCTGCCTGCCGGTGGCCCCGGCCCCGGCCCCCTCCCCGGCCTCAGCCCGGGCCCCGGTCGCGGGCTCCGCCTCCGGCGCCGGGTCCACGACCGGCTCCCCGGCGGTCCGGGGCGGCTCGGTGACCACCACATGGCAGTTGGTACCGCCCATGCCGAACGAGTTGACCCCCGCGACCAGCGGCGCGTCCGGCCGCGGCCACGGCCCCGGCTCCGTGCGCACCTCGATGTTGAGCGCGACCGGGTCGATCATCGGGTTGGGTGTCTCGTAGTTCAGGCTGGCCGGGAGCCGGCGGTGCCGCACGCTGAGCGCGGTCTTGATCAGGCCGACGATCCCCGCCGCGCCCTCCAGGTGGCCGACGTTGGTCTTGGCGGAGCCGACCTGCAGCGGCCCGTCCGTGCGGGCGGTGGCGAGGGCGGCGCTCACCGAGGCGGCCTCGATCGGGTCGCCCACCTTGGTGCCGGTGCCGTGGAGTTCCACGTACTGGACGGAGCCGGGGGCGAGGCCGGCCCGGTCGTGGGCCAGGCGCATGACGTCCCGCTGGGCGTCGGCGCTGGGCACGGTCAGGCCGTCCGTCGCCCCGTCGTTGTTCATCGCGGAGCCGCGGATCACGCAGTAGATCCGGTCACCGTCGGCCACCGCCCGGGCGAGCGGCTTGAGGACGACGAAACCGCCGCCCTCGCCCCGGACGTAGCCGTTGGCGCGGGCGTCGAAGGTGTAGCAGCGGCCGTCCGGCGAGAGTCCGCCGAACCGTTCGGTCTCCACCGCGGTCGCCGTCGCGAGGTTGAGGTTGACGCCGCCGGCCATCGCCACGTCCGACTCGCCGGACAGCAGGCTCTCGCAGGCCAGGTGCACCGCGACCAGCGCCGAGGCCTGCGCGGCGTCCACGGTGAGACTCGGGCCGCGCAGCCCGAGGGCGTAGGAGATCCGGTTGGCGATGATGCCGCGGCTGGTGCCGGTCAGCGAGTGCTGGTCGACGGCTTCGGGGCCGTGGTCGTGCAGCAGGGCGGCGTAGTCGTCGCCGATGGCTCCGACGAAGACGCCGACCGCCCGGCCGGCCAGGTCGGCGGGGACGGTCATCGCGTCTTCGAGGGATTCCCAGGCGAGTTCGAGCATGAGTCGCTGCTGCGGGTCCATGCTCGCCGCCTCGCGGGGCGAGATGCCGAAGAAGGCCGCGTCGAACCGGTCGACGCCGTCGAGGAACGCGCCGTGCCGGAGCCCGGCGGTCCGGCCGGCCTCGCCGCGCCAGCGGTCGGGCGGGGTCGCCGAGACGGCGCTGCGCCCGTCCGTGAGCAGCCGCCAGAACGCGGCCGGGTCCGGTGCCTGGGGCAGGCGGCAGGACAGTCCGACGATGGCGATCGCGGCGCCCTGTTCGGGGAGGGCTCCCCCGGGGACGGTGAAGTCGTCGGGCATGGGTCCTGGCCGCCTTCCTCGTACAGCTGAACATCGTCGGGTGACATGGGGAAACCGAGCGGCCAGGTCATTTCCTCGCCGCTCGGGGAAACGCGGGAACCGTGCGGCTCAGTCCTCCATGGAAATGGTCGCCACGCAGATCGTGGTGTGCTCGTCGGGCCGTTCGACGAACTTGAACGTCCGCGTTCCCGTCTTTCCGGCGTAGCGCCCGCTGACGCCGATCGCGGGGAAACTGTTGACGCGGAACTCGGTCCCGTTCGGGTCCTCCTGGGCGACCGGACCGGTCCAGCTGATGACCCCGTCGGCGAGCGTCTCGGTGGCGGTCATCAGCTGCATCAGGCTGCCGTCCGCGGGGTTGCCGTAGACCACCGCCATGCCCTCCGACGTGGACACCAGCGTGCCGTCCGCGGCGTAGAGCTCCTCGGTGAACGTCAGGTGGTGCCCGACTCCGGGCCGGGTCTCGCGGTGCACCGTGGTGTGGCAGACCTCGTGGAGATTCTCCAGATACATGGAATTCCGTTCTCCGTTCCGGACGGTGGCGGCGGACCGGCACTTCCGGGCCCGTCAGGAAATCATGGTCAACAGGCCTTAAACGGTCCTAAGAGCGGAGTGCCCGCAGGGGCGCGGGACGGGAATTCGGGGCGGTGCCGAGCCGCGTGTCCGGCATGTGGGCGACAGCGGAAAGCCGCGGCGGACAGCACGGGCGCCTCGCGCGCCCGGTGTCCGCCGCGGCCGGGTGTTTCGCCGTCAGATCACGTGGACTTCGGGCACGTACAGGATCCAGCGGCCACCGGCCTGCTGGAACTCCTGCTCCTTGGCCATGATCTCCTCGGCGTGGTTCCAGGCGAACAGCAGCGCGTAGTCCGGGTAGGAGTCGCTGAAGGCCGCCGGCGGCCGGACCGGGATGTGCATGCCCGGCGTCAGGCGGTTCTGCTTGTCCGGCGTGGTGTCGCAGACGAACTGGACGAGATCGGGGCCGATCCCGCAGAAGTTCGTCACCGTGGCGCTCTTCGCGGTCGCGCCGTATCCGACCACGGTGCGGCCCTCCGCCCGCAGCCGGGTCAGCAGCGCCAACAGGTCGTCCCGGATCGCGGTGACGTTCGCCGCGAACGCCCGCAGGGTGGCGAGTTCGCCGAGCTGCTGCGCGGCCTCCTCGGCGAGCAACCGGCCGACGGCCTCGGACGGAGTGCGGGCGCCCTGGCGGGCGAGCCAGTACCGCACCTCGCCGCCGTGCACCGGCAGGCGGTCGACGTCCACCAGTTCGAAGCCGAACCGCTGGGCGGCGGCCTGCACGGAGCCGGCCGAGAACACGAAGAAGTGCTCGTCGTAGATCTGGTCGAAGGACGTCTTGGCGACCACGTCGCCGAGGTACGGGTCCTCGAACACGAACACGCCGTCGGGCGAGAGCAGCGCGTCGACGCCGCGGAACACCGACTCCAGGTACGGGATGTGGCACATGGTGTTGGCGGCGTAGATGACGTCCGCCGGGCCCTCGGCGGCGTGGACGGCCGAGGCGGTGGCCTCCTCGAAGAAGTCGGTGCGCACCCG
This sequence comes from Kitasatospora sp. NPDC098652, assembly GCF_044760155.1. Lineage (NCBI taxonomy): Bacteria > Bacillati > Actinomycetota > Actinomycetes > Kitasatosporales > Streptomycetaceae > Kitasatospora > Kitasatospora sp. NPDC098652. Next base: position 3,453 of record NZ_JBIWAQ010000044.1, read on the forward strand.
CACCCCCTTCGCCTGCGCCACCTTGGCGACGCCGGTGGAGGGTTCGAACCCGAGGTGGCGCACGCCCGCGTCCTGGACGGCCTTCAGCATGATGCCGTCGTTGCAGCCGATCTCCACCACGAACGGGTCGGGGCCGGTGAGTTCGGTGTCGAGCAGGCGCTGCGCGAGGCCGGCGAAGTGCTCGCGCATGACGGAGGAGCCCGACGAGTGGTACGGGTACTCCTCGTGGAACATCAGGTCCCGGGGGACCTCCTCGGTCAGCTGGACCATGCGGCAGCCGCCGCACTGGCCGACGGCGAGCCGGTAGAAGAACTCGCCGTCCGTGCGGCCGGGTTCGAGGAACCGGTCGGACAGGGGTTGGCGGCCCAGGTCGAGGAACTCCGTCACCTCGCCGCCGCAGACGCGGCAGGCGACCGGTGCGGTCACATCGGCTGGATCGGTCATGATCGAACTCCTTCGCGGTGAGTCAGAGCTCCGTCAGTACCTCGCGCAGCGCGCTGATGACCTTGTCCTGGAGATCCGGGGGCAGTGACGGGTACATGGGCAGGGAGAAGACCTCGTCGGCGAGGCGTTCGGTGACCGGCAGCGAGCCCGGGGCGTAGCCGAGCTTGGCGAACCCGCTCATGGTGTGGACGGGCCACGGGTAGCTGATGTTCAGCTCGATGTCGTGCTGCTTGAGCCGGTCGATGATCTCGTCGCGGCGCGGGTGGCGCGCGACGTAGACGTAGTAGACGTGTTCGTTGCCGGGGGCGACGGCGGGCAGGAGCAGGCCGCCCGGTCCGGTGAGGTCGCCCAGTCCCTCCTGGTAGCGGCGGGCGATCTCCCGGCGGCGCGAGAGGTAGCTGTCGAGCCGGGGCAGCTTGGTGCGCAGGATCTCGGCCTGGAGTTCGTCGAGCCGGCAGTTGTGCCCGGGGGTCCGGACGACGTAGTAGACCTTGTCCATGCCGTAGTAGCGCAACTGGCGCAGGTCCTTGGCGAGGTCCGGGTCGTCGGTGAGGACGGCTCCGCCGTCGCCGTAGGCGCCGAGCACCTTCGTCGGGTAGAAGGAGAACGCGGCGATGTCGCCCATCGTCCCGGCGAGCCGGCCGTTCTGGCGGGCGCCGTGGGCCTGCGCGCAGTCCTCCAGGATCGCCAGCCCGTGCTCCGACGCCAGCCGCCGCAGCGGCTCCATGTCGACGCACTGGCCGTACAGGTGGACCGGCAGCAGGACCTTGGTGCGCGGGGTGATCGCGGCGGCGACCTGCTCGGTGTCCATGAGGAAGTCCTCCTCGCGGACGTCGACGAAGACCGGTGTCGCGCCGGTGCCGTCGATGGCGAGCACGGTGGGCGCCGCGGTGTTCGAGACGGTGATCACCTCGTCGCCGGGGCCGACGCCGAGCGCCTGGAGCGCCAGTTTGAGGGCGTTGGTCCCGTTGTCGACGCCGACGCACTGCGCCAGGCCGTGGTACTGCGCGAACTCGGCCTCGAAGCCGTGCACGCTTCTGCCGAGGATCAGCTGTCCGGACTCCAGCACCGTCTCGACGGCCGCGAGCAGGTCCGCCTTCTCCTCCCGGTACTCCGGAAGGTAATCCCATACACGAGTCGTCATGATCCTCACCGTGACATCGGGGCAGGATGCGGAGCATCCACGGATTTTCCGTCCTTGGTGGCGCGGGTCGCCCAGGCGCTCATGTAGTCGTTGTCCCGCTCGATGCCGAGCGCCTGGGTGCTCAGGAAGTCCACGGCGTCGGCGTAGGCGTACGGCTGCATGAACCCGCCGGCCCGCACGTCCCGGTAGAGCCGGGACAGCGGGTGGGCCGCGGTGAACGACGCGCCGCCGACCAGGGTGAGGCAGTCGTTCACGATTCCGGGGGCGAGCTGGTTGACGATCAACTTGGCGCACTGGAACGGCTGCATCATCTGCCGGCCGCGCTCCGCGGGGTCCCCGCCCAGGTCCGCGCTGCGGGCGTCGGCCGTGGTGAGCGCGGTGGCGGCGGTGGCGCGCAGCGCGTAGAGGCGGGCGCTCAGTTCGGCGACCAGGGTGCGCGCGGCGGCGGGCGCCGGCTCCGAGCGGCGTACGAGCGCGGCCACCGCCAGGTCGTAGGCGGCCTGCGCGACACCGACGTAGGCGCCCAGCATCCCGATCGAGCTGACCGTCTGCCCGGCGAGCACCGCGTCGTTGCGGGCGCCGACCAGGTCGCGGACGAAGACGTCCTCGGCCGGGATCGGACAGTCGTCGAAGACGATGTCGACGGTGCCGGAGGCCCGCATCCCCAGGCCGTCCCAGTTGTCCAGCACGCTGAACCCGGGAGTGTCGCGGGTGACCACCGGGGACACCAGCCGGGGCGCCTCGCCGGGCAGTTCCGTCTTCGCGTTGATGACGAAGTGGGTGCCGATCGGCCCCATGCTCACCAGGGTCTTGCGGCCGGACAGCCGCCAGCCGCCCGCACCGTCGGGAGTCAGCCGGGTGACCGCCGTGTGGTGGTCCTTGATGCCCGAGCACACGACGGCCTCACCGGCGACCATCATCCGCAGCAGCCGTTCGGCGAGGGCGCGGGCCGCCGGACCGCCGTGCCGCCACTCGTAGCCGAGGGTGATGCCCCGGCTGAACTGCATGTGCAGCGCGAGTGCGGTGGAGGCGTCGGCGTGGCCCACGCGTACGAGCGCGGCGGCGACGTCGTACAGCCGGTCCACCCCCAGACCGCCGAGTTCGGCCGGCACCGTCGCGCCCATCAGGCCGTCCTTGCGGAAGGCGTCGAAGGTCGCGGTGGGGAAGGTGCCGGTGCGGTCGTGTTCCGCCGCGGTGGCCCGGATCTGCGGCAGGTAGCCGGCGAGCCGGTCGACCAGGGCGCGGCCCGCGGGGGTCACCGGTTCGTGGAGCCCCGTTGGCGGGGCCTGGTGTGCCGTCGGTGTGGACATGGTGTGCTCCGTACTCTTTCCGTCGGCGGTCATCGGCGTTCGGTGCTTCCGGCCGGCCCGGGCGTGGCCCGCGGCCGGCCGCTACTTCTTCAGCGGTTCCCACCAGGACCGGTTGTCGCGGTACCAGCGGACCGTGTCGGACAGCCCCGACTCCAGGCCGATGCGCGGCCGGTACCCCAGTTCGGTGCGGATCTTCGTCCAGTCGACCGAGTAGCGCCGGTCGTGTCCCGGACGGTCGGCGACCTGCCGGACGGCGGACCAGTCCGCGCCCAGCTCCGCCAGCAGCCGGACGGTCAGGTCGCGGTTGGAGAGCTCGGTGCCGCCGCCGATGTTGTAGACCTCGCCGGGTCGGCCGCCCTCCAGCACGAGCTGGACCGCGCGGCAGTGGTCGTCGACGTGCAGCCAGTCCCGGACGTTCCCGCCGTCGCCGTACAGCGGGACGGGCAGGCCCTCCAGCAGGTTGGTGACGAACAGCGGGACGACCTTCTCCGGGAACTGGTACGGGCCGTAGTTGTTCGAGCACCGGGTCACGGAGACCGACAGACCGTGGGTGCGGTGGTAGGCGCGGGCGAGCAGGTCGGCACTCGCCTTGGAGGCCGAGTACGGCGAGTTGGGCTCCAGCGGCTGGTCCTCCGTCCAGGAGCCGGTCTCGATCGAGCCGTACACCTCGTCGGTGGACACCTGCACGACCCGTCCGACGCCCGCGTCCAGGCAGGCCTGGAGCAGGGTGTGGGTGCCCTGCACGTTGGTCTGCACGAAGTCGTCGGGGCGACTGATCGAGCGGTCGACGTGGGACTCCGCCGCGAAGTGCACGACGACGTCCGCGCCCGGCAGCACTTCGGCCAGCAGCCCCGCGTCGCAGATGTCGCCGACCACCAGCTCGAACCGGCGGTCGGCCGAGACCGGCGCCAGGTTCTCGGTGTTCCCGGCATAGGTCAGCTTGTCCAGGACGGTGACCCGGGCGTCGGCGAACGCCGGGTAGGCGCCGGTGAGCAGCTGCCGCACGTAGTGCGACCCGATGAACCCGGCACCCCCGGTGACCACCACGCGTTGGTTCGACGACATGTCCCAGTACCCGTCTCAGTCGGTCTTGCCCGATATCGCCATGACGTACCGGCCGTAGCCGGACTTCTGGTGCTTGCTGCCCAGCGCGTAGCAGGTGTCCGCGTCGATGTACCCGAGGTTGAGCGCGATCTCCTCCAGGCAGCCGAGCCGTACGCCGCGCTGCTCCTCGGCCCGGACGAAGGCGGCCGCGTCGAGCAGGCCGTCGTACGTGCCCGCGTCCAGCCACCTGGTGCCGCTGTCCAGCGAGTGGATGCGGGCGCGGCCCTGGGCGAGGTAGGCGCGGTTGACGTCGGTGATCTCCAGTTCGCCGCGTGCCGACGGGGTGATGTCGCGTACCACGTCGACGACGTCGCCGGAGTAGACGTACAGACCCGTCACGATCTCGGAGCCGCGCGGCCGGGCCGGCTTCTCCTCCAGGCCGATCAGGCGTCCTGCGGCGTCCTTCTCGGCGACGCCGTAGGGGCGCGGGTCGGGCACGGTGTGTCCGAACAGGGTGGCGCCGTCGGCCTCGGCCAGGCTGCCGGTGAGCAGGTCCGGCAGGTTCGGGCTGGAGAAGATGTTGTCGCCCAGGATGAGCGAGACCGGTCCGCTGCCGATGAAGTCGGCGCCGATCCGGAGCGCGTCGGCGATTCCGGCGGGCTGCCACTGCTGGGCGTAGGTGATGTCCAGGCCGAGTTCCGCGCCGTCGCCGAGGACCTTCCGGAACATCGGGGCGTCGGTGGGGGTGGTGATGACGAGGAATTCCCGTATCCCGCCGAGCATCAGCGTGGACAGCGGATAGTAGATCATGGGCTTGTCGTACACCGGGAGCAATTGTTTGGAGAAGGCGACGGTCAGCGGATGGAGCCGAGAACCTGTTCCCCCGGCCAGAATTATTCCCTTCACGGGCGGCACCTCTGCTACCTGGGATCGGGCGTCCGAGTACTGGGAGCGAGCGTTTTTCGGTCGTTCACATGGTCGGTCGCGGCCGTTCGGACGTTGTCCTGTTCACGGTCGCCGGGTCCGCTAAAACCGGTCTTGCCCCCGGCTAGGGCGGGTCACGGGAGCGCGCCCCGCGGGTCAGCGGCGGGACTCGACCGACTTGATGACCTCGCGCGCGACCAGGTCGACCTCCTCGTCGAGCAGGTCCTGGTGCGCGGGCAGCAGCAGGGCGGTGTCCGACACGATGTCGGTGACCGGCAGCACGGTCTGCGTGGCGCCGTACCGCTGGACCCGGTGCAGCGGGTAGTAGCGCCAGGAGGTGTAGATCCCCTGGGCGAGCAGGTCCTCGCTGACCCCGTCGCGGATCTCCTGGGAGTCGAACCGCAGCCAGTAGAAGTAGTGGGTCGACTCGTGGCCCGGCGGCACGGCACACGGGGTGCGGACCCCCGGCACGTCGGCCAGCGCCCGGTCGTACCGCTGGGCGATGGCGCGCCGCCGCTCGACGAACCCGCCGAGCCTGCGCAACTGCACCATGCCCATCGCGGCGGTCATGTCGTTGCCGACCAGGCGCCGCCCGATGTCCTCCACCTCGAAACTCCACCACAGGTGCTTGGACTTGGCGGCGGTGGTGAACGAACTGCGGTCCTCCAGGCCGTGGTAGGCCAGGCGGCGCGCCCGGCGGGCCCCCTCCGGGTCCCGGACGTACAGCATGCCGCCGTCCCCGGTGGTGATGACCTTGCGGGCGTCGAAGCTCCAGATGCCGTAGTCCCCGAAGGTGCCGCACCGGCGGCCGTGCGCGCTGGAGGCGACCGACACGGCCGCGTCCTCGATGAGGGCCACGCCGCGCTCCGCGCAGAGCGCGGCGATCTTCTCCACCTCGCCGGGGTAGCCCCCGTAGTGCAGGACGATCACGGCCTTGGTCCGGGGGGTGAGCACGGCGAGGACGTCCTCGACCCGGGGGTTGAGGGTTTCCTCGTCGATGTCGCAGAACACCGGACGGGCGCCGGCGTCGACCACGCAGTTGGCGTTCGCGATGAAGCCGTTCGACGGCAGCACGACCTCGTCGCCCGGCCCGACGCCGAGCAGGTCCATGGTGAGGAACAGCCCGGAGGTCGCCGAGTTGAGGAACAGCACGTGGTCGGCCGAGACTCCGAGGTGCTGCGCGAACAGCTCCTCGAACTCCTCGGTCCGCGGCCCGTACCCGAGCCACTTGCTGTCGAACACGGCGCTGATCGCGGCGAGTTCCTCCGCCCCGATACTTGGCTGGGTCACATTTATCATTACGCGTCTCCGGATCGAGGGGTACGGTGGTCGACGGCGGCTCGGACGGCGTGCCGACAACCGCCGGGCGGCGCACATGGACAGGCCGAGTTTCGGGCGTCCGGCTAAAGGTGTCCTAAAGCTCGGCCGGGCTCTCCGGTTTTAGGGGTACTTCAGTCGGCCGGGATATCCGTTGGGAGATCACCAAGGTTCCCGGCCGGGCGAGCGCCCGGTCGTCCAGCGCACCCCGGAGGTAGCATGGCCGAGAGCGTCGGCGCGGTCGACAATGCGGTTTTCGACGAGCGCCTTGCCAATTTCCAGAACTGGCAGGAAACCCCGTGGGGGCAGCTGCGCTATTCGGTGGTGGCGGCCAACCTGGCCCGCCACCTGGGCGACGGACCGCTGCGCGTGCTGGACGTCGCGGGCGGCAACGGCAAGGAGGGTGTCCGGCTCGCGCTGGCCGGCCACCGGGTGACGATCTTCGACGTGGCGCCGGTCTCCCTCGACGGGGCGCGCAAGCTCGCCGAGGAACGCGGGGTGACCGACCGCGTCGACGTCCGCGAGGGCGACGCGCACGATGTCCCGAAGCTCTTCGCGGGCCAGGAGTTCGACCTCGTGCTCTGCCACAACCTGCTGCAGTACGTGTCGGACCGGGCCGAGGTCTTCCGGGGCATCACGACCCTGCTCACGCCGGGCGGCCTGCTCTCCGTGGTCTGCCCCAACACCTACGCGGTGCCGCTGGAGGCCGCGGTGCGCGAGCTCGACCTCGAAGCGGCCCTGCGCGCCGTCGACGCCCGGACCAAGCCCAACGTGGTGTACGGCAAGGACATCGACGTCCTGACCGCCGACGAGATCGCCGGCCTGTACCGCGAGTCCGGCCTCGACGTCGTCGGCACGCACGGCGTGATGAACGTCTGCAACCTCATCGCGGACAACGACATCAAGCACGACCCGCAGTTCTTCGCCCGGCTGGAGGAGCTGGAGATCGCCCTGGCGGGCCGACAGCCCTACCCGTCCACCGCGCGCATGTTCCACCTCATCGGGCGTCGTCCGAGTTGACGGCCGCCGGCACCTGCGAAGGGATCCTGTCATGCGGGTTCTGATCACCGCGGCCACCTTCCGGTCGCACCTCTATCCGTTGGTCCCGCTGGCGTGGGCACTGCGGGCGGCGGGCCACGACGTGCGGATCGCCGTCCAGCCGTCGCTGGTGGGCGACGTCACCGCCGCCGGCCTGCCCGCCGTCGAGGTCGGCCGCGGCCCGGACTTCATGAGCGAGCTCAAGAAGTCCGTCGAGTCGGGCGGCGGCACCCCGCCGGGCACCGCGCCGAGCATCGAGAAGATCGTCGTGCCGCACATCCGGATCGCCGAGGCGGTGGTGGCCGACCTGCTCCCGTTCGCCCGGAACTGGAAGCCGGACCTGGTGGTGGCGGACCCGGCCGCGTTCGCCGCGCCCGCGATCGCCAAGGCCGCCGGGGTCCCGCTGGTCCTGCACACCTGGGGGCCGATGCCCCACCAGCTGTGGGCCGACCTCACGTCCGAGCGCGCGGTGCGCGAGAACTGGCCCAAGGACCTGGTGGCGTTCCTCGACACCTGGAACGTCGAACTCGGCCCGGACTACGCGGACCTCGTGGTGGACCCCTGTCCCGAGGAACTGCTCGCGATCCGGATGGCCAAGCGCCAGGAGGCGCGGTACGTGCCGTACAACGGCGCCGCCGTCACCCCGGCCTGGCTGGACGAGCCGAAGCGACGGCCGCGGGTCTGCATCACCTGGGGCACCACCAGCGAGTTCATGGGCCCGGAGGTGCTGCGTCCGCCGCTGCTGGCGATCGAGGCGCTGGCCGGCCTCGACGTCGAGATCGTGGCGGCGCTCGGCAAGGCCGGCCGGGAGCTGCTCGGCGACGGGAGCGAGCAGGTCCGGGTGGTCGACTGGATGCCGCTGTCGATGCTGATGCCGACCTGTGACGCCCTGATCAGCCAGGGCGGCCCCGGGACGGTCCTGGCCGCCCTCGTCAACGGGGTGCCCCAGGTGGTCGTTCCGCAGATCAGCGCCCAGCCGCTCGGCGCCGAACTGCTCACCAAGAGCGGGGCGGGCCTGACGCTCAGGCCCGACGAGCTCACCGCCGAGTCCGTCGTCGAGGCCGTCACCGAACTGCTCGAGGGCGGCTCGGTGGGGCCCGCCGCCCGGGTGCTCGCCGAGCGGAACGCCGCCCGGCCCGACCCGACGCAGCTGGTCGCCACGCTCGGCGCCCTGGCGGCCGGTCGGTAGGAGCGCGGTCGGCCGGGGCCGGCCGGGCGGGGGCGGTGCTCAGCCGTCCGTGCCCGGCCGGCCCCGGACCGTCGGTGCCCGCCTGTTCGGCCTGTCGGTGCCCGCGGTTCGGCCCGTCCGTGCCCGGACCGCGGACGAAGGGCCCGCCCCCGGCCTCCTGACATCCAGGAGGCCGGGGGCGGGCCCTTCGTCCGCCCGGTCGGCCCGGCGCGCGGTCAGTCCTCGGCGGAGAAGACAAAGTCCCGCGCGTTCGCCTGCACGGCGTCGACCAGGGACGCCTGGTGGAGCGAGTTCTCGGTCCAGTCCCGCGGACGCTCGCCCCGCAGTACCGCCTGGGCGAAGGCCCGGACGATGTTGGCGAACTGGTCGTCCGGGGGCAGCGCGATCTGCTCCAGGTGGTCCTGCCGCTCGATGCTGACCACGGGCTGGTGCGTCGCCGGCGGTGTGAACACGCGGTTCAGCCAGAGCCGCCCGAGGCTGCCCCGGAACTCGTAGCTGTTGGTGTACGAGTGCTCCATGCCGAAGACCAGCTGTGCGGTGACGCCCTGGTCGGTCGTCAGCAGGGCGTTTCCCCCGACGACCACGTCCCGGGACCGCTCGCGGCGGAACACCGCGCCCGCGACGTCCAGCCCCGGGCCGAGGAACAGCCCGGCCGCGCGGATCGGGTAGACGCCGATGTCCAGCAGCGCCCCGCCGCCCACCGCCGCCTGGTAGCGGATGTCGCCCTGCGGCTTGGGCGGGATCGTGAAGCTCGCGGCGAACGACCGGACCTCCCCGATGACGCCGTCGGCCAGCAGGTCGGCGACCCGCCGGTGCTGGTGGTGGTGGAGGAACATGAAGTTCTCCATCAGCAGCAGGCCCTGCTCGTCGGCGATCCGGAAGAGCCGCTCGGCCTGCTTCCGGTCGGTGGTGAGCGGCTTCTCCGCGAGCACGTGCTTGCCGGCCCGGAGCGCCTTCTCGATCCAGTCGGCGTGCAGGACGGCCGGCAGCGGGATGTACACCGCGTCGATGTCGTCGCGCTCCAGCAGAATGTCGTAGCCCTCGACCGGGGTGCCCCCGAAGCGGTCGGTGAACTGCCGGGCCTTCTTCTCCTGTCGGCTGGCGATGGCCGTGACCGTGATGAGGGGTTCGGCCGTCAGGGCCGGCAGCGTGCGCCGCCAGGCGATGTCGGCGCACCCGATCACTCCGACTCGGACCGGTCTGCTATTCCCCTCATGCACCACAGGAACTCCTTGAACGAGGTTTCGGTCGGGGGACGGCCGCTGGGGCCTGGTTGCGGGGGCACCTCAGCGAACGGGCGCGGCGGTGGACGCCAGGGCCTGCTCGTAGGTCGGCAGCAGCCCCAGGGCGACGGCCTCGGCGAGGGTCGGTGCCGCCGCGTCCTTGTCGGACATGATCGGCGGGCCGTCCAGCTCCCGCTCCCAGGGGATGCCCAGGGCCGGATCGAACGCCTGGATGTCGAGCATGGTGCCCGGTACGTACTCGGCGCCGCAGAGATAGTTCATGCAGGTGTCGTCGGTGAGGGCGAGGAAGGCGTGCCCGATGCCGTCGGAGAGGTAGACACCGATTCCGGAGTCGGCTTCCTGGAGCGTCATGTCGAACGTCCCGAAGGTGGGGGAGCCGACCCGCAGGTCGACCGCCACGTCGAGCGCGGCCCCACGGACACAGGTGACCAGCTTGGTCTGGCCGGGCGGAATGGTGGTTCCGTGGATTCCGCGGACCGTGTTCTTCCTCGACACCGAGTAGTTCACCTGTCGGATCTCGAAATGGTGGCCCGTCTGTTCGAGCAGTTCGGTGACCCGCCACGCCTCGTAGAACTTCCCCCGGCGGTCCGGCACGTGTTTCGTGCCGATCCGGTACGCGCCGGGAATCGACATCTCGGTGATTTCCAAACTGTCCACAACGGCCTCCTCCGGCTGGACGGATGGGCCCGCCACGGGCTGGCGGGGTCAGGCGGTGCGCGCCTGCGCCACCCGGTCACGGCGGGCACGGATGACGCTGAGGTTGTCGAGCCTGTCGTGCAGGATGTACTCGTGCGTCTCCTGGAGGAAACGGCACGGCTCCAGCCCCAGCTCCGCGCGGATCTGGTTCCGGGCGGCCTGGTACACCTCCAGGGCGTCGGCCCGCCGGCCGGACAGGCTGAGCGCCTCCATGAGGAAGGCGTGGAACTTCTCCCGCAGCGGGTACTCCGAGATCAGCGAGTAGAGGATGCGCACGGCCTCGCTGGTCTCGTTCGCCGCGAGCAGCGAGCGGGCCAGCATCTCGAGGCACTCGACCCGCAGCTCCTCCGCCCAGTTGGCGAACTCCCGGATGATCGGGCCCTCGTAGGACGTCGCCTGGACCGGCTCGCGCCACAGTCGGAGCGCCTCGGTGAGGGTCTGGGCGGCCGCGGTGTAGCGGTGCATGCCCATCTGCATCCGGCCCTTCTCCGACAGGGCCAGGAAGAGTTCCAGGTCGAGTTCGTCGTGCCCCAGGTTCAGGACGTAGCCGGGGGTGCGCGTGGTGATGACCCCGTCGTTCCGCGAGAACTGGTTGAGGATCTTGCGCAGCTGTGACACGTACACATGAATCGACGCCCGGGCCCGGACGGGAGGGTTCTCACCCCACAGCTCCCTGGTCAGCTGGTCCAGCGAGAGAATCTGGCCGTTGCGGATCAGGAGCGTCCGCAGGAGCATCTCCATCTTGTGGGTGCCGACCGGCGGAGAATCATTGCCGGCGGCAATGCGCACAGGGCCAAGAATTTCGTATCTCAAGATCAGGCCTCCCCCGTAGCTCCTGACTGAAATGGTGTCGGTGATCGAAAGAGAAATATGCGAGAGCGGCTTTTCACGGATAATCGCCGCCGGTATCGTCGTCTCTCGCCACGGATCTCGGTCGAATGTGCCAAGTGAACTCTAGCAAGGTCGACCGGCGACGGCATACAGACTTCCTCGAGTGATCTAGATCACATCGGCCGGGCGAATGGCCCAAGCTGGGGTTTTATCGGAATTTTAGAGGTGGAATCGAAATTCGGTCGTGTGGATCGCATCCATTCCGGACAAGGGTGGTTGACTTTGGCGGCCACCTATGCTGATCCCCCCTCCCGAGGGTTTCTAGGGCTTTCGGGGAAGGGTTTGTGAAGAGTGCTGCCGGGGGGTTTGGGCCGGGCCCACGGGTCGTCGCGGAGTCGAGGAACGGCCGGTCAACGCGGTGTGGGCGAGCGGCGGCGCTGCGTGACCGCGAGCCGTGGATGGGCGGAGACGCCCCCGGCCCGGCGGCTGTCGTTACCTTCGGCCGCACCGGCCACAGTGATCCCGCTCCTGCATTCATCCCCCCGCGACCGGGCGACCGGTTCTTTTTATCCGGATAGGCCGGAGGGGGTGTTGACAGGCGGCGGATAATCCACCGTGCGCCCGCCGGGCCCCCTGTCGGACCCTGTTTGTCGCCCGTTTCGGCGCCGCGTCGACGGATATCTCCGGGCGCTCCCGAGAGGCCGCCCCGGGGTCGTGCGGCGGCGTTCGGACTCCGGCGGTGCGGCGAGGGCACCGGCTCGCCGCCCGTTCGGCGTCAACCCCCCGGCGTGGGCGCCAGGATGGCGTGGATGACCCGGTCCAGGGTGCGGTCGAAGGCCTGGTCCGGGTCGGCCGGCGGGCCCGGGGTGGCGAAGGCCTGGGCGAGGTTGGGGTAGGCGCCGCTCATCGCCGCCTGGGTGAGGTAACCGACCATCTCCGCCTGCCACTTGGCGCCCGCGGCCGCCGTCTGCTCGTACTGGGCGAACTGGCAGATGAAGCCGTTGAACAGTGCCATCGCCTCCATCCGCGCCCCGCCCGGCAGGCCGGTGGGGGCGGTGACGGCGAGGAAGTGGTCGGTGTAGCGCAGGGCGTTGGGGCCGATGCCCGGGCGGGCGATGACCAGGGCGGGCAGCCAGGGGTGGCGGCGGAAGAGGGCGAGCTGCTCGTGGGCGAGGCTCGCCAGGTCGGCCCGGACGTCGCCGCTCGGTGCGGGCGGCAGCCGGTACTCGGCGGTGGCCGCGTCGAGCATCAGGTCGAGCAGGTGCTCCTTCTTCGGTACGTAGTTGTAGAGCGACATGGTGCCCGCGCCGAGTGCGGCCGCGACCCGGCGCATCGAGACGGCCTCCAGGCCCTCGGCGTCGGCGATCACGATGGCGGCCGCCGCGATGGAGTCGCGGCTGTGGGCCGGTCGTGGGCCGCGGCCGGTGCGCTCGGGGCGCAGCCAGATCAGTTCGGGGGCCTCGGGGGGCGTGGGCCGCTGGGGCGGCGGGGGCTGTTCGGGCTGTTCGGGCTGATCGGGACTGCTGGGGGAGTTGCTGGACGGCACTGGAAGATCACCTCGCTCCCCCATCTTAGATACGTACGGCGTACGTAGTAGCATGGCGCCAAGCTTCTACGTACGCTGTACCTAGAGAAGGGCGGAGCCATGTCCGACACCTCCCGACCCGCCATCGAGATGGCGGGCGTGCGGAAACGCTTCGGAGCCACCGAGGCCCTGCGCGGCCTCGACCTGACCGTCCCGGCCGGCACCGTCTGCGGCCTGCTCGGCCCCAACGGCGCCGGCAAGACCACCGCCGTGCGCGTCCTCGCCACCCTGGTCGCCCCCGACGCGGGCACCGCCCGGGTCGCAGGGCACGACGCCGTCCGCGAGGCCGAGGAGGTCCGGCGGGCGATCGGCCTGGCCGGCCAGCACGCCGCGCTGGACGAGGGCATCACCGGCCGGGACAACCTCCACCTGTTCGGCCGGCTGCACCGCCTCGGCGCCCGCCGGGCCCGGGCCCGCGCCGAGGAACTGCTCACCCGCTTCGGGCTCGCCGAGGCCGGCGACCGGCTGGTGCGCACCTACTCCGGCGGCATGCGCCGGCGCCTCGACCTGATCGCCAGCCTGGTCACCAGCCCGCCGGTGCTCTTCCTGGACGAGCCCACCACCGGGCTCGACCCGCGCAGCCGCCAGGGGATCTGGGAGACCGTCAAGGAGTTGGCCGACGGCGGCACCACCGTGCTGCTCACCACCCAGTACCTGGAGGAGGCCGACCGGCTCGCCGACGACATCGTGGTGGTCGACCACGGCGCCGCGATCGCCACCGGCCCGCCGGAGCGGCTCAAGGCGGCGATCGGCAGCCAGGTCTCCGTCACCCTGGCCACGGTGGAGCAGCTCGCCGCCACCGCCGTGGTGCTGTCCGCCCTGTCGGGCAACGATGCCCAGGTGGACGTCGCCGAGCGGACGGTCACGGTGCTGACCGCGCCCGGGGAGTCCGTCCTGCTGCCCGCGCTGGTACGGGAGTTGGACGGCGCCGGGGTCGTCGCCGAGGACGTCGCGGTCCGGGCGCCCTCGCTCGACGACGTGTTCCTCGCCCTCACCGGGACGTCCCGGGAGAACGCCGAGCTGGGGAGGGCCGCCTGATGGCCACCGCCGTCCGCACCGCCGTCCCGGCCGCCGCACGCCCCTCGGCCGGCGCCCGGCTGCTCTCCGACACCTGGACGTCGATGCTCCGCGTCCTGCTCAACTACCGCCACTCGCCCGGCCTGTTGGCCGCCTCGTTGGGCGTTCCGGTGATCATGGTGGTGGTCTTCGGGTACGTCTTCGGCAGTGCCATGCAGGTGCCCGGCGGCGGGGACTACCGGGAGTTCCTGATGCCCGGGCTGTTCGCCATGGTCGCCACCAACGGCATCATGCCCACCATGGTCGGCGCCGCCCGGGACGTCGGGCGCGGAGTCACCGACCGGCTGCGCTCGATGCCCGTCTCCCGCACCGGACTGCTGCTCGGGCAGAACCTCGCCGACCTGCTGGTCAGCGTCGTCGTCCTGGCCCTGCTGGCCCTGGTCGGGCTGGCCGCCGGCTGGCGCGCCCGGCACGGCGCCGCCGACGCGCTGGAGGGGTTCGCACTGCTGCTGCTCTTCCGCTTCGTGATGACCTGGGTCGGCACGCTGCTCGGACTGGCCGTCGGCAAGGAGGAGGCCGCCGGGCAACTCTCCGTCGTCGTCTTCCCGTTGGCGATGGTCACCAACGCCTACGTGCCCACCGGCGGGATGCCCGGCTGGCTGCGGGTGATCGCCGACTGGAACCCGATCAGCTCCGTGGTGGAGGCGAGCCGGGAACTCTTCGGCAACCCGGCGGCGCCCGGCTCCGCCTGGCCGATGCAGCACGCCCTCCTCGCCACGCTGCTGTGGAGCGCCGCCCTGCTGGCGCTCTGCGGGCCGCTGGCCGTACGGAAGTTCGCCACCCACGGGCGGTGACCCGCCGGGCCACCGTACTGTGCTGGACACCGTCATGTGCTGGTCAGCGCAATGTGCTGGACACCGGGGCCGGTGTGGCTTTAGGTGGGGCGCCATGGAGTACACCCACCTCGGCCGCACCGGCCTGACCGTCTCCCGCCTCTGCCTCGGCACCATGAACTTCGGCCCCCACACCGAGGAGGCCGAGGCCCACCGCCTCATGGACACCGCCCACGAACGCGGCATCAACTTCTTCGACACCGCGAACTCCTACGGCCGCGACAGCGAGGGCAACCTCCAGGGCCGCACCGAGGAGATCATCGGCCGCTGGTTCGCCCAGGGCGGCGGCCGCCGCGAGCGCACCGTCCTGGCCACCAAGGCCTACGCGAACACGAGCGACTGGCCCAACGACGGCAAGCTCTCCGCGCTCGCCATCCGCAAGGCCGTCGAGGCCAGCCTGCGCCGGCTGCAGACCGACCACATCGACCTCTACCAGATGCACCACATCGACCGGGCCACGCCCTGGGAGGAGATCTGGCAGGCGATGGAGGTCCTGGTCACCCAGGGCAAGATCATCTACGTCGGCTCCAGCAACTTCGCCGGCTGGCACCTCGCCCAGGCCCAGGAGGCCGCCCGCTCCCGGCACTTCCTCGGCCTGGTCAGCGAGCAGTCCCTCTACAACCTCCTCGACCGGGCGATCGAACTGGAGGTCATCCCCGCCGTCCAGCACTACGGCCTCGGGCTGATCCCGTGGTCCCCGCTGCGCAGCGGCCTGCTCGGCGGCGTCCTGCGCAAGGAGCGCGAGGGCACCCGCGGCCGCAGCGCCATGGGCTACGCCAGTGAACTCCTGGACAAGCACCGCGAACAGCTCCAGGCCTACGAGGACTTCGCCGACGAACTCGGCACCGACCCGGCCGACCTCGCGCTCGCCTGGCTGCTCTCCCGCCCCGCCGTCACCGCCCCCATCATCGGCCCCCGCACCCCGGCCCACCTCGACGCCGCCCTCCGGGCGCTCGACCTGGACCTCGACCAGAAGACCCTGGACCGCCTCGACGAACTCTTCCCCGGCCACAAGCCGGCCCCCGAGGACTACGCCTGGTAGGCCCCCGGCCCGGGGGTGGGCCCACCGGCTGGGTAGGCCCACGGACCGCCCGGCCCCGGCACCCTGGACGACAGGGCGCCGGGGCCGGGCGGTCTGGCCCGGGGCTCCTGCCCGCTGTGGTAGCAAGACGGGTATGACGGAACGGATCAGGGAGCGGGACCGGGGCGCCTACCACCACGGGGCGCTGCCGGAGGCCTTGGTGGCGGCGGCGTTCGAGGTGCTGGACGAGCAGGGCCAGGAGAAGGTCAGCGTGCGGGAGGTGGCGCGCCGGGCAGGGGTCTCGGCGGGGGCGCCGTTCCGTCACTTCGCCGACCGGCAGGCGCTGTTGACGGCGGTGGCGGACCGGGTGCTGGCGGACTTCGCCCGCTGGCAGGAGGCGGAGGTGGCGGCCGCCGAGGCGGTCGGCGGGTCGGCGATGCGGGCACTCGGGCTGGGGTTCGTCCGGTACGCGCTGCGCCATCCCCGGCGGTTCGAGCTGGTGCGCTCGCGGGCGTTCGCGGCCCCCCGGGACCCGCAGTTGAGGGAGCAACTGGACGGCCTGGACCGGGCGTTCACCGAGCTGGTCGTGGCGGACCAGCGGGCCGGGCGGGTCGGCCCCGGCGATCCGGAGCTGGTGCTGCTCTCAGGACAGGCGCTGGTGTACGGGCTGGCGCAGATGATCGTGGACGGCTACCTGCCCGCCGAGCGGGCGGAGGAGCTGGCCGTCCGGGTCCTGGACACCTTCCGCGCGGGGATCGCCGGGACGGTCAACCCGCCTGAGCGATAACGGAATTGTGGCTGCGGCGAGCCTTGACCGGCCTGGTGCGCGCTGATGTAATCACCGATTACATGAGCGCGAGTCGCGAGTACCGGGAGGCACAGATGCAGCTGTTCGCCAAGCCGCAACCGGGCTACACCACCGCCGCCGCCACCGGCGACACCGTGGTGCTGCTGATCGGCATGCGGATCAACCGCTTCTGGGCGGTGCACCACTGGGGCCCGGTGATGTTCGCGATGTTCCGGATGCTGTACGAGCTGGGCCGCAGCCCCGAGCGCGGGCTGCGCGGCCGCATCCTGCTCACCGCCTCGCCACGGACGTACTACGTCGTCCAGTACTGGGAGTCGAAGGAGCACCTCTACCGCTACGCGAGCGCACCGGACGGCTTCCACCACACCGTCTGGGGCATAGCCAACCGGAAGGTGCGGGAGGGCAAGCTGCGCGGCCACGTCGGGCTCTGGCACGAGACCTACATCGTCCCCGAGGGCGGCTACGAGTCGATCTACTTCGACATGCCGGCGTTCGGCCTGGCCGGCGCCACCGGCCAGCTGCCGCTGGAGGCGCGCGGCCGGCACGCCGCCCAGCGCCTGGCCTTCCGCTCGGGCGACGGCGGCGGCGTCGGCGCCGGTGGCGCGGAGCAGGCGGCGGGCGAGGTGGCGGGCCCGGACGGCCTGAGCTGCCCGTACGGCGCGGACCACCGGACGGGCGCTCAAGGAGTGTCGTGAGTCCGTCCGGCGACCCCGGTGTGGGAGCGTCGGGGGATGGTCGATCAGGAGGGCGCCGTGCGGCCGGCGCGGGTGGTGCACGAGGTGCCGTACCGGGCGCAGTGGGAGTCCGCCGAGCTGGTGCGGGACATCGTCGACGGGCGCCTGGACGCCGCGCGGGACCCGCGCTGGGGGCAGTCCGGAGCGGCCACCCCGGAGGAGTACGCCTGGTGGTCCTGGCGGCTCTGCGGGGTGGCCTGCCTGCGGATGGCGCTGGAGTACTGGTGGGGCGTGACCCCGACGGCGATGGTGCTGGCCCGTGAGTGCCTGGCGGCCGGCGCGTACGTCCGGGACGGCGACAGCCTGCGCGGCCTGGTCCACGTGCCGTTCGCCGACTACGCCCGGCGGCGCTGGGGACTGGCCGCCCGGGCGGCGGAGCCGACGCCCGCGGAGGTCGCGGACGAGCTGGCGGCCGGGCGGCTGGTGATGCTCTCGGTGCACCCGTCGATCCGGGAGCCGTACGGGCCCGAGCCGGTGCGGCGCGGCGGCCACCTGGTGCTGGCGGTGGGGGACACCGGGACGGCGCTGCTGATCCACAACCCGTCCGGCTTCCCGGGGGAGTCGCAGGCCTTCGCCCGGGTGCCGTGGCGCTCGTTCGGGCAGTTCTACGCCGGGCGGGGGATCGTGCTCGGCCCGCCCGGCGCCGACGACGGTCAGGTGTTGTCCGGCAGCCCCACCGGGTAGAACGGCATGCTGCTCCGGCACAGTGCCGAGATCGGCTTCAACGCGGCGGCCAGGGCGTCGAGTTCGGCGCGCGGGTGGTCCTCCCAGACGCGCGCGGCGGCCAGGTCGGTGGCGGCCTCCAGGGCCTGGTGGTGGGTCCGGCCCAGCTCGGTCAGCGAGCCGGTCGCGGTCAGCCAGCCCCGCTCGACCAGGCGCGCGGCCGCGGCCTCCCACTCGGCGTCCGTCCAGCCGCGCACCGGCTGGAGCTGCTCGCGCCGCATGTCCATCGCGCAGCGGACCACCAGGGCCTCGCAGCCGTCCAGCCCGGCGGCGACCAGCGCGGCCACATGGCCGTCCCCGCGGTGCTCGCGCATCACGGTGGCGGCCCGCCAGAGCCGCTCGTACAGCCCCGGCGGGGCCGGGAGCGCCGCGTTGGCGGCGGCCAGCACCCGGCCGGCGCAGTCCAGCCGCTCGGCGGACTGCTCCAGGGTCTCGACCGCCCGCTCGACCAGACCGCGGTCCACGTGCTCCAGCAGCCGGGCCAGCGCGGCGCCCGCGCCCTTGGCGCGGGCGGCCAGCGCCTCCTCCGGGCCGGCCAGCGACCACAGCGCGGGCAGGGCGCGTTCGACCATCGCCGGGGCGAAGTTGAAGAACGCGGCGGTCACCGGCGGCGCGTCCACCGCGCCGAGCGGGGCGGAGCGGCCGGCGAAGTAGCCGCGCCAGAAGCCGCGCAGGCCGGCCGCCTCGAAGGCGTCGCGACACTCGGGCTCGAAGTAGGTGACGGCGTGCACCGGCTCGAAGAGCCACCAGAGCGCGCGGGCGGGATGGACGAGATCGGCCATCAGGAGACCTTCCTCGGACGGGGCTCCGGGCGGGAGCGGGGAGCTGGGCTGGTCGGTACGGCCGCGGCGGTCGCGCGGGTGGCGGAGCGTCGGGGCCGCCCGGGCGGGTGCGTGGGCCGTTCACGTGCTGATGACCACGGGGACGGTCCCGGTAATCCCCGGCGGGACGTGACGACCGTCACACGGGAGGGTGGGCGGGGGTCGCCGGGCGGGGATTGCCGGGGGTCGTCCGGACGCGCTCAGGCCTGCACGGGCGGCATCGCGAGCGGGTCGATCGGCAGCTCGGCCCGGCAGATCGCCGCGATCGGCCGCAGCGCGGCGGTCAGGCGGTCGAGTTCGCCGTCCGGCCGGTGCTCCCAGACCCGGCCGGCCGCCAGGTCGGTGGCCGCCTCCAGCTCCCGGTGCCGGATCCGGGCCAGTTCGGTGAGCTCCCCCGCCGCCGTCAGCCAGCCCCGGCCGACCAGCCGGGTCGCCGCGGCCTGCCACTCCTCGTCCGTCCACCCCCGCAGCGGCTGGAGCACCGCGCGGGCGGCGCCCGTGGCGCAGTGCAGCACCGGCGCCTCGCAGCCGTCGAGCCCGGCGGCGACCAGCGCGGCCACATGGCCGTCCCCGCGGTGCTCGCGCAGCACGGTCGCGGCGTGCCACAACCGCCCGTACACGTCCGTGGGCCGGGGCAGCGCGGCGTTGGCGGCGGCCAGCACCCGGCCCGCGCAGTCCGCCCGGTCCACGGCCTCCTCCAGCGCGGTCGCCGCGGTCTCGACCAGCTCCGGCGCCACCGGTGCCAGCAGCCGGGCCAGCACCGCCGCCGAGCCCTCCGTCCTGGCCGCGAGCGCCCGCTCCGGGCTCGCTCTGGTCCACACCTGCGGCAGGGCGCGTTCGACCGCCGCCGGGGCGAAGCCGAAGAACGCGGCGATCACCGGCGGGGCGCCCACCGCGCCCAGCGGGGCCGAGCGGGCGGCGAAGTAGCCGGACCAGCCGCCGTCCAGTCCGGCCGCCTCGAAGGCCGCCCGGCTCTCGGGCTGGAGGAAGGTGACGGCGTACACCGGTTCGAAGAGCCACCACAGCGCGCGGGCGGGGTGGACGGGGTGGGCGGGGTGGACGGGTTCGGACAATCGAGACACCTTCCTCTTCCTCATCCTGGGCGGGGCCCGAGGAACGGGCGGGGCCCGAGGAACGGGCGGGCACCGGCGGTCGCTCCAGAGCTGACCGCCACCAGGGCGGTCCCGGCAACCCGGACGGCGTGTGATCACGGTCACGCGCCGGTGGGCGGGTGCGGTCGACGGCCGTACGGCGCGAGATGATGGGGCGAGGTGCCCGCCCCCGGGTGCCCAGCCCTCGCAAGCCCGCGTACGAAGGTAGTCGGCCATGCCCCAGATCAGCCCCAGCATCCTCTCCGCCGACTTCGCCCGGCTCGCCGACGAGGCCGAGGCCGTCCGGGGCTCCGACTGGCTGCACGTGGACGTCATGGACAACCACTTCGTGCCGAACCTGACCCTGGGCGTCCCGGTGGTCGAGTCGCTCGCCCGGGCCACCGACATCCCGCTCGACTGCCACCTGATGATCGAGGACCCGGACCGCTGGGCCCCGCAGTACGTCGAAGCCGGCGCCGGCTCGATCACCTTCCACGTCGAGGCCGCCGCCGCCCCCGTCCGGCTGGCCCGCGAGATCCGCGCCAAGGGTGCCCGCGCCTCGATGGCGCTCAAGCCGGGCACCCCGATCGAGCCCTACGAGGACCTGCTGCCCGAGCTCGACATGCTGCTGATCATGACGGTCGAGCCCGGCTTCGGCGGCCAGGCCTTCCTCGACATCATGCTGCCGAAGATCCGCCGCACCCGTGAGCTGATCGCCAAGCACGACCTGGAGCTGTGGCTGCAGGTCGACGGCGGCGTCTCCGCGGCCACCATCGAGCGCTGCGCCGAGGCCGGCGCGGACGTGTTCGTGGCCGGGTCGGCCGTCTACGGCGCGGCGGACCCGGCCGAGGCCGTCCGCAACCTGCGCGAGCTCGCCGCCGGGGCGAGCAACGACGCCTGGTGGGCCTGCGAGCACTGAGCCGCCCCGCGCCCGCCCCTGCGGCACCGCTGTGGCACCGCTGTGGCACCGCTGTGGCACCGCTGTGGCACCTCCGCGGCGCCGCCGGATGGCCGGGCCCGGGTGGAGGAACCCCGCACCGTCACGGATGATCGGTGACGGTGTGCCCTCCCCGGCCCGGCCCTTCCCATGACGGTGGTGGAACCGCGATGAGCAACCTCGACCTCAAGCCCGCCCCGACCACCTGCGGCCGCGAAGCCAGCAGCGGCCCCGTGAAGGACCTGCTGACCGGGCGCCAGGTCCAACTCGGCGAGAGCACCGTGGTGCGCCGGCTGCTCCCCAACCTGGGCCGCCGGATGGTGGGCGCCTGGTGCTTCGTCGACCACTACGGCCCGGACGACATCGCCGACGAACCCGGCATGCAGGTGCCGCCGCACCCGCACATGGGCCTGCAGACGGTCAGCTGGCTGCACCAGGGCGAGGTCCTCCACCGCGACAGCCTCGGCAGCCTGCAGACCGTCCGGCCGTACGAGCTGGGCCTGATGACCTCCGGCCGGGCGATCTCCCACTCCGAGGAGTCCCCGCGCCCGCACGCCCGCTACCTGCACGGCGCCCAGCTCTGGGTCGCCCTCCCGGACGCCCACCGGAACACCGCCCCCTCCTTCGAGCACCACCCCGACCTGCCGACGGTCACCGCCCCCGGCCTGCGCGCCACCGTCATCCTCGGCACCCTGGACACCGCCACCTCGCCCGGCAGCACCCACAGCCCGCTGGTCGGCGCCGACCTCACTCTCGCCGAGGGCACGGACCTCAAGCTCCCGCTGGTCCCCGAGTTCGAGTACGCCGTCCTCGCCATGACCGGCCGGATCGACGTCGACGGCGTCCCCGTCGAACCCGGCTCGATGCTCTACCTCGGCTGCGGCCGCCGCGAACTCCCGCTCCTCGCCCACTCCGACGGCTCGGTGCTGCTCCTCGGCGGCGAACCCTTCGAGGAGAAGATCGTCATGTGGTGGAACTTCATCGGCCGATCGACGGAGGACATCGCCCTGGCCCGCGCCGACTGGACGACCGGCACCCGCTTCGGCGAGGTCCACGGCTACGCCGGCGACCGCCTGCCCGCCCCCGAACTCCCCGCGCTGCCGCTGAAGCCCCGCGGGCGCGAGCGCTGAGCATGAAGGCCCTGCATCTCACTTCCGAAGGCGATGGGGTTGTTGACGCTGAGAGTTCCGGTTGACGGCCCGAACCCGGGGCCGCCAACCGGCCTGACGGCGGGTGGCGGCTCAGGGGGCGAGCACAGCCTTTAGGAAGGGGCTGGGCTCGCCGTGCCAGAAGATGTCGACGCTGTCCCTGGCGCGGGTGACGGCAACGAAGAGCAGGGAGCGGGCACGCTGCATTTCCCGGCGGTACCGCACGAGGTCAGTGCCCTTCAGACGGTTCACGTTGTCCCGCGGCACCAGACCGTTGCGGACCCCGGCAATGATCATCCGCTGGTACTCCAGGCCCTTGAACCTGAACATCGTGCCGATGTGCACCCCGCCGCCGTTCTTGGGGCCGTCGGGGCCGATCTCCACCGCCGGGATTCCGTGCTGGGCCAGGGTGTAGGCGACCTCCCCCGCCATGTGGTTGGTGGGCACGCAGACCGCGATCTGTTCGAGGGGGATCCGCTCGTCGTGGTGGGCGTTCCAGGCCGCGATGTGGTCGGCGATGGCGACGCGCTCCGCGGTCCAGTCCGAGCAGGGGTGCAGCCGGGGATCGGCGCCGTTGAGGACCGATCGGAAGCCGGCCAAGGTCTCCTCGCCGCCGTCGAGGTCGTCGTAGGACGCCCCCGTCAGGACGTCCAGGGCCGAGCGAAGGATCTGGCGGGTGGTGCGGTAGCTGAGGGTGAGCTTCGAGGAGCGACCTCGGATGTGGACACCCAGGCTTCCGAGGGTCACTTGATTGCGGTAGATGCGCTGATGGGTGTCACCGACCAGGAAGATGTCGTCCTGGCCGCTCGGGACCATCGCCCGGAGCATCTTCCAGTGGGCCGGCCGGAGGTCCTGTGCCTCGTCGACCACGATGTGCCGGTACCGGTAGCGCAGCCAGCCCCTGGATCCGTCCTGGAGGTGGACGTTGTCCAGGCCGCCGGCTTCGTCGCGCTGAGCCGCGACCGCGGCGATCCGCTGCTCGCGCTCCATTTCCAAGCGCGCCGCGCGTTCGGTCACCTGGTCCCAGGTCTGCCGCCGGGAGTGGTCCAACCGTTGGGTGAAGCGCTCGGCGAGCTGCCAGATCTCGGCGCGCTCGGCGCGGCCGATGTTCCCGCCGCGGCCGGCCCGCCGGGCCCGAGGACTTCTTCGAGGGCTTCCGCCCCAAGGAGGACCCGGAGACCCGCGAGGTCGCCTTCCGCCTCACCGCCGGCCCGCTGCGCGAACTCGCCGACCTCGCGTCCCGCGAGGGCAACCGGCACGTGCCGCACTTCCTGATCATCGACGAGATCAACCGGGCCAACCTGGCGAAGGTCTTCGGTGAGCTGTACTTCCTCCTGGAGTACCGCAACAAGGCGGTCCGGCTCACGTACTCCGGCGACGACTTCGCCCTCCCGTCGAACCTCTTCATCATCGGCACCATGAACACCGCCGACCGCTCCATCGCCCTGGTTGACGCGGCGATGCGGCGCCGGTTCGCGTTCGTCGAACTGTCGCCGCGGACGGAGCCGACCAGCGGTCTCCTGCGGCGCTGGCTCGCGGAGCAGGAGCGCGACGACGAACCGGCCGACTTGCTGGACGAGCTCAACGCCCGGATCGACGACGCGGACTTCCGGATCGGGCCCTCGTACCTGATGAAGCCCGGTGTCTACCGGGAGGGCGGTTTGGACCGTACCTGGCGGACCAGGATTCTTCCCTTGCTGGAGGAGCACCACTACGGCGAGGGCGTCAACATCGAGAAGCGCTACGGCCTCGAAGTGTTGCAGGCCGAAGTGGCCGCGAAGCGCTCCAGGTTCGGCGTGCAGCCGGGCGACACCGTGCGGGACGACCAGTCCCAGGCCAAGTCGTGACCGTCGTCCACCTGACCGAACACGCCCCGGCGGTGTCCGTTCCCCTCCCCGACGCTGCCGGCCGGGCCATCGCCGCCTCCCGCATCATCGACACCGCGGCCCCCGATCCGTACCGGACCGGCCACTGGACACTGCGGGCCGGCAGCAAGGTCGGCGCGGTGAGCCTGGCGGTGCCGGGCGGCGATCCCGTCACCGTGCGGATCACTCCCAAGGTGCCGATCGCCCGCCTCCTCTTCCTGATCGGCTACAGCCAGGACCCGCGCGGCTGGCGGGACGGGGACGTCGAGGTCGGCGACCACGACGAACTCCTGCCGGCCCTCGCCCACGCCGTGGCGCGTCAGGTGGACCGGGCGCTGCGCCATGGCCTCCTCCAGGGCTACCGCACGGTCGAGGAGTCTGCGCTTGTGGTCCGCGGCCGGATTCGCGAAGCCGAGCAGATACGCCGCAGGTTCGGCGCCATCCTGCCCGTGGAGATCGCGCACGACGAGTTCACCACCGACATCGCCGAGAACCGCATCCTGCGGGCCGCGGTCGAACGCCTGCTGCGGCTGCCCGGCGTACCCCAGGACGTGCGCCGCCGCTTGCTGCACCAGCGTGTACGCCTCGCGGACGTCTCCCCGCTCGTACGAGGCCAGGCGCTCCCCAGCTGGCAGGCCACTCGCCTCAACGCCCGCTACCAGCACGCACTCCACCTGGCCCGCGTGATCCTCGACGGATCGTCGCCCGAGCACGCTGCCGGTGATCTGCGCATCGACGGCTTCCTGTTCAACATGAACAAGCTCTTCGAGGACTTCGTGACGGTCGCCCTGGGTGAGGCGTTCCGGGGAACGGAGCGAACGTGCCGGCTCCAGGACCCGCACCACCTCGACGAGGCCGGTGAGGTCCGGATGAAGCCCGACTTCGTCCTCTACGGTCCCGAGGGCGCACCGCAGGCCGTGGCCGACGCCAAGTACAAGGCCGAGAAGTCCGGCGGGTATCCCGACGGCGACCTCTACCAGATGCTGGCCTACTGCACTGCCCTGGGCCTGCGGGAGGGGCACCTCGTCTACGCCAAGGGCAATTCCCCGCACGCCGCCCACCGGGTGCGGCACACCGGCATCGTCATCCACCAGCACGCGCTGGACCTCGACCGGATGCCGGCCGCTCTGCTCGGTGAAATCCGTTCCCTGGCCTGGCAGATGGCCGGCTGACTGCTTCCGGTGTTCCCGCTCGACACTGTCGATGTGGATGACCGGAGTGCGGCAAGGCAGCACTTGACGGAATCGGGTCCGGATGTCCGTCGCGCTCCGTACAGTGGGCGAAGCACTGTGCACACGCCGCGGGGGAGCGCACACGAATGACGCAGGTCGAGCAGCCCTATCCGGTTTCCGAGCTACTGGCCGCCGTGCAGGCAGAGATCCGGGCGGAACGCCGCGACGACGCGAAAGAGGCGGAAAAGGCGGCGCTCTCGGACGGGCGGCCGGTGTCCGCGTCGGAGGGCCGTTACGAGTACCTCTTCGGCTGCCGCCGGTGGCCGGGCTCCTTCGACGGCAGCCCCGTCCTCGTGCGCCCCTCACAGGCGCGCGGTGCCTGGATCCCCGGCGAGGCGTCCCCGATGCCGGACGGACGGGTCCGACTGGTGGTGGCCGAGAGCCTGCCGTCCGGGGTGCGCAACGTGCAGGTGCGGAAAGACGATTCGGCAGGCCTGCTGGTGCTCGCCGAACGCCTGGAGGCCGCAGGTACGGACGACGGCGGCATCCGGGTCGAGAGCGCCGGGTGGATCGTCGGACAGGGAACACCGGTGGTGGGCCGGGTAGCGGATCCCGAACGGTGGGTGGCGGGCTGGCACGGACTGAAGCTCAACCCGCGCCAGCGGACCGCCGTCGCCCAGGCTCTCGCGAGCGAGGCGCTGTTCCTCTGGGGCCCGCCAGGCACGGGGAAGACCGATGTCGTCGGGCACATCGTGGAGGGCAACGTCCGTCAGGGGCACAATGTCCTGTTCCTGGCACCGACCAAGGTCGCCGTCGACCAGGCTCTGGAGCGGATCTGCGACCTCCTGAAGGCCGAGCCGGGATTCAGCGAGGGCCTCGTCCAGCGGGCCGGGGAGATCGAACTGTCGTCGCTGCGCGAGCGGTACGGAGACTTCGTGGACCCCGCCCGGATCGCTGGTCGGGTCTCGGCGCAGCTGGATGAGGCGGTACGGACGGCGAGGGAGGCCCTGCAGCGCGCCCGTGCCGGCGTTGCTCTGTACGACGAGGTCCGTGAGCTGGAGCAGCGTCTCGCCGACGACCGGAAGGCCCACCAGAACGCGGCCGACTCCATCGGCACCGTGGAACGGGACGCCCTGCGGGCGGAGGCAGCAGCGGCCCGGCTGCGCCTGGCCATCAGCGAGGCGGGGGAGGCGAAGGGTTTCTTCGCCGGGCGAAAGGAGCAGCGGCTCGCTGCCCTGCGGGAGGAACTCGCCCAGGCCACCGAGGCTGCCTTCACCTCTCAGTACGTCGGAGCGGCTGCCCGGAAGCAGGCGGAGGAACTGGCTGCCCGGATCAGTGCGACCAGCGGAACCCTGGCGGGCCTCCGACCCCGACTCGTCGGTCTTCCCGCGTACGCGACGCTCGTCCGGGAAACCGGCACCTTGCAGGAGCGCATCCAGGATCTCGACCGGCAGCTCTCCCGTATCAAGCAGACCGTACGGTCTCGGTGCCGGGTCATGGGGGCCACGGTGGCCAAGGCGGTCCAGTCGCGCAAGCTGCTCGACCGGGTGGACGTCGTGGTGGTCGACGAGGCGGGCATGGTGGATCTCCCCTCGGCCTGGCTGGCAGCCGGCCTGGCGGGCAGGCGGATCGTCGTGGCGGGCGACTTCCGGCAACTGCCCGCCGTCACCAAGGGAGACGGCGACCGGAAGGCCACGGAGGACGAGCGCGCGCACGCGCGGCACTGGGCCGCCCGTGACGCCTTCCATGCGGCCGGCCTGGTGAGCGAGAAGGGCTCCGTGCGCCAGGACCCCCGCCTGGTGGCACTGGACACCCAGTACCGCATGCGCGAGCCGATCTGCCGGCTGGTCAACGTCGTCGCCTATCCTGACGCGCCGCTCGCAACCGGCCGCGCCGACAGCAGCCGGATCCCGGCCAACCCGCTGATCGATGTCCCCGTGATCCTCGTCGACACCTCCGGACAGCGCATCCCGGGCCCCGACTACCGGGCCAACACCGTGAACGAGGCCGTCGTGCACGAGCTCGTCCGCGGCCTCCAGTACGAGGGGGTGCTTCCTGGCCGTAAGTGGGGGAGCGCCGAGATCGGAGTGGGCGAGCGAGCGACCGACCGGCTGGCGGTCATCGCGCCCTACCGTGCGCAGGTCAAGGCGCTCAAGGGAAGCCTGAAGTACCGGTTCGGAGAGGACTACGAAGGCCTGGTGGACACCATCCACCGATTCCAGGGCAGCCAGCGCCCGATCGTCGTCTTCGACACCGCCGTCGGTGCCGGAAAGGACCCCGGCATCTTCTACGCCGGAACGGGCCTTTCCTCGCAGACCTGCCGCCTGCTGAACGTTGCGCTCAGCAGGGCCCAGGACCACCTCGTGGTCGTCGCCGACGTCGAGCATCTGCGGAAGCACCTCAGCGTGCACAGCGAAGCCCGCGCCATGCTCGACCACCTGGAGAACCACGCGCAGGTGATCTCGGCCGATCAGCTGATCCCGACGCGCGACGCCGCTCAGCTGTCGGTCCTGTCCGAGGAGGAGCTGGCACGGCCGGCCTTCTTTCCCGCTGACGAGGTGCAGAAGGCCGTGGAGTGGGACCTTGCCCGGGCCCAGGCCAGCATCGAGGTCTACTGCGCCTTCCTGGATCCGCAGCCGGTGCGCCGCTGGTCGGAACTGCTCGGTAACCGTGTGGCCGACGGTGTTCGAGTGGTCGTCCACACCCGGTCGCCCGAGGAACAGCGGGATGCGACCGGAGCAGCCCGCCATCAACGGCAGATCGACATCCTCAGGGCGGCCGGCTGCGAGGTGAGCTTCCGCGAGCGGATGCACGAGAAGGTGCTCATCCTCGACAACACCGTGCTCTGGCACGGCTCGCTCAACTTGTTCGCGAGCAGCGGCCCGACCGACCTGATGATGCGCTTCACCGACCCCGCATCCTGTGAGCGGGTCAGCCGGGTCATCGGCCGGGCCCGGAAGGAGCGGCCTGCGTGGAACCCGCGGGCCGCCGGGGAAGCTGCCGGGAGCGTGAGGCCTGCCGCGGCCGTGCCTGCCGCTCCCGTGCCTGCCGCTCCTGGGACGGCGGGAATCCGCCCTGGGGACGTCATCGACGGACGGCTGTACCTCAACGTGCCGTACGGGGAGAAGGACGAGGCCAAGGCGCTCCTCAAGGCCCGTTGGGACAGGCCGAACGGGTTGTGGTACGTCGACGCCGCACGGGTGACAAGGAGTCAGGCGGCCCGCTGGCTGCCGTGAAGTCGTGCCGTACCGCCCAGAGGCGCGTCGGGTGGCCACGGACTGACCGGGTGCACTGCTTCGACGCTGCGGCCACGAGGAAGCCGGTCTCCACCACGCGGCGTCCGAGGTGTGGTGGTTGCATCCCGGCCGGGTGTGCTGCTGAGCCTGCCACCGGTGTGACCAGCCTGTTTGCGCGGGGCGACGGTTGGGCGTAGTGTTCTCTAGCTGCTCGGCAGGGAGCACCGGACACGCGTCGGCGCGGACGGTCCCGGAGTAGCCAATCCCTTGAAACACCACTTCCCGTCCTGGGCTGTGTCGCGTTCGCTTTTTCGCGTCGCGGCCCGAGGGGAATTCGGCGTGCGCGTTTATGGGGATTGCGGCTGGATTCGCTTTTCGGAGCGGGGGTCGGCTACAGTTCGAAACGTCGGACGGGGCGCCAAGCCGCAGAAGACGCCGGCGAATCGGTGGGTGAAACTCCGGAAAACGGAGCGGAAAACATCTGATAAGCTGGAAACACGAAAGAACGAAGCGCCCGGAGGGCCCGCTGGAAGGCGGTCCGAAGGA
>NZ_JBIWAQ010000045.1:0-30590 GCF_044760155.1 Kitasatospora sp. NPDC098652
GCAGGGGGGACCCTGTGGGAGAGTAGGACGCCGCCGAACAATCATTCAGAGAAGGCCCACCCGGGTTACCGGGTGGGCCTTTTCGCATTTCCGGGCCACTCCTCATCTGACCAGCTGACCAAAGGGCCAAAGGACCATAGGTCCGGCCGGGTGTTGCTCCTACCACCACCAGGTGGTCCTAGATCTACCCCGGAATTGGGGTGCCATGGCCAGTGCCCGGAGCGGCTCGTTCGTGAACACTGATGAAGGACGATCGGTACCGGCATCAGGAGTTTGCGTGACCACAGACACTCGTACGAGCGGGACGTCCGTCCGCGCGCAGACCCAGGTGGCCTTCCAGGCCGGCGGCCAGGGGCTGGCCCGGCTGGCTCAGGTGGTGCTGGGTGCCGTGCCGGGGTTCCTGCTGCCGGTGGGGGCGGCCGTCGTCGCGGGGGTGGTGACGGCGCAGGTCCTGGAGTACTACTACCCGGCGGCCCTGATGGCCTTCGCGGCTGCGGCGGTCGCCGGCTTCTCGGTGGCGGCCGCCTGCATCCGCCCGACGGCCGACCGGACCCGGCGGATGCTGGAGCGCTGGTACGGCATCCGGTTGCCGGCGGTCTACCAGCCGTTGCCGAAGCTGGAGTTGGACGACCGGGGGCACTGGTGGACGGGTTACTCGTACCACCGCTCGCAGACGGTCGCGAAGTACGCGCAGCTGGTCCACTGGGGCCTTCGGGACCGCACCACCCGGGCCGAGATGCTCTGGCTGGTCGTGAACCCCGCCCTGGCCGTACTGCTGGGCGGCGCGGTGGTCCTCCTGCTGGCGCTGGGGACGGCGTTCGCGCTGGGCAGCGCGGTGCCGGTGGACGGCTTCGGCCCGTTGAGCCCGCGGTTGACGCGGGTCACGCTGAGCCTGTTGATCGGGGTCGGCATGGTCCTGCTCGGCATACTCCTCGCCCCGTACGCGGTGCGCGGGTACGGGGAGGCGGCCCGCCGGGTGCTGGACCAGGACGGCCGGGCGACGCACGCCCAGCTGACCAGGCGGGTGGCCGAGTTGACCGAGACCCGGGCCGACGCGGCGGGCAGCCAGGCGGCCGAGCTGCGGCGGATCGAGCGGGACCTCCACGACGGCGCGCAGGCGCGGCTGGTCGCGATCGGGATGACGCTGGGCACCATCGAGCACCTGATGGAGACCGACCAGGCGGCCGCGCGGGAACTCCTCTCCGAAGCGCGGCAGTCCTCGGCCCGGGCGCTGCAGGAGCTGCGCGACCTGGTCCGCGGCATCCATCCGCCGGTGCTCGCCGAGCGCGGACTCGGCGACGCCGTCCGGGCCCTGGCGCTGGACAGCGCGTTGCCGACCGAGGTGTTCGTGAGCCTGCCGGACCGGCTGCCGGCTCCGGTCGAGGCGGCGGTCTACTTCAGCGTCAGCGAGCTGCTGGCCAACGCGGCCAAGCACTCGGAGGCCGAGCAGGTGTGGGTGGACATCCTCTACCGGGCCGGAATCCTCCGGGTCACGGTGACGGACGACGGTGTGGGCGTGGCGGACCCGTCGCGGGGTACGGGCCTGCGCGGGATCGAGCGTCGATTGGGTACCTTCGACGGTGTCCTCGCCATCGACAGCACGTCCGGCGGTCCCACCACCATCACCTTGGAGTTGCCGTGCGAGTTGTCCTCGCCGAGGACCTCTACCTCCTTCGCGAAGGCCTGATCCGTCTGCTGGAAGCGCACGGCTTCACCATCGCGGCGGCCGTGGAGACCGGCCCCGAGCTGCTGGAGGCGCTGCTGACCCACCGCCCGGACGTGGCGGTGGTGGACGTGCGGCTGCCCCCGACGCTCACCGACGAAGGTCTCCAGGCCGCGCTCAAGGCACGCCAGGAGATCCGGGGCCTGCCGGTGCTGGTGCTCTCCCAGCACGTCCAGCAGCTGTACGCGCGGGAGTTGCTGGCCGACGGCACGGGCGGGGTGGGCTACCTGTTGAAGGACCGGGTGTTCAACGCGGGGCAGTTCATCGACGCGGTCCGCCGAGTGGCGGCGGGCGGTACGGCGATGGACCCGGACGTGATCGCCAAGCTGATGCAGACCACCTCGCGCCGGCCGGGCCCGCTGCTCGGGCTGTCCCCGCGCGAGCGCGAGGTGCTGGAGCTGATGGCCGAGGGCTGCTCCAACTCAGCGATCGCCGCCCGGCTCTCGGTGAGCGACGGAGCGGTGGCCAAGCACATCGCCAACATCTTCACCAAGCTCGGGCTCGCCCCTGACGAGGACGCCAATCGCCGGGTGATGGCCGTCCTGGCGTACCTCAACGGCACGGCGGGGCAGAGTCGCTGACGGCCCGACCGGTGCCGCTGCCCCCGGGCGCAGTGGGTACTGTGACACCCCAGGCTGCGGAAACGCTGAAACACCCGTACGAGTAAACTCCGGTGGGCCGAGCCCGGACGCTGTTCAGCCGTCCGGCGGCCCGACTGGCGGGAACCGGCAGCCGATGCGCGTACGGCAGCAGCCGACATCCAGGGGTTGATAGACGTAATGGCACGCCCAACGCTCACCAAGGCCCATCGCGGGCTGCTCGGCCTGGTCGCGGCCGGGGCCTGCATCATCTCGGGCATCGGGTTCGCGGGCTCGTACAACGCGGTGCGCGAGCTGGCCGTGGAGAAGGGCTTCGGTGCCTTCTCCTATGCCTTCCCGATCGGTGTGGACGCGGGCATCGTGGTGCTCCTCGCCCTCGACCTGGTGCTGACCTGGCTGCGGATCCCCTTCCCGATGCTGCGGCAGACCGCCTGGCTGCTGACCGTCGCCACCATCGCCTTCAACGCGGCGGCCTCCTGGGGCGACCCGCTCGGCATGGGGATGCACGCCGTCATCCCGGTGCTGTTCGTCGTCGTGGTCGAGGCCTCCCGGCACGCGGTCGGCCGGATCGCGGCGATCACCGCGGACCGGCACATGGAGTCGGTCCGGGTGATGCGCTGGATACTCTCCCCGGTGCCGACCTTCCGGCTCTGGCGGCGGATGAAGCTCTGGGAGCTCCGCTCCTACGAGGAGGTCATCCGGCTGGAGCAGAACCGGCTGGTCTACCGGGCGCAGCTGCGCTTCCGCTACGGCCGCGGCTGGCGCCGCTCGGCGCCGATCCAGGCGCTGCTGCCGCTCAAGCTCGCCAAGTTCGGCGTCCCGCTGGACCCGTCGCTGCTCGACCGGCTGGACGAGGAGGGCCGCGAGCGCGAGGCCAAGGAGGTCCTGGCGGAGCAGCCGTCCCAGGAACTCGGTGCCCAGCCCCAGCAGGCCCGGGCCGCCGCGGCCATCGCGGCTCCGGCCCCCGCCGGAGCCCAGCAGCACCAGGCAGCACCGGCCGCACCGGCGGCCGCAGCGGCACCGTCGGCCCAGCCTCAGTCCCAGCCGCAACCGCAGTCCCAGCTGCAGTCCCAGTCCGAGGCCCCCGCAGCCGCGGCCCCGATCGCGCCGGAGGTTGCCGCACCGATGCTGGCGAGGCTGCACGCCGTCCGGCTGCGTGCCGCCCAGGAGCCGGAGACGGAGGAGGCCGTCGCCCCGCAGCCGCGCGGCGAGGAACTGAACGTCTGGACCGAGCGCCCGGTCCGCACCACCGGCCACTCGGTCGACGCCGCCCCGGGCGGGCGGGTGCCCGGCCAGGCCTCGCCGTGGTTCAAGCCCCCGCGCCCGGTCGCCGAGGAGCCCGCCGCCGGGCCCCGGCCGCAGGCCCCGCACCCGGGCTCCGCCCAGCCCCCGCACCCGGGCTCCGCCCAGCCCCAGCACCCGGTCGCCGCCCAGCCCCAGACCGAGCCGACAGTCGAGCCGCAGCACCGTCAGCCGGCCGCCCAGGCCGAGCACCAGGCCCGGCCCGAGCAGACCGCGCCGGCCGAGGAGCCCGCTCAAGGCGTCCCCACCGAATCCGACCCGGCCCCCGTGCAACTGGACGAGGACATCGCCTACGACGGGCTGGTCTCCTACATCGACAGCTACGGTCACCAGCCCGACCCGCCGCGCCTCGCCGCCTGGCTGACCACCGAGTACGGGGTCACCGGCAAGGGGCCGGACGGTGCGGTCCACCCCAAGGAGGTCGCCGACCTCTACCCGCTGCTGCGCGACCGCTACCTGGCCGCCGGGAGGGACTGAGCCCGCGCCGCACCAGCGCCGCCCCCGCACCGACACCCCGGGTCCACCGCTCGGTCGGCCATTGACGCCCGACCCGGCCGGAGCTACCTTCGCCTCAACAAACTGTTGAAGCGCCGGTTCGGCATGGAGGAGTGCGGATGTCGCAGGTCGAGGTCGACGGAACCGGACCGACGGGCGGGGCCTCCTTCTCCGCCGCCGCCCGCGCCGCCGTGGAGGCACTGCTCGCCCCCGTGGACGCCGACCTGGCGCGCCGCTACCCGGGCGAGACCGGCACCCGGCAGCCGGTGCACACCGTCTACGTCCCGGCCGACGCCTTCCGCGCCGACACCGTACGGGAGTGGGGCCGCCAGGCCCTGGAGGCCTTCGACACCCACGCCGGCACCCCCGCCGAGCTCGCCCGCGCCCTCGGCGTCGCCGACGACGAGCTGCTGGCCGACGTGCACGCCCGGGTCCGCGCCAAGCTGGAGCGCGAGCCGGTCGAGGACCTGCGGATCGACTTCGAGGACGGCTACGGGCCCCGCCCCGACGCCGAGGAGGACGCCGCCGCCGTCCGGGCCGCCGAACTGGTCGCCGCCGCCGTGGCCGAGGGCAGCGCGCCGCCCTACGTCGGCATCCGGATCAAGTGCATGGAGGCGCCCGTCCGGGCCCGCGGCATCCGCACCCTGGAACTCTTCCTCGCCACCCTGCTGGCGAACGGCGGCCTGCCCGACGGTCTGGTCCTCACCCTGCCCAAGGTGACCTACGCCGAGCAGGTCACCGCGCTGGTCCGGCTGCTGGAGGACTTCGAGCGCCGGGCCGGGCTGCCCGCCGGCCGGATCGGCTTCGAGATCCAGATCGAGACCACCCAGGCGATCCTCGGCCCGGACGGCCGGGCCACCGTGGCCCGGATGATCGAGGCCGCCGAGGGCCGCGCCACCGGACTGCACTACGGCACCTTCGACTACAGCGCCTCCTGCGGCGTCAGCGCGGCCTACCAGAGCATGGACCACCCGGTCGCCGACCACGCCAAGGCGGTCATGCAGGTGGCCGCGGCCGGTACCGGTGTCCGGCTCTCCGACGGCTCGACCAACGTGATCCCCACCGGCTCCACCGAGCAGGTGCACGCCGCCTGGAAGCTCCACCACGACCTGGTCCGGCGCTCGCTCGCCCGCGCCTACTACCAGGGCTGGGACATGCACCCGGCGCACCTGCCGACCCGCTACGTCGCGGTGTACTCCTTCTACCGGGAGGGCCTGGCGGCCGCCGCCGCCCGGCTCGCCGCGTACGTCGCCAAGGCGGGCGGCGACGTGATGGACGAGCCGGCCACCGCCCGGGCGCTCAGCGGCTACCTGCTGCGCGGCCTGGACTGCGGCGCCGTCGACCCGGCCGAGGTCACCGCGCTGACCGGCCTGGACCGCGCGCAACTGGACGCCCTGGCCGGCCGCTGACCTCCCAGCACCCAGCGCCAGCCCCTCCGCCCCCGGCCGTGCGCCAACTAGGCTGGCGGTGCCGCCCCGGACCTCCGGAGCGCGCACCGCCAGCCGTCGCCGTTCCCGGGAGAACCACCGCGCCATGTCCGCCACGCCGGAACCGACCGCCAGGCCGTACCTCACCATCCGGCGGGCCGGCAGCCACGAGACCGAGATCAAGAAGTCCCGCTTCATCTGCCACCTCGCCCGGGTCTGCGACGAGGACGAGGCGCAGGCCTTCATCGCCGGCGTCCGCAAGCAGTACTGGGACGCCCGGCACAACTGCACCGCCTTCGTGGTCGGCGACGAGCAGCGCCGCGAGCGCTCCAGCGACGACGGCGAGCCCGGCGGCACGGCCGGGGTGCCGATGCTGGAGGTGCTGCGCCGACGCGGCCTGACCGACACCGTCGCCGTGGTGACCAGGTACTTCGGCGGGATCAAGCTCGGCGCGGGCGGCCTGGTGCGGGCGTACGGGAACGCGGTGTCGGCGGCGGTCGACGAGGTCGGCCTGCTGGAGCGGCGCCCGGTCGCCCTGCTCGCGGTGACGGCGGACCACGTGCGCGCCGGGCGGGTGGAGAACGACCTGCGGGCCGCCGGGTACGCGGTGAGCGACCTCGCCTACGAGGCGGCCGGGGTGCGGATCGAGGTGGGTGTGCCGGAGCCTGAGGTGGCCGGGTTCCACACCTGGCTGGCCGAGGCGACCGGCGGCACCGCGGTCGCCGTGCCGGCCGGGCGCACCTACGTCGAGGTACCGGTCTGAGCCGCGCGCTCCGCCCGCCCCGCGGCGTGCCGGGGGATCGGTTTCCGGACGCACCTCCGGCCGGGGCCCGGGGCCCGGGGGGCCGAACCCGTGGTACTGATCGCCCACCACCCCGCGCCGCCGCTCCGACCAGTGGCCGGACCGGTGCGCGGGCCCGCCGGAGGCGTCGCTCCCCGTAGCCGAGTGCTCGCGCCACGCGGAAGACGGCTTGAGCAGATTCACCCGAACGTAGTGTCGTGGCCCGGAGTTGGAACTTCCGCTCCGGGCCGTGGCGTTTCCTGGGCAAGGTTCCGGCCGAACCGGATGAAAACCGTCGATGGAGGACAACAGACCCCACCCCGCACCACGGAGGTATGCGCATGACCTCAGACCGCTCGCCGTCGCCCGCCGGTGCCGACCTACCCGGCCCGCGCGGCCCCGCGACGCCCTACCGGATGACCGTCACCACCGCCCTCCCGCACGCCGAGGCCGTCGCGCTGGCCGACGCCCAGCTCGCCTCCTGGTTGAAGCAGGAGGGCTGCGAGGAGCCCCCGCCCGCCCCCGGCACCACGCTCGGCGCACCCCCCGCCGCCGAACGCCTGCGCCTGGGCGAGCGCGTCCTGCTGGACCGCGACCAGGGGTCGCTGCGCGGCGGCCCCGGCGCCGGCCGCTACGACCGCCGCCGCCTGCGCACCCCGGCCCCGCACGGCACCCGGCAGCTCACCCTCACCGTGGCCACCGACACCGGCGGCCCCACCTGGGTTCGCCTGGAGGCCGAGACCCACAGCACCGGCAGCGGTGTGCGCACCCCCTGCCGGGTGCCGGTACCCGAGCTCGCCCGCACCCTCCTCCCGCTGCTCGACGCCGCCGACGGCCCGGCCGCCGTCCACTCCGCCCCCCGGGTGATCACGGCCGACGAGGTCGACGACCTGATCGACGAGCTGTGCGACCCGGAGCGCCGACTGCCCACGGTGGTCGCCAGCGTGCCGGTGAACCTCCCGGTCGAGCACTGGGTCGAGGAGGTGGTCCGCCCGCTCTGCCGCCAGCTTCCCGGCCTCGCCACCGCCTACGTGCTGGACCCGGGTGCCCGCACCGGGTTCAACGTCGCCCTGGAGTACCACTCCGTGTACGGCGGCGCCGTGCGCACCTACCTGCCCGAGGTGGACCCGGCCTCCCGGCAGGACGGCGCCCGACATCCGGTGCTCGCCCGGGGCCGAATAGAACAGGACCTCCGCCGCGCCGCCGGGCTGCTCGCCCGCGAGCCCCGCCGCCTGGCCGCCGAACAGCCGCTCCCGCCGCCGCTGGCCGCCGTCCCGGTGCTGCGCGTCCCGCCCCCGCAGCTGCGCCCGGCCGCCGGACCCCCCGTCGGACCCCCCGCCGAATCGGCCGCGCTCGCCCTCGAGGAGCAGCAGGACCGCGCCGAGCAGCAGGCCAGGGCCGACGAGCTGGAGCGGGTCCGGCACACCCTCCGCCTGGAGCGCCGCGACCGCGCCCAGTCCAGGGACGGCCACGAGGGCCGCCTGCGCACCGGCGCCCGGAGCGCCCTGAGCGGGCGTCACTGCACCGGGCCCACCGCCGCCCCGTCCGGCGCCGCGCCCACCACCTCGGGCACCGGCCCGGCCACCGTCGGCCGGCCCGCCGCCCAGCCCGGCGGGTGGCCGGGCAAGCCCGAGACCTTCACCGAACTCCTCGCCAGGCTGGGCGAGTTCTCCCTGCTCACCTTCACCGGCGACCAGAAGAACGCGCTCGCCCTGGACGGCCTCCAGTGTGCCGGTGCCGGCTGGGCCCGGCTCGCCTGGGACGGCCTGACGGCCCTGCAGGAGTACGCCGAGGCGGCCGTGCGCGGCGCGGCCGGCGGGGACTTCAAGCAGTGGTGCGAGCACACCCCGGACGGCTGCCACCGCTTCCCACCCCGCAAGGCCGTGCGCGGGGAGTCCCGGACGGTGTTCAGCCACACCAAGTGGAAGCGCGAACGGATGCTGCCGGTGCCGGAATGCGTCGACGCCTCCCGGCGCGCGTTCATGGGCGCGCACCTGCGGATCGGCGGCGGTCGCACCGCACCCCGGCTGCATTACCTGGACGACTGCTCCGGCAGTGGCCGGATCTACGTGGGTTACATCGGCCTGCACCTCACCAACACCCGGACCAACTGACGGGCTCGGCTGACCGCCGCGCCCGTTCGGTGGACAATGTCCGGCAGGGGCGGGGCTGCGGTTGGTCCGCCGCCCGGGGCAGGCGCCGGACGAGCATGGGGGAACGACGACCGATGCAGTACTCAGCAGACGGCCAGTCCGACGGCGCCGCCACCGTCCAGTTCCCCCAACCGGGCTTCCTCGCCTCGGTGTTCCGCGACCTCGGCGCCGACGAGGGCCCGGAAGCGGACGGTGCCGCAGGCCCCCCGGCCCCCGGCCGCCCCGGTCCGGGGGCGACCGGCGGCGGCCCGTCCGCCCCGGGACCCGCCGACCCCGACCCCGCCGACCCCGACACCACCGATCCGGCCTCCGCAGGCCCCGGCCCGTCCGGCCCGTCCGGCCCGTCCGGCCCGTCCCGGCCCGACCCCGGCTCCTCGGGCCCGGGCGCCGCCGACCCCGACGAGGCCGTCGCGGCGCACGCCCGGGCCGCCGCGCTCACCCACCACCGCACGCTCACCGTCCGGGCCGAGCACGACCGGCTGGCCGACCTGTTGCGGCGGGCCGCCCTGCCCGTCTCGGCGATGGACTTCGAGAGCCAGCTGCGCCACTACGAGCCCCGCCCCTACCCGACCGACGGCCCGGCCGTGGTCGAAGGCGCCGAGCCCCGCTGGGAGGACTTCGCCCCCGCCGAACCGGCCGCCGCCGACCCCGAGAGCGGCCCGTCCCGGCGACTGCTGGACTCCGGCTACCAGCGCGAGCTCGCCCAGGCCCGGCT
This sequence comes from Kitasatospora sp. NPDC098652, assembly GCF_044760155.1. Classification (NCBI taxonomy): domain Bacteria; kingdom Bacillati; phylum Actinomycetota; class Actinomycetes; order Kitasatosporales; family Streptomycetaceae; genus Kitasatospora; species Kitasatospora sp. NPDC098652. The sequence goes on from NZ_JBIWAQ010000045.1 coordinate 9,196, forward strand.
GACCCACCAGCGCGCCCTGCGGGAGTGGCGCACACGCCGAGCCGAGGCGGGCAGCCCGGCCGCTGACGAGTCCCGGCGCGCCCACGAGGCGGCCGAGGAGGCCCGGGCCCGCGCCGTGCGCGAGTACAACGACAGCCTGGAGGAGTGCCGCCGCGCCTACCGGCTGGCGGAGCCCGCCGCCGTGGAGTCGTTGCTGGAACGGGCCCTGGCCGCCGCCGAGACCGCCACCCAGGACCTCCCCGCCGCCTGCCGGGCGGTCTTCCGCCCGCTCACCCGCACCGCAGTGCTGGACCTCGAACTGCCCCCGCTCGACCTGGTGCCCTCGCTCACCGGCTACCGGCTCGCCCCCGACGGCGACATCCTCCCGGTGCCGCGCCCGCCCGCGGACCGGGCCACCGACTACCTGCGGCTGGTCGCCCGGCTCGCACTGCGCTCGCTGCAGGCCGCCGACGCCGTGGACACCGACGAGATACTCGCCGGCGTGGTCCTCAACGGCTGGCTGCGCGAGCCCGGTGCCGAGCCGCTCTGCCTGGTCAGCGTGGACGCCGACCGCGACGCCCTGGCCCGCACCCGGCTGCTGCCGCCGGAGACCCCGTACGAGGAACGCGACGACGAGGGCGTCTACGCCGACGCCGAACAGGACGAGGCGCTGGTCCGGCTGCGCCAGCTCGGCGCCGCCGTCACCCCGGACCCGTACGCCCGGGCGGCCGTCCAGCCCGCCGCCCGGGCCGGTGCCGCCGTCCCGGCCGCGCCCGACCTGTCCGCCAACGAGTTCGCCCAGCTGGTGCGCGACCTGCTCACCCGGGGCGGGCTCGCCGAGTGGAGCGTGCGGCTGCGCGGACCGGCCGGGCTGGTCGCCACCGGCGAGGGCGCCCCGGGCAGTGCGCTGCCCGGCCGCTGGGTGGTCTGGGCCTCCCGGGACCCGGCCGCCGTCACCGCGGAGCAGATCGAGACCCTGGCCGAGGCGGTCCGCGAGGAGTCCGCCGAACGCGGCCTGCGGCTGACCACCGGCCACTTCGCCGAGGCGGCCCTGGACCTCTCGGCCGAGGAGGGCCACCGGCACATCCACCTGATCGACGGCGACGGCGTCCGCGAACTCGCCCGCACCCACCTCGGCCTGCCGCTCGCCGCCGGCCGCTGACCCCCCTGCCCGGACCGGCTCCGACCAGGGAGGTCACCCCGACGGCCCACCCGGCGGGCGTCCCTCCGTACCCGGAACAAGGCTGAGGGGACCGGGCCGATGCGACCGCGGCCGAGGACCGGCCGGGTCGGCGGCACCCCGGGCGATCACCGCGGAACGGGCGTCCGGTACGGTCGGCGGTCGGCCCGGCCACGGGCGGACCCCAGGGGGAGAGGAATGGGCAGAGCGCTCGTCAGACCACACGGCGGCACCGGTCATCCGGCGGGGGCGGCCCACCCGACCGGACCCGCGGGCCGGCCCGACCCGACCGACCCGACCGCCCGGACCGGCCGGACCGGCCCGATCGACCGGACCGACCCGACCGGGCCGATCGGGTTGGAGGCGGCCCAGTGACCGCCGTCCTGGTCGCCGCCGGGGCGTTCCTGATGACCCTGATCGGCGGCTTCGTCGCCCAGCGCACCGGCGACCGCCGCCACCTGGTGCTCGGCTTCGCCGCCGGCCTGATGCTCGGCGTGGTCGCCTTCGACCTGCTGCCCGAGGCCCTCCACCAGGCCCCGGGCGAGGTGCACGGCGTGCCCCAGGCACTGCTGATGTTCGCTGTCGGCTTCCTCACCATCCACGTGGTCGAGCGCGCCGTCGCCATCCACCGCGGCCACGAGGGCGAGTACGCCGAGCACACCCACGGCCACCAGCACGGCCACGCCCACCGCAACGGGCACCAGGGCGTCGGCCTGACCGCCGCCCTGGCCCTGGTCGGGCACAGCGTGATGGACGGCTTCGCGATCGGCGCCGCCTTCCAGGCCGGCACCACGGTCGGCACGGTGGTGGCCATCGCGGTGGTCGCGCACGACTTCGCCGACGGGTTCAACACGTACACGATCACCCGCTTGTACGGGAACAACCGCCGCCGGGCGCTGACCCTGCTCGCGGCCGACGCACTGGCCCCGGTCTCCGGTGCCGCGATCACCCTGGCCTTCACCATCCCGGAGCACCTGCTCGGCCTCTACCTGGGCTTCTTCTCCGGCTTCCTGCTCTACCTCGCGACCTCGGACATCCTCCCCGAGGCGCACAGCCCGCACCCCTCGCGCAGCACCCTGCTGTGCACGGTGGCCGGGGTCGGCTTCATGTGGCTGGTCATCGGCTTCGCCACCTAGGAGCCCGCCCCGGGCGCCCCGGCCTCGCCCCGCCCGGCCCGGCCCGGCCTGCGGGACGCGCCTCAGCCCGGCAGGGCGCCCCAGCCGTCCCGCATCGCCGCCAGCGCCTCGGTGATGGCCGGCCGCCGGGAGGCCTGGCTGCGCCAGAGCGCGAACACCCGCCGGCTCGGCTGCGAGGCGACCGGGCGGGCCGCCACCCCGGCCGGCAGCGGGCCCCGGCCGAGCCGGGGCACCACGGCCATCCCCAGCCCCGCCGCGACCAGCGCGATCTGGGTCTCGAAGTCGCCGACCTGGTAGTGCACGTCCGGCTCCTCCCCGGCCTCGCGCAGGGTGCGGACCAGCCAGTCGTGGCAGATGTTGCCCGGTGGCACGCTGATCCAGCGCTGCCCGCACAGCCGCTCCACCGGCACCGCGTCCAGCCCGGCCAGCTCGTCCCCGGCGGGCAGCACCAGGTCCACCGGGTCCGTCCCGAGGTCCAGCCGGGAGAGCCCCTCCTGCACCGGCAGCGGCACGGTCGGCCAGTCCTGCACCAGCGCCAGGTCCACCTCCCCGCGCGCCACCAGCTCCGCCGCCGGGTACGGGTCGCTCTCCAGCAGCCGTACGTCCAACTCGGGGCAGCGCCGCCGCAGTTCTGCCAGCACCCCGGGCATCAGCCCGCGCGCCCCGGTCGCGAAGGCGGCCACCAGCAGCCGTCCCACGGCCCGGCCGCGCTGCTCCTCCAGCCGCACCTCGGCCTGTTCCACCAGCCCCAGGACGGTCCGCGCGGTGGCGGCCAGCTCCCGTGCCGCGTCGGTCAGCACCACGCCCCGGCCCTGCCGCTCCAGCAGCACCGTCCGGGTCTCCCGCTCCAGCTTGGCGATCTGCTGGGAGACCGCCGAGGGCGTGAAGCCGAGTGCGGCCGCCGCCCCGCCGACCGAGCCGTGCACCGACACCGCGTGCAGCGCCCGCAGGCGCCCCAGATCCATCATGCAGCGATCCTAAAGAATCCTGTTCAGTATTCATCGCTGGTGCTAAACCTTCCCGCGCCACCATGCTCGACCCATGACCGCGACACCCGCCGCACCACCGGCCGCAACTCCCGGCGCTTCGGCCGGCCCAACCCCCGCCGCGTCAGCCGGCCCAACCCCCGCCGCGTCGGCCGCCGGGAGCATGCGCCCCCGTCACATCGCCCTGGCCGTCCTGGTGGCCGCCGTGTGGGGCCTCAACTTCGTCCTGATCCACATCGGCCTGGACAGTTTCCCGCCACTGCTCTTCTGCGCCCTGCGGTTCGCCGTGGTCGCGGTGCCCGCGATCTTCTTCGTCGGCCCGCCCAGGGTGGCCTGGCGCTGGGTGCTGGCGGTCGGCGTGGTGCTCGGGGTGGTCAAGTTCGGGCTGCTCTTCCTCGGCATGCACGCCGGGATGCCGGCCGGCCTCTCCTCCCTGGTGCTCCAGGGGCAGGCGGGGTTCACCGCGCTGTTCGCCGCCGCCCTGCTGCGCGAGCGCGCCGGCCGGCGGCGGCTGCTCGGCCTGGGCCTGGCCTTCGCGGGCATCGCCCTGAGCGCCGCCGACCAGGGCCTCGGCGGCCCGTTCGGGGCCTTCGTCCTGGTCGTGCTGGCCGCCGTCGCCTGGGGCCTGTCCAACGTGCTGACCCGCCGGGCCGCGCCGCCGGACGCGCTGCGCTGGATGGTCTGGGTCAGCGCCGTGCCGCCGCTGCCGCTGCTGGCCCTGTCCCTGCTGGTGGAGGGCCCGGACGCGGACCTGCGGGCGCTGCGCGGGATGACCCCGGCCGGGCTCGGCGTGATCGGCTACGTCGGGCTGGTCTCCACCCTGTTCGGCTTCGTCGCCTGGAGCTACCTGCTGCGCAGCTACGACGCCACCGCGGTCGCGCCCTACTCGCTGCTGGTGCCGGTGTTCGGGATGTCCTCGGCCTGGCTGCTGCTCGGCGAGCGGGTCACCCCGACGGCCGCCGCGGCCGCCCTGCTGGTGATCGCCGGGATCGGGATCACCGCGCTGCGCCCGGGGGCGATGTCCGCGGTGGCGGCCCGGCTTCGAGGAAGCGTGCCTCGGCGGCCCGCAGGACTCGCAGCAGCACCTCCTCGTCCTCGGGGCTGACCTCGCCGAAGTAGTCCTGGGCGACCTCGTCCCGGACCTGGAGGATCCGCTCCACCGCCGCGCGCCCCTCCTCGGTCAGCAGGATCCGGACCGCCCGGCGGTCGGCCGGGTCGGGGCGGCGCTCGACCAGTCCGGCCTCCTCCAGCGCGTCGACCACCGTGGTGGCCGAGCGCGGGGCGATGTGCAGCTTGTCGGCGAGGTCGCTCAGCCGCATCGCCCGGTCCGGCGTCTCGCAGCCGGGCACATGGGCGAGCGTGCGCAGTGCCCGGGCCTGGCCGGGGGTGATGCCGTACGGCTCCAGCCGCCAGCCGGTCTGCCGGCGGATCCGCTTGATCGCCCTGGTCATCGCGTCCGCCAGTTCGGCGGGGACGCCGGAGGTGCCGGAGGTGCCGGAGGTGCCGGGGGCGCCGGGCCGGGGGCCGGGGGAGGGGTCCGCCGGATCGTCGGTCGGCGTGGTGGTCATCGGCGGTCTCCTCGGCTGGGGTCGGCCCAAGCGTATCGGCCGGTCCCGGGCGGGCTGCCGACCGTGGAACGCGCTCGGAGAAATATCTTGAGCTTAGCTCAGCATCTACGTTACGGTGCTTCCGAGTGAGGGGACCCTAAGTTTCCCCTTTCCGATCTTGGAGTGCCCGTGCCCGTTTCCACCGCCCGCGTCGCCACCGACCGCCCCGCCCGCTACGCCAAGCAACTCGCCGCCCACATGAGCAAGCGGATCGAGACCTCCTTCTCCCCGGAGACCGGTCACGGCACCCTGGTCTTCAAGGCCGGCACCGCCACCATGGAGGCCCAGCCGGACGCCCTGCTGCTGACCGTCGAGGGCGAGCGCCAGGACCTGGCCGGCCTGGAGGACGTCGTCGGCCGCCACCTCGTCCGCTTCGGCGCCCGCGACGAACTCGTCGTCGAGTGGCACCGCGACAACGGCGAGGCCGGTCTCGTCCACCGCAACGACGCCGAGGACGCCCCCGAGCAGGGCACCCCCGAGGCCCGACGCCCTCGGCTGCCCGGAGGCCCGACGCCCTCAGGCGTCCGGCCTCGGCAACCGGCGGTCGAGCGCCCACAGCACCAGGACGGCCAGGCACCAGCTCGCCAGCACGTCCAGCAGCCAGTGGAAGTCGCTCCACACCAGCCCCGCGCCCACGCCGAGCGCCAGCACCACCGCGCCCGCGGTCAGCCCCCGGGCCGTCCGCCGCCCCGCCGCCCGGGCCAGCAGCAGCGCCGCCACCCCGTACGAGAAGGTCGCCGTCGCGGTGTGCCCGGACGGGTACCAGCCCCACTGCCCCGGCAGCAGCGGGTCCCCGAGCGGGCCCGGCCGGGCGAACCCGGCCTTCGCCGGGACCACCAGCAGCGGGATCAGCACCGCCGTCAGCGCCGCCACCGGCAGCGGCAGCCACCAGCGCACCGCCCCCGCCCGACGCCACCACCAGGCGGCCAGCCCCCCGGCCGCCAGCAGCACCGGGACGGCGGGCACCCCGCCGCCCAGGTCCGACAGCAGGTGGCCCAGGCCGTTCAGCAGGGCGCTCGGATGATCGCGGTGGGACGTCCGGACGGCCGCGCGCACCCAGCGGTCCACCCCCAGCAGCGGCCCGTCCACCGCCACCTGCCAGGACACCGCCAGCAGCACCACCGCCGCGACCACCGGCACCGCCACCGACCGGGCCACCCGGGCCGGAACGGCGGACAGCCGCCCCGGAGCAGGGGGGAGAGCTCCGGGGCGGCTCTGATGATCGCCGTTCCGTGCGCCCCGGGGGGTGTGGGTCGGACGGTCGGTCGATCGGCCTTCGGTGTGCGCCGCCCCTGCCGGGGCGGACTGGTTGTCCTCGCGAGGCCCGCGCGGACCGGCCCCTCCGGGAGGCCCCGCGGACGGCCCCGCCAACGGCTGGGGCTCGCTGTCCATCGGTGATGACACTACGTCAACCGCCCTTCCCGGCCGAGCGCCTTCAGCGATTCCGCACATCATCTTCACCCCGCCCCGGACGCCCCTCGGAACGCCCCTCGGACGGTCCCCCCGATCATGCCCGACCACCCGGGCGGCGTGCGAAAACCGCCCGGAGGCTGCCCGGACGAGTGGCCGGGAACCGGACGGAAAACCGAACGGCCCGCGAGGACCAGAGGTCCCCACGGGCCGTTCAGCGCTGTCCGGACAACCCTCCGGCGGGGGGTCTCACGACCTGACGGGCGGCACCGCTCAGACGGCGGCGAACGCCGCCTCCAGGATGTCCAGGCCCTCGTTCAGCAGGTGCTCCGGCATGACCAGCGGCGGCAGGAAGCGCAGCACGTTGCCGTAGGTGCCGGCGGTCAGCACCACCAGGCCCTCGGCGTGGCAGGCCTTGGCGATGGCCGCGGTGACCTCCGCGTTCGCCTCCTTGGTGCCCGGCTTCACCAGCTCGACGGCGATCATCGCGCCGCGGCCGCGGACCTCGCCGATGATGTCGAACTTCTCCTGCATGGCCCGCAGACGGCCCAGCATGACCTCGCCGATGCGCTGCGCCTTGCCGACGAGGTCCTGCTCCTTCATGGTCTCGATCGAGCCCAGCGCGGCGGCACAGGCCACCGGGTTGCCGCCGTAGGTGCCGCCCAGGCCGCCCGCGTGCGCGGCGTCCATGATCTCGGCGCGACCCGTCACCGCGGCCAGCGGCAGACCGCCGGCGATGCCCTTGGCGGTGGTGATCAGGTCCGGGACGATGCCCTCGTCCTCGCACGCGAACCACTGGCCGGTGCGGCAGAAGCCGGTCTGGATCTCGTCGGCGACGAACACGATGCCGTTCGCCTTCGCGAACTCCACGATCGCCGGCAGGAAGCCCTTGGCCGGCTCGATGAAGCCGCCCTCGCCCTGGATCGGCTCGATGATGATCGCGGCGACGTTCTCCGCGCCGATCTGCTTGTTGATCATGTCGATCGCCTGCGCGGCGGCCTCGGCGGCGCAGTTCTCCGCGCCCGTCAGCCAGCGGTACGGGTAGGCCACCGGCACCCGGTGGATCTCCGGGGCGAACGGACCGAAGCCCTGCTTGTACGGCATGTTCTTCGCCGTCAGGCCCATGGTCAGGTTGGTGCGGCCGTGGTAGCCGTGGTCGAACACCACGACGGCGGTGCGCTTGGTGTACGCGCGGGCGATCTTCACCGCGTTCTCGACCGCCTCGGCGCCCGAGTTGAACAGCGCCGTGCGCTTCTCGTGGTCACCCGGGGTCAGCTCGTTCAGCTGCTCGGCGACGGCCACGTAACCCTCGTACGGGGTCACCATGAAACAGGTGTGGGTGAAGGCGGCCAGCTGCTCGCTCGCCCGGGCCACCACGGCCTCGGCGCTGTTGCCGACGTTGGTCACGGCGATGCCGGAACCGAAGTCGATCAGCGAGTTGCCGTCCACGTCCTCCAGCACGCCGCCGTTGGCACGGGTGACGTACACCGGCAGGGTGGTGCCGACACCGGCCGCCACCGCACCCAGCTTGCGGGCCTGCAGCTCCTGCGACTTCGGACCCGGGATCGCGGTGACCAGGCGGCGCTCCTGCGGGAGCGGCGTTACGGCGCTCATGGGGTATCTCCAGACTTCTCGGCTCGGTGCTTCGCAGGCTACGGCCGCCCTCCCCGACCGGGCATGCGCCACTCGGTAGCACTGCGCCGTCCGACTTGTCCGGCACGGCCAGCCCGGGCGCCACGACTACCCGCAGGCCCCGCTCCACTACCCTGAGCGCGGGCGTGTCGCCGGTACGGCGGCATGGGTATGGCGGCACCGACGGCGGTCGGGCCGGGCGGGCGAGGGAGCGGGGCCGTACATGGCACAGGACGGGTCACACCACCAGGTCGACCACACCACCACCAGACCCCCGACCCCGGTCCCCCACCAACGCCCGGCCACCGCCCCGGGCGGGGCCTTCGACCTCGCCGCCTGGGCCACCGCCCCGCGCCCCGAGGCCGAACCCGGCGTCTACCGCCTCGGCTACCGCCGCATCGACCCGGAACGCGCGGAGGCCGCCCGCGTCCCCACCTGGCCGCTGCTGCTGCGGGCGGCGCTCAACGCGGTGGTGGGGTGGCTGGCCTTCGTCTACGGCACCCAGCTGGTGCTCCGCCTGATCGTGATCACCGTGTGGGTCGATCACCCCTCCGCGACCTTGGTGACCGTCGTCGGGCTGTCGGTGAACGTCGTGGTGGCTGCTGCCGTCATCAAGGTCTTCGGCCGGATGGGCCGCTGGCCCGAGGTCTGGCGCCGCTACGTCGCCCCGCTGCTGTCGCGGACGGTGACGCACGCGGAGCCCGTCGAGGAGGACGGGGCGGTGGCGGCGGAGGCGGTCCGGGGGGGGGACCCGTGGGATGGGCTGCGGCGGGGCGGGGCGTTCGAGGCGGCGGCCCGGCTGGAGGCCGAGGCCGTCGGCGATGTCGACTACGTGCGGATCCAGCGCGCCTGGGAGTCCGCGCAGGCGGACCCGGCGTTCGTGCCCGTGTTCACCGAGCAGGTGGCCGCACGCGGCGCGGCGGCCTTCGCCCACCCGTCCGAGGCGCGCGAGCTGCCCGGCCGGGCGCGGCGGCACGACCTGCTGCTGGGCCAGGTCTGCCTCGGCGTGGCGCAGGACGTGCCGAAGAACCCGCTGAGCCACCGGGCGGCGGACTTCGCCCTGGACCCGGCGGTGCTGGGCACCTCGCTGCTGGCGGTCGGCCCGGCCGGGACGGGGAAGACGGCACGGCTGGCCCGGCCGGTGGCCGAGGCGCTGTGCCTGCAGGCGCTGGCCGGTACCGCGTGCGCGGTGGTGGTCGGGGCGGCGGAGGCCGACCTGGGCCCGGACTCCTGGTACGACGTGGTGATCGCGCCCGGTGACCCGGCCTCGGTGTACGGGCTGGACCTGTACGGCGCGGCGCGGGATCCGGACGAGGCTGCGGCCCGGCTGGCCGACGCCCTGCTGCCGGACGAGCTGACCGCCCGCGCGGAGAACGCCCGGGTGGCGCTGCAGCAGGTGGTGGGCCCGTTCCACGCCGCGTACCGCCGCTACCCGGGGGTCCGCGAGCTGCGGGCGCTGCTGGGCGGCGAGCCGGACGCGCTGGCGGCGCTGGTGAAGGCGCTGGGCACGGCGGGCCGGCTGGCCGCGTACGAGCGGGACCTGGAGTACCGGGAGCGCCAGCGGGACCGGGCGGACGACCCGGGGGCGCTGCTGGCGGACCGGCTGGGGCTGCTGGAGCGGCCCGCCTTCGAAGGGGCCTTCGCGACCGACGGGACGGGCCGGCCCCCGTTCGCGATGCGGGTGCTGGACCACCCGCTGCGGGTGCGGGTGAAGCTGCCCGAGCGCAGTCACCCGGAGGCGGCCCGGATGCTGTCCCGGCTGGTGGTGGGGCAGTTCGTCCAGGCGGCCGGTGCGCGGGAGGACCGTTCGCTGTTCGCCGGACTGGTGGTGGACGACGCCTCGGCGGCGCTGGACGCCGGCACCGTCCGCGGTCTGCAGCGGATGCGCGGCGCGAACGCGGGTGCGGTGCTGCTGCTGCGCACCCTGGTGGACCTGCCGGAGGCGCTGCGGGCGCCGCTGTTCGGCGCGGTGGGCTGCCGGGTGGCCTTTCCCGGGATCGCGCCCTGGGACGGGCGGCTGTTCTCGGAGGCCTGGGGGACGCACCTGGTGCAGGAGACCGCGGTGACCCACACCCCCGACACCTCCGGTGGGGTCGTGCGTCGGGCCGGGCGGCTCGGGCGGAAGGCGTTGTCGGGGACGACGGCGCAGACGGAGTCGGTGACGACGCGGGACGTGGAGCGGCTCAGGTGGTCGCCGTCGGATCTGGCGCACGCGCTGCCGGCCGGGCATGCGGTGGTGTCGTTGACGGCGGTGTCGGGGGAGCAGGTGCCGCCGTTGCTGGTGGACCTGCGCGGCTGAGCCGGGTCCGCGGCCGGGCCCGGGGAAGTCGCCTTCGAGGTGGATTCGGCAGTGCCGGTTGTCCGGGGCGTCCATAATGAAGGGGAAGAGACCCTCACCAGTCCCCCTGCTCCCCACTGCTCCCACTGCCCTTTCCTCGCCCGGCCGCAACGGCGCGGTCAGGTCGACCCTCCGAAGGTGCCATGCCCCCCACACTCGCCTCCGTCGTCCGCAACAGTTCGCTCCACCTGACGGTGCTCGCCGGTGCGGACCACCTGGAGCGGCCGGTCCGCTGGGTGCACACCAGCGAGCTGGACGACCCGACGCCGTTCCTGGAGGGTGGCGAGCTGCTGCTCACCACCGGTATCAAGCTGGGCCGCACGGCGGCGCAGCTGCAGGCGTACGTGCACCGGCTGGCCGATGCCGGGGTGGTCGGGCTGGGCCTGGGGGTGGGCCTGTCGCACACCGAGGTGCCGCAGCCGCTGGTGGACGCGGCGCAGCAGCGGGGTCTGCCGTTGCTGCGGGTGCCGGAGCCGACGCCGTTCATCGCGATCAGCAAGGTGGTGTCGGCGGCGCTGGCCGCGGAGCAGTACGAGGCGGTGACGACGAGCTTCGAGGCGCAGGAAGAGCTGACCCGGGCGGCGCTGGGCAAGGACGGCACGACAGCCGTGGTGCGCCGGCTGGCGGCCCGGCTGGGGGGCTGGGCGGCGCTGTACGACGGGTCGGGCGCGCTGTCGGTGGTGGCGCCGGACTGGGCGGCGCGCCGGGCGGGGCGGCTGGCGGCGGAGGTGGACCGGCTGCGCCGGCGACCGGCGCCGTCGAGTGCCGCGCTGCAGGGGCGGTCGCCGGGGATAGACACGGCGGACGAGGACTACGTGGTGGTCCAGTCGCTGGGGGCGGACCGGCGGGCCCGGGGCTTCCTGGCGGTCGGGACCGAGGACCGGATCACGCCGACCGAGCGGTACGTGCTGAACGCGGCGGTGGCGCTGTTGACGCTCACCCTGGAGCGATCGCGCGAGCTCCGGCAGGCCGAGGAGCGGATGGGCGCGGCGCTGCTGCGGATGGTGCTGGCGGGTGAGGTGGCGACGGCCCGGCAGGTGGCGGTGGGGCTGTTCGGCGGTCTGCCGGAGGGGACGATAAGGGTTCTGGTGGCCGGGGCGGGGCCGAACGCGGAGGCCGCGGAGGCCTTGGTGGAGCTGGGGGACCGGGCCGAGCAGGCGGGTGCCCGGGTGGGCGAGAAGCTGCTGGTGGCGCGGGAGGACGGCGCCCACGGGCCGCGGCTGATGGTGCTGGCGCTGGACAACGGCGCGGTGCACCGGGCCTGCCTGGGGGCGGTGGAGGAGCACGAGGGCCTGTCGCTGGGCGTCTCGGCGCCGGCCGCGCTGGAGGAGGCGGGGACGGCGCACGCGCAGGCGGAGCGGGCGTTGGCGGTGGCCCTGCGCGGTGGTCGCCGGTCGGTGGACCACGAGGAGGTCGGCGCCGGGTCGCTGCTGCCGCTGCTCGGTGAGGACGCGGTGACGGCGTTCGCGGAGGGGCTGCTGCGGCCGCTGCGCGAGCACGACCGGACGGCCCGCGGGGACTTGGTGGCCTCGCTGCGGGCGTGGCTGTCGCGGCACGGGCAGTGGGACGCCGCCGCGGCGGACCTGGGGGTGCACCGGCACACGCTGCGCTACCGGATGCGTCGGGTGGAGGAACTGCTGGGCCGTTCGCTGGACGACACGGACGTGCGGATGGAGCTGTGGCTGGCGCTGCGCTCCGGCGAGGAGTAGCGGGGGTGAGGAGTAGCGGGCCCGGCTGGACGCGGTGGAGTGGCTCCGGGGCGGAACGCTCCTAGTCGGCCAATCCGGTCGGCCGGTCCGCGCACCTACCCTCGGGTTCGGGTCCCACGCCCGTGGGCCGCAACGACGAGGAGAGGGCCGGTACCACGGTGACCACCACGTACGATTTCTGGCTCGCCGGCCGCCGGGCGAGCGGTGACGCCGATTTCGAGGTGCACAACAGCTGGGACGGCCGTCTGGTCGGCCGGGTCAGCGTGCCGACCGAGGCCCAGGTCGAGGAGGCGCTGGACGCCGCCGTGGCCGCGCTGCCGGTGTTCGCCGCGACCCCGGCGCACCAGCGGGCCGCCGCCCTGGACCACGTGGCCAAGCGGCTGGCGGAGCGCACCGAGGAGCTCGCCCAGCTGATCACGGCCGAGAACGGCAAGCCGGTCAAGTGGGCCCGCGGCGAGGTCGGCCGTGCGGTGTCGGTCTTCCGCTGGGCCGCCGAGGAGGCGCGCCGCACCAACGGCGAGACGATGCGGCTGGACACCGACCCGGGCGGCGTGGGCCGTTTCGCGGTGGTGCGCCGCTTCCCGCGCGGTGTGGTGCTGGGGATCGCCCCGTTCAACTTCCCGCTGAACCTGGTCGCCCACAAGGTCGCCCCGGCGATCGCGGTCGGCGCCCCGATCATCCTCAAGCCGGCCCCGGCGACGCCGCTGTCGGCGATGGTGCTGGGCGAGATCCTGGCCGAGACGGACCTGCCGGCCGGTTCCTGGTCGGTCCTGCCGGTGCCGAACGAGCGGATGCCGGCCCTGGTGCAGGACCCGCGCGTGCCGGTGATCTCCTTCACCGGTTCGGACAAGGTCGGCTACCAGATCATGGACTCGGTGCCGCGCAAGCACACCACCCTGGAGCTGGGCGGCAACGCCGCGGCCGTGGTGCTGGCGGACTGGTCCTCGGAGGCGGACCTGGACTGGGCGGCGACCCGGATCGCGATGTTCGCGAACTACCAGGGCGGCCAGTCCTGCATCTCGGTGCAGCGGGTGATCGCCGACGCGTCGGTCTACGACGCGCTGGTGGAGAAGGTCGTGGCGAAGGTCGCGGCGCAGGTCACCGGTGACCCGAACGACGATGCGACGGACGTCGGCCCGCTGGTCGACGAGAACGCCGCGAAGCGGGTGGAGTCCTGGGTGGACGACGCGGTCGCCAAGGGTGCCAAGCTGCTCGCCGGCGGGACCCGTGAGGGCGCGACCTACGCCCCGACCGTGCTGGCCGAGCTGCCCGCCGACGCGATCCTGGCCAAGGCCGAGGTGTTCGGCCCGGTGCTGTCGCTGCACCGGGTGGAGGGCGTCGAGGAGGCCTTCGCGGCGGTCAACGACTCGCCGTTCGGCCTGCAGGCGGGCGTGTTCACCCACGACCTGCAGACCGCCTTCCGGGCGCACCGGGAGCTGGAGGTCGGCGGTGTGATCATCGGCGACGCGCCGTCCTACCGGGCCGACCAGATGCCGTACGGCGGCGTCAAGGACTCCGGTGTCGGCCGTGAGGGCGTCAAGTACGCGATGGAGGACTACACCGTCGAGAAGGTCATGGTGCTGACCGGCCTCGACCTCTGAGGGACCGCTCGCCGCGGGGCCCGGTCCGGTTTGCGGACCGGGCCCCGCGGCGCGTTCAGGCGCCGTGTCCGGCCGCGGCGGCGACCGCCTCGGCGATAGTGGCGTTCCCGGCGACCAGTTCCAGGGTCTGCCCGGCGGTGCCGGGTTCGTGCAGCAGGGCGGCCAGGACGGCGGCCACGTCGGCCCGGTCGACCGCGCCGCGGCCGACGGCGGGGGCGAGGCGGACCAGGCCGGTGCCGGGGCCGTCGGTGAGCCGCCCGGGGCGCAGCACCGTCCAGTCCAGCGAGGTGCGGGAGCGCACGGCGTCGTCGGCGGCGCCCTTGGCCCGCAGGTAGGTCTCGAAGACCTCGTCGGCGGGGTGGCGGGCGGCCGCGTCGGCGCCCATCGAGGAGACCATGAGGTAGCGCCGGACGCCGGCGAGTTCGGCGGCGTCGGCGAGCAGGACGGCGGCGTCGCGGTCGACGGTGTTCTTGCGGGCGGCGCCGCTGCCGGGGCCGGCGCCGGCGGCGAAGACCACCGCGTCGGTGTCGGCGAGCAGGGCGGCGAGCTGCGGGGCGGTGGCGGACTCCAGGTCGAGCAGCAGCGGCTCGGCGCCGGCCGCGACGAGGTCCGGGGCCTGTTCGGGGCGGCGGATGATCCCGGCGGGGCGGTCGCCGCGGTCGGCGAGCAGCCGTTCGAGCGCGAGCGCGATCTGTCCGTGGCCCCCGGCGATGACGGTACGCATGGGTCCGACGGTAGCCCGGGAGTGCCGGGGCGTCCTGGGAAAGGTCTCGGACAGGACACAATGGGCGCATGACTTCGCTCGCCCACCCGCAGCTGCGTTTCACGCCCACCGTGGCGGACCCCTCCGGCCCCCGGGAGCTGGTGATCCTCGGTTCCACCGGATCGATCGGCACCCAGGCCATCGACGTCGTGCTCCGCAACCCGGGGCGGTTCCGGGTGGTCGCGCTGTCGGCGGCCGGCGGCCGGGTGGAGCTGCTGGCCGAGCAGGCGCTGCGGCTGGGCGTGCACACCGTGGCGGTGGCCGATCCGGCGGCGGAGCCGGCGCTGCGCGAGGCGCTGGCGGCGAAGGCGGCGGGCCGTCCGCTGCCGGCCGTGCTGGTGGGTCCGGACGCGGCGACCGAGCTGGCCGCGCTGGAGTGCCACTCGGTGCTCAACGGCATCACCGGTTCGATCGGCCTGCGGCCGACGCTGGCCGCGCTGCGGGCGGGCCGGGTGCTGGTGCTGGCCAACAAGGAGTCGCTGATCGTCGGCGGTCCGCTGGTGAAGGCGGTGGCGAAGCCGGGCCAGATCGTGCCGGTGGACTCCGAGCACGCGGCGCTGTTCCAGGCGCTGGCGGGCGGCACCCGGGCCGAGGTCCGCAAGCTGGTGGTGACGGCGAGCGGCGGCCCGTTCCGCACCCGGACCAGGGAGCAGTTGGCCGGGGTGACCCCGCAGGAGGCGCTGGCGCACCCGACCTGGGCGATGGGCCCGGTCGTCACGATCAACTCGGCCACCCTGGTGAACAAGGGCCTGGAGGTGATCGAGGCGCACCTGCTGTACGACGTGCCGTTCGACCGGATCGAGGTCGTGGTCCATCCGCAGTCGGTGGTGCACTCGATGGTGGAGTTCACCGACGGTTCGACGCTGGCGCAGGCGAGCCCGCCGGACATGCGGATGCCGATCGCACTGGGCCTGGGCTGGCCGGACCGGGTGCCCGACGCGGCGCCCGCCTGTGACTGGACCAAGGCCGCGACCTGGGAGTTCTTCCCGCTGGACGACGAGGCCTTCCCGGCCGTCGAGCTGGCCCGTGAGGTGGGCACCCTGGGCGGAACGGCGCCGGCGGTGTTCAATGCGGCGAACGAGGAGTGCGTGGAGGCCTTCCTGAAGGGCCGCCTCGCCTTCACCGGGATCGTGGACACTGTTGCCAAGGTCGTGGCCGAGCACGGACAGCACGACGGCCGGGTGGCGTCGGCGGGAACTTCCCTGACCGTCGAGGACGTCCTGCACGCGGAGGACTGGGCACGTGCCCGGGCCCGCGAGCTGGCGGCGGGCTGACGGGCCCCACTCCGGCGGCGGTGCCCGGCACGGCCGGGCCCGCGGCACGGCACGGATCGCGGTACGACCAGACGATGAGCGGAGCGGCATGACGGAGGACCAGCGGTGGCAACGGTTTTGACGGTGGTCGGCATCCTGGTCTTCGTGGTCGGATTGCTCGTCTCGATCGCCTGGCACGAGCTCGGCCACCTCTCCACGGCCAAGCTCTTCGGCATCCGGGTGCCCCAGTACATGGTCGGCTTCGGCCCGACCATCTGGTCGCGCCGGAAGGGCGAGACCGAGTACGGGATCAAGGCGATCCCCTTCGGCGGGTACATCCGGATGATCGGGATGTTCCCGCCGGGCGAGGACGGCCGGATCACCAAGCGCAGCAGCTCGCCCTGGCGGTCCATGATCGAGGACGCCCGTGAGGCCTCCTACGAGGAGCTCCAGGAGGGCGACGAGAGCCGGCTGTTCTACACCCGCAAGCCCTGGAAGCGGGTCATCGTCATGTTCGCCGGGCCGTTCATGAACCTGGTCCTGGCGTTCGGGCTGTTCCTGACGGTCATGATGGGCTTCGGCGTCACCATGGCGGTGCCGACCATCGGCTCGGTCGCCCAGTGCGTGGTCAAGGCCGGTCAGCCCACCGACACCTGCCCCGCCGACGCGCCCAAGACCCCGGCCAACGAGGTGGGCCTGCGCCAGGGGGACAAGGTGCTCTCCTTCGACGGCGACCGGATCCGCGACTACGACCAGCTCCAGGCGGACATCCGGAAGTCGGCGGGCAAGCAGGTGTCGATCGTCGTGGAGCGCGGCGGCCGGCAGCTCACCTTCACGCCCACCATCGCCGTCAACGACGTGCAGAAGTACGACGGCAACGGTGTGCCGGTGAAGGGCCAGACCGTCCAGGCCGGGTTCCTCGGGTTCACCCCGAAGAGCGAAACGGTCCAGCTCGGCCTCGGGCAGTCGGTCAACCGGATGTACGACATGGCCGAGAACGGGGTGAGGTCGCTGGCCGCCCTGCCCGGCAAGATCCCCGGGCTGTGGAACGCCGTCGTCGGCGACGCCCCGCGCGACCCGGACTCGCCGATCGGCATGGTCGGCGCCGCCCGGGTCAGCGGCGAGGTGTTCTCCCTGCACGAGTCGGCCACCCAGCGGATCGCGATCTTCGTGAACCTGCTGGCCGGCATCAACCTGTCGCTCTTCCTGTTCAACATGCTGCCGCTGCTGCCGCTGGACGGCGGCCACATCGCGGGCGCGGTCTGGGAGTCGGTCCGCCGCCGGTTCGCACAGCTGTTCCGGCGGCCCGACCCGGGCCCGTTCGACGTCGCCAAGCTGATGCCGGTCGCCTACGTCGTGGCCAGCATCTTCATCGGTTTCACCCTGCTGGTGATGGTGGCCGACCTGGTGAACCCGGTGAAGATCGGCTAGGGCGTTCGGGTACGGCGGGTGTGCTGGGCCCCCTGACCGTGCCGTACCGTGGAGGCCGGGTGCGCGATCGTCCGCGCGCCCGGCCTCGGCCGTCCCAACGGCCGGGCGGTCGACCACACCTCAACCCCGGGGAACCCTGCGCACATGACCGCGATCTCGCTCGGTATTCCGTCCCTGCCGCTCAAGCCGCTCGCCAAGCGCCGCTACTCCCGGCAGATCATGGTCGGCAACGTGCCGGTCGGCGGCGACGCCCCCGTCTCGGTCCAGTCGATGACCACCACCGTCACCTCGGACATCAACGCCACGCTGCAGCAGATCGCCGAGCTCACCGCGTCCGGCTGCCAGATCGTCCGGGTCGCCGTCCCCTCCCAGGACGACGCCGACGCGCTGCCGATCATCGCGAAGAAGTCGCAGATCCCGGTCATCGCGGACATCCACTTCCAGCCCAAGTACGTCTTCGCGGCGATCGACGCGGGCTGCGCCGCGGTGCGCGTCAACCCGGGCAACATCAAGGCCTTCGACGACAAGGTCGGCGAGATCGCCAAGGCCGCCAAGGACGCCGGGGTGCCGATCCGGATCGGCGTCAACGCCGGCTCGCTCGACAAGCGGCTGCTGGAGAAGTACGGCAAGGCCACCCCGGAGGCGCTGGTCGAGTCCGCGCTCTGGGAGTGCTCGCTGTTCGAGGAGCACGACTTCCGCGACATCAAGATCTCGGTCAAGCACAACGACCCGGTCGTGATGATCCAGGCCTACCGTCAGCTCGCCGCCGCCTGCGACTACCCGCTGCACCTGGGCGTCACCGAGGCCGGTCCGGCCTTCCAGGGCACCATCAAGTCCGCGGTCGCCTTCGGCGCGCTGCTCGCCGAGGGCATCGGCGACACCATCCGGGTCTCGCTGTCGGCCCCGCCGGCCGAGGAGATCAAGGTCGGCAACCAGATCCTGGAGTCGCTCGGGCTGCGCCAGCGCGGGCTGGAGATCGTCTCCTGCCCGTCCTGCGGCCGCGCCCAGGTGGACGTCTACAAGCTCGCGGAGGAGGTCACCGCCGGGCTGGAGGGCATGGAGGTGCCGCTGCGGGTCGCCGTCATGGGCTGCGTCGTGAACGGGCCCGGCGAGGCCCGTGAGGCCGACCTCGGGGTCGCCTCCGGCAACGGCAAGGGCCAGATCTTCGTCAAGGGCCAGGTGATCAAGACCGTTCCCGAGTCGAAGATCGTCGAGACCCTGATCGAGGAGGCGCTCAAGCTCGCCGAGCAGATGCAGGAGGAGGGCGTCGAGGCGGGTTCGCCGACCGTCGTCGCCGCGGAGTGACCGCTGAGCGGTCACGTGGGCGCGGGGTGGCCGTCGGGCGGTCGCGTCGTTGCGAGGTGACCGTCGGGCGGTCGCGTCGTCGGGGAGTGACCGCTGAGCGGTTCGAGTGCGGGTGCAGCGTAGTTTTCCGGAAGCGGGGCCGTCCGTTCGCGGACGGCCCCGCGGCCGTAGCCGGGTGGGGCCACGGAGTAGGGTGCGGCCAGAGTCGTCTCAGTGAGGTGCTGTCTCGATGATCGATCGAGGTGTGATGCTCCCCAGCTCCTTCCAGGCCGCCCGGGCGCTGGCCACCACCCGCGTGCTGGAACCGCCCGACCTGGCGGACGCCCTGGAGATCCTCCACCGCGACCCGGTCGCCAACGCCTTCGTCGCGACCCGGGTCGAGGCCGTCGGGCTGGACCCGTGGCGGCTCGGCGGGGAGATGTGGGGCTGGTACGGCGCGGACGGCGTGCTCGACGCCCTCTGCTACGCCGGGGCGAACCTCGTCCTGGTCAACGCCGGGCCGCAGGCCGTCGCCGCCTTCGCGGAACGGGCCCGGCGGCAGGGCCGGCGCTGCTCCTCGATCGTCGGCCCGGCCGGGGCGACCGCCGCCTTCTGGGCGCTGCTGGAACGGAGTTGGGGCCCCGCGCGCGAAGTCCGGGGCCACCAGCCGCTGTTGGCGACCTCCTCGCCGTCCGCGGAGATCGCGCCCGACCCGCTGGTGCGGCGGGTGCGGCGCAACGAGGTGGAGGCGCTGATGCCCGCCTGCGTGGCGATGTTCACCGAGGAGGTGGGGGTGTCGCCGCTGGCCGGCGACGGCGGGCTGCTCTACCAGGCCCGGGTGGCCGAACTCGTCACCACCGGGCGGTCGTTCGCGCGCTTCGCCGAGGACGGCCGGGTGGTGTTCAAGGCGGAGATCGGAGCCGTGACCCAGGGCGCCTGCCAGATCCAGGGCGTCTGGGTGGCACCCGAGCACCGTGGCCAGGGGCTGTCCGAGACCGGGATGGCGGCCGTGCTGGACGTCGCGCTGCGCGAGGTGGCGCCGGTGGTCTCGCTGTACGTCAACGACTTCAACCTGCGGGCGCGGGCCGCGTATCGACGGGTCGGGTTCCGGGAGGTCGGGGCGTTCATGAGCGTCCTGTTCTGACCTCGCTCTGAGCGTTCCGGGCCGGGGGCCCGGGTGGGTGCCGGGGCAGGTGCCGGGGCAGGTGCCGGGGCGAGTGTCCAGCCGAGTGCCCGGGAGCGGGGCGGTGTTGGGGCGCGGTTCGCCGGTGTTTCGCCGGTTGTTGGGTTCGGATCTTCGGCCGCGCCACAGGGCCGCTGGTAGTAACGTCCGGAGCATGGATCAGCTGACCGGGGTGACGATCGAGGCCATCGACCTCGCGGCTTGGGCGCCGCAGGCGCTGGACGTCCAGGCGGTGGCGTTCGGGCTGACGCCCGAGGAGGTCGCGGTCCGGCTGCACATCGTCGGTCGGCACGCCCGGCAGCCCGGGGTGATCGCCTTCGGGGCGATGAGCGGCGGCCGGCTGGTCGGGTTCGGGTACGGGATGCCGAACCAGCGGGACCACTGGTGGAGCACCGTCATCGAGCCGTACCTGACCGCCCGGGGCTACGGGGACTGGCTGGACGGCGTGTTCGCGGTCACCGAACTGCACGTGCTGCCGGAGTTCCAGGGGCAGGGCGTGGGCTCGCGGCTGATCCGGCTGCTGTGCGAGGGCTCGGGCCTGGATCGCAGCATCCTGTCGGCGATCGACGCGGAGACACCGGCCCGGCGGCTCTACCGGGCGCTGGGCTACCAGGACCTGGCCCGGGCGGTGCGGTTTCCGGCGACGGACCGGCTGTACGCGGTGATGGGGGCGCGGCTGCCGTTGCGGCGGCCGCTGCGGCCGGGGGGCGGGCCGGTGGAGGAACGGCCGGTCTAGTCGGAGAGGTGGCCGGCGAACTCCAGGTGGAGTTCGGCGTCCTCGAGGCGGCCTGTGGCCAGTGCGCGAAGGGCCAGGTCGACGGCGCGGAACAGGGTCCAGCCGCGCAGGCGGTCCCGGTCGACGTCGAGGGCGTCGGCGAGTTGCTGGAGCCTGCGGCGGACCGCGGCCGGGGCGCCGGGGGAGCCGATCAGGGTGTCCGCGCGGTCCAGGGCGAGCCGGGCCAGGTCGTAGGCGCGCTCGCCGGTCAGCGGGCGGGGGTCGATGGCCAGCCAGGGGGCGCGGTCGGCGGCGAGCACATTGCCGTGGTGGAAGTCGCCGTGCAGCAGGAGGTTCTCGTCGGCGGAGGCGGTCAGGGCCCGGGCGGTGGCGAGGGCTTCGTCGATGAGGGGCTGGGCGGCGGCCGCGGCGGGGTGGGTGCGGTGCTCTGCGAGGCGGGCGGCGGTGTCGGCGACCCGGTCGGCGAGGGTGGGCAGCGCGGTGGCGGTGGGCAGTTCGGTGCCGGCGGGCGGCTCGGTCCTGGCGGGCGGCTCGACCCAGAGGCGGTGCAGCAGGCTGGTGGCCTCCAGCATTGCCTTGGCCTCGGCGAGGGAGCGCAGCGGGATGTCGCCGTGCAGGCGCTCCAGGAGGAGGACTCCCGCGGCGGGGTCGGCGTCGAGCAGCAGTACGGCGCCGCGGCCGGCCCAGTGGGTGAGCGCGGTGTGCTCGTGGGCGGTCTCGGGGGTGACCAGTCCGGCCTTGAGGACGGCGGGGGAGAGGTCGTCGCGGTGGACGTACGCGATCAGGCTGAGGCTGCCGCCGGGGTCCAGGGTGCGTTCGAGGGTGAGGTTCCAGCGGGCCAGGTGGGTGGTGACCGCGGTCGGCAGAGCGGCGAGCCACTGGCGGCCGGGCTCGCCGTGGGTGGCGGTGACGGTGGTCGTCAGCCAGGTGGGGGCGGTGAGCTTTGGGGCGGGTCCGGGCATGGGTCCATTGTCGGGGCATGTGGGGGCCGCTGCGCGGGGCTGGGGGGTTTGGGGGGCTTTCGGGAGGGTGGGTGGGGCCGGGGGGGGGGGGGGGGGGGGGGGGGGGGGGGGGGGGGGGGGGGGGGGGGGGGGGGGGGGGGGGGGGGGGGGGGGGGGGGGGGGGGGGGGGGGTGGTGTCGGCCCCCCACCCCCCGCCGCCCCCCCC
>NZ_JBIWAQ010000046.1:0-22029 GCF_044760155.1 Kitasatospora sp. NPDC098652
TTCTCAAGGAACGGACGCTTCCTTCGGACCGCCTTCCAGCGGGCCCTCCGGGCGCTTCGTTCTTTCGTGTTTCCAGCTTATCAGATGTTTTCCGCCCCGTTTTCCGGAGTTTCATTCATCCGATTCCCGCTGGCGGGATTTCCTGCGAACTTCATCCCGAAGCCTATCAGGGCTTTCGGAGCGTTCCGTCCGTGGGATTTGCTTCGTCGGAGGGCGCGCATTTCGTGAAACGCGCTCGCCTCGATTTCGGCGGTGTCGTAGACACTAACGCCCGGGCCCGACCGTTGTCCAGTCAGTCCCAACCGTTCAAACCTACTAGCCCAACCACACCACGTCAATGGTTTGGTCGGGATGCGAGAAGACTAGCAGGTCAGCGGCCTGTTGATCACATCGGCTCAGGCCGCGACGGGCTGCAGGTCCGCCCGGTCGGCCGCGTCCACGTCGCCGAACTCCCCGCTCGCCGCGGCCTTACGGCCCAGTACCAGCGCATAGGTGAGGAACGCCGCCTCCGCTACGACTCCGATGGAGATGCGGGCCCAGGTCGGCAGGCCCGACGGGGTTACGAAGGCTTCGAGCACTCCGGCCACCGCCAGCACCGTCGCCAGCCCGATTCCCATGCCGATGATCGAGCGGCCCTGTTCCGCCAGCGCCACCGCGCGGGTGCGCGGGCCGGGATCGATGAGGGTCCAGCCGAGGCGCAGGCCGAGGCCGCCGGACACGAAGACCGTGGTCAGCTCCAGCAGGCCGTGCGGGACGAGCAGGCCGAGGAAGATGTCGAGCCGGCCGGCCGAGGCCATCAGCCCGACGCCGAGGCCGAGGTTGACCACGTTGACCCACATCACGACGAGCACCGGAATGCCCAGGGCGATGCCGAAGATCAGGCACTGCACGGCGATCCAGGCGTTGTTCGTCCAGACCTGGGCCGCGAAGGAGCTGGCCGGCCGGTCCGAGTAGTACGCCTCGTACTGTCCGCCGGGGCGGGTCAGCTCGCGCAGCTCGTCCGGCGCGATCAGGCTGTTCCGGACCTCGGGGTGGGTGGCCATCCACCAGGCGATCAGCACGGTGACGACCATCGAGACCGCCGCGACCGGCATCCACCAGCGGCGCGCGCGGTACAGCGCGGCCGGGAAGCTCACCGTGTAGTAGCGGGCGACGTCCTGCCAGCCGTTGGTCCGGGCACCGGTCACCGCGCTGCGGCCCCGCGACACCAGGCCGGTCAGCCGGCCGATCAGGGCCGGGTCCGGCGCGGCGGCCTGCACCTTGGCCAGGTGGCCGGTGGTGCGCTGGTAGAGGGTGACCAGTTCGTCGGCCTCGTCCCCGTTGAGCCGGCGCCTACGGGCGAGGGCGTCCAGCCTGGCCCACTCCCCCTGGTGGGTTGCGACGAAGACGTCCAGGTCCATTCGGCGGCTCCATGGTCGGCGATGGCGCGAGGCGCGCGTGCGCGGGTCGGGCAGGTGCGTACGGACACGTGCGGGCCCAGCATGCCAGGAACCGTCGCCGCCCCGGCCGCCGGGATCTCACTTCCCGTGCGACCACCGGGCGCCGTATGTTTGCGGCTGCGGATCAGACTGCGGAGAGCGGGCAGTGGGGGCCGATCCAAGCGCGCTCCCACCTGCTCGCATGAGCGTGAACGGACAGGTGTCTTGAGCGACCTGGTGACTGGTGAGGCGGTCGTCCTCGACCTGCAGACGGCGAAGCTTCCGAGCAGGGCGTTGGCGATCGTGCTCGACCTGCTCATCGAGTTCGCCGCCCTGTTCGTGTCGACGCTGGTGCTGAGCGTGGCCCTGTCCGACCTGGACAGCGCGGCGCTGGCCGCGACGATGCTCGGGATGACGGTCTTCTTCCTGGTCGCGCTGCCGGTGATGATCGAGACCCTCAGCCACGGGCGCTCGGTCGGCAAGGCCGCGTTCGGCCTGCGGGTGGTGCGCACCGACGGCGGCCCGGTCCGGTTCCGGCACTCGCTGGTGCGCGGGCTGGTGGGCTTCTTCGAGCTGATCGCGATAACCGGCGCCCCGGCCGTGATCACCTCCGCGCTGAACTCGGACGGCAAGCGGCTCGGCGACATCTTCGCCGGGACGGTCGTGGTCCGCGAGCGCACCCCGGCCGGAGCCGGTGCGGCCGGCCCGCTGCCCCCGGTGCACCCGCAGCTGCTGCACGACATGGGCCGTGAGCTGGTCGCGATGGACCTGTCCGCGGTGCCCGAGCCGCTCTGGCTGGCGATCCGCCAACTGCTCGTCCGGGTGGGCCAGTTGGAGCCCGGCGTGACCTTCCGGATGGCCGCCGGGCTGGCCGAGGACCTGGCCACCCGGATCGGGAACCCGATTCCGCCGGGACTGCACCCGGCCGCCTACCTGGGCGCGGTGCTCACCGAACGCCAGCGCCGGGAGTGGATGCGCGCCCAGCAGCGGTTCGCCGCCTCGGCCCCGGTCCAGGCGCCCGTCCAGGCCCCCGTCCCGCACCCGGCCGCCGCCCCCGTCCCCACGGCCGACGGCCGCCCCCACCGCGTCCTCGGCGTGCCCGCGGCGCACGCACCCGCACCCGCGCCCGTACCGACACCGGCCGCCCCCGCCGCCCCGTCCTTCGCCAAGCCCGCGCAGCCGACCCAGCCCGCCCCCGACGCAGGCTTCGCCCCGCCCGCCTGAGCCCACCGGCCCGAGCCGCGCCCACCCGAGCCGCGCTCAGGCCCCGCACCTACTCCCCCACCGGCCAGGCGTTCGGCGGCGACTGGAGCTCCTCCAGCTCGATCCCCGCCGCCGCCAGCACCACGTCCCCGGCCAGGTGCACCACCTGCTGCTCCCCCGTCTCCAGGTCCGCCACCTGGTACCGCTCGACCAGCAGCGGCCCCGAGTCCGTCGCGTGGGTGTCCACGCCCTCCAGCAGCCACCCCTGGTCGAAGGTGCGCGGCGCCAGCACCGGCTCGGTGAACGCCACCAGCCGCACCCGCGCACTCGCCCCCTCCCGCAGCCGCAGCATCCGGGCGGTGGCGACCAGGAAGCCCGGCGAGCGCCCGGCGAAGCCGTGCGCCCGGTCGTGCCCCTCCGCCGCGTGCTCGCCGCCCGGGTCGGCCGCGTCGGTGCGGACCCACGCCACCCCGTCCACCGCGCCGCCGCGCACCTGCCAGCCGCCGGCCCGCAGCTCCATCCGCAGCGGCCGGGCCCGCGAGTCCAGCGTCAGGTCGACGCTGCCGATCACCCGCCCGTCCGGCGTGTAGGTCTTGGAGACGTACCGCCACCCGGCCGCCCCGGGCGCGCAGCTGAACCGCTCCTCGCCGAGCAGCACGTGGTCATGGGTGTCATGGAGCGAGTACCGACCGTTGGGCATGCCCGAAGCCTACGCACCGGCGTCCGCTGCAACGTTCCGGGCCGGTGCCCGCATCAGAGGGTCGGGCGGTGCGGGAGACGCCGCCCCGACCACGAGAGCCCAACCACCGGAGCAGGGCAACGAGAGGGGGTGCGGATGGCGAAGCAGACGCGCGACGAGGAGTTCACGGAGTACGTGGCCTCCAGGGGCGGCTGGCTGCGGAAGGTCGCCTATCTGCTGTGCGGGGACTGGCACCGGGCCGACGACCTGGTGCAGGAGACCATCACCAAGCTGTACGTGCACTGGTCCAAGGCGAGCCGGGCGGACAACCGGGACGGCTACGCCCGCCGCACGCTGGTCAACACCTTCCTCGCCGAGCAGCGCACCTCCTGGTGGCGCCGCACGGTGCGGACGGACGTCGACCCGGACGCCGCGGCCGCGGTCCTCGACCTGGACGCCTCGCTCGACCTGCGCCGGGCGCTCGCGGCCCTGCCGCCCCGGCAACGGGCCACCGTCGTCCTGCGCTACTACTGCGACCTGTCGATCGACCAGGCCGCCGAGGCCCTGGGCTGTTCGGCGGGCAACGTGAAGAGCCAGAGCTCACGTGCCCTGGAGACCCTGCGCAGCAGTCTCGTCCCCGTTCCCACAACCGTGGAGAGGACCTCATGAGCATCCTCGAGAATGCTGAACTGGCCTTCCGGCTCCGCGACCTGGCCGAGGAGTCGGCCCCGCCTCCGGCCTTCGACGCCACCGTGTCCATCGCCCGGGGCCGCGCCCGGCTGCGCGCCCGGCAGGGGGCGGCGATCGGTGCGGTGGCCGTCGCGACGGCGCTCACCATCGGCATCACGGCGATGGCGCCCCGGATCGGGAACACGACACCCGCCGTGTCGCCGGCCTCCGCCACGACCGCGGCCGACCCGACGCCGTCCCCCGCCGACAAGGCCGTCGACGGCATCCCCGCACTGACCTCCGAGCTCAAGGTCGGCTGGCTGCCCGACTGGGTGGACCGCGAGCACGGTATCGGCTACTCCGCGGGCACCTTCGGTTCCAGCCTCACCGCCGACGAACCGAAGCTGGCCTACCGGCGTCTCCTCATCTCCCTCCTCGCCCCCGGCCCCGAGCCGGCCCTCGGGACCCGTCCGGACGAGGCCAAGGTCCCGGCTCCCCCGATCAACGGCCGGACGGCGTACTGGGTCGAGCACCCGTCCGATCCCCGCTACGACAGCAGCGACCGGGTCCTCCGCTGGCAGACCGCCGACGGCCGGTGGGCGGTGGTCAGGGCGACGCACCTCGAGAACGCGGTCATCCCGGACGGGGACCTGATCCGGATCGCGGAGTCCGTCACGGGCGGCAGCCGGGACGTCCCGATGCCGCTCTGGCTGAGCGGGCTTCCGGCGTGGATCCGGCCGGACTCCGCCTCCGTGCTCCGCTACACGGGATACACGGGAACGGTGCCCTGGGAGGCGCGGATCGTCCTCGCGATCGACGGCAAGACGGTCACCCTCACCGCGGCCCCGGAGGGAGAGCTGAGGGACGTCCCGCCCACCTCCCAGTGTCGGCACGAAGGCGGCCTGCAGGTCTGCGCCTCCACGGCACCCGAGTTGCTGCCCCGACTCGACCCGATCGGCGGCCTGGCGGGCCTGTTGAAGCTGGCGCACGTCACCGGTGCGGACGAGAGCACCTGGACGACCAGCAACCTGCGCTGAGCCCGGACGCGCCGGTGGCCGGCACCCACGGGGGGTGCCGGCCACCGGCGTCAGCGGGAGCTCACCCGCGTCGCGGAACTCACCGCATCAGTAGCGGTACTGCTCCGACTTGTACGGGCCCTCGACCGGGACGCCGATGTAGTCGGCCTGCTCCTGGGTCAGGGTGGTCAGCTTCACGCCCAGCGCGTCGAGGTGCAGGCGCGCGACCTTCTCGTCCAGGTGCTTCGGCAGCACGTAGACGCCGATCGGGTACTCCTCGGTCTTCGTGAACAGCTCGATCTGGGCGATCGTCTGGTTCGCGAAGGAGTTGGACATCACGAAGGACGGGTGGCCGGTCGCGTTGCCCAGGTTCAGCAGGCGGCCCTCGGAGAGGACGATGATGGTGCGGCCGTCGGCCTTGCGCCACTCGTGGACCTGCGGCTTGATCTCGGTCTTCACGACGCCGTCGAGCTTGGCCAGGCCGGCCATGTCGATCTCGTTGTCGAAGTGGCCGATGTTGCCCACGATGGCCTGGTGCTTCATCCGGGCCATGTGCGAGGCCATGATGATGTCCTTGTTGCCCGTGGTGGTGATGAAGATGTCGGCGGTCTCGACCACGTCGTCCAGGGTGGCGACCTGGTAGCCGTCCATCGCCGCCTGGAGCGCGCAGATCGGGTCGATCTCGGTGACGATGACGCGGGCGCCCTGGCCGCGCAGCGACTCGGCGCAGCCCTTGCCGACGTCGCCGTAGCCGCAGACCACGGCGACCTTGCCGCCGATCAGGACGTCGGTGGCGCGGTTGATGCCGTCGATGAGCGAGTGGCGGCAGCCGTACTTGTTGTCGAACTTCGACTTGGTGACCGAGTCGTTGACGTTGATCGCCGGGAACAGCAGCTGGCCGTCACGGTGCATCTCGTACAGACGGTGGACACCGGTGGTGGTCTCCTCGGTCACGCCCTTGATGGTGGCGGCGACCTCGGTCCACTTGTTCGGGGTGTCCTTGAGGGTGCGGTTGAGCAGCTCCAGGATGATCCGGAACTCGTCGTTGTCCGCCGTGGACGGGTCCGGAGCGGCACCGGCCTTCTCGAACTCGACGCCCTTGTGGATCAGCAGGGTGGCGTCACCGCCGTCGTCCAGGATCATGTTCGGGGTCTTGCCGTCGGGCCAGGTCAGCGCCTGCTCGGTGCACCACCAGTACTCGTCCAGGGTCTCGCCCTTCCAGGCGAAGACCGGCACGCCCTGGGGGTTCTCCGGGCTGCCCTCCGGGCCGACCGCGATGGCGGCGGCCGCGTGGTCCTGGGTGGAGAAGATGTTGCAGGAGCACCAGCGGACCTCGGCACCGAGCGCCGTCAGGGTCTCGATCAGCACCGCGGTCTGGACGGTCATGTGCAGCGAACCGGTGATCCGGGCGCCGGCCAGCGGCTGCGCGGCGGCGTACTCGGCGCGGATGGACATGAGGCCGGGCATCTCGTGCTCGGCCAGCTGGATCTCCTTGCGGCCGAACGGCGCCAGGGAAAGGTCGGCGACCTTGAAGTCACCGGTGATGTCGGTCGACATGCGTCTGCTCCTCGCTGATGGGGTGGGGCACGGGCCGAGGTCCGGATGTGCGGTGCGCATGGCGGGCCGTACGGGTGCACGGCTACGCCGGGGCCGCCGGATCCCGCGGTGGCGGACCGGTTCCCTGCTGCGCGGCACAAACCGTCGGAGGACCT
Source organism: Kitasatospora sp. NPDC098652 (assembly GCF_044760155.1). Taxonomy (NCBI): domain Bacteria; kingdom Bacillati; phylum Actinomycetota; class Actinomycetes; order Kitasatosporales; family Streptomycetaceae; genus Kitasatospora; species Kitasatospora sp. NPDC098652. Next base: position 6,698 of record NZ_JBIWAQ010000046.1, read on the forward strand.
CTCTCCCTCGACCGGCGCACACCCTACGGGCGCGGACCGCCGATCGACCGCCATCAGCAGCGACGTTCTGGCTCTGGTGACGAATCTACACCGATGGCCCCACCGGGCGTCCGCGGATGACGGATTTGGGCCGCCGGATCCGGCCGTCGCCCGGCCCCTGCCCGACCGTCGCCCGGCCCCATTACGGCCGCCGCCCAGCCCCTTTACGGCCGTCGCCCGACCGCCCCGCCGGGCGGCCCGTCAGTGCGCGGCGTCCGGCCCGGGGCCGCCCGGGGTGGCCGCCGGGTCCTCGCCCGCGGCGGCCTTCTCGGCGCTGTAGACGTCCGGTTCCAGGTAGATCGCCCGGGCGATCGGGACGGCGGCGCGGACCCGCTCCTCGGCCGCGTCGATGGCCCGTGCCACCCGGTCGGCGCTGTCCTCCGCGTTGACGGCGATCTTGGCGGCGACCAGCAGCTCCTCCGGGCCGAGGTGCAGGGTGCGCATGTGGATCACCCCGGTGACCGCCTCGCCGTCCACCAGGGCGGCGCGGATCCGCCGCACCGAGTCCTGGTCGGCGGACTCGCCGAGCAGCAGCGACTTGGTCTCCAGCGCGAGCACCACCGCGATCACCACCAGCAGCACGCCGATGCACAGGGTGCCGATGCCGTCCCAGACGCCGTCGCCGGTGATCACCGTGAGCGAGACGCCGAGCAGCGCGAGCACCAGGCCGATCAGCGCGCCGGTGTCCTCCAGCAGCACCACCGGCAGCTCCGGCGCCTTGGCGGTGCGGATGTACTGCACCCAGCCCTGGCCGCCCTTGGCCTTGGCCGACTCGCGCACCGCGGTCAGGAAGGACCAGCCCTCCATCGCGACGGCGAAGACCAGCACGCCCACCGCCCAGCCCCAGGAGTCCAGCGCCTCGGGGTGGTTGACCTTGTGCCAGCCCTCGTAGACCGCGAACAGGCCGCCGACGCTGAACAGCACGATCGCCACCAGGAAGCCGTACACGTAGCGCTCGCGCCCGTACCCGAACGGGTGCTCCTCGTCCGCCGCCCGGCGCGCCCGCCGGCCGCCGATCAGCAGCAGCACCTGGTTGCCGGAGTCGGCCACCGAGTGCACGCCCTCGGCCAGCATCGAGGAGGAGCCGGTGAAGCCGAAGGCGGTGAACTTGGCCGCCGCGATCGCCAGGTTGGCGGACAGCGCCGCGACCAGTGCCTTCGTCCCACCCTCTGTGCTCATGGGCAGAGACTAGCGGCCTCAGGACTGTGCGGCGGCCAGCCCCAGGTAGACGGCGGCGAAGTCGGTCAGCGCGATCAGGTCGGCCAGCGCGTGCAGCGGGTCCGCGAGGGTGCTCGCGTACTCGGTGAGCCGTACGTCGTGCGCGGCGGCCAGCCGGTGGGCCCGGCGCACGCCGAAGCTGCGCGGCCGTTCGTCGTCCTCGGGCACCTCGGCGGGGCCGTCCTGCTCCTGTGCCGGGTCGGGCGTGGCCGTCGCGGGGACGTGCCGCAGCAGCAGCACCTGGAGGTGCAGCGGGTCGGGCTCCTCGACCCGGTCGCGGAAGAAGTCGTCCGGGTCGGCGCCCGCGCCCAACTGGCCGGTGAACATGCCGCGGTGGACGGTGAGCACCTGCGGCAGCGAGCCGGCCAGGGCCGGGCGGCCGGCCCGGTCGGCGAGCTGGGCGGCGAACCGGGCGACAGCGGCGCCGGCGACCGGGCCCTCGGCCCACAGCAGCGGGACCGTCCCGGCCAGCCGCGCGGCCAGGCCCTTGGCCGGGTTGGTGTACGCGGCGGCGTCCGGACGGCAGCGCACGGCGGCGGTGTCCAGCAGGTCGGCGACGGCCGGCAGCGCGTCGTAGGGCAGCTGGGTGAGGCCGAGCTTCTGGGCGAGCGCCAGCAGCGGGGTCAGGTGGGACCACAGCGCGGCCGGGTCCTCGGCCGGCAGGTCCGGCTCGGCGGCCGGTGCGGCGGGCAGGCCCTCGTCGGGCAGCACCGTGCCGACGTACGGCAGCGGCAGCGCGCGCACCTGCAGCGCGGCCTCGGCCAGCGGGCTGCCGGGCGGGGCGGTGACGACGACCGAGCAGCCGCGGGCGTAGGCCTGCTCGGCGAGGCCGATCAGGCCCTGCTCGCCGCCGTCGGCGGAGCTGATCACCAGCAGGTCGAGCGGTCCGGCCCAGCCGGGCAGCTGCCAGCCGAGCCCGGCGGTGAAGGCGGGCGGGGCGCCGGCCCGGTCGGTGCGCGGGGCGACGGCCTCGGTCGGCGGCAGCGGGAGGACCAGGGTGGCGGTCCCGGCCAGCGCGGCGAGGATCTCGGCGGCGGTCAGAGCGCTGCCGTGCCCGGCGACCAGGACGGCGCGCGGGCGGCCGTCGGGGCGCAGCCGGTCGAGGCCGGCCGCATCGGCCTGCCGCAGCGCGGTGCGGACCCGGGCGCCGGCACCGGCCAGGGCCAGCAGGGCGCGGTCGTGGTCGGCGCGCAGGAGGGCGGCCGGATCGTCGAGCAGGGTGTCGTCGAGCATGCGGCGGGCCTCCGGCTGTCCTCTGGTCGGCGGGCGCGGGGTGGGGCGTCGGCCCCGGGGCGGGTCGGACCCGCCCCCAGGATCAGGCCGGGCGGCGGGCCTCGTCCACCAGGAGGACCGGAATGCCCTCGCGGACCGGGTACGCGAGGCCGCAGTCCGCGCCGGTGCAGACCAGCTCGGGCTGCTCCTCGGTGCCGCCCTCGACGAGCGCGGCCCGGCACTGCGGGCAGACCAGGATCTCCAGCAGGAAGGATTCGAGCTTCATGGGGGCTCTCCCAAAGTTCGGTGGTGGCACGGAGGTGCCCCGGCCGATAGGCAACCCTACCGGCCGGGGCACGGTGCGCTTCGGTCAGGCGCGGTCCGGTCAGGCGCGCACGACGGCGAGCACGCCGTCGCGCAGTTCGGCCATCCGCGCCGGGTCCTTGGCCTCGACGTTCAGGCGCAGCAGCGGCTCCGTGTTGGAGGCGCGCAGGTTGAACCACCAGTCCGGGCCGGCCACGGTGAGGCCGTCCAGCTCGTCCACCGTGGTGCCCTCCAGGCCCGCGTAGGCGGCGCGGACGGCGGCGGTGCTGGCGGCCTGGTCGGCGACGGTGCTGTTGATCTCGCCGGAGGCGGCGTAGCGGTCGTACTCGGCGGTCAGCTCGGAGAGGGTGCCCTGCTGCCCGCCGAGCGCGGCCAGCACGTGCAGCGCGGCCAGCATGCCGGTGTCGGCGCGCCAGAAGTCGCGGAAGTAGTAGTGGGCGGAGTGCTCACCGCCGAAGACGGCGTCGGTGACGGCCATCTCCTGCTTGATGAAGGAGTGGCCGACCCGGGTGCGCACCGGGGTGGCGCCGAGCTCGCGGACCACCTCGGGGACGGTCCAGGAGGTGATCAGGTTGTGGATGATGGTCGGCTCGGCCTCGCCGGCGGCCTGGGCGCGGGCGATCTCGCGGGCGGCGACCAGGGCGGTGATCGCCGACGGGGAGACCGGCTCGCCGCGCTCGTCGACCACGAAGCAGCGGTCGGCGTCGCCGTCGAAGGCCAGGCCGATGTCGGCGCCGACCTTGCGGACCTCGGCCTGGAGGTCGACCAGGTTCTTCGGGTCGAGCGGGTTGGCCTCGTGGTTGGGGAAGGTGCCGTCCAGCTCGAAGTACATCGGGACGAGCTCGATCGGCAGGCCGTCGAAGACGGTCGGCACGGTGTGGCCGCCCATGCCGTTGCCGGCGTCCACGGCGACCTTGAGCGGGCGGATCGCGCTGAGGTCGACCAGGCCCAGCAGGTGGTCGGCGTAGCCGCGCAGGGTGTCCTGGGCGGAGAGCGCGCCTGGCTTCACGTCCTTGGCCGGGACGGTGACGGTGTCGTCCTCGGCGGTCCAGGACTCGACCAGCTCGCGGATCTCGGACAGGCCGGTGTCCTGGCCGACCGGGGCGGCGCCGGCCCGGCACAGCTTGATGCCGTTGTACTGGGCCGGGTTGTGGCTGGCGGTGAACATCGCGCCGGGCAGGTCGAGCTTGCCGCTGGCGTAGTAGAGCTGGTCGGTCGAGCAGAGGCCGATCTCGACCACGTCGGCGCCGTAGGCCGCGGCGCCCTCGGCGAAGGCCCGGCTCAGCGACGGCGAGGAGGGGCGCATGTCGTGCCCGACCACGATCGCGGTCGCCCCGGTGACCTGCACGAACGCGGCGCCGAAGGCCCGGGACAGGCTCTCGTCCCACTGGTCCGGGACGACGCCTCGGACGTCGTACGCCTTCACGAGCTGCTTGAGGTCGCGCACTGCGGCTCCACCCTGGTTCTGTGCTGATCGATACGTCGGGCCACCGACGCGTCCGGTCGACGGATCGCGGTGGTGTCAGACGGGCAGCGTACCCGGGCCGGGCGAACGCACCGTGCGGGGCGAGGCCTCAGTTGTCCGGCGAGCGCAGGACCCGGAGGTGGCCGCGGCGGCCGCCCTCGGTGGACTCGCCCTCGGGGGCGCGGCCCTGACGGGGGGTCTGCGGGCGGGCGGCCTCGCGGACGGCGTTGGCGAGGGCCTCCAGGTCGTCGCTGCTGCGGCGCAGCGGTCCGGCCTCGGCGGCGAGCCGGACGACCTCCCAGCCGCGCGGGGCGGTGAGCCGCTCGGCGTGCTCGGCGCACAGGTCGTAGCAGTGCGGCTCGGCGTAGGTGGCGAGCGGGCCCAGTACGGCGGTGGAGTCCGCGTAGACGTACGTCAGCGTCGCGACGGCCGGTCGGCCGCACGCGGTCCGCGAACAACGACGTACAGAGCTCACGAGGGTGGACGGTACCGCACTCCCCGCCGGGGAGCGAAGACCGCCTGTCCGGCGCGGGTGCCGTGTCGCCGTTCGGGTGCTCACCGGCGCCCCCTCGCCGGGGCTGTGCCGGGCCGTGGGGGCGCCCCGGGCGCGCCGCCCGGCTCCTGCCGGGCAGCTCGCTCCGGCGGTTCGGGCACACGCCGTCGCACCGGCGATTCCCCCGTCGGAGTGGTCCACTTCCGACCCGCCAAGGACTACTCTCGGCAGTGATATGGACAGCTCCGCACCGCAGTCATCGACAGGCCCTTCGCGCCGCCCCCGGCACCGCGACCGGCACGGCAGGGGGCTGCGCGGCCCGCTGGCCCCGCCCCAGGTGCCGATCTCGCTCACCCGCTCCGAACTGTTCGACGACTACGTGCGCGAGTCGGTGGAGCGGCTGGAGCGGCGGTGGCCGCAGCTGATCGAGGTGGAGTTCGCCGTGCAGGAGGTGCCGCTGCACGAGCCGGACGGCGCCGACACCGAGGACGGCGTGCCGCTGGGCCGGGTGTCGCCCGGTCAGAAGGGCCACAAGAGCCAGATCGTGGTGTACCGGCGGCCGGTGGAGATCCGGGCGAAGACCCGGGAGGACCGGGCGGCGCTGGTGCACGAGATCCTGATCGAGCAGGTGGCCGAGTTGCTGGGACTGTCGCCGGACGCGATCGACCCGCGCTACGACGAGGAGTGACCTTCCGGGGCCCCGCGGGGCCCCGGAAGGGCCGGTCAGCGCAGCACCACGCCCGGGTCCTGGGTGGCCTGCGGGACCTGCACGGTGCTGTGGTCGTCGCGCAGTGCCTGGACGGTGAACATCGGCACGTCCTTGGCGGGCAGCGAGAGCATCCGGGCGGCGACCACCGGGCCGCCGGACTCGGTCTCCACGGTGACCGCGAAGACGCCGTTCAGCCCGGCGGGCTCGGGCGCCGGGATGGCGACCGTGCCGCCGGCCGGGAGCTGGACCTCCTTGGTCGCCGGGGTGCCGCCGCCGCTGCCGGCCGAGCCGGTGACCTTGACGGTGGCGGCGTCGCCGGTGGAGGTCAGGAAGACCGTGGCGGCGCCGGCCCGGTTGTCGGCGACGGTGGCGCGGGCGCCGACCGGGGCGCTGCCGGTGAGCCAGGCCGCGTCGCTCTTGCCGTTGCCGCCCGTGCGGTCGACCCGCAGACCGGCCACGATCTTGGTCGGGTGCTTGTCGTCGGTGGGCGACAGCCGCAGCCCGGCGACCTCGTCCCGGGTGACCTTGCCGAGGTCGACGGCGGCCACCATGCCCGCCTTGACGTGGATCGACTCGTTGCCGGCCGGGGTGAACCAGCCGTTCTTGCCGGAGAGCTGGATCTTGAGGTCGGCGTCGTCCTCCGGCGGCGCCCAGACCACCAGCCGGGCCGCCGTGGTGTCGGCGGGCAGGCCGGGCAGCACCTGGGTGGCGGCCGGCTCGGTGGAGGCGGGGACCCAGTCGGCGCCCTTGGCGCCGTCGGCGGCGTGCAGCGCGGCGCCGATCCGCCCGGAGCGCACCACCACGTGCACGGCGAGGTCGGTGACGGCGCCCTTGCTGATCGTCGACAGCAGGACGGACTGCGAGCTGCCGGGGGCGACGGTGAGGCCGTTGGCGGCGTCGTTGTCGATCAGGCCCTTGTCGCCGTACAGCTTGATGTCGACCACGGCCGCGGAGGACTCGGGGTTGACCAGGCTGACGTAGTCGACCCGGTCGCCGGCCGTGCTGGCCCCGGCGAACCAGAAGCTGGTGCTCTCCGGGGTGCAGGTCAGGCCGGACAGGCCCGTACCGCGCTGCTCGGTGACCACGGTGGTCTGGGTGACGGTGAAGCCGGGGGCGAGCGCGCCGGTGGCGACGGCCCCGGTGCCGGGCGCGGCGTCGCCGTTGCTGGCCGGGCCGGTGGCCGGGGTGCCGGGCTTGCCGAGGGTCAGCTTGGCGTCCGCGGGCGGAGCGTTCTTGTCCGGGGCCGGGGTGGCCGGGGCGCTCGGGGCCGCGCTCGGCGCGGCGGTCGGCGAGCCGCTCGGCGCCGGGGCGGACGGGGCCGCGGTCGGCGGGGTGGCCGGGGCGGCCTGCTCGGAGAGCCAGCCGGCGCCGCCGGTGGCCGAGCCGGTGCCGGGCGGGGTGTAGGCGGTGAGCGTGGTCGAGCCGGTCAGGCCCTGGAAGGGCTGCGGGCAGACCGCCGCCGTCCGCTCGACCTGGGCGGTGCTCGGGGCGGCCCCGCCGTCGGCCTTGGCCGGGCCGGCCGGCGGGCGCACCTCGGCGATCCCGAACACGGCCGCCAGCACCACGGCCGCGGCCAGCAGGGACTGGGTGGTCTTCCCCGCGGACCGGCCGGGGGCCGTCCCCGGCGCGCCGGCGGGCTGCTCGGCCCCGGCCGGAGCGGTGTCGGGCTCGACGGGCTGCTCGGCCCCGGCGGCGGACTTCTTCCCGAATGCGGGCTTCTTCATGGCGGGTCAGCTCCCCGATCCGTGCTGGTGGGGGCCGTAGTTCCCGGAAGGGTGACCGGTGCCGCCCGGTTCGTTGGGGTCGTAGTACGGCTCGCCCTGCTGCTGGCCCGGCAGCCAGGTCTGCTGGGGCTGCCCGGGCTGCTGCTGGTAGGGGTCGTAGCCGTACTGCTCCTGCGGGTACTGCTCGTACCCCTGCTGCTCGTACCCCTGCTGGTCGTACCCCTGCTGCGGGTAGCCCTGCTGGTGGCCGTCGTACCCGTGGCCCTCGTAGCCCTGGGCGGCGTACGGCGCGGCCACCGGCTGCTGGGCCGCGTACTGGTCGTAGCTGTACGGGTCCGCCTGCTGGTACGCCTGGTACGGGTCGGCGTACGGCTCGGCCTCCTGGACGGCGGCGGCCGCCTCGACCGCCCCGGCCGGCGGCTCGCCGGTGGGCTGCGCCGGGATCGCGCCCGGCAGCCCGTCGTACACGCCGGGCTCCTCGGCGCCGGGCTCGCCGCCCTCGCCCCGCTCGGCCATCCGGCGGGCCCGGCGGCTGCCCGGGACGAGGGGCTGCGCCTGGGCGGCGGCGGCCAGCGCGGCGGCGGCGACCACCTCCTCGGGCAGGTCGTCGTCCTTGTGGCTGCGGCGGCCGGGCAGCGCCAGCACCAGGATGGTGAGGCCGACCAGGACCTGGGCCCAGATCCAGCCGGTGTGGGCGAGGCTGCCCTCGCGGGTGACACTCAGCTTGCCGCCGGCGGCCGGGAGCTTGAAGCCCTGCGCCCAGCCGTCGAGCGTGGTGGGCTCCAGGGCGGTGCCGTCCACGGTGGCCTTCCACTCGGGGGCGGCGGCCTCGGCCAGTCGCAGCACCCGGCCGTCCGGACCGGCCGGGACGGTGGTGGCGAGGTCGCGTTCGCCGGACGGGACGACCACCGGGGTGGCGCCCGGGGCGGTGATCACCGCGCGCACCGCGGGCGCGCCGTTGACCTGCCAGAGCGCGGCGTCGCCGTCCTGGTTGGCCTTCACCAGGCCGGGGGTGGTGTCCAGGACGTCCTTGAAGGCGTCCACGGCCTGCCGCTCGACCAGCACGTAGGCGATGCCGTAGCCGGCCAGGGCGTTCGCCTGGTCGGCACCGGAGCCGGCCAGCAGGCTGCCGACCATCCGGTCCAGGCCGCCCTGGGTACCGGTGGCCGGGTCGACGGTGGACTCCGCCTGGCCGAGGGTCAGGCCGGCGCCGCGCACCACGGTGTAGCGGACGGCGCCCTTCTGGCCGGTGACCACGAGGGTGCGGGACCGGTCGCTGGTGCCGGCCTCCTCGGCGATGAAGGCGGGCACCTGGCCGGCCGCGGCGCGGTGCAGCGGGCCGCCGGCGCCGGTCAGCGCCCACCACAGGCCGGTGCCCAGCGGGGCCAGCACCGCGGCGGCCACCACCAGGGCGGCCACCGGCTGGCGCCAGCCGAAGGCGATCCCGGCGACCCGGGTGTTGGCGCCGTCGGCGCCGATCGCGGCGGCGGCGAGCAGGGCGATCCCGGCGATCAGGGTGGCCGGGCCGGCCCAGGCGGGCACCGGCTGGCCGCCGGAGGCCGGGGTGACGGAGGTGCCCGCCACCGCGACCGCGAAGACCAGCCCGGCACCGGCCGCGCCCCAGGCGGCGAGCACCGCGCGGCGGCGGTCGGCGCGCAGCAGCGCGGCCAGCGCGGCGAGGACGACACCGGTGGAGAGCCAGACCGGCGGCACCCCGGCGCCGCCGGGGTTGACCAGCAGCAGGCCGGCCGCGCTCGCCCCGGCGCCGTGCAGTCCGGGCAGCCCGGCCTCCAGCAGCAGCCACTGCGGGTGCGACAGCACCTTCAACGACCAGGGGGCGAGCACCGCGACCGGCACCGCGAGGATCACCAGGACGCGCAGGCCGAGCAGCCGCAGCGCCGTACCCCCGGAGCCGAGGGCGCCGCCGCGCAGCACCGCGAGGACCAGCACGGCCAGGCAGAGCGGTACCGCGAGCGCCCAGGTCAGCGGGACGAAGGCGGTGGCCAGGGTGAGCAGCAGGACGGTCATCCAGACCGGCCGCCAGCCGGGGCGGGCGCCCTTGGCGGCGCTCTCCTGGCGGATGCCGAGGCCGGCCGCGATCGCGGCGGCGCGGGCCAGCGGCGGCAGCAGCACGGCGAGGACGGCGGTGCCGATCCGGCCCTGGGCGAGCGCGCCGGTGGCGGCGGGCAGCAGCGCGTAGGTGGCGCTGGCCCAGGCGCGGACCAGCTTGGAGTCCAGCAGCGGCCGGGAGACCAGGTAGGCGCTGACCGCGGCGAGCGGGACGGTGAGCACGACCAGCAGGGTGAGCGCGAGGTCGGCGTTGCCGAACAGCAGCCAGGAGAGCACCGAGAGCACGCCGAGGTACGGCGGTGCGGCGGCGGTGGAGCCGGTGCCGACCGGGTGCCAGGCGTCCGCGTACATCGCCCACAGGCCGCCCGCGCCGTCGGAGGCGGGCAGCAGGGCGCCGCCGAACAGCTCGCCGCTGCCGAACAGGCCGCGGCAGGCGACCAGGGCGAACACCAGCAGGGCGGCGAACAGCACCGGCGCGGGGCGCCGGGCCAGCTTCTTGATCAGCGCGAACTGCTCGACGACGAGGTCCTCGCCGTCCTCGTCGCCGCCGGCCTCGACCGAGCCGTGCCGGCTGCCGGTGTCGTCGCCGCCCCCTATCCCGAGCGAGCCGATGACGCCCTCGACGGCCAGCCGGGTGGTGGCGCCGGGCGCCGGGAAGAGCGTGCGGTCGTCCAGGGCGTCCGCGGCGCGGGTCCGGGCGCGGTGTTTGCGCGCGGCCAACAGCCGTGGGAAGCGGACGAGTTCGTGGCCGAGGCCGGCCAGTTCGTCGACCGCCTGGCGCGGGTCCTTGCCGAGCAGGTTGGTGACGGCCCGCACCAGGGTGCCGAGCACCAGGCGCAGCAGCACGTACGGGAAGAGCGCGCCCTTGCAGTTGGCGAGCAGGGTGTAGACGGCGCCGGACTTGTCCACCCGGTGCGGGTGGGAGGGGCCGCAGTCGATCGCGCGGCGTTCGCGGCTGGCCGCCTCGGCGTGCCGCAGCACGGCGTCGGGGGCGACCACCACGCGGTGGCCGGCGGCGTTGACCCGCCAGCAGAAGTCGGTGTCGTCCCGCATCAGCGGGAGGGCCCGGTCGAAGCCGCCGAGCTCCTCGAAGACGTCCCGGCGCACCAGCATGCCCGCGCTGGAGACGGCGAGCACCGGGCGGACCTGGTCGTGCTGGCCCTGGTCCTGCTCGCGGCGGTCGAGGCCGGTCCAGCGGCGGCCGGAGCGGGCGATGGTGACGCCGATCTCCAGCAGCTGGCGGCGGTCGTACCAGCTGCGCAGCTTGGGGCCGACCACGCCGGCGCTGGGGGTGGAGTCGGCGACCTGGAGCAGCCGGCGCAGCGCGTCGGTCTGCGGCTCGCAGTCGTCGTGCAGCAGCCAGAGCCACTCGACCGGCTGGGTCTCGCGCGGGCCGCCGCGCCCGAGGTCGTCCTCCTGGGCGAGCGGGTCGCCGTAGTCGTCCCAGCCGCCGGTGACCGGGTCGTAGCCGGAGGGGTCGAGCCGGTACGGGAGGTCCTCCGGGCGCAGGGGCGCGCTGCCCGCGACGGCCTCGGCGACGGCGGTGCCGAAGCCGGCCCGGCGGCCGAGCATCAGCGGGCCGCTCTCGGGCAGCCAGTCGGCCAGGGTGTCGGCGAGCAGCTGCGGGGAGTTGTCGGTGGATCCGGTGTCGACCGCGAGGATCCGCTGGACCTGGCGGTCCTGGCCGAGCAGACCGGCCAGGGCCTGCGGCAGCCAGCGGGCGCCGTCGTGCGAGACGATCACCGCGGTGACCAGGTGGCGCGGGTAGGCGGGCGGCCTGGAAGCGGTGAAGCCGCTCTGGTGGCTGTAGACGGTCATCGAGTGCGCGGGCCCCAGTTCTCGGTGGACACAGCCGGTGAACGGCAACCGGATGGCGCACCACACTAACGGCTCCGGATGGCCGCTTCGTGCCCGGTGCCGGTGCGGAGGCGGTGAAGAAGGGGGCCCGGGATCGGCGAGGACCGGTCCGGGAACACGAAAGCGCCCCACCGTCGCGGTGAGGCGCTCGTACAGCTGTGCGGCCGTCCGCCGGTGGCGGAGGGTCAGCGGGGTCGGTCGGGGCCGCCCCGGTCAGACGGCGCTCTTCTTGAGCCGGCGGCGCTCGCGCTCGGAGAGGCCGCCCCAGATGCCGAAGCGCTCGTCATTGGCGAGGGCGTACTCCAGGCACTCCGATCGAACCTCGCAGGCGAGGCACACCTTCTTGGCCTCGCGGGTAGAGCCGCCCTTCTCGGGGAAGAAGGACTCCGGGTCGGTCTGAGCGCACAACGCGCGCTCCTGCCAACCGAGTTCCTCCTCTTCCTCCGCGATGCCGTCCCCGATCAACAGCTCAAAGAGCTCGCTCATGTGGCGCGCCTCCTCTGCCCCTACTTGGCGTCCCCGTGGTTGCCGTTGCCTCGTGCGGCTGACGACACGAGTGAAATTACAGTTGCGTCACTCTGGCCCAGTCAAGCCGAGCTCTGGTATTGAGGCCGGGATTCACTCCCTGGCACCAAGCCGTTACGAATAGTGTACATATTCGGACACATCGGACCTTCGACCCGAAAGCCCTGGGCGACATCGAAACGCCCGCAATGACTCGCGGAATGACGCTCAGTCATCGTGACAGGCCGGTCATCGGCCTGCCTTCCCGGCGATCTTCCCATCGAAACATAGAGAGTGATGAATCACCCCATCCGGGAAAGATCCTGACCTAATCCACTCGAATGCCGCATCCTTCGGTTTGACACCACCCCCGCGGATGCGGTCTCCTTTCCCCTATGTCAGAGTTCGCCAGCCCCCGGAGCGGTTCCACGCTCCGCCGTGCCGTGAACTCCTGTTGTCGCCTCTGTTCCTGCTGTATCTAGGCGCCCGCGTCCCACCGCGCGCCGCCCAGGAAGCACAGAGGCCGCCCGCGACTCCCGCCCCAGGACATCCCGGATCCGGCTGCTCCCCGACCAGCCGAGCCATCCGAGGACGACTCCCGTGCGCACGACCCGCATCCGCAAGCGGAACCGCGACCGCAACAAGCACGCCCGCCGCGGCCTCGCCGCCGCCCACACCCCCCGCCACACCCCCCGCCATGGCGACCGGCACCGCTGGGCCGACGGCCTCAGCGACGTCTCCATCGCCGGCGACCCGCTCGCCTTCCCCCACCTCGCCCGCACCGACCTGCCCGGGCACCCCACCACCGTCGCCGGGTACGCCCGGCTGGTCCGCGAGATCGCCGCCGACCGCTCCCGCTGGGAACCGCTGGTCCGCTACGACGCGCTCACCCGCTGGTACGCCCGCCTGGAGACCGGCCCCGGCTACGAGGTCTGGCTGCTCAGCTGGCTGCCCGGCCAGAGCAGCGGCTTCCACGACCACGGCGAGTCCTCCGGCGTGATGACCGTCGTCCGGGGCGAACTGACCGAACGCTCGCTCACGCACGCCGGTGAAGGAGCCCGCACCCTGCGCCCCGGCGGGCAGCGGGTGTTCTCCTCCGGCTACCTCCACGAGGTGGTCAACGGCGCGCTCGAACCCGCCGTCTCCATCCACCTCTACACCCCGGGCCTGACCGCGATGAACCAGTACGGCACCACCACCGCCGTCCCGGAGCAGCACGCGCACGCGGCGGAGTCCGAGCGGCGTTGACCGAGGCCTGACGAAGAGTCCGACCGTGGCAGGATGACCTCATGCGCATCGTGGCACTGGCAGGCGGGATCGGCGGGGCGCGCTTCCTGCGCGGACTCCTCGCGGCGGTCGGACCGCAGGACGAGATCACCGTCATCGGCAACACCGGCGACGACATCCACCTCTACGGACTCAAGGTCTGCCCCGACCTCGACACCGTGATGTACACCCTCGGCGGCGGAATCCACGAGGAACAGGGCTGGGGCCGGACCGACGAGACCTGGTCGATCAAGGCCGAGATGAAGGAGTACGGCGTCGGCCCCGAGTGGTTCGGGCTCGGCGACCGGGACTTCGCCACCCACCTCGTGCGCAGCCAGATGCTCACCGCCGGGTACAGCCTCAGCCAGGTCACCGAGGCGCTGTGCGTGCGCTGGAAGCCCGGCGTGCGGCTGCTGCCGATGAGCGACGACCGGGTCGAGACCCATGTGCGGATCACCGACGATCAGGGCACCCGGGCCGTCCACTTCCAGGAGTACTGGGTCCGGCTGCACGCCGCCGTCGACGCCGAGGCGATCATCCCGGTCGGCGCGGACACCGCCAAGCCCGCGCCCGGCGTGCTGGAGGCCCTCGCCGAGGCCGACGTCATCCTCTTCCCGCCGTCCAACCCGGTCGTCTCGATCGGCACCATCCTCGCCGTCCCCGGCATCCGGGACGCCGTCGCCGCCGCCCCGGCACCGGTGGTCGGGCTCTCCCCGATCATCGGCGGGGCGCCGGTACGGGGCATGGCCGACAAGGTGCTCGCCGCCGTCGGCGTCGAGGCCACCGCCGAGGCGGTCGCGCTGAACTACGGCTCCGAACTCATCGACGGCTGGCTCGTCGACACCGCCGACCAGGACGCGGTGGCCGCCGTCGAGGCCGCCGGGATCGCCTGCCGGGCCGTCCCGCTGCTGATGACCGACGTCGAGGCCACCGCCGAGATGGCCCGGGCGGCGCTGGCGCTGGCCGAGCAGGTCCGCGCGTGACGATCGAGATCCTTCCGGTCCGGGGCATCCCCGAGATCGAGGCCGGGGCCGACCTCGGCGAGCTGATCGCCAAGGCCGGGACGTACCGCGACGGCGACATCCTGCTGGTCACCTCGAAGATCGTCAGCAAGGCCGAGGGCCGGCTGCTGCACGCCGCCGACCGGGACGCCGCGATCGACGCCGAGACCGTCCGGGTGGTCGCCCGGCGCGGACCGGCCCGGATCGTCGAGAACCGCAACGGCTTCGTCATGGCCGCCGCCGGGGTCGACGCCTCCAACACCGCCCCTGGCACCGTGCTGCTGCTGCCCGAGGACCCGGACGGCTCGGCCCGCGCGCTGCGCGCCCGGCTCCAGCAGCTCACCGGCCACCGGCTCGCCGTCGTCGTCACCGACACCTTCGGCCGGCCCTGGCGCAACGGGCTCACCGACGTCGCGATCGGCGCCGCCGGACTGTCCGTCCTGGAGGACCACCGGGGGCGCACCGACAGCCACGGCAACGAACTGGTGCTCACCGTCACCGCGACCGCCGACGAACTCGCGGCCGCCGGCGACCTCGTCAAGGGCAAGGCCAGCGGCGTCCCGGTCGCCGTCGTGCGCGGGCTCGGCCACCTGGTCACCTCCGAGGACGGCGCCGGCACCCGGCCGCTGGTGCGTTCCGCCGCGGACGACATGTTCCGGCTCGGCACCTCCGAGGCGCTGCGCCAGGCCGTCACGCTGCGGCGCACCGTCCGCGCCTTCACCGCCGACCCGGTGGACCCGGCCGCCGTCCGGCGCGCGGTGGCCGCCGCCGTCACCGCGCCGGCCCCGCACCACACCACGCCCTGGCGGTTCGTGCTGCTGGAGTCCGCCGAGACCCGGGTACGGCTGCTGGACGCGATGCTCGGCGCCTGGCAGCGCGACCTCCGCGAGCTCGACGGCTGGGACGAGGCCCGGATCGCCCGCCGCACCGCCCGCGGGAACGTGCTGCGCGACGCGCCGTACCTGGTGGTGCCGTGCCTGGTGATGGACGGCTCGCACGACTACCCGGACCCGCGGCGGGCCGCGGCCGAACGGGAGATGTTCACGGTGGCCATGGGGGCCGCCGTGCAGAACCTGCTGGTCGCGCTCACGGGTGAGGGGTACGGCTCCGCCTGGGTGTCCTCGACGATGTTCTGCCGTGACACCGTTCGGGCGGTGTTGGACCTGCCGGAGGGGTGGGACCCGATGGGGGCCGTCGCGGTGGGGCGGCCGGCGGAGGCGCCGAAGGTCCGGACGGAACGGGGCGCCGAGGCGTTCGTCGCGGTGCGGTAGGGGGCCGCTGCGCGGGGCTGGGGTGTGGGGGTGGGCTTTCGGGAGGGTGGGTGGGTCCGGGGGCGGGTCCGGGGGTGGGGGCTCCGGGGGCTGGGTGATTTTCGGACCGCCGACCCTCATGGTGGGGGGTGCTCGCCGTTGGCGGTCTGAAAAAAACAACAAACCACCCACACCCCACC
>NZ_JBIWAQ010000047.1:0-17892 GCF_044760155.1 Kitasatospora sp. NPDC098652
CGGGGCGGCGTTGGGGTGCGTGCATCGCAAGGCGGAGGAGGGAGCCCAATGCAGCGCATTGGCGACCGACGACAACGCGGCGAGGTGCGTGCCCCGGCGTCGCCCCGCCCGCCCTCCGGGCGAACGACGGGGGTTTGAAGACGGGCCCTACAGCGAGTCCAGGGCGCCGGTGCGGCGCACGGCGAGCAGGTAGCCGACGATCATCACCACCGGGACGCAGGACAGCGCGGCGGCCAGCGGCAGGTTGAGCGTCACGTTGTCGGCGATCGCGGTGCCCAGCACCTGGGTCTTGCCGCCGACGATCCGTACGGTGATGTAGTCGCCCAGGCTGAGCGAGAAGGTGAACACCGACCCGGCGAACACCGAGGGCAGGACCAGCGGGAGAACGACCGAGCGGAAGGTCCGCCAGGCGGAGGCGCCCAGGTCGGCGGAGGCGTCGAGCAGGTTGCCGGGCAGGTTCTCCAGCCCGGCGAAGACCGGCAGGATCATGTACGGCAGCCACAGGTAGGCGAGGACCAGGATCACCGCCGTGGTGCCGTACCCCGGGCTGGACAGCCCGAACGGGGCGCCGAGCCGGTCCAGCACGCCGCCCTGGCTGAGGATGACCCGCCAGGCGTAGGCCTTCACCAGGTAGCTGGCCCACAGCGGCGTCAGGACGGCCACCACCAGCAGCTTGCGGGTGCGCGGCCGGGCGATCCGGGCCATGTAGAAGGCCATCGGGAAGGCCACCACGGCGTCGATCACGGTGACGGCGGCGGCGATGCCGAGCGTGCGCAGGGCGACCGTCCGGTAGACCGGTTCGGTGAGGACGGTGTGGAAGTTGGCGGTGTTCCAGACCCGGACGAGGTCGTAGGTGAAGTCGTCGACCGCCCAGAAGGCCGACAGCAGCAGGACGGCCAGCGAGCCCAGGTAGGCGAGCAGCAGCCAGGCCATCGGGGCGGACAGCAGCAGTGCCAGCCGCAGCCCGGCGTGCCGGTACAGCACGGCGGCGGCCCGCCGCACGCCGCCGCGCCGCGGCTGCCGTACCGGGGCGGTCGCGGCGGCCGCTTCGGTCGGGTCGGTCGTGCCGGTCGCGGTCATCAGCCCTTGATCTCGGTCCAGGCGGACGTCCAGGCGGCGTAGTCGGTGCAGGCCACCGTGCGGCCGTCCAGGCAGCTCTTGACCGGGGTGGTCCAGTAGTACACGTCCTTCCAGTAGGCCTCGTCGGCGGCGTGGAAGGTGGCGCAGAAGCCCTTGTCGGTGGTCAGGTCGCAGGCCTTGGAGTTGGCCGGCGCCTCGCCGAACCACTGGGCGACCTGGGCGTTGGCGGTCGGCGAGACGATCCAGTTCATCCACTGGTAGGCGCAGTTGGGGTGGGCGGCCTTGGCGGACACCATCCAGGTGTCGGACCAGCCGGTGGCGCCCTCCTTCGGCAGCACGGCCTTGACCGGCGCCTTGTCGGCCTGGGCCAGGTTGGCGATCACCTGCCAGCTGGTGCCGACCACGGTGTCCCCGGTCTTGAAGGAGTTCTCCGACTTCTGGAAGTCGCTCCAGTACTCGCCGATCGCCTTGTGCTGGGTCTTCAACAGGTCAGCGGCCGCCTTGAGCTGGGCGGCGTCCAGGGCGTACGGGTTGGTGATGCCGAGCTCCGGCCTGGTCTTCATCAGGTAGAGCGCGGCGTCGGCGATGTAGATCGGGGAGTCGTAGGCGGTGACGTGGCCGGCGTAGGGCGCGGCGCCGTCGAAGACCACGCTCCAGGAGTCGGGGGCCGGGGTGACCTTGTCGGTGCGGTACATCAGCAGGTTGGCGCCGCGGCCGTGCGGGATGCCGTACATCTGGCCGTTGACCGAGTTCCAGGGCTGGTTCTTGAGACCGTCGAAGACGTCCGCGTAGTTCTGCACCAGGGCGGTGTTGACGGGGGCGACGTCGCCGGCCGCGATCAGCCGCAGGGTCGCGTCGCCGGAGGCCGAGACGGCGTCGTACTGGCCGGTCTTCATCAGCGAGACCATCTCGTCGGAGGTCCCGGCGATCTTCGTGTTGACCTTGCAGCCGGTCTGCTGCTCGAAGGGGTGGACCCAGTCGACGCTCTTGTCGTCCGAGCCGTCCTCGGCGTAGCCGGCCCAGGCGACCAGGTTCAGCTGGCCCTCCCCGGCGCCCAGGGACTGGAGCATCGGCAGCTTGGGCGGGTTCAGCCCGTGCGAGCCGTTCGCGGTGCCCGTGCCGCCGCTGCTGCCGCACCCTGCGGCGAGCAGGACGGCGGCGGTGGCGGCGGCCGCGGCGCGGGCGATCAGGGGGATGCGCATGGCGGGGTGTTCCGATCTTCGGTGAGGGGGGTGGGGGTGGGTCAGGAACCGACCCGGACCGTGTGCCTGCGCTGCCAGGCCAGGACGACCTCGGTGCCGCGGTGGCGCAGCACGTCGGCGGAGCCCTCGTCGACGTTCTGCCGGACGGCGGTCAGCCGCCCGCCCGCCTCCAGGTCCACCAGGAACCGGGTGTGGCCGCCCGCGTAGACGACTTCGGCGACCCGCCCGGTGGCGGACAGCTCGTCCGGCCCGGCCGGGTCGTCCGGGTGCGCTATCCGGATCTTCTCCGGGCGGACGCTGAACAGTCCGGCCTGGCCCACCACCTGCTCGGCGGCCGGGCCGTCCAGCAGGTTGGAGGTGCCGACGAAGCCGGCCACGAAGGCGGTGGCCGGGTGCTCGTACACCTCGGCGGGCGGGCCGACCTGCTCGATCCGGCCCGCGTTGAACACCGCGACGCGGTCGCTCATCGTCAGGGCCTCGTCCTGGTCGTGGGTGACGAACACGAAGGTGATCCCGACCTCGCGCTGGATCCGCTTGAGCTCGGCCTGCATCTCGTGCCGCAGTTTCAGGTCGAGCGCACCGAGCGGCTCGTCCAGTAGCAGCACCTTCGGGCGGTTCACCAACGCCCTTGCCAGCGCGACGCGTTGGCGCTGACCGCCGGAGAGCTGGGCCGGGCGGCGGCGCTCGAGGCCTGCCAGCCGGACCATGGCGAGCGCCGCCCGCACCCGCTCGGCCCGTTCGGCCTTCGGCACCCGGCGGACCATCAGGCCGTAGCCGACGTTCTGTTCGATCGTCATGTGCGGGAACAGCGCGTAATCCTG
Source organism: Kitasatospora sp. NPDC098652 (assembly GCF_044760155.1). Classification (NCBI taxonomy): domain Bacteria; kingdom Bacillati; phylum Actinomycetota; class Actinomycetes; order Kitasatosporales; family Streptomycetaceae; genus Kitasatospora; species Kitasatospora sp. NPDC098652. The sequence goes on from NZ_JBIWAQ010000047.1 coordinate 3,104, forward strand.
GAACACCGTGTTGACGTCCCGGTCGAACGGCGGCAGGCCGGTGACGTCGGCGCCGCTCAGCAGGACCCGGCCGGCGCTCGGCGCCTCGAAGCCCGCGATCATGCGCAGCACGGTGGTCTTCCCGGAGCCGGAGGGCCCGAGCATCGCGAAGAACTCGCCCTCGCCGATGTCCAGGTCGACGCCGTCGACGGCGCGGACCTGGCCGTCGAAGGTCTTGGCCAGCCCTTCGAGCCGGACCGCGCCGGGGGCCGGCTCCGGTCGGGGTGGACGGTCGTGGCTGCTCAACTCCGGTGGCCCTTCTGGCTGGTACGACAAGCGGACGGTACGGACGGGGTCGCCCCGCCGGTACGCCCGGTTCGCACGGAACCCTAGGAAGGGATCACCCCGCCTGGCTATGGACGCCCGCACGGTCTTCCGTCGGCGAGTTGTGCGGCGCTACAGTCCGGCGCATGCCGGTGACGCTGCGCGATCTGCTTCGGGAAGAGGGCCTCGGCCTGCGACTGTGCACCGGCACGGCCGGGCTCGACCGGGTCGTGCGCTGGGTCGCGGTGACCGAACTCGCCGACCCGACGCAGTGGTTGACGGGCGGCGAGCTGCTCCTCACCACCGGCCTGCGGCAGCGCGGCGCCGCCGCGCAGACCGCCTTCGTCCAGCGGGTGGCGGCCGCCGGCGCCTCGGGGATCGGCTTCGGCACCGGGCTGAGCCACCCGGCCGTCCCACGGGCCACCGTCGCCGAGGCCGAGCGGCAGGGCCTGGCGGTGCTGGAGGTCCCGTACGAGACGCCGTTCATCGCGGTGAACCGGCTGGTCGCCGAGCGGATCACGGCCGAGGACCACAGCGCTCAGCGGCGGCTGGTCGACCAGCACGACCTGCTGGTCCAGGCGCTGCTCGGCGGCGAGGGCCTGACCGCGCTGCTGCGGGTGCTGCGCCGGGCCTGCGGCTCGGAGGTCGCCGTGCTGGACCGGCACGGGGTGGTGCTGGCCGCCGCTCCGGAGCGGCCGGAGGCGCTGCTCGCAGAGCTGCGGGCGGCGGGGCGGCCCGGTGCTCCGGCGGCCGGGCGCCCGGGCGCCGGGCACCCGGGCGCGCAGGGGCCCGGCGGCGCCGGGCCGCTGCGGCTGCCGGTGCAGGTCGACGGGGTGGTCGCGGCCTTCCTCTGCCTGCGCTCGGCGGGCCCGGCGGCGGACGTCCTCCCGTACGCCGCCCGGCTGGTCGGACTGGAGCTGGCCCGCCGTCAGGCCCACCTGGCCGGGCGGCGGGAGCTGGTCGGCCAGGTCGTCGAGGACATCGTGCGGGACGTGATCGCGCCGGCCGCCGCCGAGCGCCGGCTCGCCGCCTTCGGGCTCGACCCCCAGGCCGCCCACCGGGTGGTGCTGGGCCGACTGGCACCGGAGGGCGCCGGGCCCGGGCCCGGGGCGGAGGCGGACCGGCGGCTCGCCCGGCTGCCCTGGCTGCCGACCGAGCACCCCGACTCCCCCGAGCCGGTGCTCACCGCCGTCGTCAACCGGTACCTGGTGGCGGTGCTCCCCCGCTCCGCGCCGGTCGACGACCTCGCCCGGCGCTTCGGCACCGCGCTCGCCGGCCTGGACGCCCGCGCCGCGGTCGGCATCGGCGGCTGCTACCGGGGCGTCGACGGGCTGCGCTGGAGCTGGTTCGAGGCCCAGGCCGCCCTCGCCAAGGGCCCCGGGGTGCACGGCGGCGACCCGCTCAACCTGCCCCGGCTGCTGCTGTCCAGCCCCGACCTGCCGTTGAAGCAGCTCGCCGCCGAGGTGCTGCGCCCGCTCACCCGCTTCGACGAGGCCAACCGCGCCGACCTGGTCACGACCCTGCACGCCTACCTGGCCGCGGACTGCTCGGTGCAGGCGGTCGCCGACCGGCTGTACGTCCACCGCAACACCGTCCGCTACCGGCTGGACCGGATCGAGCGGCTCACCGGCCGCTCCCTGGCGTCCATGCAGGACCGCTTCCAGCTCTGGCTGGCGCTGCTCGCCGCCTACCCCGAGCGGCAACCGGCCGTGCAGCCGCAGGACTGACGCCCCCGCACACTGACGCCCCACGAACCCGCGCCCCACGAACCGGCGCCCCACGAACCCGCGCCCCACAAACCGGCGCCCCGCAAACGGCGGAGACCCGATCGGGTGAGACCGGTCCGCCGGTTTCACCCGGACGGGTGACCGCCCGGTGGTGCCGGCCGGGAGCCGGGTGGCAGGGTGGGGGCGCCCGTCCGACGGCGGGCGGCGAGCGATCGGAGCCGACCGTGGGTCCACGGCGAAGCAGCAGTCGCGGCGGAGCGGGCCACGCGCTCGTGCTCGGTGCGGGGATCAGCGGCCTGTGCGCCGCCCGGGCGCTCTCCGGGTTCTTCGAGCGTGTCACCGTCGTCGAGCGGGACACCTTTCCGGAGCCGTCCGACGTCCGGCGCGGGGTCCCGCAGGGGGCACACGTCCATTCGCTCACGCCGGGCGGCGCGCAGGTCCTGGCGGAGCTCTTCCCGGGATTGGTCGAGGAGTTGGCGGCCGACGGCGGCACCCTGGCCGGGGCCCTGGACGAGCTCGACATCGTCTTCTTCGGGTCGCGCCTGCGGCAGGTGCCGCTCGGCCGGGTGCTCCAGGTGAGCCGGCCCTTCCTGGAGGACCGGCTGCGCGAGCGGGTCCGCGCGCTGCCCGGGGTCACCCTGCGGTCGGGGCTGGAGGCCACCGCCCCGATCGTCACCGGCCCGCTCGCCGCCGGCCCGGCCCGGGTCGGCGGGGCCCGGGTCGGCCCGGCCCGGCTGGCCCGCCCGGGGGATCCCGACTCCGCCGAGGCCGTCCACGCGGACCTCGTCGTGGACGCGATGGGCCGCGCGGGCCGGGGCGCCACCTGGCTCAGGTCCCTGGGGTACCGGGCGCCCGCCACGGCACGCCTGGCCGTCGACGTCGCCTACGCCAGCCGCCGCTACCGGGTCGCCCCGGGCGCCCTGGGGCGGGCCAAGGGCGTGCTGATCGGAGCCACCACGACCCGCCCCCGCGGCGGGGTCCTCACCCAGCAGGAGCACGACGCCTGGGTGCTGTCGCTCTACGGCTTCGGCAAGGACGACCACCCGCCGGCCGCGCCGGAGCGGTTCCTCGACTTCGCCGCGGACCTGCTCCCCGCCGGGACCCTGACCGCGCTCCGGAACGCCGAGCCGATCACCGGGGTCTCCTCCTTCGCCTACCCGGCCTCCCTCCGCCGGGACTTCCACCGGCTGCGCCGGCTCCCCGACGGCCTGATCTCCACCGGGGACGCGCTCTGCAGCCTCAACCCGATCTACGGCGCGGGCATGACGGTCGCCGCCCTGGAGGCCAGGGCGCTCCGCCGGTGCCTCGCCGCCGGCCCGGCGGGCCTGCCCCGGCGCTTCTACCGGGAGGCCGCCCGGGCCGTGCGGCTCCCGTGGCTGTTCTCCACCATGGCCGACCGGGCCATGCCGCAGGTCCCGGGCACCCACCCCGCCGTCGCCGGCCTGCTGGCGACGGCCTTCCGGGCCACCATGCGTGCCGCGGCCGACGACACCCGGGTCGCCACCGCCGTCTGGAACGCCGTCAGCCTGACCGGCTCACCGGCCGAACTGGCGGCGCCCCGGGTCATGGCCGCCGTACTCCGGCACTGGTCGCCGGGCACCACCCCCCGAACTGCGCCCCCGCGCGGAAAGGACTGATCCCGTGCCGGACTTCGACCCGAGCGAGCGGAAGGCGTTCGTCGAACGCTGGGTGACCGTGTGGGACTCCCCCACCGCCCCCACCGACGCGATGGAGTACTACACCGAGGACGCCGTGATCGAGGACAAGGCCTTCGACCACACCTACCGGGGCCACCAGGAGCTGCATGAGTACTTCGCCCGGGCCGGCGAGCTCTTCTCCGACATCCGTTCCGTCAGCCAGGGCGTGGTGGTCGGCCCGTCCCACGCGGTGGCCCACGTGCACTACAGCGCCACCGTCCGGGAGCCGTTCCTCTGCCTCCCGGAGTCCAGCCGGGGCAAACGGTTCTCGCTCTCCCTGATGAGCCTGCTCGAGTTCGCCGAGGACGGGCGGATCGCCCGTTCCGTGGACGCCTACGACCGCGCCGGCGTCCTGCAGCAGCTCGGCGTCCTCCCCGACACCGCCTCCGCGCCGACCGCGCCCGGCACGCCCGGCACGCCGTTCACCGGAACCACCCCGTCCGGCTGAGGACTCGGGGCCCGGGTCCGAGGACGGGCCCTCGCCCCCGAGGGAGCGTCAGGGCGGCTCAGGGGCAAGGTCAGGGGAGGCTCCGGAGGCGGCGCCCCCTCGGCCTGAGGGCTGTCCCGTAGGACGTGCTTCGATTGACGGTGGCAGGGCGCCGGCGTACAAGTCGGTGGCGGGCTGAGCAGCGGTAGGGGACGATCACGAGGGCACGGCTCCTCTCGCCGTATGTACCCGAACTCGTTGCGGTGTCCAGCGGTGGGTGCCGTGCTGACGACGGATCGATGCTCGGCCTGGCCCCTCCAAGCCGGGCCGGAGAGGACGCGTGTGTCACTCGCTCTTGAAGATCGCTTGGCCATCACCGAACTGGTCTCGTTGCATGGTCACCTTGTCGACGACGGAAGCCTTGACCGGTTGGAGGAGTTGTTCACCCTTGATGTTGTCTACGACCTCACCGACTTCGGCCAAGAACCGCTGTCCGGGGTGGCTGCCATCCGAGAAGCGGCATGGGCACTGGGTGCCGCCAACCCCGTCGCGCATCACGTCACCAATGTCGTCGTAACGGCCCCGGCAGACGGCCGGGTGCAGGTCCGGTCCAAGGGCCTGGGCATCAAGGCGGACGGCTCCTGCGGTTCCGTCTCCTACGACGACACCGTCGTGCGCACCGCTGATGGCTGGCGGATCAGCCATCGCAAGGTATCGCCACGCCGCACTCCGTTGGGCGGGATGACAAACACCGGCTGACCGGGCACGTTTCGCCTGGTCCTAGTCGGTGCGGGCAAGGTTGTGCAGGTGGGCGAAGACGTGCTCGATACGGGCTCGGACCTTGCGGTGGGAGGCGTTGTGCCCCTCCTTCCGAGCGGGAAGTTCGTCCCGGCCAGGCTGATGGGCTTCGTCTTCCAGTCCTTCGACCTGGTACCGGCGCTGACGGCCCGCCAGCAGATGGAACCGCCGCTGCGGCTCGCCGGGCAGGCGCTGGACCGGGCCGCCGCCGACCGGGTGCCGGCCGCGGTCGGCCTCGCCGGGCGCAGCCGGCACCGGGCCGCCGAGCACCTGCCGTACCACGTCCCGGCGAATCCCGCGACACCATCCCCGGGTTGACCGTCCTCCCCGGGGGGCTCTCCTACGATCGGGCCCACGACGAACGCCGAGGAGGGGTTGCCGGCCATGACCGATGACAGCAGCGGGATCGACCAGTCGAAGCCGAGCATCGCCCGGGTCTACGACTACCTGCTCGGCGGCAAGGACAACTTCCCCGTCGACCGCGAGGTCGGCGACTTCTTCCTCCGCGACCTGCCCGGCTCGGTGGCGATCGCCCTCGCCAACCGCCGGGCCCTGGTGCGGGCCGTGGGCGCGATGGCCGACGACGGCATCCGGCAGTTCATCGACATGGGCAGCGGGCTGCCGACCGCCGACAACGTGCACCAGGTCGCCCGGCGGCACGCCCCCGACGCGCACGTCGTCTACGTGGACAACGACCCGATGGTGCTGGCCCACGGCCGCGCCCTGCTGGCGACCGACGACCGCACCGCGGTGGCCCAGGCGGACCTGCGCGAGCCGGAGACGATCCGGCAGCACCCCGAGGTGCGGCGCCTGATCGACTTCGACCGGCCGGTGGGCGTCCTGTTCAGCGCCGTCCTGCACCACCTCAACGACGACGAGCGGCCCGCCGAGCTGGTGCGCTGGTGGGCGGAGCGGGTGGCCCCGGGCAGCCTGGTGTACGTCTCGCACTTCCGCTCCGGCGCGAACGAGGAGACCCGGCTCGCGGAGCAGAAGCTCCAGGGCAGTTTCGGCCGCGGCCGCTGGCGCACCGACGAGGAGCTGCTCGGCCTGTTCGGCGGGCTCGAACTGCTCGAACCCGGGCTGGCGTTCTGCTCCTCCTGGCGCCCGGAGCCCGGGGGCGGTGACACCGGCGAGCTGACGGTCTGGGAGCGGCTGATCTCCTGCGGCCTGGCCCGCACGTCCTGACGGCCCGCCGACCCGGGCGGGTACGGGCGCGCCGACGGCGCACGGGGCGGGCGCCGTCGCCATCACCACCGTAGTGCCTCCATAGGACCACCGGCTCATCGGTGCGCACCCGCACGCTCTTACCCCCGGGGGTGTCGGGACCCGATCCTGGCTGCGGAACTTCGGTCGCCACCGAACCGTGCTGCCTCCGCAGGCGCGTTCCCCAGGAGAGGAAACCCCGCATGGCCATCGGCATCCGACTGTCGCACGGCTCCGCCGCCCTCGCCTCCGCCCTCCTCGCCGCCACCGCCACTCCGCTCGCCGCGACGCCCGCCCGGGCCGCGAGCCCCATCTGTCTGAGCGGAACGCTCCAGTACGACTACCAGTCGGCCGAAGCCGGCCCGACGAAGCCCACCCGGACCAAGCCCGCCCGGAACGCCGACGCCCAGCTCTGGGGGGCCGAGAAGGTCACCGACACCGCCCACCAACTGACCGCCGACTACCAGCTCACCAACACCACCGACGGCACCTTCAACCTCTGCTACACCCCCACCACCACCACGTCGATGAGCAGCCTGTGGGTGCGGTTCCGCACCGAGAGCGGCCAGTACTGGAAGGTCGCCGACACCACCGGCACGCCGTACACGCTGGACTCCGCCACCCAGAACAACATCGCCGGCAGCACCTCGCTGGGCACCGTCAAGCCCCTCGCCGCCACCTCCCGGGCCTGGCACGCCTTCGACACCGTCAACCTGCTGTACCAGCACCGGAACAACCCCAGCACCGCCTGCTGGTCCTCCCACGAGGCGAACAACGCCTGCACCGAACTCACCGTCCGGTGGACCGCGAACTCGGCCGACGGCCCCTACTACGACCTGGCCGGCACCGTCCACCTGGCCGCCGCCGACCCGGACTCCGAGCACACCGTGCTCCACGAGTCCGGCCACTTCCTGATGCACCGCCTCTACAACGGCGTGTTCCCGGCCGTCACCAACTGCAGCCCGCACTACGTCAACCTGGTCAGCTCGGGCAGCTGCGCCTGGACCGAGGGCTTCGCCGACTCCACGGCCGCCTACCTCCTGGGCGACTACCGCTACGTCTGGCCCGACGGCAGCAGCTACCCCTTCACGTACACCACCGGCTGGAACACCGGGGACCAGGTCCAGGGCAACGTGGACGGCTCGCTGCTCGACCTGTGGAACAACGTCGACGGCGGCTGGAACGGCACCATCGCGATGCTGACCTCGCACGCCCCGTCGACCTTCGCCGACTACTTCAAGAACGACCGCCCGGCGGCCAACCTCTCCACCACCGGCAGCGCGCTCAACTACCTGGCCACCCACACCATCGACTACGGCCCCACCATCGTCGGTGACAACCAGTACCACGGCCTCACCAACGGCGGCGGCCTGGCCCTGGAGCACGCGGGCCAGTGCGCCGGGTCCACCGACGTCGTCGCCGACCTCAACACCTACGACACCACCCACGCCTCGGAGAAGTGGAAGCTGGACCCGAACGCGGACGGCACCGCGCGGATCTACGACAGCTGCCCGACTCCGCTGACCCTCACGGCGCCCGCCGCAGCAGGCGGTCAGGCCACCCTGCAGCCGTTCAACTCCAGCAGCCAGTACCAGAAGTGGCAGGTCACCCAGAACGGCAGCGGCACCCTGACGATCACCAACCCGGCGACCGGCTACGTGCTCGACAGCGCCTCCGTCAGTACCGGAGCCGCCGTGCTCGTCAACCCGGCCGGCAACGCCAACACCCAGGACTGGGCGACCCTCGGCTGAGGCTCCCGGCGCGCGCCGAGGCCCCCGGGGTCCGCCGTCCTCGCTGCACGGACGGCGGACCCCGGGGGCGGGTGTCGTTCCTACCCGGTCACTGACAGGCCTTGCGGCCGTGGTTCGCCTTCTTCTTCCGCCGGGCCTTCTTCTTGCGGGCGCGCTTGGACATCGTGCTGTTCCTCGTCGTTCGTGGGTGCGGAGTGGGTACTCAGGTGGGTGGGTGGGGTTCAGGCCGCCCGGCCGACCAGCTGGTCGGCGAGCTTCACCAGGCGCTTCTGCGAGCGCTCCTCCTGGGCGGCCTGGGCCGTCGGCGCGGCGACGCCGCCGTCGTAGTAGGCGCCGTTGACGATCTCGGCGTCCGGCAGGCAGAGCCGGACCACGGCCGCCGCGCCCTCCGCCGCCGGTGCGCCGACCCGCCCGTACAGCGGCAGCAGCGCGGTGTCGCACAGGCCCGGGTTGAGGCTGACGGCGGTGATGCCGGAGCCGGCCGGCGCCATCTCGGCGGTCGCCATGGTGAGCGCCAGCTGCGACTGGGCGTACGCGGCGACCCGGGAGTACTTCTTCACCCGGTGCGGGTCCGACCAGTTCATCGACGCGGTGCGGTGCAGGGAGGAGGACACGTTGACGATCCGGGCGTCCCCGGCCGCCGAGAGCGGGGCCCGGAGCAGCTTGGCCAGCAGGTGCGCGGCGAGGAAGTTGACCTGGAGCGAGAGCTCGTTGCCGTCGTCGGTCAGGGTGCAGCGCTCGGGCGCCATCACGGCGGCGTTGTTCACCAGCAGGTCCAGCGCCGGGTAGTGCTTCACGACCGTACCGGCCAGCACCCCGACCTCCGCCAGCTTGGTGAAGTCGGCTGCCAGCTCCACGAGTTGGTCCCGGCGGGCCCCGGCGGCGATCAGCCGGCCCACCGCGTCCTCCGCCTCGGCGGTGGTCCGGGCGTGCACCAGGACGTTCGCGCCCAGTCCGGCGAGCAGCCGGGCGGTGTCCCAGCCGATGCCGGAGGAGGCGCCGGTGACGAGGGCGGTACGGGCGGACAGAACAGTGTCGGACATGACCCATCCAAGGGTGCTGGGCACCGGCGGGGTACGGCGACGGGGCGGCGCGCGGCCGCCCGCGCCGGTGCCACCGGTGCGAGAAGGGAGGTGGTGCGGGAAGGGAAGGTGGTGCGGGAAACGACCGCCCGCCCCCGCCTCGGAGCCGAACGGGGCGGAGGACGGGCGGCGGTGATCGGCACGGGATCGGCGAGACTGCGCCGGGCCCGTACGCGCGGCCGGTGACCGGCGGGAAGGAGCTCGGTGCTACCGGACGGCAGTGGCGACCGCGACCGCGACGACGAACCGCGGCCGGCTATGCGGCGGGCGGTCGTGGTGGCGGATCGAGCGGTGCATGCCGTCCATCAAAGCCCGCGCGGGTGCCCGGGGCAAGCTCCGTCACCCGCCCTGACGAACTCCTGACGCTCCCCTGACGCGGGACCACGCGGGACGACGGCGGGACCGCTGCGGGACCACGGCGGGGTTCCGGCTCCCGCCAAAGTTCCGTCAGCAACCGCCCTGCCGCCGCCAGGCTTTCGTCAACGGGCCGGGACCGGCGGCCGCGGCCTGCCGTACTGGACGCATGCCGATCCACCCCGTGCCCGCCCTCGACCGGTCCTCCCTCGACCGGTCCTCCCTCGACCGGTCCGCCGCCGAGCGGCCCGGTGCGAGCCTGTTGCCCGCCCACGTCGACCGGAGCGGACACGGCGGCCGGTGGGCGGACGACCCCGACGCGGTCCGCGCGCTGCTGGTGCACTGCGGGCCGGAACGGCTGCTGCGAGGGGACCCGGCGCGCCTGGACCCGGCGGTCCTGGGCCGCTTCGGGCGGGGGCAGTTCCACGCGCCGGACCGCTTCCTGCCCCTGCTCGGCCGGACCTTCACCCACCTCACCCCGTGGGTGCGGGTGCTGCACGTCCACGCGGAGCGGCCGCGGCCGGTGTCCCGGCACACGGCGGCCTGGGTCCGCCCGTTGGGCGCGGCCGACGAGGCTCACCTCGACCACTTCACCCGGCGCTCGACCACCCTCGGCCGCCCCGTCGGCCGCTCCGTCGGCCGCTCCGTCGGCTCGCACTGGATCGCCGAGACCTGGGGCAGCCACCGCGCCCTCGCCGCCGGCGGCTACGCCTGGGGCGCGTTCCTGGGCCCGTACCTGGCCTCGCTGGCGTGCGGCTACCTCGTCGGCCGCGAGCACCTGGACCTCGCGGTGGCCACCGACCCGGCCTTCCGCCGCCTCGACCTGGCCCTCGCCTGCGTCCACGCTGCCACCGCCGCCGCCCACGCCCGGGGACTCACCCCGACCTGGTCGGCCCCCAGCGGCAACCATGCCAGCCGCGCCCTCGCCGAGGCGGCCGGCTTCCGCCCGGTGCGCCGGGAGCTGGTGCACTGGGCGGGCCCACCGCGCACCGGCTGACCACGAGCCCGGCAGGGCGTCGTCCGGGCGCTGAACGGCCCGGGCCCCGGGGTGGCGGGGCGCGGGCCTTCGGTGGTGGTTCAGCGATGGCTCAGCAGTGGTTCAGCGGCGATCCGACGGCGGCCGGTCCGGGTTCAACGGCCCTGGAGGGACTTGACCTTGTCGCCGAAGGTCCAGCCCTTCGAGCCGTCCCAGTTGAGCGACCAGGTCATCAGGCCCTTCAACGCGCCGCCGAAGTTGCCCCAGGCCTGGCCGACCGAGCCCGGGTCCAGGTAGCCGCCGCCCGCGCCCGGCTGGGCCGGGAGACCGGGCACCTGCTTGTCGTACGGGACGGTGACGGTGGTGCCCTGGACGGTGAGGCCGTTGTTCAGGCAGGTGGTCTGGACGGTGAAGCCCTGCACCGTACCGGCCTGGTAGGGGTCCCCGGAGCAGCCGTACATGCTGCCGTTGTAGTACTGCATGTTCAGCCACCACAGCTGCCCGTTGTCGGCGTACTTCTTGATGATCGGCAGGTAGGCGCCCCAGATGGAGCCGTAGGTGACGCTCCCGCCGGTGACGTACGCGGTCTCGGGGGCCATCGTGAGGCCGAAGCCCTTGGGCATCTGGGCCAGCACGCCGTCGATGATGCGCATCAGGTTGGCCTGGGAGGCGGAGGGCGTCTTGATGTCGCCGCTGCCGGAGAGGCCGGTCTCGATGTCGATGTCGATCCCGTCGAAGTTGTACTTCTTGAGGATCGGGACGACGGTCGCCACGAACCGGTCGGCGACGGTGCTGGAGCTCAGGTCGATGCCGGCGGCGGCGCCGCCGATGGACATCAGGATCGTCGCCCCGGCCGCCTTGGCCTGGCACATCTCGGCGGGGGTGGAGACCTTGACGTTGGCGTCCATGCCGTCCTGCCACAGCACGGTGCCGTCGGAGAGGATCACCGGGAAGGCCGCGTTGATGACGTTGTAGCCGTGGGCGGCGATCCGGCTGTCGGTGATGGGCACCCAGCCCATGCCCGGGTGGACGCCGTTGGCGGCGCCGTCCCAGTTCTCCCAGTAGCCCTGGAGGACCTTGCCCGAGGGCCGGGGCTTGGTCGGGCAGGTGTCACCGCCCGGCGGGGTGGTCGGCGGCGTCGTGGGAGGTGTGGTGGGTGGTGTGGTGGGAGACGTCGTGGGCGGGGTGGTCGGCGGGGTGGTGGGCGGGGTGGTCGGCGGCGTGGAGCTGCTGCCGCCGGGGCCGGTGAGCGACACGTCGTCCGCGTAGTAGGCGGGCTGCCCGTACCAGCCGTGCAGGTAGACCGTCACCGAGGTGGTGCTGGGCCCGGTGGTGAAGCCGACGCTGAGCTGGCCGTACGAGGCGTTGCCCGGCGCCCAGGTGGACGGGTCGCTGCCGCCGGTGCCGCTGGCGCCCAGGTAGACGTAGCTGCCCTGGACGTAAGCGCTCAGCGTGTACTGGGAGTTGGGCTGCACGCTGACGGTCTGGGAGCACTGGGCGGTGTCCTGGCCGGTCGGCGTGGACCGGAGGGCGGCGCTGCCGGAGTGCACCGGGCTGGCGACGACCGCGGCGGTGCCGGGCGAACAGGTCCAGTTGGAGAGTCCGCTCTCGAAGCCGGGGTTGGCCACCAGGTTGGGGGTCGCGGCCCCGGCGGTGACGGAGCCGGTCACCGCGAGGCCGGCGCCGATCAGGGCGGCGGTCCCGACCACGGCGAGGGTGCGGACCAGCACGGCCGGCCGGTGCCGGGTCGGGGTCCGGCGTGGACTCGACGCGCGCTCCAGACCCACCCGGCGCGGTGCGCCGCCGGGACGGCCGCCGTCCGGATCAGGGTGGAAACCGCCCGACGGGCGTGGGGTTCGCGACCTCCGACGGAACATGCTGTGCTCCCTTCCCGCCGGGGCGCCATGGGCATGACGACGCGTGGGGGCGTGACGCCCGGCCGTGGGTGAGGTGGGGGGACATGTGGGGCTGTGCCGGACCGGATCGTAGGAGCGGAGCCGGAGTTGGTCAATAGGTCTGGACCAATAAGGTCTGGACCACTTGTCATCTGAACCGCCCGGATGTCCCCCCGCCCGCCGAACCCCGCGCTCCCTCCTCAGAGCAGCACCGCTCCCACCACGGTCGTCGCCACCAGCACCACGATCATCAGCACGTGGTACCGCACGCCCCGCTCCACCGAGCGCCGCCCTGTGGAGGCGTCCAGCGTGAACACGGCTGGATCGGAGGGATCATGATGGACCGTCAGTTCCATTCCGTACGCTCCAGCCTGGCCCGGGAGGTCGGTCGGGCAGTACGCCGTGACGGCCGTGCCGCCCCGGGTGGTGAAGGACAGCACCGGGGTGAGGGTGGTCGAGGTGTGGCCGTCCTCGTCGACGCTGACGTCCCTGAGCACCGCGACGACCCGACCGGGCACCGCCTCCAGCACGGCCAGCTTGCCGAGGCGGGCGGCCTTCTCCCGTACCGCTCGCGGGAGTTGGACGATCCCGGCGACGGCCCACGGGCCCGCGACACCGATCAGGGCCCACGGCCACCCCCAGCGGACGGCGGCCAGCGCCACCAGCCCGGCACAGAGCAGGAACAGCGCGAGGGCCGGCCGGCCCAGCCCACGGCCGGGCTGCTCCGGGGCGTTCGAGAACCGGTAGGCGTGCGGACGGCCCGGCGGGTACCCGACCCCGACCTCCCGGCCCTCCCACGCGGCGGTGATCGTCTCGCCGCGCTCACCGTCGTTGGTGACCGTGACCTCCTCACCCGAGACCGGGTCCCGGTAGCGGACGACCACCGCGATCCCGCCCTTGCTCGAGCCACCGTGCCGGGGCTGGGTCACCCGGACGATCCGCCCCGTCAGCCGGACCTTCCGCTGGTCCGCGGTCACCCCGGCCAGCGACCTGCCCAACCCGACCAGAGCCACCACGGCCCACAGCCCGCACCACAGCAGCAGGAATCCGTCCCACCCCATCTGCACCCCTCCTCCTGTCCCGTCCGTACCGGTCAGCCGCCGCTGCGCCGCAGCACCTGGCCACGGCCGTCCGCCTCCAGCGTCGCGGAGCCGCCGTCGCCGGTCACCACGATCCTGAGCGTCAGCGCGCCGGTGATCCCGTCGGCGGTCAGCTGCCAGCTCTTCGGGGACTTGACGCCGAGGGTCCTCCGGGCCTCCTCCACCAGGCCGGGGATCCGGTCGTACGGCAGGGAGCGCGGATCGAACCCGAGTCCCTGCCCGGTGCCCGGGAAACCGGCACCCGGGGAACCACCACTTGGCGAACCGGCGCCCGGGACACCGCCGGCCGGGTCGAAGACCACCGTCAACTGACGGTCCTGCACGACGACGGTGAGCGCCTGGCGCTGCTCTCCGTCCCGCATCAACGAGTCGACGGCCTTGCGCGGCTCGCCCTGGTCCAGCATGGACTGCCCCGGGCCGAGGGCGACCGTGCCGGTGACCGAGGTCACGGTGATCGTGGCGGACGAGGAGGAGGAGAAGGAGGAGGTGACGGCCGGCCGGGGCGCACCGGCCCCGTCCTCGACCGCGGCGAACAGCTCCGTGCGGAACAGCAGCAGCACGGCACCCGCGCCGAACAGCAGGCCGAGGACGGTGAGCAGACCGCCCGCACAGCCCGACCCGTGCTCCTCCCGCATCGCCGGACCGGGCACCGAGTCCAGCCGGGCCCCGGCCGCGCGCCGCTCCCACTCCGGCGTCGGCCGCTTGACGATCCGCGCCTTCCACGGCCGGTCCGGCGGGTACTCCACCACCACGACCCCGCGCGGACGGTAGTCGGGGAGCTCCACGAGGTTGATCTCCTGCCGGATCCCCACCCGGAACGCGGGCGCATCGTCCGGCACCACGCTCAGCTCGAACCGCACCGGAACGTCACTGGCCTCGCCCCCGACCGCCTCCAGCGCCTCGATCAGCGCCAGCGCCCGGCTCGGCACGACGGCCGCCTCCCGGGCCCGGCGCGGCAGCGAGGCGAGGAAGAGCACCAGGCCGTAGCCGACCGGCAGCGCGAGCCCCAGCACGATCAGCGGCGTCCGCCCGAGCACGCACCCGCTGACGAAGCCGGCCAGCGACGCCCCGATCACCCCGCCGGTCAGGAAGCCCAGGGCGAGGTCGGACGGCGTGTTCGGCGGGGGCGGCCCGCCCGCGGCTGTCGTCATGCGGCCGATTGTGCACGTCCGGGGCAACCGCCGACAGTCCCTCGGGCGACCGGAACGGTCACAAGCCGATCACAACTCCCGCCCCTTCCGCCCCTCTTGGCGATGGCCGCTCCGCCGGACGAGGGCGGCGCCGCACGCGGCTATGTGCTGCTCACAGTTGCTTGTAGTTTGGGCGCCATGAACAATTGGGAGCATCGCTGGAGCTGCGCGTGACCGCTATCGATCGTCTCGCCCTGTCCGGCGCCCGGCTGGTGCTGCCCGGCGGTGTCGTCGAGGGCGGCCGGCTGGCCGTCGAGGGCGACCGGATCGCCGCCCTCACCGACGG
>NZ_JBIWAQ010000048.1:0-15817 GCF_044760155.1 Kitasatospora sp. NPDC098652
ACACCCCCACCACCCCACCCACACCCACACCAACCACCACCCCCACCCACCACACCCCCCTCCCCACCTACCCCTTCCAACACCACACCTACTGGGTCATGCCGAACACCACGTCGGTCGGATCCGGGCAGACCACAACCGGCCACCCGCTGGTCAGCGGCAGCCTCGAACAGCCCGAGGGCCGCGGGCTGATCCTCACCGGCCAGGTCTCCACCACGACGCTGCCCTGGCTGGCCG
The DNA here is from genome assembly GCF_044760155.1 of Kitasatospora sp. NPDC098652. Taxonomy (NCBI): domain Bacteria; kingdom Bacillati; phylum Actinomycetota; class Actinomycetes; order Kitasatosporales; family Streptomycetaceae; genus Kitasatospora; species Kitasatospora sp. NPDC098652. The sequence goes on from NZ_JBIWAQ010000048.1 coordinate 238, forward strand.
ACCACGCCGTCCAGGACACCGTCCTGCTCCCCGGCACCGCGTTCCTCGACATGGCGCTGCACGCCGCCGGGACGCTCGGCCGTGCCCACGTCGAGGAGCTCACCCTCGAGAGCCCGCTCACCCTGCCCGACGGCTCCCCGGTCCGTCTCCATGTCGCCACCGCACCCGAGGGGGACGGCCGCCACACCGTCACCGTCCACTCGCGTCCGGCCGGCGACCCGGACCAGCCGTGGACGCGCCACGCCGTCGGCACCCTCGCGGAGGGCGTCCGGTCCGAGCCACCGGTGGTCGACGAGGCGTGGCCGCCGGCCGGGGCCGTGCCCGTTCCGCTGGACGACTTCTACGGGCGGCTCGCCGGCCTCGGCTACCTGTACGGCCCGACCTTCCGCGGGCTGCGGGCGGCCTGGCGGGACGGCGACGTGTTCTACGCCGACATCCGGCTGTCCGAGGACGCCGATCCGGCCGGTTTCGCCGTCCACCCGGCGCTGCTCGACGCCGCGCTGCACACGGTGGCGCTCGGCACCGGCGCGGACGGCGCCGCGACCCCCGTCCGGCTGCCGTTCTCCTGGTCCGGGGTCACCCTGCACGCGACCGGGGCGACCGCGCTGCGGGTGCGGACGACGCTGGTCGACGACACCACGGCCGTGCTCGACATCGCCGACGGTTCCGGGCGGCCGCTCATCACGATCCCGTCGCTGCGGCTGCGGGAGCTCGACCCGGGACGGCTCGCGGGCCCGCACCCGCTGCACAACTCGATCTTCCGGATGGACTGGGTCCGCGCGGAGCCTGCCGACGCCGCCGCCCCGGCCCCCGGGGCCGGGAACTGGGCGGTGCTCGGACGCGGCGCAGCCGGTCCGGACGTGCCGCTCGACGGGGTCCTGGACGCGCCGCTCGACGGGCTCACGGAGCACGCGACGCTGGACGACCTGGTCGGGGCGATGGACGCCGGCGCACCCGCACCGGACGTCGTCCTGCTGCCCTGCCCCACGCCGCCGACCGGCGCCGATCCGGCCGCGCTCGCGCACGACACCGCCCGGCACGTCCTCGGCCTGGTCCAGGCGTGGCTCGCCGAGGAGCGGCTCGCCGCGTCCACCCTGGTCGTGCTGACCCGCGGCGCGGTGGCCGTCCGCCCCGGCGACCCGATCGAGGACCTTCCGGGCTCGACGGTGTGGGGTCTGCTCCGCGCCGCCTGGTGGGAGGAGCCGGGCCGGTTCATGCTGATCGACCTGGACGGCACGGGCACCTCGCCGGCGGAGCTGCGCACGGCGGTCGCGTCCGGCGAGATCCAGGTCGCGCTGCGGGACGGCGCCTGCCTGCGCCCGCGCCTGGTCGCCGTCCGGCCCGAGGAGGAGGCCCCCGGGTTCGCCTTCGACCCGGACGGCACCGTCCTGATCACCGGCGGCACCGGCACGATCGGCGCGCACCTCGCCCGGCACCTGGTGACCGCACACGGGGTCCGGCACCTGCTGCTGACCAGCCGCAGCGGCCTCGCCGCCCCGGGCGCACCGGAGTTGGGGGACGAGCTGGTGGCCGCCGGCGCCGACGTCACCATCGCCGCCTGCGACACCGCCGACCGCGCCGCGCTCGCGGAACTGCTCGCGGGCGTCCCCGAGGCACATCCGCTCACCGCCGTCGTGCACACCGCCGGGGTCCTGGAGGACGGCGTGCTCGGCGCGCTCACCGGCGAGCAGGCGGACGCCGTCCTGCGGCCGAAGGCGGACGCGGCCTGGCACCTGCACACACTGACCGAGCACCTCGACCTGCGGTCGTTCGTGCTGTTCTCCTCCGCCGCGGGCATCATCGGCAACCCGGGGCAGTCCACCTACGCGGCCGCCAACACCTTCGTGGACGCGCTGGCCGCCCACCGCCGCTCCCGCGGGTTGCCCGCGGACTCGCTGGCGTGGGGCCTGTGGGCGGAGACCAGCTCCATGACAGCCGGTCTGGACACCGCCGGCGTCGCACGGCTGACCCGCAACGCGGCGGCGATCGGCACCGAGCAGGGGATGGCGCTGTTCGACGCGGCCCTCGCGGTGCCGGACCACACCCCGCTGCTGCTCGCCCGGATCCGGCCCACCACGATCGACGCGGAGGACGACTCGGTCGCGCCGATCCTGCGCACCCTGGCCAGGCCCTCCCTGCGTCGGGCCGCCGCGGCCGCCGCGGAGCCGGCCGCTGCCGGGGGCCTGGCCGGGCGGCTGCGCCCGCTGGGCGGTGCCGAGCGGCTGGAGGCGCTCACCGACCTGATCGGCGCTCAGGTCGCGGCGGTGCTCGGGCACGGCGGACCGGGCGGAACGGGCGGTGTGGACGCGACGCGAAGCTTCAAGGACATGGGCTTCGACTCACTCACCGCCGTCGAGTTCCGCAACCGGATGAACACCGCGACCGGGCTCCGGCTGCCGGCCACGCTGGTCTTCGACCATCCGACCGTGGCCGCGCTCGCCGACCGGCTGGGCAGCGAACTGCTGGACGCCGAGCCGCCGGTCGCGGCGGCGGCGAACCGGGGCGCCGCGTCCGCGACGGCGGGCGGAGCGGAGGACGACCGGATCGCGATCGTCGGCATGGCGTGCCGCTTCCCCGGCGGCGTCCGGACCCCGGACGCCCTGTGGCGGCTGGTGGCCGACGGCGTCGACGCGATCGGCGGGTTCCCCACCAACCGCGGCTGGGACGCCGAGGAGCTGTACGACCCGGACCCGGACCGGCAGGGCAAGACCTACGCCCGGCACGGCGGGTTCCTGCACGACGCCGACGAGTTCGACGCGGAGTTCTTCGGGGTGAGCCCCCGCGAGGCGCTGGCGATGGACCCGCAGCAGCGGCTGCTGCTCACGTCCACCTGGGAGGTCCTGGAGAACGCCGCCATCGACCCGGCGTCGCTGCGCGGCAGCGCCACCGGGGTGTTCATCGGGACGGCGGCGCAGGAGTACGGGGTCGGCGCCCGTCCCACCGGCACCGACGCCGAGGGCTACCGGATCACCGGTTCGACGACGAGCGTCGCCTCCGGCCGGATCGCCTACACCTTCGGCCTCGAAGGGCCGGCGATGACCGTGGACACGGCCTGCTCCTCGTCGCTGGTCGCCCTGCACCTGGCCGCCCAGTCGTTGCGCAACGGCGAATGCGGACTCGCGCTGGCGGGCGGCGCCGCGATCATGGCGACGCCGACGCTGTTCGTCGAGTTCAGCCGCCAGCGTGGTCTGGCCCCCGACGGCCGGTGCAAGCCGTTCGGCGCCGCCGCCGACGGCACCGCCTGGGGCGAGGGCGTCGGCGTACTGCTGCTGGAGCGGCTCTCGGACGCCCGCCGCAACGGGCACCAGGTGCTCGCGGTGGTGCGCGGCAGCGCCGTCAACTCGGACGGCACCAGCAACGGCCTCACCGCACCCAACGGCCCCTCCCAGCAGCGGGTGATCCGCCAGGCCCTCGCCAACGCCGGACTGACCGCCGCCGACATCGACGCGGTCGAGGCGCACGGCACCGGGACCACGCTCGGCGACCCGATCGAGGCCCAGGCCCTGCTGGCCACCTACGGGCAGGACCGGCCCGACGGGCAGCCGCTCTGGATCGGCTCGGTCAAGTCCAACATCGGCCACACCCAGGCCGCCGCCGGCATGGCCGGCATCATCAAGACGGTGCACGCGATGCGGCACGGCGTCCTGCCCCGCACCCTGAACGTGGACGAGCCGACGCCACACGTCGACTGGGAGTCCGGCGGCGTCCGGGTCCTCACCGCCGACCGGCCCTGGTCGGACGCCTCGGGACCGCGCCGCGCCGGTGTGTCGGCGTTCGGCATCAGCGGCACCAACGCGCACGTCATCCTGGAGTGGGACCCGGCGGCCGCGGCCGTCCCGGACCCCGCTCCCGCTCCCGTCGACGCCATCGCCGAGGTCGCCGAGATCGCCGAGCTCGCGGAGGTCGCGGAGGTCGCGGAGGTCGCGGAGCCCCCCGTGGTCCCCTGGCTGCTGTCGGCCAGGACCGAAGCCGCGCTGACCGCACACGCACGACAGCTCGCCGCCCACCTCGACGGGCACGACGGCCTGTCCCTCGCCGACGTCGGCGCCACGCTGGCGGCCCGGCCACTGCACGAACACCGCGCCGCCGTGACCGGCCGCACCCGCGAGGAGCTCCGCGCCGCCCTGGCGGCCGTCGCCGACGGTGACCGGACGGCCGACGGGGTACGCCCCGGGGCGGGCCGGACCGGGGCGGGCCGGACGGCGTTCCTGTTCTCCGGCCAGGGCGCCCAGCGGCCCGGAATGGGCCGGGAGCTGTACCAGCAGTTCCCGGTCTTCGCCGCCGAACTCGACCGCGTCTGCGCACACCTGGACGCCCTTCTGGACGTGCCGCTGCGCTCGGTGATGTTCGCCGAGGCGGGCACGGCGGAGGCGGCGCTGCTCGACCGGACCGGTTACGGGCAGCCGGCCGTCTTCGCCCTGGAGGTGGCGCTGTTCCGCCTGCTCGGGTCGTGGGGGCTGCGGCCCGACGCCGTGCTCGGGCACTCGGTCGGCGAGATCGCCGCCGCACACGTGACCGGGGTCCTCGGCCTCGCCGACGCCTGCACGCTGGTCGCCGAACGCTCACGGCTGATGCAGTCGGTGACCGCGCGCGGCGCGATGGTCGCGATCCGGGCGGGCGAGGAGGAGGTCGCCCGGTCGCTGGCGGAAGCCCCCGGCCCGGGGGCCGTCTCGATCGCGGCCGTCAACACCGCCCGGTCGACCGTCGTCTCCGGCGACGCGGAGGCCGTGGCCCGGGTGGCGGCCCACTGGTCGGAGCGCGGCCGCAGGACGACCCCGCTGCGGGTCAGTCACGCGTTCCACTCCCCGCACATGGACGGCATCCTGGACGAGTTCGCCGAGGTCGTCGGGCGCCTCGAATTCCACCCGCCGCAGGTGCCGGTCGTCTCCGGACTCACCGGGCGGCCCGCCAGCGGGGCGCAACTGGCCGATCCGGCCTACTGGACGCGCCAGGTGCGGGAGGCGGTCCGGTTCCACGACGGCACGGAGGCGCTGCGCGAGCTGGGCACCACGGTGTTCTTCGAGGTCGGCCCCGATGCGGCGCTGACCGCGCTGGTGCCGGACGGACCGGAAGGCACCGCCGGGGAAACCGCCGACGAGACCGCCGCGGCCACGGACGAGGGCGTCGACGCGGGCCGGCCCGCGGGCGCCGGCCACCGCCGCAGCCACCGCATCGCGGCGCTGCGCCGGGACCGCCCGGAGCCGTCGACCCTGGTCGCGGCCGTGGCGGAGGCCGCGCTCCACGGGGCCGCGGTGGACTGGCGGGCGTTCTTCGCCCGGTTCTCCCCGCAGCCGGTGCAGCTGCCCAACTACCCGTTCCAGGGGCGGCGGTTCTGGCTCTCGGCCGAACTCTCCCCCGCCGCCCCGGGCACCGGGGCCGGCGCGCACGGGCTGCTGGCGGCGGCGACGTCGCTGGCCGACGGCGGCGGGTGGCTGCTGAGCGGCCGGGTGTCGCGGAGCACCCACCCGTGGCTCACCGAGCACACCGTGAACGGCGCCGCGATCGTGCCCGGCACGGTCTTCCTCGACCTCGCGGTACACGCGGCGAGGGTCACCGGGAACGCCCGGATCGACGAACTCACCGTCGAGGCGGCGCTCCTGCTGCCCGAGAGCGGGGCCGTGGACCTCCAGGTCCTGGTGTCCGCACCGGACGCGCGCGGCCTGCACACCCTCACGGTCAGCTCGCGCGCCCACGGGCACCGCGACGAGGCAGACGAACGGCCCTGGACCAGGCACGCGTCCGGGGCCCTGGGCGGCCGCCCCGCCGAGCCGTTCGAGGACTTCCCCACTGCCTGGCCGCCGCCGGGCGCCGAGCCGATCGACCTCGACGGGCTGTACGAGACGCTCGCCGACGCCGGGGTCGGCTACGGACCCGCCTTCCAGGGGCTGCGGTCGGCCTGGCGGGACGACACCGCCGTCTACACCGAGGCCGACGCCCCCGAGGCCGGCGGCGGCACGGACGGCCTGCACCCGGCGGTGCTCGACGCCTCGCTGCACGCGCTGGCGACCGACCACCCCTCGCTGAACACCGGCGGGGAGGTCCTGCTGCCCTTCTCCTGGCGCGGTGTCGACCCGTACACCTGGAGCGCCACGACGATCCGCAGCCGGCTGACCCGAACCGGGCCCGACACCCTGGCCCTGGCCGTCACCGACGCCGACGGGACCCCGGTGGCGGCGGTGGAGGCCCTCCAGGTCCGGGCGGTGGCCCTCGGCGAGGTCGGCGCACGGCGGCACGAGGCGTACCGGCTGGACTGGAGCCCGGTGGCGGCCCGTCCGAAGTCGGCCGACGCGCCCGACGCACCCGACACACCCGACGCGGTCCTGCTGCGGGTGGAGGCGTCCGGCGACGCCGGGCCCGAGGAGGTTCGCGCGGCCGTGGCCCGGGTGCTCGACACGATCCAGCGGTGGGCGGTCGGGGACCACCCGGCGCGGTCCCGTCTGGTGGTCGTGACCCGGGGCGCCGTCGTCACCGGCCCCGGTCCCGAGGCCGCCGACCCGGCGGGCACCGACCCGGCGGGCACGTACCTGACCGGCATCGACCTGGCGGGCGCCGCCGTCTGGGGCCTGGTCCGCAGCGCGCAGGCCGAGCACCCCGGGCGGTTCGTCCTGCTCGACCTCGAAGGCGGTCCCGACGACGGTCCCGACGGCAGCCCCGACGGCGGTCCCGACGGCGGTCCCGACGACGGCTCCGAGGCCGCCGCCGACGACCGCCTCGCCCGGACCCTCGCCGATGCCCTCGCCCTGGACGAACCCCAACTGGCCCTGCGCCGCGGCGGCTTCCTGGCCCCGCGGGTGGCCCCCGCGCCGCTGACCGCCCCCGCCGGCTCCCCGCTCGACCCGGACGGAACGGTCCTGGTCACCGGCGGCACGGGCGCCCTGGGCGCACTCGTCGCCCGCCACCTCGTCACCCGGCACGGCGTCCGGCACCTGCTGCTGACCGGCCGCCGGGGCGCCGACGCGCCGGGCGCGACGGAACTGCGGTCCGAACTGGCCGGGTACGGCGCCGAGGTGACCGTCGCCGCCTGCGACGCCGCCGACCGCGAGGCGCTCGCCGCGCTGCTCGCGGGCATCTCCGACGAGCACCCGCTCACGGCCGTCGTGCACACCGCCGGTGTCCTGGACGACGCCGCGCTGGACAACCTGGACCCCGACCGGATCGACACGGTGTTCCGGCCGAAGGCCGACGCCGCCCGGCACCTGCACGAGCTGACCGCCGGCTCCGGGCTCGCGGCCTTCGTCCTGTTCTCCTCCGTCGCGGGCACGCTCGGCACGCCCGGACAGGCCAACTACGCGGCCGCCAACGCCTACCTCGACGCCCTCGCGCACCGTCGCCGCGCCCTGGGGCTCCCGGCCACCAGCCTGGTCTGGGGGCCGTGGACGCTGGCCGGCGGGATGGCGGCCGACGAACGGCGGGTCCGCCAGGCCGCGCTGGTCCCGCTGTCCGCCGAGGCCGGCCTCGGCCTGTTCGACGCCGCCCTCGCCGCCGACCACCCGGTGCCGCTCGCGCTGCGCCTCGACCGCGCCGCCCTGCGCGCGGCGGACCCGGCGGCGGTCCCGCCGGTGCTGTCGACGCTGGCGGGCTCGTCCGCGCACCGCCGGACCGAGCGGACCCCGCTGCTGCGGCGGCTCCAGGGCCTCGACGGGCCGCGGCGGCACCAGGTGCTGCTGGCGGCGGTGCGCGACCAGGTCGCGGCGGTCCTCGGGCACGAGGGCACCGACCGCGTCCCCGCCGACCGCGAGTTCAACGAGCTGGGCTTCGACTCGCTGACCGGCATCGACCTGCGCAACCGGCTCTCCGCCGCGACGGGCCTGCGGCTGCCCGCGACGCTCGTCTTCGACTACCCCAACCCGGCCGCGCTGGCCGCCCATCTCGGGGCCGAACTGCCCGACCGGGACCGGACGGCGCCCGAGCGGGCGAAGCCCGCGGAGCCGATCCGGCCGACGGCGGCGGCGGACGACCCGATCGTGATCATCGGGATGGCCTGCCGGTTCCCCGGTGAGGTCCGGTCCCCGGAGGACCTGTGGCGGCTGGTCCGCGACGGGGTCGACGCGATCGGCCCGTTCCCCGCCGACCGCGACTGGAACGTCGAGGAGCTCTACGACCCGGCGCCCGAACGGCACGGCAAGTCCTACACCCGCGAGGGCGGCTTCCTGCACGACGCGGACCGGTTCGACCCGCACTTCTTCGGGATGAGCCCGCGCGACGCGATGGCCGCCGACCCGCAGCAGCGGCTGCTGCTCGAGACCGGCTGGGAGGTGCTGGAACGTGCCGGCATCGACCCGGCGGACCTCCGCGGCAGCCGGACCGGGGTCTTCACCGGCGTCATGTACAGCGACTACGGCGCGCGCCTGGTGAACAGCCGGGTCGACGAGTACGAGGGATACCTCGGCACGGGCAGCGCGGGCAGCATCGCGTCGGGCCGCGTCTCCTACACCTTCGGCTTCGAGGGCCCGGCGATCACCGTGGACACCGCGTGCTCGTCCTCCCTGGTGAGCCTGCACCTCGCCGTCCGCGCCCTGCGCGACGGCGAGTGCGACCTGGCGCTCGCCGGCGGCGTGACCGTGATGGCGACGCCGGCCCCCTTCGTCGAGTTCAGCCGGCAGCGCGGGCTCGCCCCGGACGGCCGGTGCAAGCCGTTCGGCGCCGGCGCCGACGGGGTCGCCTGGGCGGAGGGCGTGGGGCTGCTGCTGGTCGAGCGGCTGTCGGACGCCCGCCGCAACGGGCACCAGGTGCTCGCCGTGGTCCGGGGGACGGCGGTCAACCAGGACGGCGCCTCCAACGGGCTCACCGCGCCCAACGGCCCGTCCCAGCAGCGGGTCATCCGCCAGGCCCTGGCCGACGCGGGCCTCGTACCCGCCGACGTGGACGCGGTCGAGGCGCACGGCACCGGGACGCCGCTGGGCGACCCGATCGAGGCCCAGGCGCTGATGGCGGTCTACGGGCAGGACCGGGCGGCCGACAGGCCGCTCTGGATCGGCTCGGTCAAGTCCAACATCGGGCACGCCCAGGCGGCCGCCGGGGTCGCCGGCGTCATCAAGACGGTGCAGGCGATCCAGCACGGCCGACTGCCGCGCAGCCTGCACGCCGACACACCGTCGCCGCACGTGGACTGGGCGTCGGGTGGTGTCGCCGTCCTGCGGGAGGAACGGGCCTGGCCGGACCACGGCCGCCCGCGCCGCGCGGGGGTGTCCGCCTTCGGCATCAGCGGCACCAACGCGCACGTCGTCCTGGAGGCGCCCGCCGCCGAGGACCTGCCCGGGACGGCCACCGCTCCCGACGGTTCGCCCGCTTCGACGGCTTCCACGGCTTCCACGGCTTCCACGGCCTCGACGGCTTCCACGGCCTCGACGGCTTCGACGGCCTCCGCGGCTTCGACGGCTTCGACCGCTGCCGTCGAGCCCGCCGTTCCCGCCCCGGTGGTGCCCTGGCTGCTGTCGGCCAGGACGGACCCGGCCCTCGCCGAACACGCCGCCCGGGTACGCGACTTCGTTCGGGAGCACCCCGAGCACGGTCCCGCCGACCTCGCCCGCGCGCTCGGCTCCCGGTCGGTGTTCGAGCGGGCGGCCGCGGTGGTCGGCCGGACCCGCGAGGACCTGCTCTCCGGGCTGGACGCCCTCGCCGCTGGCGGCACCGCGCCGCACGTCGTCCGGGGCGGTGCGGGGGAGCGCGGCGCGACCGCGTTCCTGTTCTCCGGCCAGGGCTCCCAGCGGGCCCGGATGGGCAGCGGCCTGTACGCGGCCCACCCGGAGTTCCGGCGTGCGCTGGACGAGGTGTGCGCGCACTTCGACGGACTGCTCGACCGCCCGTTGCGCGAGCTGATGTTCGCGCCCGCCGGGAGCGCCGAGGAGGATCTGCTGCACGAGACCCGCTACACCCAGCCCTCGCTGTTCGCCCTGGAGGTCGCCCTCTACCGGCTGCTGCGGAGCTGGGGCGTCGCCCCCGACTACCTGATGGGGCACTCGGTCGGCGAGTTCGCCGCCGCGCACGTCGCGGGCGTCCTGTCCTTGGCCGACGCCTGCACCCTGGTCGCCGTGCGCGGCCGGCTGATGCACGAGGTCGCCGGCCGCGGCGCCATGGTGGCGATCGGCGCCGGCGCCGACGAGGTGCGCGCCTCGCTGGCCGGCCGGGAGGACACGGTCGGCATCGCCGCCGTCAACGGCCCGGCCGGCACGGTGGTCTCGGGCGACGAGGTCGCCGTCATGGCGGTCGTCGACGAGTGGGTCCGGCGTGGCAGCCGGACCAAGCGTCTGCTGGTCAGCCACGCCTTCCACTCGCCGCTGATGGAGCCGATGACGGCCGCCCTCCGGGAGACCGCCGAGCGGCTGCGCTACGCCGAGCCGACCGTCCCCGTGGTGTCGACCGTCACCGGCGCCGTGGTGGAGCCCGGCACCATGACGTCGCCCGACTACTGGGTCGACCAGGTGCTGCGGCCGGTGCTGTTCTCGGACGGCATCGCGACCCTGCACGCCGCCGGGGTGCGCGCCTACCTGGAACTGGGCTCGGACGCGCTGGCCTCGATCACCCCGGACTGCCTGCCCGAGCTGGACCCCCGGCCGCTGGTCGGCGCACTGCTGCGCAAGGACCGGCCCGAACCGGAGTCGGTGGCCACCGCGCTGGCCCAGGCGCGGCTGCACGGCGTGCCGGTGGACCTGGCGGCCCTGCTGCCCGGTGCCCGGCCGGCCGACGGCCTGCCCACCTACCCGTTCCAACGCGAGCGGTTCTGGCTCAGCCGGCCCGCCGACTCCGGCGACCCGGCGGGGCTCGGCCTGGACCGGACGACCCACCCCTTCCTCGGTGCCGGGACCGAACTGCCCGACGGAGGCTTCCTGTTCACCGGACGGATCTCGGCACAGGCCCAGCCCTGGCTGGCCGACCACACCGTCCACGGCAGCCTGGTCGTCCCCGCCACCGCGCTGGTCGAACCGGCCCTGTACGCGGGCGGGCGGGCCGGTTGCGGCCGGGTCGACGAGCTCGACCTGTCCGCCCCGCTGGTCCTGCCCGAGACCGGGGCCGTCCACCTCCAGGTGGTCACCGGTGCGCCCGACGCCGACGGCCGACGGAGCGTCGTCATCCGCTCCCGGCCGACAGGTTCGGCCGAGGAGGGATGGACGCGCCACGGCCAGGGCATCCTCGCCCCTGTCCCGGCCGTCCCCGCGGACTCCGCCCCCTCGGCCCCGACCCCGGACGGTGCCTGGCCCCCGCCCGGCGCGCACCCCGCCGACGTCGGCGAGATCTACGAACTGCTGGCGGGCCTGGGCCTCGGTTACGGTCCCGCCTTCCGCGGCCTGCGCACGGTGTGGCGCCACGGCGACGAGGTACTGGCCGAGGTCCGGCTGACCGGGTCACCCTCGTCCGGCTTCCGGATCCACCCCGCGCTGCTGGACGCGGCCCTGCACACGCTCGCGTACGTCCACACCGACGTCGACCGCGCCGAGGGCGTGCCGGTGCCGTTCTCCTGGGCCGGCGTCAGCGTGTCCGGGGACGCCACGAGCACCCTCCGGGTACGGCTGACCCGGGCGGGCACCGGGTTCGCGCTGCGGCTGACCGACGACCGGGGCGCCGAGGTCGCCTCGATCGAGTCGCTGTCGGTCCGGAACCTGGCGCCCGGACAGTTCGGCGCGGCGGGGAGCGAGGGGTCCAGGGCGCGGTTCGGCCTCGCATGGACCGAGGTCGCACTGCCCGCGCCGTCGGACGACGCGGGCACCCCGGTCGCCCCGGTGGGCGCCCTGCTGGAGGCCGTGGTGGACCGGCCGGTGAACGGGGCCGCCCCGGACACCGCCGCCGCGCCGGCCCTGCTGCTCCTCGACTGCACCCGGGTCCCCGCCGAAGGCCCGGACCCGGCAGGCACCGACCCGGCAGGCACCGACCCGGCAGGCACCGACGCGGCCGAGGCCGCGCGCCGGGCGACCGGGCACGTGCTCGGCGTCCTCCAGGCCTTCCTCGCCGAGGACCGGTTCGCCGACTCCCGGCTCGGCGTCCTCACCCGCTCGACGGTGTCCGCCGTCGCCGGCGACCGCGTCGCCGACCTCGCGGGCGCGGCCGTCGGCGGCCTGGTCCGCGCCGCACAGAGTGAGAATCCCGACCGGATCGTCCTGCTCGACACCGACGGCACCGACGCCTCCGCCCGGGCCGTGCGCGCCGCGCTGCTCACCGGCGAACCGTGGCTCGCGCTGCGGGACGGGACGGCCTACGCCGCCCGCCTGGCCCGGGCCGGCACCGAGGACGCCGGGGCCGCCCACCGGACCGACCGGTCCGGCGCGGTGGGCGACGGCACCGCGCCGTTCGCCCCCGACGGTACGGTCCTCGTCACCGGCGGCACCGGGGCACTCGGCGCGCTGATCGCCCGGCACCTGGTCACCGCCCACGGCGTCCGGCACCTGCTGCTCACCAGTCGCAGCGGCCGCGCCGCGGCGGGAGCGGAGGAACTGCTCGCCGAACTGACCGGGCTCGGCGCCCAGGCCACCGTGGCGGCGTGCGACGTCGGCGACCGGGACGCGCTGGCGGACCTGCTCGCCGCAGTGCCCGTCACGAACCCGCTCACCGCGGTGATCCACGCCGCGGGCGTCCTGGACGACTCGACGCTCCCCGGCCTCACCGCCGACCGGATCGCCACCGTCCTCCGGCCCAAGGCCGACGCGGCCTGGCACCTCCACCAGCTCACCGAAGGCCTGGACCTCACGCACTTCGTGCTGTTCTCCTCCGCCTCCGGAGTGCTCGGCGGCGCCGGCCAGGGCAACTACGCGGCGGCCAACGCCTTCCTGGACGCGCTGGCCGAACAGCGGCATTCCCGCGGCCTCCCGGCCTCCTCCCTCGCCTGGGGGATGTGGGCGACCGACGGGACGATGGCCGGCGGCCTCGGCACGGCCGACCGGGCCCGCATCGGCCGTGGCGGCATGCTGCCCCTCGACGCCGCACAGGGCCTTGCCCTGTTCGACTCCGCCCTGCACGACGGCCGTGCCACCACCCTCCTGCTCCGGATCGACCCGCCGACCCTGCGCGCCCAGGCCGAGGCCGGCACCCTGCCCCCGATCCTGCGCACGCTGGCCGGCCCCCCGCGCACTCGCCGGGACGCCGAGGCCGGACCGTCGCTCGCCCAGCGCCTGGCGGGCCGCGCCGAGACCGAACAGACCGACCTGCTGCTGGAGTTCCTCCGTCAGGAGATCTCGGTCACCCTGGGGCACACCGGAGTCGCCGCCGTGGAGCTCAACCGCGGCTTCCTGGAACTCGGCTTCGACTCGCTCACCGCCATCGAGCTCCGCAACCGGCTGAGCGACGCCGTCGGCCGGCGGCTGCCGGCCACCACCCTGTTCGACTACCCGACGCCGCGCCGGCTCGCCGCCCGTCTGCGTGAACTGCTGGTCCCCGCCGGCCCGGCCGACGTGACCGACGTGACCGAGACGACCGACGCGGCACTCCGCAAGCTCATCGCGTCGGTCACGCCGGAGCGCCTGCGCCGAGCGGGGCTGCTGGACGCCGTCCTCGGCCTGGCCGACGGCGCCGACGGCCCCGGACGGACCGCGCAGGAGGACGACGAGGAACAGGACCTCCTCGACGCCGACGTCGAGGACCTCATCCGCATCGCCCTCACCGACACCGACTCGTGACCACCCCAGAACCGACGGAGCCGACGATGAACATGCCTACCGAGAAGGTCGTCGAAGCGCTGCGCACGTCACTGCTGGAGAACAAGCGCCTTCGACGGCAGCTCCAGCAGCACACCGAGGCCGCAGCCGAACCGATCGCGATCGTCGGGATGGCCTGCCGCTACCCCGGCGGCGTGCGCTCGCCCGAGGACCTGTGGCGCCTCATCGCCTCCGGCGGCGACGCCATCGGCCCCTTCCCGCGCGACCGCGGCTGGGACGTCGAGGGCCTGTACGACCCGGACCCCGACGCACCCGGCAAGTCGTACGTGCGGGAAGGCGGATTCCTGGACGACGCCGCCGACTTCGACCCCGCGTTCTTCGGCATCAGCCCGCGCGAGGCGCTGGCGATGGACCCGCAGCAGCGGCTGCTGCTAGAGACCGGCTGGGAGGCCTTCGAGCACGGCGGCCTCGACCCCGAGGCCCTGCGCGGCAGCCGCACCGGCGTCTTCACCGGCGTCATGTACGGCGACTACGCGTCGCGCCTGCGACGGATGCCGGAGGGACTGGAGGGTCAGGTGGTCACGGGCAGCGCGGGCAGCGTCGCCTCCGGGCGGCTGTCCTACACCTTCGGCCTGGAGGGCCCCGCCGTCACGCTGGACACGGCGTGCTCCTCGTCGCTGGTCGCCCTGCACCTGGCCGCGCAGTCGCTGCGCAACGGCGAGTGCGACCTCGCCCTCGCCGGCGGGGTCACGGTGATGGCCACCCCGGTCGCGTTCACCGGCTTCAGCCGGCAGCGCGGCCTGGCTCCCGACGGGCGCTCCAAGTCCTTCGCGGCCGCCGCCGACGGCGTGGTGTGGAGCGAGGGCGTCGGCCTGCTGCTGGTCGAACGGCTCTCCGACGCCCGGCGCAACGGCCACCAGATCCTCGCGGTGCTGCGCGGCAGCGCCGTCAACCAGGACGGGACCAGCAGTCAGCTGTCGGCGCCCAACGGCCCCGCGCAGCAGCGGGTGATCCGCCAGGCCCTGGCCAACGCCGGACTCACCACCGCCGACGTCGACATCGTGGAAGCCCACGGCACCGGAACCAAACTCGGCGACCCCATCGAGGCCCAGGCCCTGCTCGCCACCTACGGCCAGGACCGCGAACACCCGCTCTGGCTCGGCTCCATCAAGTCCAACATCGGCCACACCCAGGCCGCCGCCGGCGTCGCCGGCATCATCAAAATGGTGCAGGCCATGCGACACGGCGTCATGCCCCGCACCCTCCACGTCGACGCACCCTCCCCCCACATCGACTGGGACGCCGGCAACGTCGAACTCCTCACCGAAAGCCGCGACTGGCCCACCGAAGGTCGACCGCGCCGCGCCGCCGTCTCCTCCTTCGGCATCAGCGGCACCAACGCCCACGTCATCCTCGAACAAGCCCCCACCGCCGACGCGACACCGGCACCGGCCGAGACCCAGCCCGATACCCCCGTCACCTGGCGGCTGTCCGCCAAAACACCCACCGCACTACGCGACCACGCCCGCCGCCTCACCCAACACCTCCACCACCACCCCCACCTCACCCCCCACGACATCGCCCACACCCTCAACACCCGCACCCCCTTCACCCACCGCGCCGCCGCCTACGGCACCACACGTGACGAACTCCTCGACGCACTCACGGCATTGGCCGCCGACCAACCCCACCCCCACCTCGTCCAGGGCACCAGCACACCCGGCAAAACCGTCTTCGTCTTCCCCGGCCAAGGATCCCAATGGCCCGGCATGGGACTCGCCCTGCTGGACACCTCACCCGTGTTCGCCGAACACCTCCACGCCTGCGACCAAGCCCTCCGACCCCACACCGGCTGGTCACTCCTCGACGTCCTCCGAGCCGAACCCGGCGCCCCCGACCTCGACCGCGTCGACGTCATCCAACCCGCCCTCTTCGCCCTCATGGTCAGCCTCGCCCGCACCTGGCAACACCACGGCATCCACCCCCACGCCGTCATC
>NZ_JBIWAQ010000049.1:0-15051 GCF_044760155.1 Kitasatospora sp. NPDC098652
CGGAGCCCTGGCCCCTGGGGCGCGGAGCGCCCCATTCTTTATCCGGCGAATCCGCTTCGCGAATTCGAACCAATATCGACCCCATTTCTTCGCGCTTCGCGCTCAGAATTTCAGAGCCTTTTCAAGGCTCGCCAAGGCGGAAATCGACGCCCAATTAAACCCGAATTCGAACCCTCCCAGAGTGAATATTGTGACGAAATTCAGGCGACTTTTCAGGCTATTTTCAATCGCCCCGGAAGGCGATTCGTCGCCCCATTTGGACCGCTTTTCAACCGTTGATGCACCGTGTAATCCCAGGGGTTGCCCCCGGTCCCCGTTGACGATGTGACGTGAATTTTGGGTAGCTCCACAAGGGCCCGGATGAGGGTGTGTATCACTTCTCGGCTGTCAGGAAACCCTGCCGGAGCCTCCATGCGGGTCCGGAAGGGCACGAAAAAGCCCCCTCGCAATGAGGGGGCTTTTCGCCTGAATTTGCCTAGGATTCGACCTTCGGGGCGGCCGGAGGGAATTCTCCAAGCCCCTCGTAATAGGCGTAGATTTCAGAGTAGGTGTATTTCGTCTTTCCCTTTTCGTCGGTTTGACCGGCGGGGAAGTCCTTTCGGCGGCGCTTGTTGGCGGTCATGGTGTTGGCGGCCTTGATGATGCCCTGGGCCTCAAGTCGGCGGGAGATCTCGGCGAGGCTCAACAGTTCCTCTGCGGGCTCGGCCGGCGCCTGGTCGGCCACCTGGTCGGCGCCCTGGCCCTGGCGCGTCAGCAGGCCTTCCAGGGCGTCACGCAGGGCGTCACCGCCTCCGTCACTGGAGGTGTCATAGAGGCCGTCACCCTTGCTGAGTGTCACGCGCTGAGCAGGCACGATGCCGCCAGAACGGCCCGATTCGGGGCTCTGGGCGGTTCCGGCCGCGGGCGGTGACAGGCGCCCCTGGAGCAGCTTGGGGATGCCTCGGGGGGAGTTGGCAGGCGGTGCGCTGTAGAGGCCGTCGGGCTCGTAGCCGTGGCGCTCGCGCAGGTCCAGGTAGAGCTGGTGGTAGATGGTCTCGGAGGTTTCTTCGATGGTTTTCCCGGGCGGGGGCGTGAGGGCGTCGAGGGTGAAGGGAACCTGGTAGCGGACCGCTTTTCCTTCGGCGACGATGGCCATCCGTCCGGCCTTGTTCTTGCTCGGCGGCATGGGCACGGATCCGAAAATGCGCTTCCACTGGTTTTCTTCGTAGTTGCCCAGCGCCTTGAGTCGGAACAGGGGCGTGAGGCTGGCGCCGCCGAATTCGTTGTCCTTGAAGTCCTGGAATACGGCGATGATGTGCACATTGGCGTCACGGCCGAGGCGGAGGATCTTTCCCACGGCTTCACGCCAGATCGGATCGGCCGACGAGTCCCGGTCCTCACCCTTTTTGACGCGGACGTTTTCCCATGCCTGCTTCAGGAGGACAACGAGTTCGTTGGACTCCTCCAGGATGAGGTAAATGGGGTCGAATGAGGCGCGGAGCCCCTGCTCCTTCTCGTAAAAGCGGGCAACCGTGACTTCGGCCAGCCACTCGATGACGCGGCGCATGTCGACCGCGTTTTGCGGGTCGCTGTAGAGGTGCACGCCGGGAATTCCCCGAAGCGGCTTGAGGCTGACCATCTTCGGGTCTACGCCGATGATGGTTCCGCGCTTCATGACCATTTGCACGGCGAGCCATTGCAGTTTGGCGGACTTACCGCCACCGGTACCGACCGACAGCGCGAGGTGAGGGGTTTCTCCGGAGAGCTTGCGGATCAGCGCGTCGTGGTGGTCGTCCAGGCCCAGGAGGAATTCCTCCGGGCTGAGCTTGGCGAGTGCGGCGAGGACGCGCGGGTCGTTGATGTCGACCGCGTCCGGCGGTTCCGGGGCCGGGGGCGCCGGCGGGCGGTGGGTCCACTCGACCCAGTGGTCGCCGTCCCGCTGGCCGCCCTTCAGCTGCCACTTGGCCACCCAGTCCCCGGGCACCTTCAGGTTCAGCAGGGCGGTGAGTTCCTGGCGGTCCACGTCGCCCCCGACGAAGGAGAGCGGGAGTTCCAGCCTCACGACGGACTGGCGGTCGGAGACGTCGGCCGGGATGGTCAGCCAGTCCTCCATCAGCTCGTCGTCGTCCAGGCCGAGACGGGCGTGCAGGATCGGCCACAGCGCAGGCCCGTAGGTCGCCTCGTCGCCGACCAGCTCGCGGGCGGCCCGCCGGGCGGTCCACACGGCCTTGTGGCCCCCGCCCATCAGGCGCCACTGGCTCACCCAGTCGCCGGGCAGGCGCAGGTTCACGATCTCGTCCAGGTCGGCCCGCTCCCTCGGGGTGCCGCGGAAGTCCTCCGGCAGCATCAGGACCACCTGGGCGCCCTCGTCGTCCAGGCGGGGCGGGACGGCCAGCCAGTCCTCTTTCTGGGCGTCCAGGGGCAGGCGCAGGGCGGCCTTGAGCATCGACCACAGCCACCGGCCGTAGAGCTGGTCGTCCGAGGGCTTGGGGCCGTGCCACTTGCCCAGGCCGTCCGGGCCGGTGAACGCCGCGACGCCGGTCCCGATCCCGGCGACGGCCAGGCCGGTGAGCACGCGGTCCGGAGCGACCACGTACAGCGCCCACCCGCCCGGCACGGCCGCGCGCGCCGTCAGCACGCTCACGTACGCCCACCGGCTGTAGGAGGCCACGCCACGCCACAGGGCGACGGGCAGCATCAGCACGCCGCGCAGCCCCCGGCCCGCCCAGCGCCCGGCCAGCGCCACGTGCCAGGCCACGATCGCGCCGATGTCGGAGGCCTGCACCAGGAGGCGGGGTACCGGCAGGGCGCCCACCCAGTCCGTGAAGCCGACCAGCCGGTCGGACAGGACCTCGCGGAAGTCGGGGCCGGCCACCGCGCCGGGCATGGCGATGGCGCCCATCTCGGCCGGCGGGGCGGACAGCGGCTCGGGCTCGGGCAGCGCGTTGTTCCAGAACGACGCGCCGGCCTCCTTCTTGCGCGCGGCGGTCTTCGCGCCGATCGGGCGCCCGACCAGGAACCGGCCCAGGGCGGCGAACACCGCCTTGAACGCCTTGCCGATCGCCTCGTCCGTCTCCTTCTGCTTCGGGGTGCGCTTGGGCAGCTTCGGCGCCTGGCTGATCAGCCAGCCGATCAGGCCCAGCGCGCACAGCACGCCCAGACCGTTGAGGTGGAAGGGCTTGCCGATCGCGTCCAGCACGCCCCAGATCGCGGCTGCGGTGCCGTCGTCGGCGGGCCCCGGGGTGCCCGTGGCGGGCCCGGACGGGTGACCCGTGGGCGACACCTGAGCGAGGCTGGATACGGCGCTGTGGACGCCTCTCCCGGCTGCCAGGATGGCCATGTGGTGCTCTCCTCTCTTGCCTGGGGAGCCTGCTGCCGGGCGGGGCGTCATCCCCGCCCGGCGTCCCCTCGCTGATCAGAGATCAGCAGGTGATCTGTCAGTGTGCGCGCCACCTCGGACAGATGGCCCACGGATTTCGGTTCCGACCGGTCGCCCGGTCAGCGCTGGTGCCACTCGCACGGGTCGTGCGGGTCGCACGGGCCGCAGCCCGGCGGGACGTTGCGCCACGTCCAGTACTCGCTACGGACGTAGGCCCGGGTGCCGCCGGGAGCGTCCCACTCGATCGAGTCCGGCCCGATCGGACCGGCGACCTCTTCCGGGTGGAGCCGGTCGAACTGCTGGAGAGCGAAGGCCGCCGACTCGGCGAGCTGCCCGTCCGCCTCGGTCCGGCTCCGCCACCACCGCCGGTCGTGGACGGCCGCCAGGCGCAGGATCACCTCCCGACGCTCGGCCGTGGTCACCGGCCCGTAGTACTCCGGCCTGTGCGGGCCATCCAGCTCCTTGACCAGCCGGGCGACCTCCTCCGCCTCCTGGTCGAGATCGGGGGCGCCGTCGTACGCGTCGTTGGCGCACGGGGCGTTGAAGGCGGGGTAGTGGGTCATCGGCTTCTCCTTCGTGCGGGAGGGGCGGGCCCGGCGGGCCCGCCCCTGGCGGGCTCCGGTCAGGTGACGATCAGGTGGGCGGGGTGTCGGCCGCCCATGTGGGCCACGCAGGCCGGGCAGTCCTCGCCCGGGGCCAAGTGGGCGTGCACCCGGCGGCTGTCGTGCGCGTGCTCCCAGCACTGCCGGCACTCGCCCCGGGGCGGGTTCGCCGCCTTCACGGGGTTGTTGCCGCCGATGGTCAGTGCCTCTCCGAGGCTGGCGAGCCAGCTCATGTCGTGCTCCTCTCGGTCGGGGCGGGTCAGGCCTGGGTGACCTGGACGATGGCGGCGTCGATCTGGCGCAGTTCGTCCTGCGTGAGACCGGCGGCCGTGATGGCGGCGTTGGCCTCCTTGGCGATCCGCTCCACGTCGCGGTCCAGGTGGGCGGGGTCGATGCCCAGCTGTTCGGCGATCGCGTCGAACCGGGTCTTGGCCTCCGCGGCTTCCAGGGCCAGGCGCAGGCGGTGGTAAGCGCGGATCGCGTCACGGGCGGTGCTGTCGTTGCTCATCGGGGTTCCTCTCTCGGTGGCGGGGCGGGCCCGGGTAGGCCCGCCCCTGGTGGTCGGTCAGACGTAGCGGATGACGGTGACGGTCTTCGTGGTGAGCATCCGGCGGACGCCCTTGTCGGTCACCACGTCGGTGAGCCCGGGGGCCACGTTGGTGACGATGTGGCCGACCACCGCGCCGGAGTCCCGCAGGACGTCGCCGGGCTGGAGGTACAGGACACAGGTCGTGGTCACGGTCTTGCGCATGATGGCGTCTCCTTGGCGGTCGTGAGGGCGGTTCGGGGGTTGAGGGGGCGGGCCCGTGCGGCCCGCCCCTGGCGGTCGGTCAGAACCAGTACGACTTGCCGTCGCGCTCGGCCTTGGCCTTCGCCTTCGCGTCGCGGGCGTCCTGCTTGGCCTTCTCGCGGGCGGCGTCCTCGGCCTCCTCGCGGGCCACCGCCTCCGCCTGGATCGCGTCGATGCGGGCGCCGATCTTCCCCCGGTCGCCCCCGGCGGCGGCACGGGCCACCAGCAGGGCGAGCTTGGCCTTCTCTGCGGTCGTGTAGTAGCGCGGCTCGGCCATGGTCAGTTCCTCCCGGCGGCGAACCCGAAGCGGGCGCCGGCCTTGGTGTCGGTGGGGGTGTTCCTCGTGCTGCGGATCTCCCGGGCGACCGTGTCCGGCCGCACCGCCTTCGTCGTCCTGGCGCTCACCCAGGCCGTCACCGCTTTTGGGTCGTCGCCGACCTCCGCCACCGCCAGGCGGACCAGGGAGGCCACGCTCGCGGGCTTGGGCGCCGGAGCGTGCTCGGTGTCCGGGCGGAGAGCGCCGGTGGGCTGCACGGCGCTGGCCTGGGCCTTCACAGGCTCCGGGCGGATGTCCGCCGCGTCTCCGCCGGGGAGAGCGGCGGTGGGACGCAGGGCGGAGAGCGGCGTCCACACCGGCAGCTCCCACGCCGGGGACGCGGGGGCGACGATCCGCTGAAGGGCGGAGGACTCGTCGTCCTCACCGGAGACCTCTTCCAGCTCCGCCCAGGCCTCCGCCAGGGCCCGAGCGGTCTTCGCCTGGGCCCCCGCGAGCGCGGCGCCGGTGCGGGACAGGGCATCCATGCGGATCCGCTCGCCGTGGGTCTGGGCGCTCAGCACCGCCCGCGAGATGGCCGCGGTGTCGCGGGAGTCCTGGAGCACCCGGCGGATCTCCGCCCGCGCCTTCGGCGAGATCTCCGTCGACTCCCAGATCGAGTGCAGCCACCACAGCGTCTTGGCCGCGAGCGGGAGCCAGGCGACCGCGAGCCACCCTGCGGTGTGAGGGCTGGTCAGCGCGTGGACGACCAGCATCCCGGTCGTCAGCGCGCCGAACACCCACCCCAGCGCGGTCACCGTGCCGTTGTGGTCGCCCTGCCCGGCCAAGCGGCGCTCGTAGGCGAGCGCGGCCAGCCACGCGCCGTCATAGCCCAGGCCGATCACCAGCGCCAGGGCCAGCGGCATCACGCCCTGGAGCCACAGCGCCACCACCGCGACGGTCAGCACCGCCGAGACCGCGGTCACCGCGATGGCCGGGGCCGCCAGGGCAACCCGCGTGGTCGTGCGTCGGAACTGTCGGTTCATGGTGATCACCCAGCCATCTGGAGTCGGAGTCGGCGGGCGGCGGCGTGCTTGCGCTTCCAGACCGCCGTTTCGGAGCGCCCGATCCGATGGGCGATCCGCAGGTCGCTCAGGCCCTGGGCCTTGAGCTTGATGACGACGGCCTGGGCGGCCGTCAGCAGCGTGAGCGCCAGGCCCTCGCTCTCGTCGGCCGGAGCCGACGCGGGCAGGGCGCGGGCGGTGACCGCGTCGGTGAAGTCCGCCGGCCTTTCGTCGGCGCGGCGCGGCCGGTAGTGGTCGACGGCGGCGCGGACGACGATCGCCCGCAGCCAGCCGTAGGCGCGCTGGTCGTCGGCGCGGAGCTGGTGGAGCGAGGCGGCGGCCCGCAGCCAGGCCTCCGAGACGACGTCCTCGGCCGTGGCGTGGTCGCGGGTGCGCGTCTCGGCGAACGCCACCAGGTGGGAGTGGTGGAGGCGGAACAGCGTCTCCAGGCGGGCGGAGGCCTCGCCGGTCAGGGGCAGCGTCGCGTTCACAGCTCGCCCCCGTCCCGGCCGTCCTCGCCGGCCTTCGTCGGCCGGGGCGCCAGCGCGTCCCAGGCCGCGAAGAAGGACAGGTACCCGGCCGCCAGAGTCAGCAGCAGGCCGGCCAGCCCGCCCGGGGTGAGCGCGGCGACCACCGCACCGGCCAGCAGGGCGGCGCCGAGGGCGCCCGCCGCAGTCTTCATCTCCTGCGTGGTCATCGGGCACCGTCCTCGGCCTCGACCGCCAGCAGCAGCGCGTCGTTCCACGCGTCGCAGTCCGCGAGCATCGCCGGGTAGGGTGCAGCCGCAGGTGCCCGACCAGTGCGCGGCCACCGCCGCGTCCTGGACCTCGCACAGCCGCTCGTTCCGGGCCCTCCGCAGCCAGGCGGACAGCGCCTCGAACAGGCCCAGCATCACGCCGACCGCGGCCAGCTCCGCGACGGCCAGCTGCGACCACCACGGGCCGTCGAAGTGGGCCACGAAGCCGCCGGCCGCACCCGCGGCGGCGATCCCGGCCGCGAAGGCGATCAGGACGACCAGGCGCTCGTCGGTGAAGAAGGCCTTCGGGCCCGAGGGCTTGGGGCCGGGGGTCTTCGGCTTCGGGGTTCCGCCGGCGTAGCTCATCGCGCGCCCCCGTCCTGGGGCCAGATGACGCTGATGCCGGTACCGCGCTCCAGGACCACCGGCTCGGGGGCCGGGGCGGGGACGGGCTCGGGGGCCGGGGACGGGTTCGGGGTGGGGGTGGGCACGGACGTGCCGGACCCCTGGGTACGATCCATCACGGATCGCCCTCCTGTCGTCTCAGGGGGGTGGTCAAGGCCCTGAGCAGGTGTGTCACCACCGGCTCGGGGCCGCTCCCGTTTGGGAACGGCTCCACCATGACACAGAAACCACGATGCGTACAACACTTCATCGTGGCGAGTTTCTGCGATACCCTTCGGTCCATGGTTGAACTTCCCGAAGAAGCACAGGTAGCGGCTCTGCGGCGGCTCGCGGAGCTGGGCGCAAAGCGCGCCGAACTGCTGAGCAAGGCAGAGGAACTGCTGAAAGAGATCGAGCCTGCCGCCATCGAGGCCGTCCGAACCGGCGCCGGCAGGAACCGGATCCGGGAGCTCTCCGGCGTGTCACCGGGCCTCTTCTACGGCTGGCTGGAGACCGCCGGCATCGAGGTCCGGACGAAGAAGGCCCCCGCGAAGAAGGCGACCCCGAAGTGACCAAGCTGCCCGAGCCTGCCGACATGTCGCACGCCATGCTGATCGGCCTGCTGATGCACCTGGGCGGGTCCTACGACATGCCCGCCGACGCGTTGAGCGTGGACGCGCTCGGCACCCCGGACGGCAGCTTCCACGCTGTTGAGCTGGGGATCTTGGAGGATGGCCAGGTTCGTCTGTCCGTCGTGCCTCGCCCGTCTGGGGATGCGGGCGGACTCCAGTTCCGTGGCAGGGAGTAACCTCACCCCCACGAAGAGCTTTTAGCCCCAGAAACGACCGAACCCCCCGGGGTCACAGGGTTGCCGCCCTATCCCGAGGGGTCCTCACTAGTCGGTGTCGAGTGTAGGGGACGTCTGTCCCTGTCACACCATGGCACCGGCGGGAAGGCGCGCATGCCCGCCAAATCTCAGCCAACTGCCGGTGTTGTCCCCCGGCAGGGCAATGTCACTCAGCTCCACCCCAAGTCCAAGCCCGAGAGCGACGTTCCGCCCGGGTGCCGGCCGATCCCCGCGATGCGGCCCGGCTGGTACTTCAACGACAAGACCCGCCAGATCCTGCACCGCGCGTCGAAGGACGCGGAGCCGTTCGTCGTGGGCACCGTGCCCCGTGTCACGGCGAAGATCCTGCACCTGACCGACGACGGCGAGACGATCCGGATCGAGTACCAGATCGTCGGCAAGCGCCAGCGGCGGCGCCGGATCATCACCGAGGACGAGATCGACCGCGGCACCTGGGCCGCGAAGGTCGGGCAGAGCCGCCCGTCCAGCTCCGACGCGAGGCAGGCCTACGCGACCATCATGCGCGCGGACGGCGAGGACGCCCCGGAGCTGATGGCCCGCCCGTACTACAGCGAGGACGGCGACCTTGTCCTCCCGGACGCCGACGCCCAGTCCTTCGGCTACCGGGTGACGGCTGGCGCCGAGGAGCACGCCCGCCAGGTCTGGGACGAGATCGGCGCGTACGCCGTGCTGGACCCCAAGGCCGCCCTCGTCCTGGGCGCGATGTTCCTGGGGCCGGCCTACAACGCGATCGACGTCCACGCGCACATCCTGAACCTCGTCGGGCCCGGCCAGCAGGGCAAGTCCACGATGCTCACGGTGGCGTGCGCACTGCTGGGCGACATCGCCCCGAGGCGCCAACAGATCATGGGCACCTGGAACAGCTCGAAGCAGGGCATCACCCAGGCCATGCGCCAGCGCGGCTTCCTGCCGTTCGGCCTGGACGAGCACAGCACGTCGGGCCGCAAGGTGCAGGAGGCCGGCCGGGAGTTCTCCCAGATGGTCGGCGGCGCGATCCGGCAGATGGGCAGCGCGGACGGCTCCGCCCGCGAGATCGACGGGTTCTGGTGGTCGATCCTGCTGTCGACCTCGAACCAGTGGCTGCGCTGGCAGGGCCAGACCGAAGACCTCGCCTCCCGCCTGTTCGAGATCGAGGGGCCCTTCTTCCCGCACACCTGGGTGAACTCCAAGGGCGACCCCGCCTCCCCGGACGGCTTCGCCGCCGAGCACGTCTCCAAGCGGCTCAAGCGCCTGGCCCGCAGCGCGGGCGGCTGGCCGCTGGAGTGGGCCGTGCGCGGCGGGGTGTTCACGGCCGCGAACCTTCAGGCCCTGAAGACCGCGCACCTGGAGCTGTGCGCGAAGTACTGCGCGCGTACCGGCGGCATCGCCGACACCATCGCCGAGATCCACATGGCGTGGGTGGTCGGGGCGCTGCTGCTGGAGAAGGTGCTGGGCGTGTCCGGCCTGGGTGCTGCGGCGGAGCAGGCCGCGGCCGAGCTGCTGGGGCCCGCGGTCGTCCAGGCCGCCGAGGCGAACCTGCCCGAGGGCGAGCGGCTGTGGCTGGCGCTGGACGCTCTGCGGTTCGAGGGCAGCACCTTCCCGACCATGGACAAATTCCGGGCTGCGGCCGAGGAGGGGTTGCAGCCGCCTAAGGGCTTCCGGCAGCCCGAGGCGGGCCTGTGGTGGGTGCGACTGGAGGCCGTGAAGCAGGCGTCCAAGACTGCCGAGATCGACAACCTGTCCGCCGCGCTGCGGCACCTGGACGCCCTCGGGGTGCACATCCGGGGCAGCGGCAAGGACGCGCAGCGGCTCCTGCCCAAGGAGGTCCGGTACACCGGTCTGGGGGAGCGAATGCACTGCTTCGACACCGCGAAGGCGTCCGAGCTGTTCGCCCGCGACGAGGAGACCGAGGGCGGCCCCGCCGAGGGCGGAGCGAGTCAGTTCCCGAGCGGAGCGACCCCCGGGAGCGACCCGGGAGCGACCCTAGTCGCTCCCGGGAGCGACCCTCTGACCTGCGGCGGAGCGACCGGAGCGACCGGAGCGACCTTTTTGGAGCTGGAATTTACGTGTGACGCGCGAGAGACCCCGGAACGGCCCTCCGCAGAGGGCTCCGGCACGAGGTCTGATGACGTCGTGGCGTCGCGGCGTCATGACGTCACGTACCCGGAGCCCGTGGAGCGGGTGACCGACCCGGGGTGGTCGCGGCTGACGGACTGGGCGACCGCGCTCGGGGTGCTGGGGGACGGCCTGCTGCACCTGCCGAACTGCGAGCCGGTCGCGGTGCCGATGCCGTCCTCGGTCGGCGAGGTTCCGGGCCTGATGGCCGCGTACGGGCTGCGGACTCTGTACCTGCACGCCAGCGCACTCGAAGCCCTCGGGCTGCCCGCCGATCGCAAGGCCAGGGCCGCGCTCGCCGGGGCCCAGGCCGAGGAAGCCGACGCAAGCGGGCAGCCGATGCGCCGGCGGGGCCAGGTCGGGCCGCAGGAGCCCGTTGCGCACGACTGGGCGGTACCGGGGCCAGGCTCATCGGTCGTGGAGCAGCAGCCCGCTGGGCTGGTGGCGTGGACGGTGCTGGTGCTGGCCGATGGTCAGCGGGTGAACCTGGCGATTCCGGCGTACGACAGCCGGATCCGCAACGGGTTCGAGCTGGGTGGTCTGGGCGGGGCGCCGGACGCGGCGACCATGCTGGACACGCTGATGGTCTACACGCTGTCGACCGTGTACGGGCCCGGGGACAAGCCGATGGCGGTGCCGTTCTTCAAGAGCCCGAACCGCACGGCGGTGGCGGTGGCGAAGGCGGGGCGGATCGCCGATGAGGACGTGCTGTGTGAGGCGATCCGGCGGCGCGAGGTCCCGCCGGCCGAGCGCAACGCGGTGCCTCAGCTGGTGAAGACCACCTGGCACCGTGAGCCGACCGAGGAGGAGCGGGGCCGGGCCTGGGTCCAGAAGCTCGACAAGAGCGCCGCGTGGCTGGGCGCCTACTCCAGCATCGACCTGGGCATCGGCGAGCCCGAGCACGCCGCGCACGGGCGCCCCTTCGACAAGCAGTTCCGGGGGTACTGGCGGGTCGCGGAGATCCCCGGAACCGGTGACCCGATGCTGCCCCCGCTCCAGTTCCGCGAGGCCGAGGAGGGCGGGTTCTGGCTCCGCACGCCGGGCATGGAGCTGCTGACCGAGGACGTGTACCCCGAGTGGGAGCCCGAGGTCCTGGAAGCCTGGTACTGGCCCCGCAAGAAGCGCGCGCTGAACCCGATGTACAAGAAGCTGCACGCCTCGCGCACCCGCATCCTCGCGGCCATCGAGGAAGGCCGGCCCGGTGGGAAGTGGGCCAAGCAGATCAACGGGCAGCTCTACAAGAGCTTCCGCGGCTACCTGGACCGGCGTGAGCCCCAGCTCGACTTCGAGACCGGCGACCTTTACAGCGGTGACCTGTTCTGGCGCCCCGACTGGGCGCAGGACCTCTTGGATCTGGCGCTCGCCAACACCTACCGCAACCTCATGAAGTACGCGGCCCAGGACGGCATCCGCCCGATGTCGCTGTACGTCGACGCGATCACCATCGCCAGCGACCAGGAAGACCCCGCGCTGGCCAAGCCGTCCGGGATGGAGCTGGGCCCCACGCACGGCGGCTGGAGCAGTGAGGGCACCGCGCCTATGGGCCTGCTGCTGCCGCACCTGGACGGCGGGCGGCGCAGCATCCATGACCTCGTGCGCGACCACGTGAAGGGAGAGCTGGGATGAGCCGTGTCGTCAGTCTGCTGGTGTGCCCCGTCTGCTTCACCTCCCGGCCGGTTCCGGTCCTCGGTCCGGTGGCGGGGGAGTGCGTGACCTGCGTCATCGACGGCGGGCGCACGCCGGGGCAGCAGGCGTGGCTGCGGGTCACGGGCGATGCCCGACAGGTCAGCGCGGAACTGGTGAGCCGTCAGGGCTGGGACGAGGGGGAGATCTGACATGGGGTTCTTCAAGAAGATCGGGCAGGCCATCAGCGGGGCCGCCAAGAACACCAGGAGCGCGGTCTCCGGCGCCACCCGGAAGGTTCTGCGGCGCCCGGCCAAGGAGGCCGCTCCCGCTCCGGCTCCGGCCCCCGAGGCGCCTGCGGCTCCGCCGACTCCGCCCGCTCCCCCGACTGCCCCCGCTGAGGCTCCGCCGACTCCGCCGGCCGCCCCGGGCCTGGGCGGTGAGGAGTTCGGCGAGGAGCAGGCCGAGGCGGAGGAGGCCGAAGCCGAAGAGGAGGAGGAAGAGGAGCCGCGGAGCTACCCGGACACCCTCTCCATCTCGATCTACGGGGACTGGAAGATCTCGGAGAACTGGTGGGAGGGGACCATCGAGGCGGACATCCCCGCACACATGATCAAGACCGTCGTGGACCTGCTGGACGCGGGCGAGGATCACGCGGTGGCCGCCATCGTGGGGACGTTCTGGGACCCCGACCTCGCCCAGCGGATCGACTTCGAAGCCTCCGTCATCCACTCGATCAGCGTGAGCTGACGCCTGCCACATGACGCCACGACGCCACGACGTCACGAAGTCATGGCGTCACGAGGGGCCGCACCCAACCGTGCGGCCCCTCGTTGAACAGCACAGACAACAAGCCGGAGGAGGGCACCGAGGCATGGATGAAGAGGACGAGTGGGACGAGTACCGGGACCCCGACGACGATCGGCCGCTCCCCACCTGCCACGAGTGCGGGCGGAACTGGGGCCACGCCCCCGGGTGCGACGTCGCCCGGCAGGAAGCGAGCGACTGGCCACTCTGAACCCTGCCCAAGGGGCCCGCACCGTCCAGTGCGGGCCCCTTGCCATGGCGTCGTGACGCCTCGGCGTCGTGACGCCACGACAGCCGCTAACCTGCTGGTCAACGAAGGGAGACAGACTGATGGCGCGAAGAATCGCGTTCGGGAAGAACAAGGGTGGGACGGGGTGTACGACCAACGTCGTCCGCCTCGCCGAGGCTCTCGCCAAGGCCGGCCATCGGGTCGGGGTCGCCGACATGGACCCCCAGGGCAACGCCAGCAGGCGCCTCGGCTGGGTGGACTCCCCAGACAAGCTCACCGTCGCCGAAGCCATCGAGGCCTCCGCGGACGGGGTGGCCTCTCAGGTCTGGCAGCCGATCGGCTGGGACGCCCCCTTCGCGGAGCGGATCACCCTGCTGCCCGCCCGGATCGAGTTGGAGAACCGGGCCCGCGAGGTCGCCCAGCGCGGCGCCTACCGCCGGTTCGCGAAGGCTCTCAAGGGCGCGGACAGCCACCTGGACTACCTGCTGATCGACTGCCAGCCCGCCTTCGGCCACCTAACCGAGATGGCCATGGCCGCGGCACACTTCGCGGTCGGCACGACCGAGGCGAAGTACGACGCCATCCAGGGGATGCTGCGGTGGCGGGAGTTCGTCGAGTCCGCCGGCGAAGACCTCGGCAACCCGGACGTCGCCTTCGCGGGGGTCATCGTCTCCTCCTACGACCAGCGGCTCACCGCACACTCCGGCCAGCTCGCCAACTGCCGGAAGCTGTTCGGCGAGCACGTCTGGGGCGTCGTCCCCAGCCGTACGACCCTGCTGAACGCGGACGAGTACGCCCTCCCGCTCGATCAGGTCGCCGGGAGCGGCGAGGTGCGCGCGGTGTACGAGCTGCTCGCCCAGCACCTGGTGAAGGAGATCCCGGCATGACCCAGCAGCGCGCCATGCCAGCCACCGAGCCCCTGGTCATCGCGAAGCAGCCCAAGCTCCAACCCTCCGGCGGGAGGGGGCTACGGATCGGGGGCAACGGGGAGGAATCCCAGCCCAACGGCCCCGAGGCGGGCTCTGATGACGTCGTGACGCCGGGACGTCGTGACGCCACCGGAGCGAAGAAGGCCGCCCCTGCACGGCGCGGCCGGACCACCCAGCAGCGGCCGGCACCCCGGGCCGCGGACGCCGTTGCGCTCACCGTCCGGCACGACCCGACCGAAGCGCAGGAGCTGGACTTCTTCGTGCTGGAGCTGCGGGAGGAGACAGGCCGGCGGGTCGACAAGGCCGAGATAGTGCGGGAGCTGCTGCGTGCCGCCCGGGAGGACGACCGCGTCCGGCGGGTCCTCGTCCGACGACTGAAAGGCTGACCCATGGGGCCGAACGACTACCTGTACAGCATCACCGTGCTCGGGACCGGGGCACAGGCACACGACGCCGCCACCGGCATCGACGTCTGGGCCAAGTACTTCCGGACCCACGACTGGGGCATCAGCATCACCGGGTGCTGGACAGAGACCACCTTCGAGCCGGACGGCAACGAGAGCCACGACTGGCGCATCGGACGGCTGATGCTCCCGTGGTCGCGGATCCACCGCATCGACGACAGCTACAACGAGCTGCGCGACTTCGGCGACCTCGACGCGTGGGCGAAGTCCGAAGGGCTGTCCGCCGACGAGATCCGCAAGCAGGAGAAGGCGTTCCGCTGGGCCACCGAAGGAGTCTCCGAGACCGTCTCCGAGCTGATGGCCAGCGCCAGGCCGAAGGCGTAGGAAGGCCGCGGGCCCGTCGATCGACCAGGGATCGGCGGGCCCGCGCGACCCCGGACGCGCTCACACACCCGGGGCCGGAATCAGGCTTTTTATCTATCCTCCCGCCGATCCCGTGAAATTCCAACCCCAACCATGCGACTACCTAGAGTAGTAACAGCAGGTCAAAGCGTTGCAAGTTGGGCACAGAGGGTAGCAATCCGCTCGCGGAGAGAATTCGAATTCCGGCCCGAAACTCGATCGAGGACGCCGGAAATTCGGTAGAGAGAAATTCAAAATGTCGAGGACGGAAATTGAAAATCGCCGAGGCGGTAATTCGAATTTCGCTGACGCGAATTCCAGAAATCGCGCGGCGCCGTCTCCGCGATATCCCCTACGGGGCTATCGCTGCATTTCCGGAACTCCGCTCCGCTCCATTCCGAAAATCAAAAACGGGGGAATTGCCGGGCCATTCTTGGCGGTTATCCGCATTTCGCTGGCGCTCAAAGCGGAGGCTTGAGCGCTACGCGCTCAAGGGGATCGGGCTCCG
>NZ_JBIWAQ010000050.1:0-12912 GCF_044760155.1 Kitasatospora sp. NPDC098652
GGACCGCCTTCCAGCGGGCCCTCCGGGCGCTTCGTTCTTTCGTGTTTCCAGCTTATCAGATGTTTTCCGCCCCGTTTTCCGGAGTTTCATTCATCGGATTCGCTTTCCGCTTTGTCGCCCCGGTCTCCCGCGGCGACTCCGGAACTGTACGGGGACCGACCCGCCACATGCAAATCGCCTCCGCCCGGGGGCCGGGCGGAGGCGATCAGCAGTGACAACCGGTCAGCGGTGGACCACCGGCGAGGCGGTCAGCGGACCTCGGTGATCTCCGGGCCGCGCGCGAACGGGTCGAGCGAGCCGTAACGGCCCTCGCCCTCGGCCGCGGCGGCGGCGGCCGCCCCACCACCGTCGGCGACCATCTGGGCGTCCTCGGGGAGCTTCAGCACGATCGGGTCGCGCGGAGCCATCGGGGTCTCGCCGCGGACGACGACGGTCTGCCGGAAGACCTGCTCCAGGATCCCGGCCATCTCGGGCTGCACGGCGGCCTGGCCCGAGATCACACCGCGCAGGAACCAGCGCGGCCCGTCGCAGCCGACGAAGCGCACCAGCTGCACGCCCTGGGTACCGTCCGGCAGCTGCACCGGGACCTGGGCACGGAGGTGCCAGCCGAGCGGGCCCTCCTCCTCCTCGATCAGGCCGCCCTGCGAGGTGATGCCGTTGGCGATCTCCTCACGGACCTCCCCCCAGATGCCCTCCGACTTCGGGGCCGCGAAGGCCTGGAGCTGGATGGCGCTGTTGCCGAGTACCAGGGTGGCCGCGACGATCGCGTCACCGGCGACCTCGACGCGGAGTTCCATACCCTCGACGCCGGGGACCAGCAGACCCCCGAGGTCGACTCGTCCCTCCTCCGGCGCCTCCAGCTCGGAGTGGTCCCACGGGCCGTCCGGCCGCGGGGCCGGCGGCAGGCCGACCTTGTCGGCCGGGTCCAGCTCGGTCACGTTCTCGCTCTCGGCGGAACCTTCGACGTCATCGGCCGTCTCGTCGGCGCTGATGGCGTCGTCGGCGAGCTGCTCGACAGCGTCCTCGCTCTTCTGGCGACGACGGAACACGGTCACTGTCCTTCCCGGTCCAAGACCGATGCGAATACCTGCTCGGCTTCCTGCGAGGCCGCGGGAATGCTAGACCGCGGCGTGGCCACCGGTCGACCCGAACCCGCCCTCGGCGCGTGCCGACCCCGGCAGCTCGGCCACCTCGTGGAAGCGGGCCTTCTCGACCTGCTGGATGACCAGCTGGGCGATCCGGTCCCCTCGGCGGAAGCTGACCCCCTCGCGCGGGTCCAGATTGACGACGATCACCTTGATCTCTCCACGGTACCCGGCATCGACCGTCCCCGGGGCGTTCACGAGGGCAACTCCGCAACGAGCTGCCAGCCCTGAGCGCGGGTGGACGAAGGCCGCGTAGCCGTCCGGCAGGGCGACGGCGATGCCGGTGGGGAGCACCGCCCGCTCACCGGGGGCCAGCTCGGCGTCGACGGTGGTCCGCAGGTCGGCACCGGCGTCCCCGGGCTGCGCGTACTCCGGCAGCGGCAGCTCGGCGTCGATGCGCCTGATCAGGACGTCCAGCTGCGGACGGGGGGTCTCGCTCAAGGGTTCACCTCAAAGGCTCGTGCGCGCTTCATCAGATCCGGGTCGTCGAGGACCTTCTCGATGTCCTCGGGACGACCGTGCGTGGTGAAGTGTTCCAGCTTCACCTGGATGAAGAGCGCCTGCGCACGCACGGCGACCGGTCCGTCCGGGCCGCCGATCCGCCCCTCGGCGGCGCTGTAGATCTTGCGGCCGCGCACCCCGGTGATCCAGGCGCGCAGGTGCAGCACCGAGTCGACGGGCACCGGGCTGAGGAAGTCGGTCTCCAGCCGGCCGGTCACCGCGGGCGCGTGCAGCAGCCAGTTCAGCGTTCCGAGGGTCTCGTCCATCGCCGTGGTCAGCACGCCGCCGTGGGCCAGCCCGGGGCCGCCCTGGTGCACGTCCCGGACGATGAACTCGGCGGTGACGTCCAGGCCCTCGCCGGCCACCGCGTCGATCCGCAGGCCGCCGGGGTGCTGGGGGCCGCAGCCGAAGCAGTGCTCGTAGTGGGAGCCGAGGTGGGTGCCGGGGGCGGGCGCCTGGGGGTGGCGCTCCGGGATCACGGCGTCCGGGGGCGGGGTGGTCGGGGTCGGCGGCAACGCGGGCGCCGGCCGGTCGGTGGGGGTGGTGGGGGTGGTCGTACCGGTCACGGCTCCCCAGCCTACCCAGGGGTAGCAAGGCCTCCGGTGGGGGTGGCGTCCCGCCCCGGGCGTCAGGGCGACCACAATGGGGGCATGTACGACGAACGCCTCACGGTGCCTCGCTCCTGGTGGCTGCTCCCGGTCGCAGTCGGTCTGACCCTGGCACTGATCCTGATCCGGGTCAGCGGACCGGCCGCCCTGGTCGGCCTGGTGGCCGGCATCGCCATCGGCGCGGTGGCGATCAGCAGTTACGGCTCGGCGCGGATCCGCGTGGTGCAGGGCTCGCTGGTGGCCGGACCGGCCCGGATCCCGGTGGACGCGCTGGGTGCAGCCCACGCGCTGAGCCCCGCCGAGGCGGCGGCCTGGCGCGGTCCGAAGGCCGATCCCCGCGCCTTCATGCTGCTGCGCAGCTACGTCCCGACGGCGCTGCGGGTCGAGGTGAGCGATCCGGCCGACCCGACGCCGTACCTGTACCTGTCGACGCGCTCGCCGATGAAGCTGGCCGAGGCGCTGGAGGAGGCCCGGCGCGGCGCCCGCACCTGACCGACGCGCCCGTGGGCCCCGCGAACGGGCCCCGAAAAACCGAGAGGGACGGTTCCGCTGCTGCGGGACCGTCCCTACGACTTTGTCCTGGCCGGCTCCTGGCCGGCCGACTCCGTCCTCCCGGGTCCGTCCGCCAGGACGGACCGCGGACCTGCCGTCCGGCCCCGCTGCCCGGGGCCGGAAGGGGCGGTGTGCCGGTGCCGCGGGAGCCACGGGCACCTGGCGCTGTCCGCTGCGGTGCTCAGGCGCCGCAGTCCCGGCAGATCGGGTTGCCGTTCTTCTCGCTGTACAGCTGGCTGCGGTGGTGGACCAGGAAGCAGCTCATGCAGGTGAACTCATCGGCCTGCTTGGGCAGGACACGGACGGCGAGCTCCTCGTTCGAGAGGTCGGCACCGGGCAGCTCCATGCCCTCGGCGGCGTCGAACTCGTCGACGTCGACGGAGCCGCCGCCCTTGTCGTTCCGCCGAGCCTTGAGCTCCTCGATGCTGTCTTCGTTGAGCTCGTCGTCGGTCTTGCGTGGGGTGTCGTAGTCGGTTGCCATTTTTCGCTCTCCCCCTCCGGGTTGTGCGGTGTGTGCGGTATCTCCAGCGCACGTAACGCATGGGGGGTCGGTCTTGTGCCCGACCCGAGGCGGAGATTTTGCCTTACTTCAAGCCCCGTTACTCAATCGACACTCAGCCAGGGCTCCGTTGGGGTGATCCTCCGGGGCCTGGAAGGCCTCACGCAGGGCCATCGTAGAGCCCCCGCGCGCCCTTCGAACCGGCGACTCACAGTGAGCGAAGCCCGTACAGGTGTCCGTCGAATCCCTTGCCCACCAGGGATGCCGACCAATCCGACGGACCGACAGCAGACCGAATTCCGATCACGGACCGCGATCGGCGCCCCCGTTGGGGTGATCACTCTCCGGGGTCGGCCGGCGCCGTGGAGCGACACGGTGTGAGCTTGGTCACGTTCAGAATCTTCCGGGGCAAACCACGGAAAATCCACCCACTCCGCCCCCTCCCCCAGGGGGCGCGACGGCTCGGCGGGAGCGCCCCCGCGGGCCTCCTAGCCGGCGTTGCGGCGGGCCTCCCGGCGGGCCAGCAGCGCGGCCTGGCGCTCCTCGAACTTGCGCGCCTGAGCGTCCAGCCCGTCCAGGAAGACGCCCAGCTCGTTCTGCGCCAGCACGCCCTCGGGGCCGAGGCCGTCGATCTCCATCACCCGAAGGTGCCGCAGCACCGGCTGGAGCACGTCGTCGTGGTGGATGCGCAGGTTGTACACCCCGCCGATGGCGATCTGGGCGGCGGCGCGCTCGAAGCCGGGGATCCCGTGGCCGGGCATCCGGAAGTTGATCACCACGTCGGCGATGGCGCGCATGGCCTGGTCCGGGGCGAGCTCCAGGGCGGCCTTCAGCAGGTTCCGGTAGAAGACCATGTGCAGGTTCTCGTCGTTGGCGATCTTCGCCAGCAGCTGGTCGCACAGCGGGTCGCCCGCGTACTTGCCGGTGTTGCGGTGCGAGATGCGGGTCGCGAGCTCCTGGAAGGCCACGTACGCGACCGAGTGCAGCATGCTGTGGGCGTTGTCGGACTCGAAGCCCTCGGACATGTGGGACATCCGGGCCCGCTCCAGCTCCACCGGGTCGACGGCCCGGGTGGCGAGCAGGAAGTCACGGATGGCTATCCCGTGCCGGCCCTCCTCGGCGGTCCAGCGGTGCACCCAGGTGCCCCAGGCGCCCTCGCGGCCGAACATGGTCGCGATCTCGTGGTGGTAGCTGGGGAGGTTGTCCTCGGTGAGCAGGTTCACCACCAGCGAGACCCGGCCGAGCGGGGTCACCTGGGACTGGTCCAGCGACCAGGCCTCGCCGCCCAGCACGCCGTCGAAGTCGCGGCCCTGGCTCCACGGGACGAACTCGTGCGGCATCCACTCCTTGGCCACGGTCAGGTGGCGGTTGAGCTCCTTCTCGACGACCTCTTCGAGGGCCAGGATCAGCCGCGCGTCGGTCCAGCCGCTCGATCCGAGCGAGGGGCTGCTCTGCAGAGGGACGATGGTCACGGTCTTGCTCCTGGGGACGGATTCACGCGCTGGACGGGCGCGTTGGGCGGGCACGCGTCGTGTCGGAGCCGTCGGCGGGCGAACCGGCCGGGCGCACTTACGGTTGCGTAGGTTACGACACCGTAAGTTGCTTGGGGCGGAAAAGACAAGCCGCCCCCGCCAGGCCTTATGTCGTCTTGACGGGCCTGGCGGGGGCGGCTGGAAACGGTCGCCCACGGAACGCGGCAGCGTCCGGGGCTGTTGGGGCGTGTCGGGCCCGCCCCGGGGCGCAGAACGGCGCCGCAGGGCGGCTACGGGGACGGAATCCGCACCCGCATGGTGAGGCCGCCCCCGGCGCGCGGGGTGGCCTCGATGGTGCCGCCGTGGGCGCGCACCACCGACCGGACGATGGACAGGCCCAGACCGACCCCCTTGTCGCTGCGGGTGCGGTCGGCGCCCTTGATCCGGCGGAACGGCTCGAAGATGTGCTCCAGCTCGTACCCGGGCACCACCGGGCCGGTGTTGGAGACCACCAGCTCGCCACCGCCCGGCACGGTGGCCGTGGCCAGCTCGACCCAGCCGCCCGGGGTGTTGTAGCGGACGGCGTTCTGCAGCAGGTTGAGCGCCAGCCGCTCCAGCAGCACGCCGTTGCCCGCGACCACCGCCGGGTCGAGCTTGGAGCGCAGCTCGACCTCCCGCTTGTCGGCCTCGCCCCGGGTCTGCTCCAGCGCCCGGGTGGCCACCTCGGACAGCTCCACGGCGCGCCGGTCGGTCAGTTCGTTCTCGCTGCGGGCGAGCAGCAGCAGGCCCTCGACCAGCTGCTCGCTGCGCTCGTTGGTGGCCAGCAGGGTCTTGCCGAGCTGCTGGAGGTCGGGCGAGGCGGCCGGGTCGGAGAGCTGGACCTCCAGCAGGGTGCGGTTGATCGCCAGCGGGGTGCGCAGCTCGTGCGAGGCGTTGGCGACGAAGCGGCGCTGGGAGTCGAAGGAGCGGTCCAGCCGGTCCAGCATGTCGTCGAAGGTGTCGGCGAGCTCCTTGAGCTCGTCGTCCGGGCCGTCCAGCTCGATCCGGCGGTGCAGGTCGGAGGAGGCGACGTCACGGGCGGTGCGGGTGATCCGGCCGAGCGGGCGCAGCACCCGGCCGGCCATCGCGTAGCCGGCCGCGAAGGCGATCACGGCGAGGCAGACCAGCACGGTGAGCAGCTTGCGCAGCAGGGTGTTGAGCGCCTGGTTGGCCTGGAAGGACCGCTGGTCGTTCAGCCACTGGTCGAGTGCGGACTGGGTGGTGATGACCTGGCCGTCCGCCGTCCGCACGGGGATGCCGTTGAGCACCAGGTGCGGCTGGCCGACCTGCTGGAGCGCCTGCTGGACGAAGAAGTACATCACCAGCAGCAGGACCACGCCGGCCATCAGGAACACCCCGCCGTAGAGCAGGGTGAGCCGCATCCGGATGGTCGGGCGGAAGGGCAGCCAGGCGAGCAGGCCGTCACCGGGGACGTAGGTCTCGGGCGGGTGCGGGCGGGACTGGCGGGGCGGGTGCACGGGCCTGGGCGGTACGGCGCGCGGGCCGCCGGCGGGCGCGCCGGAGGGCCCGCCGGCCGGGGGCGGCGGGGTGGTCATGATGGTCCTCTCGGGCGTCCGCCGGGGCGGGCGCTGGGTACGGCGGGGGATCCTCGGGGGCGGATCCCGGGGCGGAGTCCGGCAGGCGGACTACGGGGGGACGGACTCCGGGGGGCGGGTTCCGGTCAGATCCGGTAGCCGGAACCGGGCACGGTGACGATCACCGGCGGGTCGCCGAGCTTGCGGCGCAGCGTCATCACGGTGACCCGCACGACGTTGGTGAACGGGTCGGTGTGCTCGTCCCAGGCCTTCTCCAGGAGCTGCTCGGCGGAGACGACGGCACCGCCGGCCCGCATCAGCACCTCCAGGACGGCGAACTCCTTGGGAGCGAGCTGGACGGTGCGCCCCTCCCGGATCACCTCGCGCCTGCCGGGGTCGAGCGAGATCCCGGCCCGCTCCAGCACCGGGGGCAGCGGGATGGTCGCGCGGCGGCCCAGCGCCCTTACCCGGGCGACGAGTTCGCTGAAGGCGAACGGCTTCGGAAGGTAGTCGTCGGCGCCGATCTCCAGGCCCTCGACCCGGTCGCTGATGTCGCCGGAGGCGGTCAGCATGATCACCCGGGTGGCCAGTCCCTGCTCGACCACCTTGCGGCAGACGTCGTCGCCGTGGACCAGTGGGAGGTCGCGGTCCAGGACCACCACGTCGTAGTCGTTGACCGCGATGCGCTGGAGCGCGGCCTCCCCGTCGTACACCACGTCGACGGCCATCGCCTCGCGGCGCAGGCCGGTCGCGACAGCCTCGGCGAGCAGCTGCTCGTCCTCGACGACGAGAACCCGCACGGTCGTTGTCCCTTCTCCAGGCCGGCCCCGGAAAGCGGACGCACGGCTCCGACGGTGCCTCCATCCTGCCTGGTCCTGCGGTAAAGCAGCGATAAGCTGCCCCTCGGGCAGGAGGCCCGGGCCCCGCAGCGGTGACCGTTCGTGCCGGGAGCGCTCCGCTTGGACTGTGACACGGGCAACTTTCTTCCGCCGGGAGGTTTCCCGGCCCCCCGGGCGGGGAGGACAGCTGCACACCCGCGATCTGGCTGTTGGCCGATCGCACCCACCCGCCGTGCGTTCATCCGCGCCGGCCCTGGGGCTGGGAATTCACCGGGAGCGGCCGAAGGGCCGTCTCCGCGCCCGACCGGAGATCCACCACTCCTCGGACCGGGCGCATTCACCGGCTGGACCCTCCTCGGGGCGGAGAGCGCACGACCGTGCACGTCCGACACAGTAAGGGGGCCCGTATGGACGCCTTCAAGGCCGGAATCCTGCAGCGCATAGCCAATGCCGAGCAGGACCTGCACCGCGCGATCGAGGCCGGGGACGAGTTCCTCGCCGAGGTGGAGCAGTCCGAGCTGGACGATCTCCGTCGTCTGGCCGCCGAGCACGGTGTGGACACCGTGCTGGACCGCCACCGCACCGCCGCCTGACCCGACACGCCGGTACTCCGGCACCAGCGGCCCTGCGGGGGCCGTGCGAAACCCAAGCCCTGGCATCCCCCGTGTGCCAGGGCTCTTCGCATGTCCGCCGGTCTTTTCCACCCGCCTCTCCGCGCGCCTGTCCACAGGGCTCGCCGGGCTCGCCGGGCCCTCCGGTTCCGGAGGGCCCGGCGTCCCGCGTACCGCGCTCCGGGCCCGGGTCAGTCCGCCCAGGCGCGCAGCGCGGCCAGCCGCTCCTGCAAGGGCTCGTACACGCCCGGGGCGGCGGCCACGGTCAGCTCGCCGTCCGGACCGTGCCCTGGGCGGCCGCCGACCAGCGCACCGGCCTCGGTGGCGATCAGGCAGCCGGCCGCGCGGTCCCAGGGGGCGAGCCCGCGCTCGTAGTAGCCGTCCAGCCGCCCGGCGGCCACGTCGCACAGGTCGACGGCGGCCGCCCCGGCCCGGCGGACGTCCCGC
This sequence comes from Kitasatospora sp. NPDC098652, assembly GCF_044760155.1. NCBI lineage: Bacteria > Bacillati > Actinomycetota > Actinomycetes > Kitasatosporales > Streptomycetaceae > Kitasatospora > Kitasatospora sp. NPDC098652. The sequence continues at coordinate 8,249 of NZ_JBIWAQ010000050.1, forward strand.
ACCTCGGGCATCAGGGCCAGCAGCACCTCGGCCTGGCGCACCCGCACCGGCTGGACGTAGTTGAAGCCGGTGGCGATCAGCGCCTGGCCCCAGGGCGGGGCCGGGCGGGTCGAGATCGGCCGGCCGTCGAGGTGGGCGCCGCGGCCCAGCACGGCGTGGAACAGCTCGCCGCGGGCCGGGACGTACACCACCCCGACGACGGCCCGGCCGTCCACCTCGGCGGCCACGCTGACCGCCCAGGAGGGCAGCCCGTACAGGTAGTTGACCGTGCCGTCGAGCGGGTCGACCACCCAGCGCACCCCGCTGGTGCCGGGCCGCTCGGCGCCCTCCTCGCCCAGGTAGCCGTCCTGGGGGCGGCGGTCGGCGATCAGCTCCAGGACGAGCTTCTCGGAGGCGAGGTCCATCTCGGTGACCACGTCGACCGGGCTGCTCTTGGTGCCGGCCACCCCGAGGTCGGCGGGGCGGCCGTCGCGCAGCAGGACGCCGGCCCGGCGGGCCGCGTCCAGGGCTACGTCCAGCAGGTCGTCGAGGGGCCGGCCGTCGGGCTGGGCGGGGGTGGGCACGGGATTCTCCTCCGGAAGGGGGTCAGCGCTCGGCGGCGGCCGGGCGCGGAGCGCGCGGGTTGGGGCAGCAGGCCACCGCGCACACGTCGTGGCCGGGGCCGAGGGTGCCGAGGGCGCAGCGGGTCACGCCCTCGCCGCGCTCGACGGCGGCCCGCTCCAGGACGAGCTCGCGCACCGCGGCGGTGAACCGCGGGTCGGCGCCGACGGTGGCCGCGCGGGAGACCGGCAGGCCCAGTTCGGCGGCCTTGGCGACGGCCTCGGTGTCGAGGTCGTACTTGACCTCCATGTGGTCGGAGACGAAACCGATCGGGACCATCACCACGGCCGGCGCGCCGTCGGCGTGCTGGGCCTCCAGGTGGTCGCAGATGTCCGGTTCCAGCCACGGAATGTGCGGGGCGCCGCTGCGGCTCTGGAACACCAGCTGCCACGGCCGGTCGGCCACGCCGGTGCGCTCGGCGACGGCCGCGGCGATCAGCCGGGCCACGTCCAGGTGCTGGGCGACGTAGGCGCCGCCGGGGGTGCCCCGGGCCGGGTCGTCCGGGGCACCGGAGGTCTCGGCCATCGCGTCCGGGATGGAGTGGGTGGTGAAGGCCAGCCGGGCGCCGGGCCGGACGGCCTCGGGCAGCTCGGCCAGGGCCGCCAGGGTGGCCTCGATCATCGGCTCGACGAAGCCGGGGTGGTTGTAGAAGTGCCGCAGCTTGTCGACGGTCAGCGCCGGGACGCCCTCCTCGGCGAGGGCGGCCAGCGCGTCGGCCAGGTTCTCCCGGTACTGGCGGCAGCCCGAGTAGCCGGCGTAGGCGCTGGTGGCGAGCACGGCGATCCGCCGGTGGCCGGCCCCGGCCATCTCCCGCAGGGTGTCCACCAGGTACGGGGCCCAGTTGCGGTTGCCCCAGTACACCGGGAGGTCCAGCCCGTGCTCGGCGAAGTCCTTGCGCAGGGCGGCGAGCAGCTCCCGGTTCTGTTCGTTGATCGGACTGACGCCGCCGAACATGAAGTAGTGCTTGCCCACCTCCTTGAGCCGTTCCTTCGGGATGCCGCGGCCCCGGGTGACGTTCTCCAGGAACGGGACGACGTCCTCGGGGGCCTCGGGCCCGCCGAAGGACAGCAGCAGCAGGGCGTCGTACGGGGCGGCGCCGGAGGAGGAGGGTTTGCGCGCGTCGGACATGGCACCGATCCTGCCACTGAGGGGTCGGACACCGGCGCCGGGGCCGCCCGGGCGTCCGGAAAATACCGTTTGCCAACGTACGTAAGCTGTCTAGACCAGACTTGTTCCTTACCCTCCCTGCCCGGAGCTCCCGTGCTGTCCAGCTACCGCCGAATATTCGCCGCGCCCGGCACCGTGGCCTTCTCCTCCACCGGTTTCGTCTCCCGATTGCCGATCTCGATGACCGGCATCGGCATCGTGACCATGCTGTCCCAACTGCGCGGCTCGTACGGCGTGGCCGGACTGGTCTCGGCGACCCTGGCCGTCTCCGCCGCGGTCCTGGGTCCCCAGGTCTCCCGCCTGGTGGACCGGCACGGCCAGGCGAGGATCATCGTCCCGGCCATGGCCCTCACCATCGGCTCCGTCGTCGGCCTGCTGCTCTGCGCCCGGCTGGACGCCCCGGACTGGACGCTGTTCGTGTTCGCCGCCGGCATGGGCGTGATGCCGAGCACCGGCGCCATGGTCCGCGCCCGCTGGGCGCACCTCTACCGCGAGGACCCCGCCCGGCTGCACACCGCCTACTCCTTCGAGGCCGTGGTCGACGAGGTCTGCTTCATCGTCGGCCCGATCCTCTCCATCGGACTGGCCACCTCCGTCTTCCCGGAGGCCGGCGTGCTGCTCGCCGGGATCTTCCTGACCGTCGGCGTGCTGCTGTTCGCCGGCCAGCGCTCCACCGAGCCCCCGGTCCACGAGGCCGCCCGGCACCAGGGCAGCTCGGTGATCCGCAACCGTGGCCTCCAGGTGCTGATCCTCACCTTCGTCGCCACCGGCGCGATCTTCGGCTCGGTCGAGGTGGTCACCGTCGCCTACTCCGAGGCCCAGGGGCACAAGTCGGTCTCCAGCGTGATCCTCGCCCTGTGGGCGCTCGGCTCCTGCCTGGCCGGGGTGGTGTTCGGCGCGGTCAAGCTCACCGGCTCGATGGCGAAGCGCTTCTTCCTCGGCGTGCTGTTCATGGCGCTCAGCATGGTGCCGATCCTGCTGGTCGCCCACACCGTGCACGGCATCGGCGGACTGGTCGCGGTCGGCGCCGCCCTGCTCGTCGCCGGCATCGCCATCTCCCCCACCCTGATCACCGCGATGGCCCTGGTCGAACGGCTCGTCCCGGCCGCCCAGCTCACCGAGGGCATGACCTGGACCACCACCGGCCTGGCCCTCGGCGTCGCGGTCGGCTCCTCCGCCGCGGGCTGGGTCATCGACGCCTCCGGCGCCGCCGCCGGCTACTGGGTCCCGCTGACCGCCGGCGTGCTCGGGGCCCTCGCCGCGCTGGCCGGACTCGGCCGACTGCGCGCCGGACTCGGCCCCGGGCAGCCCGCCGACCTGGCCGGGGGAACGCCCGGCCGACCCGTAGACGTCGAACGGTGAACTGACTAATCTCGCCCTACCCGCGGCCCTTACCCGTGGGTAGGGCCTGTCTCCCGGGATCCGTCGGACCAGGCCGCACCGGACCGCGCCGACCCGATCGGCCACGGAGCAGGAGGCAGCGCAATGCCCCAGGCCAGCACCGCGACCCCCACCCGGTGGACCAACTGGGCCGGCAACCAGAACGCCCGGCCGGCCCGGACCGCCACCCCCGGCACCGCGGCGGAACTGGCCAGGGAGATCGCCCGCGCCGCCGACCAGGGCCGCAGCGTCAAGGCCGTCGGCTCCGGCCACTCCTTCACCGCGATCGCCTCCCCCGGCGACGGCCTGCTGATCCGGCCGCACGCCCTCACCGCCGTCCGCGAACTCGACCGCGAGGCCGGCACCGTCACCGTCGAGTCCGGCCTCCCGCTCAGCCGCCTCAACCGCCTGCTCGCCGCCGAAGGCCTCTCCCTCACCAACATGGGCGACATCGAGGTCCAGACCGTCGCCGGCGCCACCAGCACCGGCACCCACGGCACCGGCCGCGACTCCGGCTCGCTCGCCGCCCAGATCCGCGCCCTGGAGATCGTGCTCGCCGACGGCAGCGTCCGGCACTGCTCCCCCACCGAGAACCCCCGGCTCTTCCAGGGCGCCCGGCTCGGCCTCGGCGCCCTCGGCGTGATCACCGCCCTCACCTTCGGCGTCGAACCGGCCTTCCTGCTCACCGCCCACGAGCAGCCGATGGCCTTCGACGAGGTGCTGGAACGCCTCGACGACCTCACCGCCGTCAACGAGCACTTCGAGTTCTACTGGTTCCCGCACACCGACCGCTGCTCCACCAAGCGCAACAACCGCAGCCAGGGACCGGCCGCCCCGCTGCCCCGGTTCAAGGAGTGGCTGGAGGACGACTTCCTCTCCAACACCGTCTGGGAGGGCGCCTGCCGGGTCGGCCGCCGCTTCCCCGGCGCAGTGCCCTCGATCGCCTCGCTCGCCAGCCGCGCCTGGTCCGACCGCAGCTACACCGACACCGCGTACAAGGTGTTCACCAGCCCGCGCAGGGTCCGCTTCCTGGAGATGGAGTACGCCGTCCCGCGCGCGGCCGTCGCCGGGGTGCTGCGCGAACTGAAGGCCCTGGTCGAGCGCTCCGACTGGAAGGTCAGCTTCCCGGTCGAGGTGCGCTTCGCCCCCGCCGACGACCTCTGGCTCTCCACCGCCTCCGGCCGGGACAGCGCCTACATCGCCGTCCACCTCTACCGGGGCACCCGCGACCAGGGCTACTTCACCGGTGTGGAAGAGCTGATGACCGCCCATCAGGGCCGCCCGCACTGGGGCAAGCTGCACACCCGCGACGCCGAGTACCTGGCAGGCGTCTACCCGCACTTCGGGGACTTCACCGCGCTGCGCGACGAGGTCGACCCCCAGCGCGTCTTCGGCAACGACTACCTGCGGCGGGTCCTGGGGGCCTAGGGCGTGTCTGACAATTCGCGTCGGATCAGCGCGCGGCGTTGGGGTGCGTGCATCGCAAGGCGGAGGAGGGAGTCCATGCGGAGCATCGG
>NZ_JBIWAQ010000051.1:0-10457 GCF_044760155.1 Kitasatospora sp. NPDC098652
GGGGGGCGCGGGGGTGGGGTGGTGTCCAATGCCCCCCCACCCCACGGGCGGCGCCCGCGGGGGGGACCAGGTGGTGGCACCCGGTGGTTGGACGGGGGGGGGGGGGGGGGGGGGGGGGGGGGGGGGCGGGCGCCCCCGCCCCCGGCGCCGTCGAGTACCGGACCCCGTGGGAGGCAACCCGCCGTGCTGATCGCCGACTTCGACACCTTCGGCCGGGTCGCCGACTTCGACCCGGCGACCGGGCTGCTCGGTCCCGGGCGCACCGCCGACCCCGGGCAGCGCGTCCACGGCCACTACGGACAACTGGCCCGCGTCGGCGTGGTGTTCTACCGGGCCACGGACGGGCTGCGGATCCGGGTGGGGGAGCACGACACCCGCCTCGACGCCGCCACCGCGGTCCGGCACCGGATCGTCGGCCCGCAGTGCGTCCTGACCGTCGGCCGGGTCGCCGAACTGCGCTACCCGGTGCCGCCGGAGTGGTCCGGCCCGGCGGACGACCCGACCCCGTTCGTCGACGCCGAGGACTTCGACCTCGGCCTGTTCATCGCCGATGTCCTGGCCGACCGCGCCCGGGCGGCCCGCGTCTACCGCTGACGCCGGCCCGGCCCCGCCGTCAGCAGCGCCGGTCCGGCCCCGTGCGCGCTGCGCCGCCCGTGCCGCCCGCGCCCGCGCCGCCGGACAGGTCCCGCAGGGCGGCCCGCGCGGCGGCCTCGCCCTCGTCGTACCGGTGGGCGAGGGCCGCGCGCAGGGCGGCGTCGAGGTGGCGGGCGGCCTCCTCGCGGCGGCCGGTGGCGGCCAGGGCGCGGCCGTACAGGGTCTGCAGGACGACCCGGCGGGCGGCCGGGAAGGGCGGTTCGGCGAGGGCGAGGCCGCGGGCGGCGTGGTCGGCGGCCGCCTCGGGGTCGCCGCCGGCCAGGCAGGTGTCGGCGAGGTGCTGGCGGGCGAGGGCGACGAGGTCGGCGCGGCCGGCCTTTTCGGCCAGGGCGAGGGCGCGGCCCAGCAGGTCCCGCACCCGGGCGGGGAGGTTCCCGGGCCCGGGTGCGCCGTAGCGGGTGAGCGCGGCGGCGAGGTTGACCAGGGCGACGGCCTGGGCGCTGCGGTCGCCGGCCAGGGCGGCCAGGCCGGGGGCCCGGGCGAGGTGGACCAGGGCCTCCTCGGGCCGGCCCTCCTCCAGCAGCACCCAGCCGAGCAGGGCCCGGGCCCGGGACTGGGCGCCGGGGTCGAGGTCGGCCTCGGCGGCGGCGAGGCCGTGTTCGAGCAGCGGCACCCAGCCGTCCCGGACCTGCCACACGATCAGCGGCCACTGCAGCAGGACCAGCCGCCAGGCCCGGTCGTGCAGTCCGGCGCCGACGGCGGCCAGCGCGGCGCCGCGCAGGGTGTCGCGTTCGGCGGCGTACCAGGCCAGGGCGCTCGCCCGGTCGGGGAAGGGGCGGACCTCGACGGGCCGCCGGGCCCCCGCGGGCAGTGCGCAGCACGGTTCGCTGCCGGGTTCGGCGGCGGCGCTCGCCGCGAGCAGGGTGTTCAGCAGATGGTCGAGGAGCCGGGGCAGGGTGTCGGAGTCGTCCTCGCCGGGCGGGGTGCGCAGGCTGCGGGCGTAGAGCCGGACGAGGTCGTGCAGGGTGTAGGCGTCCCGGTCGATCTCGACGACCAGGTGGGCGGTGGCCAGTTGCCCCAACGCGCCTGCGGTGTCGGGCAGTTCGCAGCCGGCGAGGGCGGCGGCGGTGCGGCTGTCGAGGGTGGTGCCGGTGTGGGTGCCCAGGCGGCGGAACAGCCGGCGGGCGGGGGCGGACAGGTGCTGGACGGTCAGGGCCAGGGCGGCGGCGACGCTGGTGTCCTCCACCTCCAGCAGCCCCAACCGGCCCTGTTCGTCGGCGAGTTCGTCGGCGAGTGCGGCCAGTCCCCGGTGCGGGCAGGTGGCGAGGCGGGCGGCGGCCAGGCGCAGGGCGAGCGGCAGCCCGTCGCACAGCCGGGCCAGCCGGGCGGCGGCCTCGGGTTCGGCGCCGACCAGTTCGGGGCCGAGGTCGGGGCCCAGGGTGGTGGCGAGCAGGCTGACGGACTGCGGGGCGGACAGTTCGGCCAGCGGTACGGGCCGGGCGGCGTCCGAGGCGACCAGTCCGCCGAGCCGGTCGCGGCTGGTCACCAGGGTGACGCAGCCGTCCCCGTCGGGCAGCAGCGGGCGGACCTGCTCGGAGCGGCGGGCGTTGTCGAGCACGATCAGCATCCGGCGCCCGGCGGTCAGTTCGCGGTAGCGGGCGGCCAGCGCCTCGGGGGAGGAGGGCATCCGCTCCGCGGGCAGGCCGAGGGCGAGCAGCAGTTCGCGCAGCACCGCGCCGGTGGCCCGTTCGGGCAGCGGGCTGTGCCCGCACAGGTCGACGAACAGCCGTCCGTCGGGGAAGTCGGCCTGGCGCCGGTGCGCCCAGTGCACGGCGAGGGCGGTCTTGCCGACCCCGGCCCCGCCGGTGACGACGGCGATGGCGCCGGGGGCGCGGGCGGCCCGGTCGAGCGCGGCCAGCTCGTCCTCGCGCCCGGAGAACCCCCGGGGCCGCCGGGGGAAGGGCCACGGCGCGGGGACGGGCTCCGCCGCCACGGAAGCGGGGGCGGCCCCGGGCCGGGACGTCAGCGCATGGACGGGGGCGGGCCCGGACGACAGCGCGGAACTCGGCCCCACGGCGTGCCCCGGCGCCACGGCGGAACCCCGCTCCGTCGCGTGCCCCGGCGCCAGGTCGCCGAGCAGCAGCAGCTGGTGGGCCTCGGCGAGTTCCGCCCCGGGGTCGATACCCAGTTGCTCGGCCAGGGTCCGGCGGGTGCGGTGGAACCACTCCAGCGCCTCCGGGCGCCGCCCGGCCCGTCCGAGCGCCACCACCAGCGCGGCGACCAGCGACTCCCGCAGCGGGTGGAGCGCGGCCTCGGCGGCCAGCACGCCCGCGGCCGCGCCGTGGTCGCCGAGCCGGCCGTGGGCGCGGGCCAGTTCCTCCACCGCGGACAGCCGCAGCTCCTCCAGCGCCTGGGCGGCGCACTGCAGCGGCAGGCTGGGCTCGGTGCCGGCGAGCGCGGGTCCGCGCCACAGCGCGAGCGCCTCCCGCAGGGCCGCCACCGCCGCGCCGGCCTCCCGGGCGCCGTGGGCGTCCCGGACGAGCCGTTCGAAGCGCCGGACGTCCACCGCCGCCTCGGGCACCCGCAGCAGGTAGCCGCCGCTGCCGCCGCTGCCGTCGGTGGCCAGCTCGACCCCGGCGTCGGGGGCCCGGTGCTCGGCGAGGACCGCGCGCAGCCCGGAGACGTGGTTGTGGATGACGGTGCGGGCGTGCCGGGGCGGCTCCTCCTCCCAGAGGGCCTCGGTCAGCCGGTCGATGCCGACCGGCGCGCCGGGGTTCAGCGCCAGCGCGGCCAGCAGGCTGCGGCGCTTGGGCGAGCCGAGGGCGAGTTCCCGTCCGTCCGCGGCCACCACGGCCACCGAGCCCAACAACCGGAATTCCACCCGCGCCCCCACCCTGACCAGCAAATATGGCAAGCATATGACAGTAGGCAACCCCGCGATGACGCACGGTTCCCCGCCCCCGGACCACCCCGCACCGGCCCGCGCGGCGCCCTGGACGGAGCCGTACCCGATCGGATCCAATACCACCTCCGGACACCAGGGGAGGGGACCGATGCTGACCGACACCTCGACCGCCGCGGGCAGGGCGATCCTGCTCCACGACCGCTACCCCACGCTCGACGAACTCACCGACACCGCCCGCCACCTGGCCGCCCGCCACCCCGGACGCTGCCGGCTGCGCACCCTCGGCACCTCCCGCGCCGGCCGCCCCCTCCACCTCCTCTCCATCGGCCCCGACGGCGGCGGTACCGCCACCGACCGCCCCGCCGCCGACCGCGGCACCGACAACGTCCTGGTCGTCTCCGGCGCCCACGCCGACGAGTTCTCCGGCCGCGCCGGCCTCGTCGAACTGGCCCACCGGGTGCTGGCCCGCCCCGCCCGGCACCCGGCCACCACCTGGCACCTGCTGCTCTGCCTCGACCCCGACGGCGCCCACCTGGCCCGCGGCGGCCTGCTCGCCCGCACCCTGCCCGCCTACTTCGCCGGCTACTACCGCCCCGCCGCCGAGGAGCAGCCCGAATGGGCCCCGGCGATCGGCGGCCGCCTCCCCGAGAGCCGGATCCTGCTCGACCTGATCGACGAACTGCGGCCCGCCCTCCAACTCTCCCTGCACACCGCGGACGTCGGCGGCACCTTCCTCCAGGCCACCGCCGACCCGACCGCCCTCGCCGCCCCCTTCGCCCGCTCCGCCGCCGCCCTCGGCATCCCGGTGGAGACCGGCTCCTTCGACACCCACCGGCTGCCCGCCGTCAGCCCCGGCGTCTTCCTGATGGAGCCCGAGCACATCGACACCCAGGAGAACACCACCGGCATGCTCACCGAGCAGCCCGAGGCCCGGGGCGGCGCCCGGGCCGCCACCTGGTTCGCCCCCCGGCGCCACGGCGGGCGCACCGTCGTCGTCGAGGTGCCCGCCTGGACCAGCGACCGGCTCGGCGACCCCGCCCCCGTCCCGCCCGAGGACGCCGACCGCCACCTGCGCGCCGCCGCCGACCACCTGCGCGAACGCGGCCACCGCCTCACCGAACTGCTCACCGCCCTGCCCCCGCACGACGGCCCGCACGACACCCCGCTGCTGCGCGCCGCCCGCACCCAGCTCACCGCACTGCGCCAACTCGCCGACGCCTGGGACCCGCGCACCCCCGAGGGGCCCCTGCCGCCGTCGCCCCCGCCCACCCGCGCCCACCTGGCCGGCATCGACCTGTGGGCCCACCGCATCCCGGTCCGCGCCGCCGCCCTGCTGCGCCGCGCCACCCCCGCCCCGGACCCCCGCCCGGCCGCCCTCCTCCACACCTGGTGCGCCCACTACCGCCACCGCTTCCGCCCCACCTGGCTCCCCGTCACCCGCCAGGCCGCCCACCACGCCAACACCGCCGAAGCCGCCGCGGCCGCCCCCCACCTCCCCTGACCGCCCGCCCCGCCGCCGCGCGCTCCGGTGGCTCCGGCAGGATGGCCCGGTGAGCTCCCGTCCCCGGCGTCACCGCGCCGCGCCGTCCCACGTGTACCGGATCACCAAGTACGACCCCGCCGACCGCGACGAGCGGGGCGTCTACACGGGGACGGAGGAGGCGGTCAGCGACCACGGGCCGGTCGAGGCCGCCTACCTGGAGGCCGTCGCGGCCTTCGCCGAGGAGAGCGGCGTGCGGTGGCTGTCGATCCGCGAACCCCAGGCCCCGCCCGGCTTCACGCACTTCGGGGCGGAGCCGGCGGTCGAGGGCGGCGGCCTGGCGGGGCTGTTCCCGCCCGACCTGACCGGCTTCCACGACGGCGCCCGGGTGCCGGTCGCGGTCGGCCTGGAGCTGGTGCGGGCGATGCTCCGTGACAGCGGCGCCTGGTGCCGCCTGGAGACCGAGCCCGACGCCGGGCCCGACGCCGGGGCGGAGGCAGCCGTACCCGCCTTCGCGGTGCACGTCGGCTGGGACCAGTACGTCTACGTCGGCAGCGACGCGCCCTGCCCGGCGGCGCTGGCGCGCACCCGCGCGCTGGGCCTCCACCCGGAACCGATGGACGCCTCCCCGTACGAGGCCGAGTACGACGAACCGGGCGAGCAGTGCCCCGCCGACGAGGAGTTCTGGGCCAGGCTGCGCCGGTACGTGGTGGAGGGCCGGGCGGCGCTGCTGCAGGAGACGCCCGCCGACAACGCCTCCCGCTGGCACCGGCTCGGCGACGGTCGGGCGGCGGCGACGGCAGCGGAGGTGACGAGGGCGGAGGAGGCGGTCGACGCGGTGCGGGCCCGGCTGGCCCCGCGCGCTCGACTCGCCGTGTGGCCGGAGCTGTTCACCGACGTCGCCGCGGCCCTGGCGGCCCTGCCCGAGGACGGCCCGGTCGAGTTCCTCCGGGAAGGCCACGACGGCCGGATCACCGGCGCGGTGGCGGATGCGGAGGAGTTCAGGGGGCGGGCCGCCGAACTGCCCGGGGCTGGGGCCCGTCTTCAAACTCCCGCCTGCGGGGCGACGCTCCCCCAGCCTTCGGCCGGGAGGTACCCCCAGGGCACAAGCGCACCTCGCCGCGTTGTCGTCGGTCGCCAATGCTCCGCAGTGGCTCCCTCCTCCGCCTTGCGATGCACGCACCCCAACGCCGCCCCGCCCGCCCTCCAGGCGAACGACGGGAGTTTGAAGACGGGCCCCAAGGCCGCCGCCGTCCTGTCGGTGTACTCCGGCGAGCGCGGCCCGTTGTTCACCGCGGTGCTGCCGGACGCCGACGGCGTCCTGCGGGCCCGGTGGCGCACCGAGCCGGCGCCGGGGGACCGGGACTGGGCCTTCCTGCGGACCCTGCGCCGGGGTCAGGCCGTGACCGGTGTGGTCACCGAGATCGCCAGCTTCGGCGTCACGTTCGTCGACCTCGGCGGCTTCACCGCGATGATCAACCTCCCCGAGCTGTCCTGGCGGCCCATCGACGGCCCCGGTGACGTCGTCGCGGTCGGACAGCGGGTCACGGCGGAGGTCCTGGACGTCGACCCGGTCCGCGAACGGGTGTCGCTGTCCCTCAAGGCCCTGCAGCCGGACCCGATGCGGGAGTTCGTCCACCGGCGGGAGCCGGGGCCCGAGTAGGGGCGGGCTCAGGACTCGACGGCGTCGCGCAGCGCGGCGCGGGGGTCGGCCGGTGCCGGGGCCGGGGGAGTGGTGTCGTCGTCCGAGAGCAGTGAGCCCCGTACGCGCTGGACGTAGCGCTCGATCAGGTGGCACAGCACGCTGACCGTCGCGGCGACGTCCGGTTCGGGGACGCCGGCCAGGGCGTCGGCCAGGCCGGTGATGTTGGCCTGTTTCAGCCGCTCCAGCAGGTCCCGCCCGTCGGAGGTGAGGGCGACCCGGCGGGCCCGGCGGTCCAGGGCGTCGGGGGTGCGGGCCACCAGGTGCTGGCCCTCCAGGCGGTCGATCTGCCGGGTGACGTGGGAGGGCTTGACCATCAGCCGCTCGGCCAGGTCGCCCACCCGGCTGGGCCCGTCGGCCTCGGCGAGGGCGCGCAGCAGGTAGACGTCCGAGCGTGCGGCGGTGATGCCGGCCCTGGCGGTGCGGCGTTCGTGTTCCTGGGAGCGGGTCAGCAGGTAGGCCAGCGAGGCCAGTACGGCCTCCAGGTCTGCGGTGGCGGTGTCCGCGGTGGCGGTCCGATCGTCTGCGGCGTCCGACATGGGGGAACTGTAGCGGCCGGTGCGCCTCCCGGCTGCGGCGCAGACCGGTCACCGGATTTCGGACAGATTCGGCGCCCACCGGATGGGCCCTTTCGCCACCACGGACCGCGAGTTAGCGTGACAGCGAGTTAGTTGCTTTTGGCACGTAAATGCTCCGGGCCCGCACGCCCGCCGCACCCGCGTGCCCCCGCACGGCCGCACCCTCGCGTGCCCCGCACGGCACCGCGGGCCGGACCGGACCGACCCATCCGGCACAGCCAGCTCCGAGAGGGGAGCCCCCCATGGCCACCGCCGCACAGACCCCCCGCTTCACCCACCCCGCCGCCCGCGGCACCTGCCCCTTCGCCCCGCCGCCGGCCTATCAGCAGGCCCAGCAGGACGAGCCGATCAGCCGCATCTCCCTCTGGGACGGCTCCCCCAGCTGGCTGCTCACCCGCCACGAGGACATCAAGGCGGTGCTCTCCGACGCCCGCTTCAGCTCCGACTCCACCCGCCCCGGCTTCCCCTTCGTCAGCGCCGGCGCCCGCCAGCTGAACAACGGCCAGCCCGTCTTCATCCGGATGGACGACCCCGAGCACGCCCGCCTGCGCCGGATGCTCACCGGCGAATTCATGATCAAGAAGGTCGAGGCGCTGCGCCCCGAGGTCCAGCGCATCGCCGACGAGCTGCTGGACCGGATGACCGAGGGCCGCACCGAGGCCGACCTGGTCCGCGAGTTCGCCCTGCCGCTGCCCTCCCTGGTCATCTGCCTGCTGCTCGGCGTCCCCTACCAGGACCACGAGTTCTTCCAGGAGTGCAGCCGCGTCCTGCTGCGCCGCGACTCCCCGGTCGAGGACGTCATCACCGCCCAGGCCCGGCTGACCGACTACCTGGAGGAACTCACCGACACCAAGCGCACCCACCCCGACGACGGCATCCTCAGCCGCCTGGTCGAGCGCGGCGAACTGAACACCCGGGAGATCGGCGCGATGGGCCGGCTGCTGCTGGTCGCCGGGCACGAGACCACCGCCAACATGACCGCGCTGTCCGTCCTCGCCCTGCTGCGCCACCCCGCCCAGCTCGACCACCTGCGCCGCCACCCCGAGGCCGTCCCCGGCGCCGTCGAGGAACTGCTGCGCTACCTGACCATCGTGCACTCCGGCCTGACCAGGGTCGCCACCGAGGACGTCGAGCTCGGCGGGGTGCGGATCCGGGCCGGCGAGGGCGTCGTCTGCATGATCAGCACCGCCAACCGGGACACCGCGCAGTTCCCCGACGGCGACACCCTCGACCTCACCCGCGATGCCCGCCGCCACCTCGCCTTCGGCTTCGGCGTCCACCAGTGCCTGGGCCAGCCGCTGGCCCGGCTGGAACTGCAGATCGCCCTCGACACCCTGCTGCGGCGCCTGCCCGAACTGCGCCTGGCCACCGCCTTCGAGGACGTCCGCTTCCGCGGCGAGATGCTCATCTACGGCGTCCACGAACTGCCCGTCGCCTGGTAGCCCGCCCCTCCGTACCCACCCCACCCCCCACCCCACCCCCGAAGGGAAACCCATGCTCGTCCGGATCGACCAGGAGAAGTGCTGCGGCGCCGGCCACTGCGTGCTCGCCGCCCCCGAGGTCTTCGACCAGCGCGACGAGGACGGCATCGTCGTCCTGCTCGACGCCCGCCCCCCGGCCGACCTCCACCAGGCCGTCCAGGAGGCCGCCGCCGTCTGCCCGGCCACGGCGATCACCCTGGAGAACGTGTGACCGCACCGCGCGAGGTGGCCGTCGTCGGAGCCGGCGCCGCCGGACTGCACGCCGCCGAGGCGCTGCGCCGGGCCGGCTACGACGGCCGCCTCACCCTCGTCGGGGCCGAGCCCGAACTCCCGTACGACCGGCCGCCGTTGTCCAAGCAGCTCCTCGACGGCCAGTGGGAGCCCGGGAAGGTGACCCTGCGCGAGCCCGCCGCCCTCGCGCAGCTGCGGCTGGACCTGCGCCTGGGCGTGGCGGCCGAGCGCCTGGACCGCGGCGCCCGCACCCTGCACCTGGCCGACGGCCGGCAGGTGCGCTGCGACGCCCTGGTGGTGGCCACCGGCGTGCGAGCGCGCCGGCTGCCCGGCGCCGAGGAACCGCTGCCCGGCGCCCACGTGCTGCGCACACTGCCCGACGCCCTCGCCCTGCGCGAGGAACTGCGCCCGGGCGCACGGCTGTTGGTGGTCGGCGGCGGACTGCTCGGCGCCGAGGCGGCGGCCACCGCCGTCGGGCTCGGCGCCGAGGTGACCTGGCTGGTGTCGGCCGCCGCGCCGCTGGCCGCCGTCCTCGGTGCGGAGACGGCCGCGCTGCTGACCGGCCTGCACCGCGAGCACGGGGTGCGGATCCACCGGGGCACGGCCGCCGCCGTGCTCCGGCGGCACGGCCGGGCGGCCGGCGTACGGCTCGCCGACGGCGGTGAACTGGCCGCCGACGCCGTGCTGATGGCGATCGGCTCGCTGCCGGCCACCGAGTGGCTGGCCGGCAGCGGGGTCCCGCTGGAGCCGGACGGCGGCGTGGCCTGCGACGCCCACTGCGCCGCCGGCCCCGGCGTCTGGGCGGCCGGCGACGCCGCCTCCTGGCCCGACCCGCGCACCGGCCGCCGCCGGCGCCTCGAACAGCGCACCAACGCCACCGACCAGGCCCTGCTCGCCGCCCGCAACCTGCTGGCCGGCCCGGACGGCACCCGCCAGGCCTACGCGCCGGTCCCGTACCTGTGGACCGACCAGTACGGCCTGCGGGTGCAGGCCTTCGGCAGCCCCGGCGGCGCCGACCGCTTCGAACTGGTCGACGGCAGCCTCGCCGAGCACCGCTTCGCCGCCGCCTGCCTGCGGGAGGGCCGGGTCACCGGCGCGGTGGGCATCGCCGCCGCCCGCGCCCTGCGGGGGCTGCGCGCCCAGGTCGCCGCCCACGGCCCCTGGCCGCCCGCCGCCGAACGGCAGGCCGCGCCGGTCGGCTGAACCGCACGGCCGAGCAGCTCGGCTGAACCGCTCAACCGAGCCGCTCGGCCGACCCGGCGACCTCGGGGGCAGATCGCTACCTCGACTAATCGCAGTGCACCGGGCTTTACCCCGGTGGTGAAGCGATTCTGAACCCTGCCGTGACGTGCGCGTTCGCACCTTCCCGCGCTGTTGTCAGTCCCGCCCGGTAGGTTGATCATCGTGCAGCTTCGGTACTCCTTCCGCCTCTACCCGAACGGCCCTCAGCGTTCCGCGCTGGCCCGCGCGTTCGGGTGTGCGCGGG
>NZ_JBIWAQ010000052.1:0-8043 GCF_044760155.1 Kitasatospora sp. NPDC098652
GTGCGGGCGAGGGCGACGGTGACGGCGAAGATGGCGGGTTGGACGACGTCGACGCGGTTGAGGTCGGGGGCGCCGGGTTCGGCGCGCAGGACGTCGAGGAGGGACCAGCCGGTGTGGGGCCGGAGGGCTTGGTCGCAGGCGTGGAGGTGTTCGGCGAAGACGGGTGAGGTGTCCATCAGGGCGAGGCCCATGCCGGGCCACTGGGTGCCGTGGCCGGGGAACACGAACACCGTCTTCCCCGGAACAGCGGTGCCCCGGACGAGCCGGGCGTCCGGCTGATCGGCGGCCAACGCCCTCAGCCCGTCGAGGAGTTCGCCACGGGTGGTGGCGACGACGGCGGCGCGGTGGGTGAAGCCGGCGCGGGTGTCGAGCGTGGCGGCGACGGCGGCGGGGGTGAGTTCGGGGTGGGCTTCGACGTGGTCCGCCAGCCGTTCGGCGTGCTGCCGCAGGGCGGCCGGGGTCCTGGCCGAGAGCGGCCAGGTGACCGGTGTCGCGTCGGCCGTGCCGGTGGGGTGCGACGGTTCCTCGGTCCGAGGCACCGGCCGTGCGGCGGGGGCCTGTTCGAGGATGACGTGGGCGTTGGTGCCGCTGATGCCGAAGGAGGAGACGGCGGCGCGGCGCGGCCGGCCGTGCGTGGGCCAGTCGCGGTTCTCGGTCAGGAGCTCGACCTTGCCCGTGCTCCAGTCGACGTGCGGGGACGGTGCGTCGACGTGCAGGGTCCTGGGCAGGACCTCGTGGCGCATCGCCTCGATCATCTTGATGATGCCGGCGACGCCGGCGGCGGCCTGGGTGTGGCCGATGTTGGACTTCACCGAGCCGAGCCAGAGCGGGTGTTCGCGGTCCTGGCCGTAGGTGGCGAGCAGGGCCTCCGCCTCGATGGGGTCGCCGAGCCTGGTCCCGGTGCCATGGGCCTCCACCACGTCCACGTCGGTGGCGGCGAGCCCGGCGCCGGCCAGGGCCTGACGGATCACCCGGCGCTGGGCGGCGGCGCTGGGCGCGGTGAGGCCGTTGGAGGCGCCGTCCTGGTTGACGGCGGAACCCCGGACGACCGCGAGGATCTGGTGGCCGTTGCGGCGGGCGTCGGAGAGCCGTTCGACCAGCAGCAGGCCGACGCCCTCGCTCCACACCACGCCGTCGGCGGCGGCCGCGAAGGACTTGGAGCGCCCGTCGGGGGCCAGACCGCGCTGGCGGCTGAACTCGACGAAGGCGTTCGGGGTGGCCATCACCGTGACCCCGCCGGCGAGGGCGAGGTCGCACTCGCCGTTGCGCAGCGCGCGGGCGGCCAGGTGCAGGGCGACCAGCGACGAGGAGCACGCGGTGTTGACGGTCAGCGCGGGTCCGGCGAGGTCGAGCGCGTACGACACCCGGCCGGACGCGACGCTCGTCTGGGTGCCGGCGAGCAGGAACCCCTCGAAGCCGTCGGGTGCCGCCTGCATGAGCCGGTTGCCGTAGTCGTCGTACATGACGCCGGTGAAGACGCCGGTGTGGGTGCCGCGCAGGGTGGTGGGGTCGATGCCGGCGTTCTCGAGGGTCTCCCAGGCGGTTTCGAGGAGGAGCCGTTGTTGCGGGTCGGCGGCGAGGGCCTCGCGGGGGCTCATGCCGAAGAACTCGGGGTCGAAGTCGGCGGCGTCGTGGAGGAATCCGCCGTGGCGGGTGTAGCTGGTGCCGGGGTGGTCGGGGTCGGGGTGGTAGAGGGCGTCGAGGTTCCAGCCGCGGTCGGTGGGGAACTCGCCGATCGCGTCGACGCCGTCGGTCACCAGTCGCCACAGGTCCTCGGGGGAGCGGACGCCGCCGGGGTAGCGGCAGGCCATGCCCACGATCGCGATCGGCTCGTCGTTCCGCACCCGGGTGGTGGTGACCTCGTCGGTGCGGCCGGTGCCGGTGATCCGCTCGCCGAGGTACCGGGCGAGCGCGGCGGCGGTCGGGTGCTCGAACACCACGGTGGCGGGCAGCCGGAGGCCGGTGGCGGCGTTGACGCGGTTGCGCAGTTCGACGGTGGTGAGGGAGTCGAGACCCTGTTCGCGCAGGGCCCGACCCGGTTCGACCGTCGCGGGATCGTCGTGGCCGAGCACCTCGGCGGCCTTGGCAAGGACGAGGTCGAGCAGCGCCGCCTCCCGCTCGGCCGGGGGCAGTTCGGCGATCCTCCGGGCGGACGCGGCGGGCCGCGCGGCGGTGCTGCGGGCGTGGGCCGGCCCGCCGGTGCGGGGCAGCAGGCGGCGCAGCAGCGGGGGGATCCCGCCCCGGTCGTGCTCGGCCCGGACCGCCGCGAGGTCGAGCCGGGCCGGCAGGGTGACCGGCCGGCCGGCGGTGAGCGCGGCGTCGAACAGGGCGAGCGCGTCCTCGGCGGGCATCGCCGCGAGTCCGCCGCGGCGCAGCCGGGCCTGGTCGGAGTCGCTGATCCGCCCCGCCATGCCGGCGGAGTCGGCCCACAGGCCCCAGCCGAGTGAGACGGCGGGCAGGCCGGAGGCGCGGCGGTGTTGGGCGAGGGCGTCGAGGAAGGCGTTGGCGGCGGCGTAGTTGGCCTGGCCGGCACCGCCGAGGGTGGCGATCGCGGAGGAGAAGAGCACGAACGCGGTGAGCGGCAGCTCCCGGGTGAGTTCGTGCAGGTTCCAGGCCGCGTCCGCCTTGGGGTGCAGGACGGCGCCGGTCCGCTCGGGGGTGAGGGAGGTGACGGTCCCGTCGTCGAGGACGCCGGCGAGATGGACGACGGCGCGCAGCGGTCGGTCGGCCGGGACGGCTGCCAGCACCGCGGCCAGCGACTCCGGGTCGGCGGCGTCGGCGGCGGTGACGGTGACCTCGGAGCCGAGGGCGCGCAGTTCCTCCGCCCGTTCGGCGGCGCCGTCGGCGGCGGGGCCGCGCCGGCTGACGAGGACGAGGTGTCGGACCCCGTGGGCGGTCACCAGGTGCCGGGCGACCAGGGTGCCGAGGCCGCCGGTGCCGCCGGTGAGCAGCACGGTGCCGTCGAGCACGGTGCCGTCGAGCACGGTGCCGTCGGGGGTGGTGCCGTCGGGGGCGGTGGTGCCGTCCGGCCCGGCCGTGGTGAGCGGGGCCAGCCGGGGGACCTTCACCGTCCCGGCCCGGAGCGCCAGTTGGGGTTCGCCGGTACCGACGGCGGCGGGGACCGCGCGGGCCGAGGCCGGGTCGTCGTCCAGGTCGAGCAGGACGATCCGGTCGGGGTGCTCGGTCTGCGCGGAGCGGACGAGGCCCCAGACGGCGGCGGTCGCGGGGGACGGTGCCGGCGCCGTGTCGTCCACGGCGGCCGCGCCCCGGGTGGTGATCACCAGCCGCGCGTCGGCGAGGCGTTCGTCGGCGAGCCACTCCTGGACGAGCGTCAGCGCCTGCCCGGTGAGCCGGTGCGCGGCGTCGGCGGGGGTGCCGGGCGCCGTGCCGTCCGGCCCGAGGTCGTCGGTGTGCAGCGGTCCGGCGAGGACCAGGTCGGGGACGGGGGCGCCGCCGGCGACCGCCTCGCGCAGCGCGGCGAGGTCCGGGTAGGACTCTGCGGTCGGGCCGTCCGCCGGCGCGGACCCGAGGACGGCCCACCGGGCGGCCTCGGGCGCGCCGAGCGGCAGCGGCCGCCACTCCACGGTGTACAGGTCCCGTACGGTGCGGCCGGGGGCGAGCCGTGCGACGGCGACGGGGCGCAGCGCGAGGGTGCCGACGGCGAGCACCGAGCTGTCGGTCTCGTCGGTCAGGGTCACCTCGACGGTGTCGGCTCCGGCCGGGGCCAGCCGGACCCGCAGCGGCTCCCCCGCGGAGGAGCCCGAACCCGGTGCCGAACCCAGTGCCGAACCTCGTGCCGAACCCGAACCCGAACCCGAGCTGCGGCCCGGAGCCGCCCCGGAGCCCGCGTCGGCCTGCGCCGCCGCCCCCGTCGCGAAGCCGGTCCAGGCGAACGGCAGGAGCAGCTGCCCGGAGTCCCCCCGGAGCATCCCGGTGGCGGCCAGCGGGTGCAGCGCGGCGTCGAGCAGCGCGGGGTGCGGGGCACCCCGCCCGGTGTCCGTCCGCAGTTCCGCCGGGACGGTCACCTCGGCGAACAGGTCCTCGCCCAGCCGCCAGGCCGCCCGGACGTTCCGGAACGCCGGTCCGTACTCGTAGCCCTGCTCGTGGAGGCGGTCGTACAGCTCGGCGACGTCGAGTTCGGTGGCTCCGTGCGGCGGCCACTCCCCGCCCGGGACCACGTCCGCGCCCGGGCCGGCGGGCGCAGCGGCCGAGACGAACCCGGCCGCGTGCCGCGTCCACTCCGCGCTGCCCTGGCGCGCGTACAGCCGCACCGGGCGGTGTCCGGACCCGTCGGAGCCGCCCACGACGACCTGGAGCCGGACCTCGCCGTCCTCGGGGACGACGAGCGGTGCCTCCAGGGTGAGTTCGTCGACGGTGCCGCAGCCCACCTCCGACCCGGCCCGTACGGCGAGGTCCAGCAGCGCGGTGCCGGGCAGCAGGACGGTGCCGCGCAGCGCGTGGTCGGCCAGCCAGGGCCGGGTCGCGATGGACAGCTGCCCGGTGAACACGTGCCCTTCGCCGTCGGCGAGTTCCGTCACGGTGTCCAGGAACCGGTGCCCGAGGGCGTTGGCGCCGCGCGCGGCCGGCTCGATCCAGTAGCGCTGCCGCTGGAACGGGTAGGTCGGCAGGTCGCCGGGGTCCGCCGGGGCGTCGCGGAGGACGGCCCGCCAGTCGACCCGCACGCCCTGGGTGTGCACCCGACCGAGCGCTGCCGCGAACCGGTCCCAGCCGCCGTCGTCGCGGCGCAGCGACTCGGCGACCACGGCGCCGGCGGCGCCCGCCGCCTCCACGGTCTGCTCGATCGCCTGGGTGAGCACCGGGTGCGGGCTGACCTCGATGAAGGTGCGGTAGCCCTCGGCCGCCAGCTCCCGGATCACCGGCTCGAACTCGACCTGGTGGCGCAGGTTGCGGTACCAGTACTCGGCGCCGGTCTCGAACGGCTGCTGCCGCACCCCTTGCACGGTGGAGCGGAAGGCGGTCCGCGGTGTGCGGGGGGTGATCGGCGCGAGCACCTCCGCGAGCCGGTCCCGGACGGCCTCCACGTGCGCGGTGTGCGAGGCGTAGTCGATGGGCACCCGGCGGGCCCAGACGCCGGCCTCGGCGCAGTGCGCGGCCAGCTCCTCCAGGGCGGCGAGGTCGCCGCCGACGACGGTGGAGGAGGGGCCGTTCAGCGCGGCCACGGTCAGCCGGCCGTCCCAGCGGGCGATCAGTCCGGTCACCTGGTCCAGCGGGCGGGCCACCGACAGCAGGCCGCCGGTGTGCGCCAGCGGCAGCAGCTCGCGTCCGCGCAGCGCGACCACCCGCGCGGCGTCGGGCAGTGACAGTGCGCCGGCGACGTAGGCGGCGGCGATCTCTCCCTGGGAGTGGCCCATCACCGCGTCGGGCTCCACCCCGGCGGCCCGCCAGAGCGCGGCGAGGGCCGCCACGACCGCGAAGGTCGTGCACTGGATCACGTCCGACCGGTCCATCCCGGGAGCGCCCGGTGCGCCGGCCAGGACGTCGCGCACCGACCAGTCCAGGTACGGCTGGAGGGCGTCGGCGCAGGCGAGGAGTTCCGTCCGGAAGGCCGGCGAGGACTCCATCAGCCCGGCGGCCATGCCCGCCCACTGCGAGCCCTGCCCGGGGAAGACGAACACGACCTTGCCCCGGTCGGCCGCCGTGCCCCGTTCGAGGCCGGGCGCCGGTTCGCCGTTCGCGAGCGCGGTCAGGCCGGCTGCCAGGGCGGCCCGGTCGGCGCCGGTGAGGACGGCGCGGTGGGTGAACGCGGGGCGGCCGGTGGCGAGTGCCCGGCCGATGCCGGGCAGCGCGTGGTCCGGGGCGGTGTCGAGGTGGCGGCGCAGCAGGTCGGCCTGGGCGCGCAGGCCCTGCTCGTCGGGCGCCGAGACCAGCCACGGTACGGCGGTGTCGGCGCCGGGCGTGACGGGTCGGAGGCCGCCGTCCCCCGTTTCGCCGTCCCCCGTTTCGTCGGCCGCGGGCTCGCGGACCGCGGGGATCCCGGGGGCCTCTGGAGCCTCGGGGGCCTCTGGAGCCTCGGGGGCCTCTTCGAGCACCAGGTGCGCGTTGGTGCCGCTGATCCCGAACGAGGACACCGCCGCCCGCCGGACGGCCGTGTCGGGCCACGGCCGCGCCTCGGTCAGCAGCCGGACGGTACCCGCCGACCAGTCGACCTGACGGGTCGGCCGGTCCACGTGCAGGGTGCGGGGCAGGGACCGGTGACGCAACGCCATCACCATCTTGATCAGGCCGCCGACGCCCGCCGCGGCCTGCGCGTGCCCGATGTTGGACTTGAGGGAGCCCAGCCACAGCGGAGCGTCGGCGGGCCGGTTCCGTCCGTAGGTGTCGATCAGGGCCTGGGCCTCGATGGGGTCGCCGAGCCTGGTGCCGGTGCCGTGCGCCTCGACGGCGTCCACGTCGGCGGGTCCGAGCCCGGCGTCGGCGAGTGCCTGGCGGATCACCCGTTCCTGGGACGGTCCGTTGGGCGCGGTCAGCCCGTTGCTCGCCCCGTCGGAGTTGACGGCGGAGCCGCGGATCAGGGCGAGGACGCGGTGGCCGTTGCGCCGCGCGTCCGAGAGCCGCTCCAGCACCAGCATCCCGGCGCCCTCGGCCCAGGCGGTGCCGTTCGCGCTGTCGGAGAAGGCCTTGCACGTGCCGTCGGCGGACAGCCCCTGCTGCCGGCTGAACTCGACGAAGATCCCGGGGGAGGCCATCACGGTCACGCCGCCCGCGAGCGCCAGCGGGCAGTCCCCGTTGCGCAGGGCCCGGGCCGCGAGGTGCAGCGCCACGAGTGAGGACGAGCAGGCGGTGTCCACGGTGAGTGCGGGGCCCTGGAGCCCCAGGGTGTACGCGATCCGGCCGGAGGCGACGCTCGCCGTCGTACCGGTCAGCAGGAAGCCCTCCAGGCCTTCGGCGCCCTCGGTCAGCCGGGGCCCGTACTCCTGGGACATCGCGCCGACGAACACGCCGGTCTGGCTCCGGCCCAGCGACAACGGGTCGATGCCGGCCCGTTCCAGCGCCTCCCAGGACACCTCCAGCAGCACCCGCTGTTGGGGGTCCATCGCCTGTGCCTCGCGCGGGCTGATGCCGAAGAACGCCGGGTCGAACCGGTCGGCGTCGGCGAGGAACCCGCCGCGGCGCACGGAGGAGGTGCCGGAGGCCGCCGACTCCGGGTCGAACAGGGCGTCGAGGTCCCAGCCCCGGTTCTCCGGGAAGTCGGAGGTCGCGTCCGTCCCGGTCTCCACCAGCCGCCACAGCTGCTCGGGTGTGCGCACGCCGCCGGGGAACCGGCAGGCCATTCCGACGATCGCGATCGGATCGTCGGCGTCCGCGGCCGGCCCGTTCGCCGGCTGGTCGGGCCGGTGCCCGGCCGTGGGCGCGGCGGTGCCGGGCGCCTCGGCGAGGCGGTCGCGCAGGTGATCGGCGAGGAGTCGCGGCGTCGGGTGGTTGAACAGCAGCGCGGCGGGCAGCTCCAGGCCCGTCGCCGTCACCAGCCGGTTCCGCAGCTCCACGGCGAGCGAGGAGTCGAAGCCGAGTTCCTTGAACGAGCGCCCGGAGGCGGGCTCCTCGCCGCCGGTGTGGCCGAGGACGGCGGCCGCGTTCCGGTGCACCAGGTCCAGCAGCGCCCGGCGCCGTTCGGCGGGTGGCAGCGCGGCCAGTGCCTCGGACACCGGGGGCGGGGCGGCGGTGTCCCGCTCCTGCTCACCCGGGTCCGCGGCCGGTCCGTCGGGCGGTGTGTCGGCCGTGGTCCGCCGACCGGTTCCGGGCTCCAGCCAGTGGCGGCGCCGCTGGAAGGGGTAGGTCGGCAGGGAGATCCGCCGGGGCCGGGCGCCCTCGAAGAGCCGGGCCCAGTCGGCGTCCGCGCCGACGGTGTGCAGCCGTGCCAGCGAGGTGAGGAATGCCGTCCAGCCCGGCCGCTTGCGGTGCAGGGTGCCGGTGGTGACGGTCGTCGTACCGGTGTCGGTGGTGTCGGCGGTTTGTTGGATGGGGGTGGTGAGGACGGGGTGGGGGCTGGTTTCGATGAAGTGGGTGTGGCCGGTGTGGAGGAGG
>NZ_JBIWAQ010000053.1:0-7530 GCF_044760155.1 Kitasatospora sp. NPDC098652
CTCACCACCCCCACCGCACTCACCCTCTTCGACACCACCCTCCACACCCCCCACCCCCACCTCCTCCTCACCCCCATCGACCGAACCGCCCTACGGAAGCGGGTCGAGCGCGGGGAACTGCCGCCGATCCTCAGCGGGTTGGTGCGGTCGGCGGGGCCGCGTGCCACCGGGGACGGGACGAGCGACTGGGCGCGCCGGTTCGCCGAGACACCGGAGGGCGAGCGCGGCACGCTCCTGCTGGACCTGGTCCGCTCGCACGTCGCGGCGGCGCTCGGGCACGGTTCGCCGGAGAGCATCGATCCGGACTCTGCGCTCAAGGAGTTGGGCTTCGACTCGCTGATCGCGGTGGAGTTCCGGAACCGCCTCGGCGCCGCCATCGGGCTGCGGCTGCCGGCGACGCTGGCGTTCAACTACCCGTCGCCCCGCGCGCTCGCCGAGCACCTCGGTGACCGCCTCGCCCGCGAGGCCACCGCCGCCAGGCCCGCCGACGGCACCGGCACCGGTTCGGGCGAAGGCTCCGGGCAGGTACCGGACGACGCCACGGCGTTCGCCGAACTCGACCGCTTCGAAAGCATTCTGCGAACGGTCTCCGACAGCGCGCGGGAGGAGTTCACGACCCGCTTGCGCCTGCTGCTCTCCGAACACTCCACCACGCACGCCACGGACGATTCCCTCGCCGCCGCCCTCGACGGGGCCTCCGACGAGGAGATGTTCGACCTGATCGACAACGAGCTCGGCACGGCTTGAGACGGGACTGAATGCGATGACGGTTGAAGACAAACTGCGGGACTACCTCAAGCGCGTGACCGCCGACCTCCAGCGGACCCGGGCGCGCGTTCAGGAGCTGGAGTCCAGGGAGAACGAGCCCGTCGCGATCGTGGGCATGGCCTGCCGCTACCCCGGCGGCGTCCGCTCCCCCGAGGACCTGTGGCGACTGGTGACCGACGGCGTCGACGCGATCGGCGAGTTCCCCACCGACCGCGGCTGGAACCTCGACGCCCTCTACCACCCCGACCCCGACCACCCCGGCACCAGCTACACCCGCCACGGCGGATTCCTCCACGACGCCGCCGACTTCGACCCCGAGTTCTTCGGCATGAGCCCCCGCGAGGCCCTCGCCACCGACCCGCAACAACGGCTCCTCCTCGAAACCGCCTGGGAGACCCTCGAGAACGCCGGCATCGACCCCACCACCCTGCGCGGCACCCACACCGGCGTCTTCACCGGCGTCATGTACGACGACTACGGCAACCGGCTGACGCAGGCGGCACCCGACGGCTTCGAGGGCTATCTCGGGACGGGGAGCGCGGGCAGCCTGGCCTCCGGGCGGCTCTCCTACGTGTTCGGATTCGAGGGCCCGGCCATCTCGGTGGACACGGCGTGCTCCTCCTCGCTGGTCGCCCTGCACCTGGCCGCCCGCGCGCTGCGCAACGGCGAGTGCGACCTCGCCCTCGCCGGCGGGGTCACGGTGATGGCCACCCCCGCCGCGTTCATCGAGTTCAGCCGCCAACGCGGCCTGGCCCCCGACGGGCGCTCCAAGTCCTTCGCGGCCGCCGCCGACGGCGCCGCCTGGAGCGAGGGCGTCGGCCTGCTGCTGGTCGAACGGCTCTCCGACGCCCGCCGCAACGGCCACCGGATCCTCGCGGTCGTCCGGGGTTCCGCCGTCAACCAGGACGGCGCCTCCAACGGCCTCACCGCGCCCAACGGCCCCTCCCAGGAGCGGCTGATCCGCCAGGTGCTGGCGGAGGCGCGCCTGCGCCCGTCCGACGTGGACGCGATGGAGGCCCACGGCACGGGTACCGAGCTGGGCGACCCCATCGAGGCGGAGGCCCTGCTCGCCACCTACGGCCAGGACCGCGAACACCCGCTCTGGCTCGGTTCCGTCAAGTCCAACATCGGCCACACCCAGGCCGCCGCCGGCGTCGCCGGCATCATCAAAATGGTGCAGGCCATGCGACACGGCGTCATGCCCCGCACCCTGCACGTCGACGCACCCTCCCCCCACATCGACTGGGACGCCGGCAACGTCGAACTCCTCACCGAAAGCCGCGACTGGCCGCGCACCGACCGACCGCGCCGCGCCGCCGTCTCCTCCTTCGGCATCAGCGGCACCAACGCCCACGTCATCCTGGAGGAGCCGCCCGCCGCCGACCCGGCACCGGACCCGGTGGAGACGGCCGCGCCACCGGTGGTGCCGTGGCCGCTGTCCGGCCGGACCCCCGAGGCGCTGCGCGCGCAGGCGGCCGGGCTGCGGACGTTCCTGGCGACCCTGCCCGACGACCGACTGGCCGCCGCCGGACGGGCGCTGGCCCTGAACCGGGCCGCGCTGACCTGCCGTGCGGTGGTGACCGGCGCGGACCGGGAGGAACTGTCCGCCGCCCTGGCCGCGGTCGCGGACGGCAGCACCGCGCCGGGCCGGGTGCTCGGCGGCAAGGTCGCGTTCCTGTTCACCGGCCAGGGGTCCCAGCGGGCGGGCATGGCCCGCGGCCTGTACGAGGCCTACCCGGTGTTCGCCGAGGCCCTGGACGCCGTCCTCGCCGAACTGGACGGCCACGGCGAGGTGCCACTGCGCGAGGTGCTGTGGGGCACCGACGAGGAGGCGGTCCGGCGGACCGGAAACGCGCAGGCCCTGCTGTTCGCGGTCGAGGTGGCGCTGTTCCGGCTGGCCGAGTCCTGGGGGGTGCGGCCGGACTTCCTGGCCGGGCACTCCGTCGGTGAGATCGCCGCCGCCCACGTCGCCGGGGTGCTCTCGCTGGCCGACGCCTCGACGCTGGTCGCCGCGCGCGGCCGCCTGATGCAGGAGCTGCCCGAGGGCGGAGCGATGGCCGCGATCCGGGCGACCGAGCAGGAGGTCCGGCCGCTGCTGTCCGACGCGGTGGGGCTCGCCGCGGTCAACGGCCCGCAGTCGGTGGTGATCTCGGGCGACGCGGCCGCCGTGTCGGCAGTCGTCGCGCACTTCGCGGAGCAGGGACGGAAGACCGGCTCGCTGCGGGTCTCGCACGCCTTCCACTCACCGCTGATGGCCCCGATGCTGGACCGGTTCCGCGCGGTCGCCGAGTCGCTGACCTACCGGGAGCCGACGATCGCGGCCGTGTCCACGGTCTCCGGCGGTCCGGCCGGGAGCTGGGCGTCGGCGGACTACTGGGTGCGGCACGTCTCGGCGACCGTCCGGTTCGCGGACGCGGTACGCGGCCTGCGGTCCGCGGGCGTCACCGCGTTCGTCGAGATCGGCCCGGACGCGGTGCTCTCGGCGGCGGGGCCGGAGTCCGCGGCCGATGCCCTCTTCGTCCCGCTGATGCGCCGGGACCGGCCGGAGGCGGCCGAGGCGGTCGCCGGGCTCGGGCAGCTCCACGCGCACGGCGTCCGGGTCGACTGGTCGGCGTTCTTCGGGCCCGCGGACCGCGTGGACCTCCCCACCTACCCGTTCCAGCACCGGTCGCTGTGGCTGCATCCCACGGACAACCCGTCCTCGTCCGGCTCCACCGCCCGGCACCCGTTGATCGGCGGAGCGGTCGAACTGCCCGACGGCAAGGGCCGGATCCTCACCGGCCAGGTCACCGCCGCCGCCCACCCGTGGCTGGCCGACCACGCCGTGCACGGCGTCACCGTGCTGCCCGGCGCGGCCTTCCTGGACCTCGTCCTCCGGGCAGGGGCCGAGAGCGGGCTCACCCGGGTCGCGGAACTCACCGTCGAAGCACCGCTGGTGCTGGCCGACGGCGCGCCGGCCCGGCTGCACCTCACGGTCACCCCGGACGACACCGAGGGCGGCGCTGCGGGCAGCGGCCTCCCCGCCCCCGACGGGGGCACCACCGTCCAGCGGGTGACCGTCCACTCCCGTTCCGGCGACGACCCGGAACGACCCTGGATCCGCCACGCCGGCGCGGTCCTCACCGGGCCGGGCCACGGAACCGTCGAGGGCGCCACCGCCGGCCCGGCGGGCGACTGGCCCCCGGGCGACGCCGTCCCCGTCGACGCCGAGGAGCTGGCCGACCGGCTCGCCGGCCTCGGCCACAGCGGGGCCGTCCCGCTGGCCGGGCTGCACGCCGCCTGGCGGGCCGGGGACACCGGCTACGCCGAGGTCCGGCTGCCCGACGACGCCGGGCAGGGCGGGTACCTCCTCGACCCGCGGCTGCTCCAGACGGCCCTGGCCGCCCTCGACGCCCCGGCCGACGAACTGCGCACGCCCGTGGCGTGGCAGGACGTCACCGTCCACGCCACCGGCGCGCGGACGCTCCGGGTCGCGCTGACTCGCACCGGGCCCGACACCGCCTCGGCGTCGATCCGCGACGCCTCCGGCACCCTGGTCGCCACCGTCGGCTCGGTGCGGCTCGGGCCGGTCCGTGCCGCCGGGCTCCGCGGCACGGACACGGACAGCGGGTACCGGCTCGAGTGGATCCCGCTGCCGCGGCCCGCCGAGGCCGCGACCCGCTGGGCGGTCATCGCCGGGAACGCGGACGAGGACGCTCTCGCCGCCCTGCCCGGCGAGCGCCACCCCGACCTCGCGGCGCTCGCCCGCGCCGTCCGGGACGGCGCGCGTCCCGCACCCGACGCGATCCTCATGACGCTCCCGGAGAGCGGCCCGGAAACCGGCGCGGCCGCCGTCGGGCAGGCCGTCCGGGCGCTCGACGCCGTACGGGACCTGCTGGCCGAGGAACCGCTCGGCGGCTCACGGCTGGTGATCGTCACCCGGCGCGCGGTCGCGACCCACGACGGTGCCGACGGCGGCGCCCCGGAGGACGTCCTCGATCCCGGCCAGGCGGCCGTCTGGGGCCTGCTGCGCTCGGCCCAGATCGAGCACCCCGGCCGTTTCGTACTGCTCGACGTCGACGAGCAGGTCACCGAGGCCGTGCTGGGTGCGCTTCCGGCCGCCGGCGAGGACCAGTTCGCCGTCCGCGCCGACGACCTGCTCGTCCCCAGGCTGGTCCGCGTGCCCCTCACCGCGACGGCCGCACCGGGGGAACAGGAGCAGGCGGAGGAGGAACAAAGGCGACGGGCAAGGCCGTTCGACCCCGACGGCACCGTGCTGGTGCTGTCCGGGGCCGGCGACCTCGCCGAAGCACTCGTCCGGCACCTGGTCACCGAACACGGCGCACGTCATCTGCTGCTCGCCCGCACCGCCGGGGCCGCGCCGCTCGACGCCGACGGCCTCACCACCCTCGGGGCGAGCGTGACCACCGCGCCCGGGGAGATCGGCAACCGCGCGGACCTCGCCGCGCTGCTGGCCGCCGTCCCGCCCGGACGGCCGCTGACCGCCGTCGTCCACGCGGTCGAGGAGACCGGCGCCCCGCTCACCGCCCTCACCCCCGAGCACCTGGACGCCGCCCTGCGCATCCGGGCCGGCCTCGCCTGGGACCTCCACGACCTCACCGCCGACGCCGGACTCGGCGCCTTCGTCCTCTTCTCCTCCGCCGCCGGCTCCCTCGGCGCCCCCGGACGCGCGGACCGGGCTGCCGCCGGGGCACTCCTCGACGCCCTCGCCGACCGCCGGCGCGCCGAGGGGCGCCCCGTCCTGTCGCTCGGCTGGGCGCCGGAGGAGCAGTCGGATCCCGCCCGGCCGGAGCCCGCCGCGCCCGACGGGCTCAAGCCCCGCTCCACCGGGCACTCCCTCGCCGCGTTCGGCCTGGCGCTGTCCGGGGGGCGGCACGGCAGGCTGCTGCCCGTCGAGCTCGACCACGCCGAACTCCGCAGGCACGCACGGGCGCTGACCCTGCCGCCGGTGTTCCGGAACCTGGTGCGCGTCCCGACCGCGGGCACCGCCGCCGTCGACAACCGCGCCTGGGCGCGACAGCTGCGCGCCCTGTCCGAGGACGAGCAGCTCAGGACCGTGCTCGACCTGGTCCGTGGCCGGATCGCCGCCGTGCTCGGGCACCGGACTCCCGACTCGGTCGATCCGGACCGCCCGCTCCAGGAACTGGGATTCGACTCGCTCACCGCCGTCGGCCTCCGCAACCGGCTCCACGAGGCGACCGGGCTCGACCTCCCGTCGACCCTGCTCTTCGACTACCCGACCGCCGCCACGATGGCCGGCCACCTGCGCTCCGAACTCCTCGGCGTCCGGGGGAGCACCGTGGTGCCGGTCACCGCGGTCCGGTCCGACGACGACCC
Source organism: Kitasatospora sp. NPDC098652 (assembly GCF_044760155.1). NCBI lineage: Bacteria > Bacillati > Actinomycetota > Actinomycetes > Kitasatosporales > Streptomycetaceae > Kitasatospora > Kitasatospora sp. NPDC098652. The sequence continues at coordinate 6,106 of NZ_JBIWAQ010000053.1, forward strand.
GATCGTCATCGTCGGCATGGCCTGCCGCTACCCCGGCGACGTCCGCTCCCCCGAGGACCTGTGGCAGCTGGTGGCCGAGGGCCGGGACGCGATCACCGGCTTCCCCGACAACCGCGGCTGGGACCTCGACGCCCTGTACCACCCGGACCCCGAACACCTCGGCACCTCCTACGTCCGTGCGGCCGGGTTCCTGCACGACGTCGCCGACTTCGACGCCGACTTCTTCGGCATCAGCCCGCGCGAGGCGCTGGCGATGGACCCGCAGCAGCGGCTGCTGCTGGAGACCAGCTGGGAGCTGTTCGAACACGCGGGGATCGACCCCTCCTCACTGCGCGGCAGCCGCACCGGCGTCTTCACCGGGACTCATGACCGGGACTACGGAACGCTGGTCGCCGGGCACGAGAACCTGGAGGGCTACCTGATCGTCGGCAACTCGGCGAGCATCCTCTCCGGGCGGCTGTCCTACACCTACGGCCTGGAGGGCCCCGCCGTCTCCCTGGACACGGCGTGCTCCTCCTCGCTGGTCGCCCTGCACCTGGCCGCGCAGTCGCTGCGCAACGGCGAGTGCGACCTCGCCCTCGCCGGGGGCGTCTCGGTGCTGGCGACGCCCTCGTCGTTCGTGGAGTTCAGCCGGCAGCGCGGCCTGGCTCCCGACGGGCGCTCCAAGTCCTTCGCGGCCGCCGCCGACGGCACCTCCTGGAGCGAGGGCGTCGGCCTGCTGCTGGTCGAACGGCAGTCGGATGCGCGCCGCAACGGCCACCAGATCCTGGCGGTGCTGCGCGGCTCGGCCGTCAACCAGGACGGGACCACGAGTCAGCTGTCGGCGCCCAACGGCCCCGCGCAGCAGCGGGTGATCCGTCAGGCCCTGGCCAACGCCGGACTCACCACCGCCGACGTCGACGTCGTGGAGGCCCACGGCACCGGAACCAAACTCGGCGACCCCATCGAGGCCCAGGCCCTGCTCGCCACCTACGGCCAGGACCGGCCCGAGGGAGCCCCGCTCCGGCTCGGCTCCATCAAGTCCAACATGGGCCACGCGGCAGGAGCGGCGGGCGTCGCCGGCATCATCAAAATGGTCCAGGCCATGCGACACGGCATCATGCCCCGCACCCTCCACGTCGACGCACCCTCCCCCCACATCGACTGGGACGCCGGCCAGGTGGAACTCCTCACCGAAAGCCGCGACTGGCCGCGCACCGACCGACCGCGCCGCGCCGCCGTCTCCTCCTTCGGCATCAGCGGCACCAACGCCCACGTCATCCTCGAACAAGCCCCCACCGCCGACGCGGCACCGGAACCGGAACCGGCAGGCACCCCCGTCACCTGGCGACTGTCCGCCAAAACACCCACCGCACTACGCGACCACGCCCGCCGCCTCACCCAACACCTCCACCACCACCCCCACCTCACCCCCCACGACATCGC
>NZ_JBIWAQ010000054.1:0-7002 GCF_044760155.1 Kitasatospora sp. NPDC098652
TCGCGAGGGAGTCCAGATCAGGCGTCACAACCGATCTTTGGACTCCCTCGCTTCATGTCATGCGTGCCAGCGAGCCCTTGGCATCAATCATCTAGCGGCAGCGCGGCACGGGAAGTCGGCCGGGCCGACTTCCCGTGCCTGCGTATGCCGGGAGTCGGGCGGGGTGGTTCGTTTCCTGACCGTGCGTCCGGTCGTTGAACGCTGCACCACGTCCCGACGGAGAGCCACCCCATGCCCGTTCGCCCCCGGCGCGCGGCGGCCGCAGCCGCCCTCGCCGCCGCACTGCTCCTGTCGCTGTCGCCGTTCCCGGCCGCCGCCGCCCGCGCGGCGCAGCCGGCGGTGACGTACAGCCTGCGCAACGCCCGTACCGGCACCTGTCTGCACCACGTCCCCGGCACCGCCCAGGTGCGGCTGGAGCCGTGCGAGGCGGCGGCGCCCGGGCAGCGGTGGGAGCTGCGGGCGGTCGGCGCGGCGGTGAACGTGGCGGCGTTCGACCCGGAGCAGGGCACCTGGGGGTGTGTGGCCATCGGCGACAACTGGAGCATCCGCTACGGCCAGTGCCGTGCGACCGAGTCGGCGTGGAGCGTGGCGGACGGCGGCCGTTGCCGGGTCCGCTCGGAGTCGGACCTCAACGACAACGACCTCTACCTGACCCAGACACAGGAGGGCGGCCTGGGCGCCCGGCCCGGTGGCGCCGGTCCGGCCGCGGACTGGACGGTGACGGCCGATGTTCCGGCCGGCGCGTGAGCGTGCCCTGCTACCGTGCCCGGATGTCAGCGATCAAGCAGCCGGCGGTCAAGCAGCCGGCGATCAGGCAGTTCCAGGTGACCTTCGACTGCGCGGAGCCCGGGCGGGTGGCCCGGTTCTGGTGCGAGGTGCTGGGCTACGTCAGGACGGCGCCGACGGGGTTCGCCTCGTGGGAGGAGTACGAGGCCTCCCGGGCGCCCGAGGAGCGGGACTCCTGGTGCGCGTGCACCGATCCCTCGGGGGTGGGTCCGCGGCTGTACTTCCAGCGCGTCCCGGAGGGCAAGGCCGTCAAGAACCGGGTGCACCTGGACGTGCGGGTGGGCACCGGGCTGGTGGGCGAGGAGCGCCTGGCCGTGCTCAAGGCCGAGGCCGCACGGCTGGAGGCGCTGGGCGCCCGGCAGGTGCAGGTGCTGTACGACGGCCACGACTCGTGCATCCCAATGCTGGACGTCGAGGGCAACGAGTTCTGCGTCGACTGAACCCCGGCTGAACCCCGGCTGAACCCCGACCGAGCTCCGACTGAGCCCCGGCGCGGCCGGGCGGGCCGGCCGGGCGGGGCGGGGTGGTGACGGTGGGCCGACAGCGGGGACAGCGCGCTGCCGGTGAAGTGTGAGCGGCCCGCGGGAACCTCGGGGCCGGGGCGTGATCGACGCGCCCCCCGAGGCCCGCCGCACACCCCAGGAGCCGTCCGATGCCCAACTCCGCACCCCAGAGCCCGCCGTGGGACGTCCGCCGGCTGCCCCGCGCCGACGGGAGGACCGTCCTGGTCACCGGCGGCAACGCCGGCATCGGGTACTTCGTCGCCGAGCAGCTGGCCGGCACCGGCGCCACCGTCGTCCTGGGCAGCCGTGACCGGGGCAGGGCCCGGGCGGCGACGGCCGCCATCGGCGCGCGCGTGCCCGGCGCCCGGGTGCGGCACCTGCCGCTGGACCTGGCCGACCCGGCCTCCGTCGAGGCGGCCCCCGGCGCGCTCGACGCGCTCGATCTGGAGCACCCGGGGCGTCTGGACGCGGTCGTCCTGAACGCGGGCATCGCCCTGGACGACCCGCCGCGCCGCACCACGCCGGACGGCCACGAGCTGATGTTCGCCACCAACCACCTGGGCCACTTCGCGCTCACCGCCCACCTGGCCCCGCTGCTGTCGGCCGCCCCCGGCAGCCGGATCGTCACCACCGGCAGCTTCGCCGCCAAGTCCGAGCGCCTGGACTTCGCCGACCTGCAGAGCGCCCGCGACTACCGGCCCAAGCGCGCCTACGCCCGCTCCAAGCTGGCCCAGATGCTGTTCGCCGTCGAGCTCGGCCGCCGGCTGCGCGCCGCGGGCAGTACGGCGCTGAGCGTCCTGGTCCACCCCGGCGGGGCGCTGGACGCGCTCACCCCCGCGCGCCCGCCGCTGCACGCCCGCAGCACCGGCGAGCACCTGGCCCACCTGCCGCTGGGCCTGGTCGTCCAGGGCAAGGACGCCGCCGCCTGGCCGGCGGTGCGGGCCGTGCTGGACCCGGGGGTGCACGGCGGCCCGGTGCTGTGGAGCCCGCGGGTGTTCGGGCTGCGCGGCCAGCCCCGGCCCGAACCCCTGTGGGAGCAGCTGGCCGACCCGGGGGCGGCGGCCTGGCTGTGGGAGGCCAGCTGCGAACTGACGGGCTGCGAGCCGGTGTTCGCCGCGGGCCCCGCCCGCCAGGCCCCCGCCCGCGCGGCAGGCGGCGCGGACGCGGGCGGGGGCGCGGACGCGGGCGGGGGCGCGGACGCGGGCGGGGGCCCGGCGGCGCGGCCCTACCGCAGGTGACGGTCGTAGAAGCGGCTGCTGTCCTCCAGTTCGAAGGCGGGGGTGCCGGTGTGCCCGCCGAGGTTGGCGTGCAGGGTCTTCTCGGTGGCGGCGAAGGCGTCGAACAGGTCGAGGGCGCGCCGGCGGGGGTTGCCCTCGTCGTCCCACTGGAGCAGGAACAGCAGCGGGACGGTGACCTGCCGGGCCTGCTCGCGCTGGGCGCGGGGCACGTAGCCGCCGGCGAACAGGCCCGCGGCCGCGATGCGCGGGTCGGTGGCGGCCAGGCGGATGCCCAGGGCCGCCCACCCCGAGTAGCCGACCGGGCCGTCGGCGATCTCGGGCAGGGTCAGGAGGGCGTCCAGGGTGGTCCGCCACTGGGGGGCGGCGGCTTCGACGAGCGGGCCGACGAGGGCTTCGAAGAGCTCGTCGGTCGGCTCCCCGGCCCGCATCGCCCGGCGCAGTTCGGCGCGGGCCTGCTCGGCGGCCCGGGTCCGGGGCCGGTCGCCGCAGCCGGGGGCGTCGATGGTGGCCACCGCGTAGCCCCGGGCGGCGGTGTAGCGGGCCCGGGCGACCAGGCGGGGCTCGCGCCGGGGCAGGCCGTTGTTGTGGGCCATCAGGATCAGCGGGGCGGGCGCGGCGGGCGCGGCGGTGGGCGGGGTCCACAGGGTGCCGGGGGTGTCGCCGAGGAGGAACTCACGCTCCAGGACGCCGTCGGCGAGGTGCTGTCCGGCGGTGGGACCGGTGAAGGCGAGGGAGACGGAGGGGGTGAAGTGCACGGTCGTGCCTTTCGGGAGAGCTGCTGAACGGCGCTCCCGGGCGACGACCTATCGCCCGACCGTGACCCCGCAGGAGAGCACCCATGTCGTCGTGTTCACGGGTACCACCTCCTCGTTCTCTCGCACGGCCTGGCCGAAAGGTAGCAGCGCCTGCCGGCACCGCGCCACACGGTTTCGCCCCGCACGGCCCCCGCACGGCCCGGTGCGGCCCCGGTGCGGCCCGGTGCGGCCAGGTGCGGCGGTCCCTGGGCGGTGACGGGTCGTTGATCGGTTGTCTACCCGGCGCTGTTGTCCTGTCCTATGCCCCGCCTGCCCGTCGGCACGCGGTCCACCGAGCGTAGGAGATCCCCGTGTCCCACCCGTCGTCCACCCGCACCCGCCGTCCGGGCGCGGGCGCCCGTCGCCGCACCCGGGCGGCGGCCCTGGCGTTCGCCGTCTGCGCGCTGTCCGCGAGCGGTGCCACGCTGCTGGCGGCGCCGGCGAACGCCAGGGCCGCGGCCGTGGTCGAGCAGATGGTCACGATCCAGGACCACCAGAACCACCACTCGCTGGCCAGCTCCGACGGGGAGGGCTCGCGGATCGTCGCCCGCGGCTACCAGGACGCCTCCACCTCGTTCTGGATATCCAACAAGCCCGGCGACCGGGTCGACTTCGCCCGCAACGTCAACGGCACCGAGCGGGTGCTGGAGATGGACACCCGGGACAACCGCTCCACCCAGTTCGTCCACTGGTGGGCCGGGGCCAACCAGCAGTGGACCCTGGAGTCCGCCGCCGAGGGCGGCACCTACCTGCGCAACGCCCAGGGCGGCGGCTGCCTGACGTACCACGGCCTGGACCGGGAGGTCACGGTCGAGGGCTGCACCGGCAGCGCGTCCCAGCGCTTCGACGTGCTCCCCTCCGGCGGCACCGGCCCCGGTCCGGGCCCCGGCCCGGTCACCTCCGACCAGCAGCGCTTCCTGGACCGGCTGAACGCCCTGCGCGCCCAGTACGGCAAGGCGCCGGTGCGGTTCAACGCGACGCTCTCCCAGGCCGCCCAGTGCAACGCCGACCAGATGGACCAGCGCCGGGTCTCCGGGCACTTCTGCGACTCGGGCCGCATCGCGGCGGGCCTGGGCTACACCGGGCGGGGCTTCGGCGAGATCGCCTTCTACGGGCCGACGAACATCGACGCGGCCGTCGACGGGTGGATCAAGTCCCCCGACCACCTGGGGATCATGGTCGGCGACTACAACGAGGTCGGCTTGGCGCGTACGGGCGCGGCCTCCTGGAACGCCGACTTCAGCACCCGCTGACACCGGCGCCCCGTGGACGCCGGCAGGCACCGGCAGGCACCGGCGTCCACGGGCGATGCAGAAGCCGGGCGGCTCAGAAGCCGGGCGGCTCAGGGGCCGGGCGGCTCAGGAGGCGGACGGCTCGATCTCCCCCGCGAAGACGATGACCTGGTCGATGAGGCTGCGCCGCAGATGGACCACGTCCGTTCCCGCCAGGCGGGGGCCTCCGTCCGGCGTGGTGAAGACCCACCGGTACCGGGCCCACTCGTCGGGCATGTCCACCTCCGAGCAGCGCACCATCGTGCCGGCCCCCGCCGGGTGGCGCCGGATGTCCAGCACGAACCGCTCGACCGCCGCGATCCCCTCGCTGCGGCCCAACGGCCCCCAGAAGACCACGTCCGAGGTCAGGGCCTGGGAGAGCAGGGCGGTCACATAGTTGTCGTCCGAGGCGTTGAACGCGGAGATGAACGTGTCGATCGCGGCGCGTGCGGTCTCTTCCTGCATGCCCCAGTAATACCAGCCGCTGCTGCGTGTGCGCTCATCCCGCGAGGCGCCTTGCGATCACGGGTGAACGGTTGCGGTCGCGGCACTACCATGCGCGGGTGAACCTCTCCCAGTTCGGCGTTCCGCTCGGGCCGATGATCCGCGTCCACGGCGGGTTCGCCAACCGGACGTACCGCCTCGACACCGACCAGGGGTCCTTCGCGGTCAAGGAGTTGAACCTCGCCGACCGGCGCCGGCCCTACCGGGTCGAGGAGGTGTTCGGGTTCGAGCGGGCGGCGTTCGCCGCCGGTGTCCCGATGCCGGAGCCGGTCGCGGCCGACGCACAAACGCTCGTGCACCGCTGGGTCGAGGGCGAGAAGGTGCCGGAGGAGCCGGTGCCGGAGGCGTTCGCCTTCGAGATCGGCGGGATCCTCGCGCGCCTGCACGCGCTCGACGTCCCGTGGACCCCTGAGCCGGTCAGGGAGGCGACGCCCCGGGACTGGCCCGCCCTGGCCGCGCGGGCGGCGGCGACCGGACAGCCGTGGGCCGACGAACTCGCCTCCCGCGTCGGAACGTTCCTGGCGATCGCCGACTTCCTCGACACCTGCGAACGGCCCGGCCCCCTCGTGCTGACCCACCGGGACGTCCAGCCGTGGAACCTGCTCGCCCGCCAGGGCCGCCCGGTGCTGCTCGACTGGGAGCTGTCCGGGCTGCTCGACCTGTCCGGCGAGCTCGGCTCGACCGCGCTGGGCATCACCAAGGGCCCCGGCCTCGACGACATCAGGCCCGCCGTCTTCCGCGCCGTCCTCGACGGCTACGTCGCGGGCGGCGCAGCACTGCCGCCGCCGGGTCCGAGCTGGTTCGCGTACACGATCGACGGCTGGCTGGGGCACACCCGGTGGAACGTCCTGCGCTGCCTCGCCGGTGTCGAGGCGGCCACCGGCCCCGACCTCGCGCTGTCGCACGAGTCCGTACGAGACGGCCTGCGCGGCCTGCCCGAGCTGTTCGCCCGGCTCGACGAGCTGGAGGCGCTCCTCGCGTGACCGACACTCTTGAGCGCAAGCCTCGGCCTTCAGGCCGGGGTTAGCTCATCCTTGGCCCGGAGGCGCGGAGCGCCGTAGCTCTCTGCGCCTCCGTTCTGAGGGTCAGACGGGCCGCTGCTGGTTCTCGATGTACTGGCGGATGATGCTGAGCGGTGCGCCGCCGCAGGACGCGGCGAAGTAGGACGGCGACCACAGGTGGCCGTGCATGATCGCCCGGTTCATCGCACCGGTGTACTCCTGCCGCAGATACCGCGCGGATACGCCCTTGAGGCTGTTCACCAGCTTGGACACGGCCATCTTCGGCGCGTAGTGCACCAGCAGGTGGACGTGATCCTTCTCGCCGTTGAACTCCTTCAACTCGGCCTCGAAGCTCACGCACACGTCCCGCATGATCTCCTCGCAGCGCGTCAGCATCTCGTCGGTGAAGACGCCGCGCCGGTACTTCGTCACGAAGACCAAGTGCACGTGCATCGCCGTAACCACGTGCCTACCGCGTCGATAGTCTGCCAGTTCACTCATAGACCAAACGATATGATCACTCGTATGCAGCTCCGGTACAACTACCGGGTCTACCCGGACGCCTCTCAGCGCCGTGCGCTGGCCCAGGCGTTCGGGTGCGCCCGCGTGGTCTTCAACGACGGGCTCCGCGCCCGCCAGGAGGCCCACAAGGCGGAGCTGCCGTACATCAAGGACAGCGACCTCCAGAAGCAGGTCATCACCGCCGCCAAGCGCACCGACGAACGGGCGTGGCTTGGCGATGTGTCCTCGGTGGTGCTCGTGCAGTCCCTCCGTGATCTGCACACCGCCTACCGGAACTTCTTCTCCTCGTTGACTTCCTCCCTGCCCTAAAGGGACGGGGATTCCGGCCGCGCGTGCCGCGCGGGGGCTTCGCCCCGTGCGTGTGCGCGTCGCCGGTGGTTGGC
>NZ_JBIWAQ010000055.1:0-5818 GCF_044760155.1 Kitasatospora sp. NPDC098652
TGCCCGTTTTGCAGGGTTATGGCTTTAAATCGTTGAAAAAACTGCCGCTTTAACGGTGTTTTGGTTAAACATTCAACGGTCGGAAAAAATATTGAAAATAGGGGTTGCGGCCTGCCGAGAACTCCCTATAATGCGCCTCCACTGACCGGGAACAACGACTGACAAGCCGCCGGGTCAGCGAGAAGAAAGCGAAATAAACGCTTGACTCTCAGGGCGAAAAGCGTAATATACGCAGCCCGCGCCGATGAGTTTCTCGGCGCTGCTCTTTAACAATTTATCAGACAATCTGTGTGGGCACTCCACAAGACGATATCCAGCATCTTCGGATGCAAAAAAATATCAAGTCTTGAAGAGTGACTAACTGAAGTAAAATTCATGCAGTAAATCTTTGAGCATCGCTTCTCGAGTGGAAGCAAATCAAGCTTTTAATTGAAGAGTTTGATCATGGCTCAGATTGAACGCTGGCGGCAGGCTTAACACATGCAAGTCGAGCGGTAGCACAGGGGAGCTTGCTCCCTGGGTGACGAGCGGCGGACGGGTGAGTAATGTCTGGGAAACTGCCTGATGGAGGGGGATAACTACTGGAAACGGTAGCTAATACCGCATAACGTCGCAAGACCAAAGAGGGGGACCTTCGGGCCTCTTGCCATCAGATGTGCCCAGATGGGATTAGCTAGTAGGTGGGGTAATGGCTCACCTAGGCGACGATCCCTAGCTGGTCTGAGAGGATGACCAGCCACACTGGAACTGAGACACGGTCCAGACTCCTACGGGAGGCAGCAGTGGGGAATATTGCACAATGGGCGCAAGCCTGATGCAGCCATGCCGCGTGTGTGAAGAAGGCCTTCGGGTTGTAAAGCACTTTCAGCGAGGAGGAAGGTGGTGAACTTAATACGTTCATCAATTGACGTTACTCGCAGAAGAAGCACCGGCTAACTCCGTGCCAGCAGCCGCGGTAATACGGAGGGTGCAAGCGTTAATCGGAATTACTGGGCGTAAAGCGCACGCAGGCGGTTTGTTAAGTCAGATGTGAAATCCCCGGGCTCAACCTGGGAACTGCATTTGAAACTGGCAAGCTAGAGTCTCGTAGAGGGGGGTAGAATTCCAGGTGTAGCGGTGAAATGCGTAGAGATCTGGAGGAATACCGGTGGCGAAGGCGGCCCCCTGGACGAAGACTGACGCTCAGGTGCGAAAGCGTGGGGAGCAAACAGGATTAGATACCCTGGTAGTCCACGCTGTAAACGATGTCGATTTGGAGGTTGTGCCCTTGAGGCGTGGCTTCCGGAGCTAACGCGTTAAATCGACCGCCTGGGGAGTACGGCCGCAAGGTTAAAACTCAAATGAATTGACGGGGGCCCGCACAAGCGGTGGAGCATGTGGTTTAATTCGATGCAACGCGAAGAACCTTACCTACTCTTGACATCCAGAGAACTTAGCAGAGATGCTTTGGTGCCTTCGGGAACTCTGAGACAGGTGCTGCATGGCTGTCGTCAGCTCGTGTTGTGAAATGTTGGGTTAAGTCCCGCAACGAGCGCAACCCTTATCCTTTGTTGCCAGCGGTTCGGCCGGGAACTCAAAGGAGACTGCCAGTGATAAACTGGAGGAAGGTGGGGATGACGTCAAGTCATCATGGCCCTTACGAGTAGGGCTACACACGTGCTACAATGGCATATACAAAGAGAAGCGACCTCGCGAGAGCAAGCGGACCTCATAAAGTATGTCGTAGTCCGGATTGGAGTCTGCAACTCGACTCCATGAAGTCGGAATCGCTAGTAATCGTAGATCAGAATGCTACGGTGAATACGTTCCCGGGCCTTGTACACACCGCCCGTCACACCATGGGAGTGGGTTGCAAAAGAAGTAGGTAGCTTAACCTTCGGGAGGGCGCTTACCACTTTGTGATTCATGACTGGGGTGAAGTCGTAACAAGGTAACCGTAGGGGAACCTGCGGTTGGATCACCTCCTTACCTAAAGATATTGATTCGAGTGGCGTGCTCACACAGATTGTCTGATGAAAAGTAACGAGCAGAAATACCTTTATAGGCTTGTAGCTCAGGTGGTTAGAGCGCACCCCTGATAAGGGTGAGGTCGGTGGTTCAAGTCCACTCAGGCCTACCACTTCTTCGAAGTGGAAAAGGTACTGCACGTGACTGTATGGGGCTATAGCTCAGCTGGGAGAGCGCCTGCCTTGCACGCAGGAGGTCAGCGGTTCGATCCCGCTTAGCTCCACCATATAGTCCGGTATTTCAATACTTCAGAGTATATTGGCGACAGTATGCTGCGAAGTATTTTGCTCTTTAACAATCTGGAACAAGCTGAAAATTGAAACATGACGGCTGAAATTTATCCCTCCGTAGATGTACTGGGATGAAGAGTAACCTGTCATAGAGTCTCTCAAATGTTTGCAGCACGAACGATGGAAACATCTTCGGGTTGTGAGGTTAAGTGACTAAGCGTATACGGTGGATGCCTAGGCAGTCAGAGGCGATGAAGGGCGTGCTAATCTGCGAAAAGCGTCGGTAAGGTGATATGAACCGTTATAACCGGCGATACCCGAATGGGGAAACCCAGTGTGTTTCGACACACTATCATGTCATGAATACATAGTGGCATGAGGCGAACCGGGGGAACTGAAACATCTAAGTACCCCGAGGAAAAGAAATCAACCGAGATTCCCCCAGTAGCGGCGAGCGAACGGGGAGGAGCCCAGAACCTGAATCGGCTTGTGTGTTAGTGGAAGCGTCTGGAAAGTCGCGCAGTAAAGGGTGATAGCCCCGTACACTAAAATGCACAGGTCGTGAGTTCGATGAGTAGGGCGGGACACGTGACATCCTGTCTGAATATGGGGGGACCATCCTCCAAGGCTAAATACTCCTGACTGACCGATAGTGAACCAGTACCGTGAGGGAAAGGCGAAAAGAACCCCGGCGAGGGGAGTGAAATAGAACCTGAAACCGTGTACGTACAAGCAGTGGGAGCACCTTCGTGGTGTGACTGCGTACCTTTTGTATAATGGGTCAGCGACTTATATTTTGTAGCAAGGTTAACCGTATAGGGGAGCCGTAGGGAAACCGAGTCTTAACTGGGCGATTAGTTGCAAGGTATAGACCCGAAACCCGGTGATCTAGCCATGGGCAGGTTGAAGGTTGGGTAACACTAACTGGAGGACCGAACCGACTAATGTTGAAAAATTAGCGGATGACTTGTGGCTGGGGGTGAAAGGCCAATCAAACCGGGAGATAGCTGGTTCTCCCCGAAAGCTATTTAGGTAGCGCCTCGTGAACTCATCTTCGGGGGTAGAGCACTGTTTCGGCTAGGGGGCCATCCCGGCTTACCAAACCGATGCAAACTCCGAATACCGAAGAATGTTATCACGGGAGACACACGGCGGGTGCTAACGTCCGTCGTGAAGAGGGAAACAACCCAGACCGCCAGCTAAGGTCCCAAAGTCATGGTTAAGTGGGAAACGATGTGGGAAGGCATAGACAGCCAGGATGTTGGCTTAGAAGCAGCCATCATTTAAAGAAAGCGTAATAGCTCACTGGTCGAGTCGGCCTGCGCGGAAGATGTAACGGGGCTAAACCATGCACCGAAGCTGCGGCAGCGACGCTTAGGCGTTGTTGGGTAGGGGAGCGTTCTGTAAGCCGTTGAAGGTGGCCTGTGAGGGTTGCTGGAGGTATCAGAAGTGCGAATGCTGACATAAGTAACGATAAAGCGGGTGAAAAGCCCGCTCGCCGGAAGACCAAGGGTTCCTGTCCAACGTTAATCGGGGCAGGGTGAGTCGACCCCTAAGGCGAGGCTGAAAAGCGTAGTCGATGGGAAACAGGTTAATATTCCTGTACTTGGTGTTACTGCGAAGGGGGGACGGAGAAGGCTAGGCTAGCCGGGCGACGGTTGTCCCGGTTTAAGCGTGTAGGGGGTGTGACCTGGTAAATCCGGTTGCATACTAACCCTGAGGCGTGATGACGATGCACTACGGTGCAGAAGTAGTTGATGCCCTGCTTCCAGGAAAATCCTCTAAGCATCAGGTAACATTAAATCGTACCCCAAACCGACACAGGTGGTCAGGTAGAGAATACCAAGGCGCTTGAGAGAACTCGGGTGAAGGAACTAGGCAAAATGGTGCCGTAACTTCGGGAGAAGGCACGCTGGCATGTAGGTGAAGTCCCTTGCGGATGGAGCTGAAGCCAGTCGAAGATACCAGCTGGCTGCAACTGTTTAATAAAAACACAGCACTGTGCAAACACGAAAGTGGACGTATACGGTGTGACGCCTGCCCGGTGCTGGAAGGTTAATTGATGGGGTCAGCCGCAAGGCGAAGCTCTTGATCGAAGCCCCAGTAAACGGCGGCCGTAACTATAACGGTCCTAAGGTAGCGAAATTCCTTGTCGGGTAAGTTCCGACCTGCACGAATGGCGTAATGATGGCCAGGCTGTCTCCACCCGAGACTCAGTGAAATTGAACTCGCTGTGAAGATGCAGTGTACCCGCGGCAAGACGGAAAGACCCCGTGAACCTTTACTATAGCTTGACACTGAACATTGAGCCTTGATGTGTAGGATAGGTGGGAGGCTTTGAAGCGTGGACGCCAGTCTGCGTGGAGCCATCCTTGAAATACCACCCTTTAATGTTTGATGTTCTAACTCGGCCCCATAATCTGGGGTGAGGACAGTGTCTGGTGGGTAGTTTGACTGGGGCGGTCTCCTCCCAAAGAGTAACGGAGGAGCACGAAGGTTAGCTAATCACGGTCGGACATCGTGAGGTTAGTGCAAAGGCATAAGCTAGCTTGACTGCGAGAGTGACGGCTCGAGCAGGTACGAAAGTAGGTCTTAGTGATCCGGTGGTTCTGAATGGAAGGGCCATCGCTCAACGGATAAAAGGTACTCCGGGGATAACAGGCTGATACCGCCCAAGAGTTCATATCGACGGCGGTGTTTGGCACCTCGATGTCGGCTCATCACATCCTGGGGCTGAAGTAGGTCCCAAGGGTATGGCTGTTCGCCATTTAAAGTGGTACGCGAGCTGGGTTTAGAACGTCGTGAGACAGTTCGGTCCCTATCTGCCGTGGGCGTTGGAAGATTGAGAGGGGTTGCTCCTAGTACGAGAGGACCGGAGTGAACGCACCACTGGTGTTCGGGTTGTCATGCCAATGGCATTGCCCGGTAGCTAAGTGCGGAAAAGATAAGCGCTGAAAGCATCTAAGCGCGAAACTTGCCTCAAGATGAGTCTTCCCTGGGCCTTTAAGGTCCCTGAAGGAACGTTTAAGACTAAGACGTTGATAGGCTGGGTGTGTAAGTGCAGCGATGCATTGAGCTAACCAGTACTAATGATCCGTGAGGCTTAACCTTACAACACCGAAGGTGTTTTTAGAGAGATTTTCAGCGACGTTCCGAGATTGGTTCTGATGGCTTCATGGAAGTGAGGCGGTTGGAATGAAACAGAATTTGCCTGGCGGCAATAGCGCGGTGGTCCCACCTGACCCCATGCCGAACTCAGAAGTGAAACGCCGTAGCGCCGATGGTAGTGTGGGGTCTCCCCATGCGAGAGTAGGACACTGCCAGGCATCAAATAAACGTTATCAGTGTGACGACTGGTAATGCGCAAATCGCAAAGCGCGAATTTGCCGGCATCGAGAGATGCAACGTAAAAGAATCGGTGGAGCGGTAGTTCAGTTGGTTAGAATACCTGCCTGTCACGCAGGGGGTCGCGGGTTCGAGCCCCGTCCGTTCCGCCACTTATTTAATTATGCCTGCTTTATTAGCAGGCATAATGTTAAGCGAGATTTAGGGGCGTAGCTCAGTTGGTAGAGCACCGGTCT
>NZ_JBIWAQ010000056.1:0-5380 GCF_044760155.1 Kitasatospora sp. NPDC098652
TGACCTGTGACAGCGAAGTTGGACGGTTTGCCAGTGAAGTTGGACCAAAGCTAGTTTGTGACAGCGAAGTTGGACCGATTGGGCTGTCGTCAGCTGGGGGATGTGGTGGGGGCACCAGCTCATGTGCTGGATCAGGATGCGCTTTCGGGCTTTGAGCTGGACTTCTGCGTGGACGGGGTCCGCCGGCGCCGGCCGCTGCGTACGAGTTGGGATGTCCGGTTTGAGACGGTGGAGCCGGTCCGCGAGTTCAGCTGGCACAAGTTCACCCGGGGTTTCGCGGGCTGGTACTACTCGGCGACGGTGAGGGATCACGTCGGCTACGAGTCCTGGCTGGAGCGTGACCGGTTGATCCTGCTGGACCGCGATCCGCAGGTCACCGCTATTGCCTCGCAGCCGTTCTGGCTGCACTGGCACGACGGGGTCCGCGCGCGTCGGCACGCGCCTGACTACTTCGTCCGGCTCGCGGACGGGCGGGTCCGCGTTGTCGACGTACGCGCCGAGGACGACATGGACGAGGAGACGCGGGAGTCCTTCGCCGTGACCGAGCGAGCCTGCCGGGCGGTGGGCTGGGAGTTCGCCTGGGTCGGGCGGCCCGATCCGGTGTTCATGGCGAACGTCCGCTGGCTGCACCGATACCGGCGGGCCCGTTGCGGCAGGCCAGCGGTGGTGGCCGAGCGGCTGCGGGAGGTCTTCCGCGAGCCGAAGGGATTGTGGGAGGGCACCGGACTGGCCGGGGACCGGCTGCAGGTGCTGCCGGTGCTGTTCCACCTGTTGTGGTCCGGGGCCCTGGGAACGGACCTCGCCGGCGGCCTGATGGCGACCGACAGTCTGGTCTGGACGGAGGGAAGCGAATGAGCGCTTTGAAGCGGCCGCCGGCGTTGGCAGTCGGCCACAAGGTCCGGTTCGAGGGCCAGGTCAGGGGGGTTCTCGAGATCACGGCCCAGGTGGTCGTGGTGGAGGACGAGCAGGCCGGGCACCGGGCGGTCGCGTTGATCGACCTGTTCGAGGCGGAGGACTTCGAGGTCCTGTTCCAGCCCGAACGGATGCCGCTGCCCGCAGTCGGGCTGCTGGAGGCGTTCCCGCCCGAGGCGGTGAAGCAGGCGCTGTGGTGGGAGGGGCACATCCTGGAGGTTCTGCACGGGATCGCACCGGACGCGGAGCCCGGCTCGCAGCCGCGCCCGGGTTACGGCCCTGGTTCCTCGGTGACGTCGCGGCAGCGAGTGAAGGCGGCCGAGCTGGCCGCCGCCGGTCATGACATCGCGCCCCAGACGGTCGGCAACCGGCGCCGCCGCTACCAGGCCGAGGGCCTGGTCGGGTTGGCCGACCGCCGCCCGGTCCGCAAGCGCGCGGAGTTCGGTTCGGTGCCGGAGGCAGTCGTCGAGGCGATGCGCAAGGCGATCAGGGAGGGCGTCGACACCTCGACCCGCAACGGGGCCTACCTGATCTGGCGGACCGGGGAGATCCTGCGGGAATCGGGCGGTGAGGCGGTAGAGCTTCCGGCCCGCCGGACGCTCTACCGGCTGCTGGAGAAGCTTTCGAAGGGCACGCACGTGATGGGCTCGGCGGTCACCCGCCGGTCGAAGGCTCACGGGGCGAGCGCGCCGTTCGGCGAGTGGACGGTGTCGGCGCCGGGCGAGGTGATGCAGATCGACTCCACGCCGTTGGACGTGCTGGTCCGCCTCGACAACGGGGTGGTGGGCAAGGTCGAGCTGACCGGCATGATCGACGTCGCGACGAGGACGCTGTCAGCTGCGGTGCTGCGGCCGACGACGAAGTCGGTGGACGCGAGCGTGCTGCTGGCCCGCACCGTCACTCCTGAGCTGATGCGGCCGGGCTGGGTCGAGGCGTTGAAGATGTCGCGTTCGGTGCTGCCGCACCGCCGCCTGCTGTCCCTGGACGAGCGGTTGGAGCACGCGGCGGCGAAGCCCGTGATCGTCCCGGAGATGATCGTCTGCGACCACGGCAAGGTGTTCATCTCCCGCAACTTCCGGGCGTCCTGCCGGTTCCTGGAGATCGACTTCCAGCCCACCCACAAGGGAGCGCCGTTCCAGAAGGGGCACATCGAGAAGATGCTGGGCTCGGTCGCCACGATGTTCGCCCAGTTCCTGCCGGGCTACACCGGCCGCAACACCGACCAGCGCGGGCGGCACCCGGAGCAGGAGAACCTGTGGTCGCTGCCCGAACTGCAGGAACTACTGGACGAGTGGATCATCGCCCAGTGGCACAACCGTCCGCACGAGGGCCTGCGCGACCCCGACCATCCGGGGCGGCTGTTCACCCCGAACCAGAAGTACGCCGCGCTGGTCGAGTCCTGCGGTTACGTCCCGGTCGCGCTGAGCGGGCAGGACTACGTCGAGCTGCTGCCCGCAGCCTGGCGGGCCGTCAACTCCTACGGTGTCCGGATCAACAACCGCACCTACGACAGCCCGGAGCTGGGGCCGATGCGCCTGCGCGACTCCGGCGTCACCGCCAAGCGCGGGCTCTGGGAGGTCCACCGCGACCCCTACGACGCCTCCCGGGTCTGGGTCCGCGACCACCGCGCGGGCGGCGGCTGGGTCCAGGCGACCTGGAAGTACTTGAACCGGGCGCCGGTTCCCTTCGGCGACCTGGCCTGGGACCACGTCAGCCACCAGCTGCCCAAGGCCACCGAGGAGGAACTCGCCCAGGCCGTCGCCGATCTGCTGACCCGCGCTCACGCCGGCCCCGACCGGCCCGCCGCGCGGAAGAAGGACCGCAAGTCAGGGCCGGCCAAGGCCGAGCGGCGGGTCGCCGCCCGGACGAAGGCCGCCCCACCGACAGTCCCGTCGCCGGAACCGCCGCGGCAGCCCGAGGCCGAAGCACCTGAGGACGACAGTGATCTCGCCGAGGTGATCCCGCTGGGACTGTTCAACCCGCTCGAAGACCCCTGGGGACGCTCGTGACCATGCCGCCCATCGACGATTCCGGCGAGGACTTCGGACGGCAGTTGACCAGCCTGCCCGGCTGGCGCGCGTTCATCGGCGCGTCCCTGAGCGAGCCCATGGCCGCACTGACGAAGGCCGAGTACGCCGCGCTCGAAGTGGAGGCCCGGGTCGACTATGACGACAACCGGCTCGACCACCATGCCCGGCTCCAAGTGATCGCCACCTCCACGGTCCTCTCTACCGTCACCTGCGGGCGGCGTCTGGTCATTCTCAACCGCGGGGCGGTCAGCGCTCGTCGGGGCCTGCTCGTCTCCGGCCCCGCCAACACCGGCAAGACGATCGCTCTCACCCAGCTCGGCCTGGCCCACGAGTTGCAGGACCGCCGTCGGCACCCCGGCCAGGACGACCGCATCCCGGTCATCTACATCACCGTCCCGCCGGCCGCGACACCCCGCATGATCGCCGCCGAGTTCGCGCGCTTCCTTGGCCTGCCGGTCCTGCGGAGTTCGAACATCACCGACCTCACCGAGGCCGTCGTCGGCGTCTGCACCAAGGCCCGGACCGGTCTGATCCTGGTCGACGAGATCCACAACATATCCCTGAACACCCGTCACGGAGCCGATGCTTCGGACACGTTGAAGTACTTCTCCGAGCGCATCCCGGCGACCTTCGCCTACGCGGGCATCGACATCGAGTCCGGCACCCTGCTGTCGGGCACCCGCGGCGACCAGATCGCCGCCCGCTTCACCTCGACGGCCACCCACTCCTTCCCCTACGGCGCGGAGTGGAAGGGGCTGGTGGCGCAGATGGAGGCCAACCTCGTGCTGCACGAGCACCAGCACGGCGCCCTGACCCGTCTGGACCGTTTCCTCCACACCCGCACGGGCGGCATGATCGGCACCCTTTCCCACCAGATCCGCGGGGCCGCCGTCGACGCCATCCTCACCCGCACCGAGAAGATCACCAAAGCGGGCCTGCAGGCCGTCGACCTGGACATCGCTTCCCGCCGCAAACGTCCGGACGCGGGCCGGTGACCCAGCTCGCAGGAGCTGAAGCCGTCGTCCGGCTGCCGTTCCAGGTCCGCCCGCAGAGCGGCGAAGGCGCCCGCTCGTTCATCCTCCGTCTCGCCCGGGCGAACTGCCTCCCACCCGCCTACCTGCGCAAATACCTGGCCCGGCCGCCCTACTACCGCGGCGGCCCGGACTGGGACCGCATCGGCGCGGTCACGGGACGCGACCCGGTCGAGCTCCGGCAGGTCCTGGAGACCATCGAGTGCCTGGAGTGCGGCCAACCGATGCGGCCCATGTCGAGCTTCGGCGTCAGGCCCCAGACCTGTTCGAAGGCATGCCGCCAGAAGCGCTACCGCAAGGGCATCCCGGCGAGCGACTGGAAGAAGGTCCCCTGCCGCGTCTGCGGGAATCTGATACGACACCGGGTCGGACAACGCCGCTACATGTGCTCGTCCCACTGCCGCCGGGTCGCCTTCCAGTTCCGCCGGCGCGGGGAGCCTCTCCCCTGGCCGCAGAAGGGCGGCGCCGGACCCGAGCCCGCCGAAGACGACGAACTTGACGGCATCTGCCCGGTCTGCGAATGCCCGATGACTGGTGTCACCGGACGCACGGCGTGTTCAAGGCGCTGCAGTGCCCGGATCGCTCACTGGACCCGCAGCCCGCTGCCGCCCGCCACGGCCTGCTGCCACTGCCGGGGGCCGGTCCTTCCCAGAGCAGACGGCCGGCCGCGCGACTGGTGCTCGCTCGACTGCAGGAACCAGGAGATACGAAGGCTGCGGCACCCCGGCGAAGACGCAGTCCCGCCCGATGCAGTGGAAGCCGGACCGGCCGGGCCGGAGGGCCCCAGCCCATTCAGGGTGATGACCTGCCGAGGCTGCGGACGGCGTTACCGGCCACGGGCAGCCAACCCGTGGTGCTCGCGCCACTGCCTCGACGAAGAGGTCCGAAAACGCGCCGACAAGCTGGAATGCGCAGGCTGCGGGGCCTCCATGGCGAACCGTCGGCCGGTCACAGGCCGCATCTGGTGCTCGGACCCCTGTCGGCAACGGGCAACACGCTGGCACGCGGAGTTCCGAGCCCGCGAAGGCCGGCCGGCCCCACAGGCTCCCAGCCTGTCCACTTGCCGGGGCTGCCGCCGCACCTACCAGCCCCTGAGACCGAACCCCTGGTGCTCGAACCAGTGCTTCGAGCAGGAGATCACCACGCGGTCCGACCAGCGAGAATGCGCGGCCTGCGGAACCTCCACGGCCCACCTCAAACCCACCCCCACCACGCGCAAGTGGTGCTCGGGCACCTGCCAGCAGAGGTCAGTCCGCTGGCGAGCAGAGCTTCGCGACCGCGCTGCCCACGCCACAGTCGGTCCAACTTTGCTGTCACAAACCGCGCAGTAGTCCATCTTCGATGGCACGAACAGCTATCAGTCCAACTTCGCTGACATCCGGTCCAC
This sequence comes from Kitasatospora sp. NPDC098652, assembly GCF_044760155.1. NCBI lineage: Bacteria > Bacillati > Actinomycetota > Actinomycetes > Kitasatosporales > Streptomycetaceae > Kitasatospora > Kitasatospora sp. NPDC098652. The sequence continues at coordinate 5,361 of NZ_JBIWAQ010000056.1, forward strand.
CTTCGCCGTCACAGGTCAGT
>NZ_JBIWAQ010000057.1:0-4552 GCF_044760155.1 Kitasatospora sp. NPDC098652
CACGCACGCCGTGCTCGGCGACCAGGTGCCGGGCGACCAGACGCCCCAGCCCACCGGTGCCACCCGTGATCACGACCGTGCCCTCGCCCCAGCCCACGGACGACCCGCCCGGGGCCACGCGCGCCAGCCGGCCCACCCGGACGGCTCCGGCCCGGGCGGTGAACTGGAAGTCGCCCCCGTCCAGTTGCGTGGAGAGGACGGGCAGCGCCGCCTTCACGTCCGACGCGCGCTCGATGTCGAGCAGGGCGAACCGGCCCGGGTTCTCGGCCTCGGCCGCCCGGACGAGACCCCAGACCGCCCCGCCGCCGAGGTCCCCGACCTCCCCGCCCGGCACCGCCCCCTGCGTCGTGAACACCAGGCGCGCGTCGGCGAAGCGCGGCTCGGCCAGCCACTGCTGCACCAGGCCCAGCGCCCACGCCGTCACCTCGTGCACCCGCTCGGGCACCGAACCACCCGCCACCGGCACGACCACGACCTCCGGCACCTCACCAGGCAGGTCGTCCAGCGACGGCACGTCCTCGCCCAGCGTCAGGGCCCGCACCGGCCCGGCGGCGCGCGCCGTGACGTCCACCCAGTCGAGCCGCAGCAGCGCCCCGCCCGGTCCGGCCTGCTGGGCCACGGCGTTGGGCTCGCCGAGCGTCAGCGCCCCCGCCGACAGCACCGGGCCGCCCGCCGCGTCCGCGACCTCCACGGACACCGCGTCCGTGCCCGCCCTGGCGACCCGCAGCCGCACGACGGCCGCACCGGTCGCGTACAGCGCCACGTCGCGCCAGTCCGTGGGCACCAGGCGCGCGCCGTCGTCCGCCCCGGTCAGGCCCGCGAGCTGGACGGCCGCCTCCAGCAACGCCGGGTGCAGCCCGTACGGCGTCGCGTCCTCGGCCCGGCCCGGCAGGACGGCCTCCGCGAACACCACGTCGCCCCGCTGCCACGCCGCCTGCAGCGTGCGGAACGCCGGGCCGTGGTCCAGCGGGTCGTGGCAGGAGGCCGGATCCACGGCGGCCGCGTCGGCCGGGGGCCACTCCGACGTCCCGAAACCGGCCTCGTGCTCGCCCACGGCCAGCGTGCCGGTGGCGTGGCAGGTCCACGGACCGTCCGCCTCGTCCGCCGGCCGGGCGTAGCAGCTGAGGGGCCGCGTCCCGGTCTCGTCCGGCGCACCGACCACCAGCTGGACGACGACGGCGCCGTCCTCGGGCAGCACCAGCGGCTCGGCGAGCGTCAGCCGCTCGACCCGGTCGCAGGCCACCTGGTCGGCGGCACGGACGGCCAGCTCAAGGAACCCGGTCCCGGGGAAGACGGCCACGCCGCCCACCCGGTGGTCGCCCAGCCACGGCTGCGCCTTCAGCGACAGCCGGCCGGTCAGCAGGACGCCGTCCGAGTCGGCCGGGGCGACCACGGCGCCCAGCAGCGGGTGCTCGGCCGGCCGCAGGCCCGCGCCGGTCACGTCGCCCGGGTGCGCGGCCCGGGCGGGCCAGTAGCGCTCGTGCTGGAAGGCGTAGGTCGGCAGGTCGACGCGCCGGGCGCCGGTGCCGTCGAAGACCCGGGCCCATTCCACGGGCACGCCCACGACGTGCAGGCGGGCCAACGCCGTCAGCAGGACGCTCTCCTCCGGCCGGCCGGGGCGCAGCGCGGGGGCGGCGACGCGGTCGGCGTCCTCCTCCGGGTTCTGCTCAGCGAGGTTCTGCTCGGCGAGGTTCTGTTCGGCGAGGTTCTGTTCGGCGAAAGCGGTCAGGACGCCGCCGGGGCCGAGTTCCAGGTAGTCCGTGGCACCGGCGGCGTCGAGGGCGCGGACACCGTCGGCGAAGCGGACGGCCTCGCGGACGTGGCGTACCCAGTAGTCGGGGCTGGTGAAGTCCTCGCCGCCGAGCTCGCCGGTGAGGTTGGAGACGAGGGGGAGCGAAGGGGCTTGGTAGGCCAGATCGTCGAGGACAGTGCGGAAGCCCTTCAACATCGGCTCCATCAGCGGCGAGTGGAAGGCGTGCGAGACCTGCAACCGCGTGGTCCTACGGTCGGCGAAGTGCGCCTCGACCAGCGAGACGGCCTCCTCGCTACCCGAGACGACCACGGAGGTCGGGCCGTTGACGGCGGCGATCGACACGAACTCGCCCAGCAGTGGCAGGACTTCCGCCTCCGTCGCCTGCACCGCCGACATCGCACCACCCGAAGGCAGCGCCTGCATCAAGCGGCCCCGGGCACTCACGAGCTTGCAGGCGTCCGTCAGCGAGAACACCCCGGCCACGTGCGCCGCCGCGACCTCGCCGATCGAGTGGCCCGCGACGAACTCGGCGCGCACGCCCAGCGATTCGACGAGGCGGTAGAGCGCCACCTCCACCGCGAACAGCCCGGCCTGGGCGTACGCGGTCCGGTTCGGCAGCTCCGCGTCCGAGCCCCAGACGACGTCCCGAACCGGCAGCTCGAGCGCGTCACACACCTCGTCGAACGCGCGGGCGAACACCGGGAACCGGGCGTACAACTCCCTTCCCATCCCCAGCCGTTGCGATCCCTGGCCGGAGAACAGCATTGCGAGCCGCCGCTCCCCCGCCACGCCGCGCGCCACCTCGGCGCCGTCCAGCAGCACCGCCCGGTGCCCGAACCGCGACCGCCCGGCCAGCGAGAGGCCGATGTCGGCCGGCGAGGCGTCCAGGCTTTCCAGTCGGCCGAGTTGGGCGTCCAGCGCGGCCTCCGACGCTCCCGAGACCACCCACGGCACGACGCCCGGGTCCGCTCCCGCCTCCGCGGCCGGCTCCGGCGCCGGTGCAGGTGCCTGCTCGACGATCACGTGCGCGTTCGTCCCGCTGATCCCGAACGACGACACCCCGGCCCGGCGCGGATGCCCGGTCTCGGGCCACTCGCGCGCCTCCGTCAGGAGCTCCACCGCGCCCGCCGACCAGTCGACGTGCGACGAGGGCGCGTCGACGTACAGCGTCTTCGGCAGCACGCCCGCCCGCATCGCCGCCACCATCTTGATGACCCCCGCGACGCCTGCCGCCGCCTGGGTGTGCCCGAGGTTGGACTTCACCGACCCCAGGTACAGCGGGAGTTCGCGGTCCTGCCCGTACGTGGCGAGGAGCGCCTGGGCCTCGATCGGGTCGCCCAGCGTCGTCCCGGTCCCGTGCGCCTCGACGGCGTCGACCTCGGCGGCCGACAGGCGGGCGTTGGCGAGGGCCTGGCGGATGACGCGCTGCTGGGACGGGCCGTTGGGCGCGGTCAGCCCGTTCGATGCGCCGTCCTGGTTGACGGCGGAGCCGCGCACGACGGCGAGCACCGGGTGCCCGTTGCGGCGCGCGTCGCTCAGCCGCTCCAGCACCAGGACGCCCGCGCCCTCCGACCAGCCCGTCCCGTCCGCCGCGTCGGCGAAGGCCTTGCAGCGCCCGTCCGTCGCGAGCCCGCCCTGGCGGGTGAAGCCGAGGAAGCTCATCGGCGTGGACAGGACGGTCACGCCGCCGGCCAGGGCGAGCGTGCACTCGCCGCTGTTGAGGGACTGCGCGGCCAGGTGCATCGCCACGAGCGACGAGGAGCAGGCGGTGTCGATCGTGAGTGCCGGGCCCTCCAGGCCGAAGCAGTACGAGACCCGGCCGGAGATCACGCTGTTGGCCAGCCCGGTACTCGCGTGGCCCTCCACCTCCTCCTGGGAGTTCATCACCAGCGAGGCGTAGTCCTGGCCCGTCGTGCCGACGAAGACGCCGGTCCGGCTGCCGCGCAGCGCCGTCGGGTCGATGCCGGCCCGCTCGAAGGCCTCCCAGGACGTCTCCAGCAGGATCCGCTGCTGCGGGTCCATCGCGAGGGCCTCGCGCGGCGAGATCCCGAAGAAGCCCGCGTCGAAGTCCCCGAGGCCGGCGAGGAAACCGCCCTGGCGGGTGGCGCTCACGCCGTGGCCGGTGCCGAAGAGGGCGTCGAGGTCCCAGCCGCGGTCGGTCGGGAAGTCGGTGATGCCGTCGCGGCCCTCGCTCAGGAGCCGCCAGAGGTCCTCGGGCGTCTCGATACCGCCGGGGAAGCGGCAGGCCATGCCGACGATCGCGATCGGCTCTCCGGCGTCGGCGGTGGCCGCCGTCGGGGCGGCCACGTCGTCCTCCTCGTCGAGGAGTTCCCCGAGGAGGTGCGCGGCGAGGGCGTGCGGGGTCGGGTAGTCGAAGACCATCGTCGCCGGGAGCCGGAGCCCGGTGACGTCGGCGAGGCGGTTGCGCAGTTCGATCGCCGTGAGGGAGTCGAAGCCGAGGTCGCGGAACTCCCGTCCGGGGTCGACCGCCTGGCCGGAGGCGTGGCCCAGGACGGCGGCGGCCTCCGCGCGAACAAGGTCCACGAGGTGGCGCCGGCGGTCGCCCTCGCGCAGCTCGTACAGACGCGCGGCAAGGGCGGCGAAGGCCGTACCTCCGGTGTTCGCGGCCGTGCGACGGCCGGCGGGCAGGAGGGCGCGGAACATCGTCGGCACCTCGCCGCGCGGGCGGGCACCGGCGGCCATGCGGCCGGTCGCGACCAGGTAGGGCTCGTCGACGGCCATCGCGGCGTCGAGCAGGGCGAGGCCGTCCTCCTCGGTGAGGGGCGGGACGCCGGAGGA
>NZ_JBIWAQ010000058.1:0-4199 GCF_044760155.1 Kitasatospora sp. NPDC098652
CTCGGCATCGACTCCCTCACCGCGCTGGAACTGCGCAACCGGCTGACCGCCGTCACCGGCCTGCGCCTCCCGGCGACCCTGGTCTTCGACCACCCCACGTCCGCCGTCCTCGGCGCCCACCTGCTCGGCGTGCTCCTCGACGAGCAGGACGCGGCGGACGGAACGGCGCTGTTCGGCCAACTCGACCGGCTGGACGCGGTCCTGGCCGAAGCGGACACCGACGAGGCGACGCGCGACGCGGTCTCCCTCCGGCTGCGCCGAATGCTGGAGAAATTGCGAAAGCAGGACGCGCAGAATGCCGAGGACGCCATTGCGGAGCGGCTCGAAGCAGCGAGCGCGGACGAGGTCCTGGCCTTCATCGACAACGAGCTCGGCCGTCTGAGCGACAGCTGACCGACCACGCCTCATCACAGGAAGGCACCACCCCCCATGTCGAACGACAGCAAGCTCGTTGACTACCTCAAGTGGGTCACGGCCGACCTGCACCAGACCCGCCAACGGCTGCTGGAGGCCGAGTCGGGCCGGCACGAGCCGATCGCCATCGTCGGTATGGCCTGCCGCCTGCCGGGCGGGGTGACCACCCCCGAGGAGCTCTGGCGGCTGGTCGCGGACGGGGGGGACGGCATCACCGGGTTCCCCGCGGACCGGGGGTGGGACATCGCGGCGCTGCTCGGTGAGGGCAGCGGCAGCAGCGCCTCGATCGAGGGCGGGTTCGTCGCGGCCGGCGAGTTCGACGCGGGCTTCTTCGGGATCTCCCCGCGCGAGGCCCTCGCGATGGACCCGCAGCAGCGTCTGCTGCTGGAGACGTCCTGGGAGGCCTTCGAGCGGGCCGGCATCGACCCGAGCGGCCTGCGGGGCACCCGCACCGGCGTGTTCGTCGGCACGGCGGGCGTCGACTACGTCGGCGTGGTGATGAATTCGGACGAGGACATGGAGGGCCACGCGACCACCGGCCTGACGGCGAGCGTGCTGTCCGGCCGGGTGTCGTACACCTTCGGCCTGGAAGGTCCGGCCGTCACCGTCGACACGGCGTGCTCGTCCTCGCTGGTGGCGATGCACCTCGCGTCGCAGGCGCTGCGGGCCGGCGAGTGCACGCTCGCCCTCGCGGGCGGGGTGACCGTCCTGTCCACGCCGATGAGCTTCTCGGGCTTCTCCCGGCAGGGCGGCCTGGCCCCGGACGGGCGCTGCAAGGCCTTCGCCGACGCGGCGGACGGGACGGGCTGGGCCGAGGGCGTGGGCGTCCTGGTGCTGGAGCGGCTGAGCGACGCGCGCCGCAACGGCCGCCGCGTCCTCGCGGTCGTCCGGGGCTCGGCGGTCAACCAGGACGGCGCGTCGAACGGGCTGACGGCGCCCAACGGCCCCTCGCAGCAGCGGGTGATCCGACAGGCGCTCGCCAACGCCGGGCTGTCGGCCGGAGAGGTCGACGCCGTCGAGGGCCACGGGACGGGCACGCCGCTCGGTGACCCGATCGAGGCCCAGGCCCTGCTCGCGACGTACGGGCAGGACCGCGAACGGCCGCTCCTGCTGGGCTCGCTGAAGTCCAACATCGGGCACACCCAGGCGGCGGCCGGCGCGGCCGGCGTGATCAAGACGGTGATGGCGCTGCGACACGGCGTGCTGCCGAAGACCCTGCACGTCGACGCGCCGTCCGCCGAGGTGGACTGGTCGGCGGGGGCCGTCGAGCTGCTCACCTCGGCTCGCCCCTGGCCGGAGGTGGACCGGCCGCACCGCGCGGGCGTGTCCTCGTTCGGGATCAGTGGGACGAATGCGCACGTGATCGTCGAGGAGGCGGTGGAGGAGGCTCCCGAGGAGGGCTCTGCGGCTGACGGTCCGTCGGTGGTGCCGGGTGTGGTGCCGTGGGTGGTGTCGGCGAAGTCGCAGGCGGCGCTCGACGCGCAGCTGGAGCGGCTGGCCGGGGTCGGTGGCACTCCCGTGGACGTCGGGCTGTCGCTCGCGGGACGGTCGCGCTTCCGGCACCGGGCGGTGCTGGTGGACGGGGCCGAGGCCGCGCGTGGGGTGGCGGGGGAGCGGTCGGCGGCGTTCCTGTTCTCGGGGCAGGGGTCGCAGCGGTTGGGGATGGGGCGGGAGTTGTACGCCCGGTTCCCGGTGTTCGCGTCGGCTTTCGATGCCGTGTGCGCGGAGTTCGAGCCGGGCTTGCGGGAGGTGGTGTGGGGTGACGATGCGGAGCTGCTGAATCGGACGGAGCATGCCCAGGCGGGGTTGTTCGCGGTCGAGGTGGCGTTGTTCCGGCTGCTGGAATCGTTGGGTGTGGTACCGGAGTTCCTGGCGGGGCACTCGATCGGTGAGGTGGCGGCGGCACATGTGGCGGGGGTGTTCTCGCTGGCGGACGCGTGCGCGCTGGTGCGTGCGCGGGGTCGTTTGATGCAGGCGCTGCCTTCGGGTGGCGCGATGCTGGCCGTGCAGGCGGCGGAGGACGAAGTCCTGCCGCTGCTGGGCGAGTTGGTGTCGATTGCCGCTGTCAACGGCCCGACGTCGGTGGTCGTCTCGGGTGCGGAGGAGGCGGTCTCGCGGATCGAGGCGCGCTTCGCCGACCGGAAGACCACGCGGTTGCGGGTCTCGCACGCGTTCCACTCGCCGCTGATGGAGCCGATGCTGGCGGACTTCCGCGAGGTCCTGAACGGCCTGACCTACCGGGCCCCTTCGATCCCGCTGGTCTCCAACCTCACCGGCGCCCTGGATGGCGACTTCACGACCCCCGAGTACTGGGTACGTCACGTCCGTGAGACCGTGCGCTTCGCCGACGGCCTGCGCAGTCTGCGCGAGGCCGGGGCCACCGCCTTCCTCGAGCTCGGCCCCGACGGCATCCTCGCCGCCCTCGCCCAGCAGGACGGCCACGACTTTGAGGCCCCCGCGCTCCCGCTGCTGCGCCGCGACCGGCCCGAGGAGCACACCCTCGTCACCGCGCTCGCCCGCCTGCACGTTACCGGTGTCCCCGTCGACTGGGCCCGGCTGTTCGACGGCACCGGCGCCCAGCGCGCCGACCTGCCCACCTACCCCTTCCAGCACGAGCACTACTGGCCGCGCCCCTCCCGCCGCGTGGGCGACGTGACCGGGGCCGGCCTGTCGCCGGCCGAACACCCGCTGCTGGGCGCGACCGTCGCGCTCGCGAACGCCGGGAGCACTCTGCTGACCGGCCGCCTGTCGCTGAAGGCGCAGCCGTGGCTGGGCGACCACCGGGTGGGTGGCGTGGCCGTGTTCCCGCCGACCGGGTTCCTGGAGCTGGCCGTCCGCGCCGGTGACCAGGTGGCCTGCGACCGGGTCGAGCGGCTGACGCTCGCCGAACCGCTCGTCCTGCCCGAGGACGGCGCGGTCGTCGTCCAGATCCAGGTGGACGCCCCGGAGGCCTCCGGCGTCCGCCCGGTGCGGATCTTCTCCCGTCCGGACGCGGACGCGGACGTCGACGCTGCGTGGACGGAGCACGCCTCGGGCGAGCTCGTCCGAGGCGAGCGCACGGCGGAGTTCGACGCCTCGGTCTGGCCGCCGAAGGGCGCGGTCGTCGCCGAGCTGGCCGGGATCCGGGAGGAGGCGGACCTGGGCCCGGCCTTCGACGGGCTGCGGTCGGTGTGGCGGCGCGGTGAGGAGACCTTCGTCGAGGCGGTCCTGCCGGGCGGGACGGCCGACGAGGCCGCGGCGTTCGGCGTGCACCCGGCGCTGCTGGCGGCCGTGGTGCGGGCGGACGGCCGGGGGCTGGTGCCGACGGCCTGGTCCGGGGTGACGCTGCACGCCTCGGGCGCGTCCGTGGTCCGGGCCCGGCTCGTGCGCACGGGCGAGGAGACCCTCGCGCTCGCCCTGGTGGACGCCGCCGGGGAGCCGGTGCTGTCGGCGGAGGGCCTGACGCTGGCCGAGCCGGGCGCCGTGGCACAGGGACCGGCCGCCGCGGGTTCGCTGCTGCGGCTGGAGTGGGTGCCGGCGCCGTCGCGCGCGGGTGAGCGCGTGTCGGTCGTGACGCTGGGGGAGGAGGTCGCGGAACTGTCGGAACTGCTGGAGCTCGGCGGCGACGACGTGCCGGGGGCCGTGGTGGTCCCGGTGGCGGGCGGTTCGACGCCGGAGGACGTGCACGAGGTGACGGCGTGGGCGCTGGGACTGGTGCAGGAGTGGCTGGCGGAGCCGCGCTTCGTCGACGCGCGTCTGGTCTTCGTCACCCGGGGAGCCGTGGCGGGTAGTGAGGTGTCGGACCT
>NZ_JBIWAQ010000059.1:0-3508 GCF_044760155.1 Kitasatospora sp. NPDC098652
CCGTCGGTGAGGGCGGCGATCCGGTCGCCCTCGACGGCCAGCCGGCCGCCCTCGACGACACCGCCGGGCAGCACCAGCCGGGCGCCGGACAGGGCAGTACGGTCACGGTCCGCGGTGGTCACGCGGTCACCTCCATCGAGAGCAGGTCCCAGGCGAGCAGGCCGGCGCCCAGGGACGCGGCGGTGTCTTTGAGCATGGCGGGTACGACCTTCGGGGGCATCTGGAAGGTCAGGCGCTCGGTGACCGCCGCGCGCAGCGGGGTGAAGAGCGTGTCGCCGGCCTCGGCCAGCCCGCCGCCGACGATGACCGTGGAGGGGTCGAGCAGGCTCTGGGCCAGCACGATGCCGTCGGCCAGCGCGTCGACCGCGGTCTGCCAGACGGCGCGGGCGCGGTCGTCCCCGGCGTCCACCGCGGCGGCGCAGGATGCCGCGTCGGCGTCGGGGTCGCCGCTGGCCTCGGCCCAGGCGCGGGAGACGGCCGAGGCGGAGGCCAGCGTCTCCAGGCAGCCGCGGGCGCCGCAGCCGCACTGCGGGCCGCCGGGGCGGACCACGACGTGGCCGATCTCGCCGCCGTAGCCGTGCGCGCCGGCCTCGATCCGGCCGTCGATGCCGATGGCGCCGGCGATGCCGGTGCCCAGCGCGATGAACAGGAAGCGGTCGACGCCCTGACCCGCGCCGATCCGCCCTTCCGCCAGCCCGCCGGAGCGCACGTCGTGGCCGAGGGCGACCGGCAGGCCCCCGAGGCGCTCGCCGAGCAGCTTGCGCAGCGGGAGGTCGCGCCAGCCGAGGTTGGCGGAGAAGACCGCGATCCCGTTCTTCTCGTCGATCGTGCCGGGCACGGCCACGCCGGCCGCCAGCGGGGCGTGCCCGAAGCGGGCGCGGCCCTCGTCGGCGAGGTCGGCGGCGAAGCCGAGGATGGCGGCGACCACGGCGTCGGTGCCGTGTTCCCGCCCGGTCGGTCGGCGTGCTTCGAACAGCACGGAGCCGTCCTGGGCGAGCAGCGCGGCCTTCATGCCGGTGCCGCCTACATCGAGTGCGATGACGTGCTTCACGGAGGACAGTTTCCCTTGGTCGGGTCGAAGAGGTCTAGTCCAGTTGTCGGATTGGTCTGGTCCATACTGGGTGAGCTTTGTCTCGGCTGCGGGGGTGTGCGGGGCTTTGTGTCCCGGAGTCCGACTGAGGGCCTCCGTTCGCCTGTTGTTGCGCATCGTGCAACGAACCAGGGCACTTCGGTAACTACTCGACGGGTGAGGGCGAGTGGTGTGGACCAGTGTGCGAGCGGTTTGGGAATGTGGCGCTCCCCCTGCCGGATTCCCTCGTCCGGCTGCAGTTCTTTTTGAAGGCGGTACCCGCGTTGGACAGGCGCGCCCACGTTTCCCTCCGTGTGCTCGGTACGGCGTTGGCCGGAGCACTGGTGCTCACCACGGTCAGCGCGTGCAGCGGGCAGGGCGACGGGTCGGTCACGCTCAAACTGGTCGCCGCGGACTACGGGGAGAACGCCGAGACCAGCTCCAAGCACTACTGGGACGAGGTCTCCAAGGCCTTCGAGGCGGCCAACCCCGGCATCAAGGTCCAGGTCGAGGTGGACAGCTGGACCGACATCGGCAAGAAGGTCGACGACATGATCGCGGCCGGGAAGTCGCCCGACCTGCTGCAGACCGGCGGCTTCGCCGAGCAGGTCGCGGCGGACCGGCTGTACGCGGCCGCGGACGTCCTCTCGATGGACACCCAGGCCAAGTTCATGGACAACTTCTCACACGCCGGGCAGGTGCTGGGGACCCAGTACGGGATCCCCTTCGTCTCCTCCTCGCGGGTGCTCTTCTACAACAAGGCGATCTTCAAGCAGGCCGGGATCACCCAGCCGCCGACCACCTGGAACGAGCTGCGGGCCGCGGCCGAGAAGATCAAGGCCAAGGTGCCCGGGGTGACCCCGTACGGGCTGCCGCTGGGGCCCGAGGAGGCGCCGGCCGAGTCGATGCTGTGGACGCTGAGCGGGGGCGGCTCGCTCTCGGACGACGTCGGCAACTACACCATCGACAGCGACCAGAACCAGGCGACCTTCAACTGGCTCAAGAACAACCTGGTCGGCACCGGGCTGACGTATCCGGACCCGGGCAAGATGAACCGCACGCCGGTGTTCCAGGACTTCGCCTCCGGGAAGGTCGCGATGCTCAACGGGCACCCGACCCTGCTGCGGATGGCGTCCGCCGGGAAGATCGACTTCGGGACGGCGGCCATCCCGAAGAAGGACGGCGTGGGGCGGACCGGGAGCCTCGGCGTCGCGGACTGGATGATGGCGTTCAAGGCGAACGGGCACAAGAACGAGATCAAGAAGTTCCTGTCCTTCGTGTACGCCAAGGACTACCAGCTCAAGTTCGACGAGCAGTACAACCTGCTGCCGGTGACCCAGGACGCCTTCGGCCAGATGTCCTCGGACCCCAAGCACGAGGACCTCAAGCAGTTCGCGGTGGGGCTGACCAATGCCAGCTTCTACCCGTTCGGGGACCCGGCCTGGGGTGAGGTCAGCAACCGGATCAAGGCGGGGATCGGGCAGGCGGTGACCGGGGAGCCGAAGCAGGTGCTGCAGGGGCTGCAGGACGCGGCGATGAAGGAGGCGGGGCGGGTCCGGAAGCAGTGAGGCCCCCGGGGGCGGGGGCCTTCTTCGGGGGCGGGGTGGTTTTCAGGCGGGGCGGGGCTGGTTTCGGGGCGGGGCTGGGTTCAGGGGAGGGTGATCGCGTAGGCCTTGCGGAGGGTTTCGTGGACCGTCCAGGTGGTGCGGTCGCCCTCGCGTAGGACGGCGCAGTCGCCGGGGCCGACGGACAGGGTCGGGCCGCCCTCGATCTCGATGGTGGCCCGGCCGCTCAGCACCACGAACATCTCGTCGGCCTCGACGTCGGTGACCACGCCCGGGGTGATCTGCCAGATGCCGCGCAGCTGGCGGCCGTCGGGGGATTCGGCGAGGACCTTTCCGGTGACCTCGGGGGTGCCGGAGACGATCTGGGACGGGTCGAGGGGCTCGGGGGCGAGGTCGGCGGTGGGGATGTGGACGGCGAAGCTGGTCATGGGGGTGACGCTAGTCGGGTGGGGGTGCCGGGGTGGGGGGCAGAGTGTGTCGGGGGTGCGTCCGAGAATGACACTTCGTAGGTCCGTGGGGGATGTGCGGAGGTGGTGCGTGGTGGTGCGTGGTGGGTGAGCTGAGTGAGCGGGATCGGGCGGTGCTGGCGCTGGAGGGGCGGCAGTGGCGGACGGCGGGGGCCAAGGAGCGGGCGATCCGGGAGGAGTTGGGGCTCTCCTCTACGCGGTACTACCAGGTGCTGAACGGGTTGTTGGACCGGGAGGAGGCGTTGGCGTTCGCGCCGGTGTTGGTGAATCGGTTGCGGCGGGTGCGGGAGGGGCGGCGGGGGGCTCGGTGAAGGCCGCTGCGCGGGGCTTTGGTTCGGGGGTGGGCTTTCGGGAGGGTGGGTTGGTCCGGGGGCGGTTCCGGGGGTGGGCGCTCCGGGGGCTGGGTG
>NZ_JBIWAQ010000060.1:0-3090 GCF_044760155.1 Kitasatospora sp. NPDC098652
TGACCTGCGCGATCTGGCACAACGACCACACCGGCCAGCCCGTCATGCGCTCGCTGACCGCCTACGACCACTAACCCTTCGCATCATTCATCTAGGCCACGGTGAGGGCGGCCGGCGGGCTCTGGTTCCCCCAGCGGTTGCTCACCACCACGTCCACCTGGCCGGAGACCCCGAACGGCACCTGGGCGTCGATCGCGGTGTCGGAGGTGACCGCGATGTTGGTCGCGCTGGTGCCGGCGAAGGCGACGTCGTTGGCGCCGTCGAACTCGCTGCCGGTCAAGGTCACGGTCTGCCCCACCGACGCCGGATCGGGGCTCACCGAGTTCACCACCGGCGACGGCATGACGGGGTTGGAGGGGTCCAGGCAGACCGCGCTGTCCATGTCCACCGTCACCAGCTGTCTGGGCGCCCCTGAGTCCGTCCAGTTCAGGGTGATCGCCCCGTTCTTGCTCTGCCGGTACTGCCAGGCCAGCGCCGCCCCGAAGCCGGAACCGGCCGGGTCGGGCGCGGTCTCGGAGGAGAGGTCGATCTGGGTCGGCCCGCTGTCGATGACGCGGAAGGCCCAGATCGGGATGCTCCCCACCGCCGTCACCACCTGCTGCGCGGTCTGGAAGAAGGAGCAGTAGACACCCGCCCGGAAGGCCGGCAGCTGCATCTGGGCGACCCAGGCGCTGACGTAGGCCATGTGGGCCGCCGTCAGGGTCCCGCCGACCTCGATGTCGAGGTAGACGACGGAACCGGGCTCCAGTCCGGCGCTCTGCGCGAGTGCCCTCGCGTCGAGGGCGTCGGCCGTTCCCTGGGCGGCGGTCAGGATGTGCGAGCCCTCGCCGCCGGGCGCCTGCTGCCCGACGTACAGGGGTGCCAGGCCCCAGCCCATGCCGCGCAGCGTGGCCACCTTCGACATCCAGCTGGTGTTGGGCTGGCTGGGCGCCGGGGCGAGGAACATCCCGGTGAAGGCCATCGGTGTCGCATCGAACATGGACTGCATGAGCGCGTCGCCGGGATAGTCCAGGCGGTCGAATCCGAGGTGCATGAGGGTCCCCGTTCTCGAAATCCCGTAGGGGAAACGGCGGGTACGCGGGGGCGCGGGGACGGGGGCCCTTTCGGACGGCACTGCGGCGCCCGCCCCGTCGTCCCGCTCGCCCGCCCGTCCACCGACGGCGCGTGCCGTCGGGCCGGGGCTGGCCGTCCGACCGTCCGGCGGTGGGATCGTCGGGTCGTCCCTTCCATTGAAGCACCGACCGCACGGGTGCGGCACTGCGCCGAAGGGGCCGCCGGCCACCGCCCGTTACCGAGCGCGACCGCCGCCCATGCGCGTGCGGCAGCGCCTCGGCACGGGGGCCTCGGCACAGGGCCGGGTGTCCCGGGTTGTGTGTCCTCGGGGTTCACGGGCGGCGGGCCACGAACACCAGCTCCCGCCCCGGCCGGTCCGGCGCCCCGCGCACCTCCTCCAGGACGAAGCCCGCCGTGGCCAGGTCCTGTGCGACCTCGGCCCGCTCCCTAAAGCGCAGCGTCGAGTCCGAGGTCAGCACCCGCCCGTCCGCGCCGAACACGTACGTCCAGCGGAACGACACCAACGGCCCCTGAACCCCGAGCAGTTGGACCCAGCTCTCCACCGCCCCGGCGCCGGGCACCGGCGTCACCCGGTAGGAGCGCTCGCGGGTCCACTCCTGCCAGGCCCGGGCCGCCGGGTCACGGGTCTCGAACACCAGCCGCCCGCCCGGGCGCAGCGCCCCCAGGGCGCCCCGCAGGGTGGTCCGCCAGGCCGTCGGGTCGGTGATCTCCTGGGCGACGTTGGCCGTCATCGTCACCAAGTCGACCCGCAGCGGCGGGAGTTCACCCGCGTCCCCGCAGATCCAGCGCACCCGCTCGCCGCCCGGCTTGGCCCGGGCCACCTCGACGGAGGCCGCCGCCGGGTCCACCCCGACCACCTCGATGCCGCGCCCGGCCAGCAGCAGCGCGAACACCCCGGTGCCGCACCCGAGGTCCAGCACCCGGCGCGCGCCGAACTCCGCCACCATCGCCAGGTAGGCGTCCAGGTCGCCGCGGTCGGGGTCCAGCGCGTCGTAGAGCGCGGCGAGGTGCGGATGCGTGAAGCACTCGTCAGCCATGCCGACCACCCTAGGTGTTCTGACCCGTGAGGTTGGGGACGCGGCTGGCGGGTGGCTGGCCCTTGAGCGCGGTGTGTCCGCGGTGATGATTGTAGGTGTGGAGCCAGGCGGGGTAGGCGTCTCGGCGTTCCTGTTCGGTGCGGTAGGGCTGTGCGTAGGCCCATTCGTCGAGCAGGGTGCGGTTGAAGCGTTCGACTTTGCCGTTGGTCTGGGGCCGATAGGGGCGGGTGCGTTTGTGCGCGATGCCCTCGGTTGCGAGGGCATCGCGCCAGACCCGTGAGCGGTAGCAGGAGCCGTTGTCGGTCAGGACGCGCTGGATGGTGATCCCGGCCTGGGCGAAGAAGGCCTGGGCGCGGGTCCAGAACGCGGTGGCGGTCTCCTTGCGCTCGTCGGGCAGGATCTCGCTGTAGGCCAGGCGGGAGTGGTCGTCCACGGCGTTGTGCAGGTAGCTGTAGCCCGCGCCGGAGCGGTTCCTTCGCCCGGCCTGTCGGCCCAGGGCCTTGTGGCCACCGCCGTCAGGGATGTTGCCGAGCTTCTTGACGTCCACGTGGACCAACTCGCCTGGTGTGGCGCGTTCGTAGCGTCTGATCACTCGACCGGTGGCGCGGTCGAGGTGGGCCAGGCGGGCGAGCCGGTAGCGGGTCAGTACGCGGTGCACGGTGGCCGGGTTGAGTCGCAGGAGGTAGGCGATGCGGGCCGGTCCCCAGCGTCGCAGGACGCGGACCTTGATGATCCGCCGCTCGGTGCGGGTCGGGGTCCGGCGCGGGCTGCGGTGCGGGCGGCTGGAGAGGTCGCTCATGCCGGCCTCACCGTGGGTGCGGTAGCGGTCGGCCCACCGCTTGGCCGTGGTCGGCGAGACCTGGAAGCGCTCGGCGGCTCGCCGAAGCGGCCAGCCGTCCTCCACCACGCAGCGGGCCAGGCGCAGGCGTCCGGTCTCGGTCAGCGGTGCGTTACGGTGTGGCATGAGGGCCTTTCTGGC
>NZ_JBIWAQ010000061.1:0-2386 GCF_044760155.1 Kitasatospora sp. NPDC098652
CACATCCTGCTGGGTCGTCAGGGAGGCGTTCCTTTCATCATCGTGTTCCTGAACAAATGCGACATGGTTGATGATGAAGAGCTGCTGGAACTGGTTGAAATGGAAGTTCGTGAACTGCTGTCCGCTTACGACTTCCCAGGCGACGACCTGCCAGTGATCCGCGGTTCCGCGCTGAAAGCGCTGGAAGGCGAAGCTGAGTGGGAAGCGAAAATCATCGAACTGGCCGAAGCCCTGGACAGCTACATCCCAGAGCCAGAGCGTGCTATCGACAAGCCGTTCCTGCTGCCAATCGAAGACGTATTCTCCATCTCCGGTCGTGGTACCGTTGTTACCGGTCGTGTTGAGCGCGGTATCATCAAAGTTGGCGAAGAAGTTGAAATCGTTGGTATCAAAGACACCGTTAAGTCTACCTGTACTGGCGTTGAAATGTTCCGCAAACTGCTGGACGAAGGCCGTGCTGGTGAGAACGTAGGTGTTCTGCTGCGTGGTATCAAACGTGAAGAAATCGAACGTGGTCAGGTACTGGCTAAACCAGGCTCCATCAAGCCGCACACCCAGTTCGAATCTGAAGTGTACATCCTGAGCAAAGATGAAGGTGGTCGTCACACGCCATTCTTCAAAGGTTACCGTCCACAGTTCTACTTCCGTACTACTGACGTGACCGGTACCATCGAACTGCCAGAAGGCGTAGAGATGGTAATGCCAGGCGACAACGTGAACATGGTTGTAACCCTGATTCACCCAATCGCGATGGACGACGGTCTGCGTTTCGCAATCCGTGAAGGCGGCCGTACTGTAGGCGCTGGTGTTGTTGCTAAAGTTATCGCTTAATCGCGAATAATTTTTCGACACAAAAAAGGGGCACTTCGGTGCCCTTTTTTTATGCAATTGACCCGTCCTGAATAGCGTTGACACATTTTACTCACGCACAGAGGAAAATGTGATGAACCAGTATATTAAACGCACACAACGCGATTACTCTCTATCCTTTAAACTGGCTGTCGTCGAACAGGTCGAAAAAGGCGAGATGACATACCGCCAGGCGCAAGATCGCTACGGTATCCAAGGCAGCCAGACTGTCATGAACTGGCTGCGCAAATACGGTCAACTTGACTGGCGAACTTCTCCTTCCACCAGAACGTGCGGAGACAACATGCCCAAACTCCCCCTGACGCCCGAACAGCGTATTAAAGAACTTGAGCAGCAACTGGCTGAATCTGAAGTCAAAGCCCAGTTCTTCGAAGCTGTCGTCAAAGTGATGAACACCGACTTTGGCGCCACGCTGACAAAAAAGCAGCTAACCGCCTTATCGCGCAAACACAAGTACCGGGACTCACAGTAACGCGGGCCTGCCGATGGATGGGCATCAGCCGACAAGCGTGGTATCAGTCCCTGCAGCGTGAAGCAGGCAAAGAGGAGCAGGCCCGGCATCTCGTCGAACAGGTGACGGCCATCCGCTTGCACCAACCCCGACTGGGGACACGTAAGCTGCATCACCTGTTGCGGCAACACCCCGAACCGGCGTTGCATGTGGGCCGTGACCGGTTGTTCAGTATCCTGCGCTGCGCGCGGTTACTGGTGATGCCTAAACGGGCGTATCACAAGACGACGCACAGCCATCATCGTTTTTATCGCCATCCCAACCTGCTAAAAGCGGGAGACAATCAAGTAATAGCCAGCCGTCCGGAACAGGTATGGGTGGCGGATATCACCTACCTGCCGCTGAGAACGGGGACGGCGTATGTCAGCCTGGTAACGGATGCCTGGTCGAGAAAAATCGTGGGATATCACGTGCATGACAGTCTGCATACCCGGCATGTCGCCTGCGCGTTCAAAATGGCACTGGCCGGCAGACGCACGGCGTTGCCGTTGGTGCATCACTCGGACAGGGGTATCCAGTACTGCTCGCAGGAATATCAGGCGTTACATCAGCAGTATGGCGTCATCTGCTCGATGACGGACGGGTATGACTGTTATCAGAACGCGCTGGCGGAACGGATAAACGGGATACTCAAAACGGAATACCTGCTCGGCAGGCCAGAAGATATCGCGCAGGCAAGAAAGATGGTCAGGGAGTCGGTGAACCTCTACAACACGCGGCGGCCGCACTTGTCGCTGAAATACAAAACGCCCGATGAGGTTCATCGGGCGTTATCCGGTTGAAAAGTGTCAACCTATATCAGGACTAGTCATTGGCATTCGGCGAAGGATAAATGACGAAAAGCAAAAAGCCGACCCTAGGGTCGGCTTTTTTAAATGGTGGTGGAGCTAGACGGGATCGAACCGTCGACCTCTTGCATGCCATGCAAGCGCTCTCCCAGCTGAGCTATAGCCCCACAAAAGTGGTACGCGTTGACCGGCGTTACGGTATTCCCCAACCTCTCTG
>NZ_JBIWAQ010000062.1:0-1701 GCF_044760155.1 Kitasatospora sp. NPDC098652
GTGGCGAGGGTGCCGGTGCCGCCGGTGATGAGGATGGTGCCGTTGGGGTCGAGGGTGGGTGCGGTGGGGTTGGGGTTGGGGGTGGTGGGGGTGAGCCGGGGGGTGAGGAAGTTGCCGTTGCGGAGGGCGAGTTGGGGTTGGCCGGTGGTGAGGGCGGCGGTGATGGTGTCGGGGTCGGGGGTGTCGCCGTGGTGGTCGAGGAGGGTGAAGGTGTGGGGGTGTTCGTTCTGTGCGGTGCGGATGAGTCCCCAGGTCGTGGCGGCCGGGAGGTCGGTGATGGGGTCGGTCCGTCCGGTGGAGACGGCGCCGCGGGTGACGACCACGAGGTGGGCGTCGTCGGCGCGGTCCTCGGCGAGCCATTCCTGCACGCGGGCGAGCGTCTGCTCGGCGATGAGGTGGGCTGCGGCGATGGGGTCGTGGGGTGTGGTGGTGTCGCCCTCGGGTCGCACGACCAGCACATCGGCCGCCCCGGTCGCAGGCTGCGTCGCACCGGGCACGTCGACCGGCGACCACTCCACCAGGAACGGCAGCCCCGGGTCCGCGCCGGTGCGTAGGCGCGCGGGGTCGACCGGGCGCAGGGCGAGCGAGGCGATGTCCGCGACGGGCGCGCCCGTCGTGTCGGTGACGGTGATGGCCACGCTGCCCGTGCCGGCGGGCGAGAGCCGCACCCGGACACCGTCCGCGCCGACGGCGTGCAGGGACACGCCGCTCCAGCTGAACGGCAGGACACTCTCGGGGTGGTCGCCGAGCAGACCGAGGGCGATGGGGTGCAGTGCGGCGTCCAGTAGGGCCGGATGCAGGCAGAAGCGCTGGGCAGCGGGCTGCTCGGAGTCGGGGAGGGCGACGGTCGCGTAGACGTCGTCGCCGAGCCGCCAGGCCGCGCGCAGGCCCTGGAAGGCCGGTCCGTAGTCGTAGCCCCTGGCGCTCAGGCGCTCGTAGGCGTCCGTGAGGTCGATCGCGACGGCTCCGGCGGGCGGCCAGGCGGCGGACTGCGGGGGCGCGGCCGTGGGCGCGGTGGTGGGCGCTTCGGCGGTGAGCGACCCGCCGGCCCGGCGGGTCCACGGTGTGTCGCCCGAGGCGTCGGTCGGACGGGAGTAGACCGCGAAGGATCGGCGGCCTTCGGCGTCGGGTTCGCCCACCACGGCCTGGAGTTGGACGGCCTCGCCGTCGGAGAGGACGAGCGGGACCTCCAGCGTGAGGTCCTCGACGTGCCCGCAGCCGACCTCCAGCCCGGAGCGGAGGGCGGTCTCCAGGTAGGTGGTGCTCGACAGCAGTACGGTCCCGTGCACGGCGTGGTCGGCGAGCCACGGGAGGCCGGTGGTGGACACCTGGCCGGTGAGGATGTGCCCCTGGCCGTCGGCGAGTTCCACGGCGGAGACGACCAGCGGGTGGTCCGTGCCGGTCTGCCCGAGGGCACCGGTGCCCGTGGCCGCGGGGTGCAGCCAGTACGGCGCGTGCTGGAACGGGTACGCGGGCAGGGGCGGGCGCGGGCCGGTGTACGGGGTGCCGGCGACGGGCAGGCCCGCGATCCTGCCCTGGGCCAGGGCAGTTGCCAGCTGCGAAGGACCGCCGTGGTTGCGCCGGAGCGTGGCGATCGTGGCCACCGCGGTGTCGGTGGTGTCGGCGGTTTGTTGGATGGGGGTGGTGAGGACGGGGTGGGGGCTGGTTTCGATGAAGTGGGTGTGGCCGGTGTGGAGGAGG
>NZ_JBIWAQ010000063.1:0-1654 GCF_044760155.1 Kitasatospora sp. NPDC098652
GTGGCGAGGGTGCCGGTGCCGCCGGTGATGAGGATGGTGCCGTTGGGGTCGAGGGTGGGTGCGGTGGGGTTGGGGTTGGGGGTGGTGGGGGTGAGTTTGGGGGTGAGGAAGTTGCCGTTGCGAAGGGCGAGTTGGGGTTGGCCGGTGGTGAGGGCGGCGGTGATGGTGTTGGGGCTGGGGGTGTCGCCGTGGTGGTCGAGGAGGGTGAGGGTGTGGGGGTGTTCGTTTTGTGCGGTGCGGATGAGTCCCCAGGTGGTGGCGGCGGGGAGGTCGGTGATGGGGTCGGTCTGTCCGGTGGAGACGGCGCCGCGGGTGACGACCACGAGGTGGGCGTCGTCGGGGTGGTCCTGGGCGAGCCATTCCTGCACGCGGGTGAGGGTCTGTTCGGCGAGGTGGTGGGCGGCGGCGATGGGGTCGTGGGGTGTGGTGGTGTCGTCGTGGGGGCGGACGATCAGGATGTCGGGGGTGGGGGGTGTGGTGGTGTCGGTGGTGGCGGGGACCCACTCCAACGCCAAGGGTGAGTCGAGCGGACCGCCCGGGGCGGCGGCGAGGTCCGGCGCGGTGAGTGCGCGGCTGGTGACCGAGCCGATGCTGAGCAGGGGCGCTCCGTCCCTGTCCGCCACCCCGGCGGACAGGGTGCCGTCGGGGTGGGCGGCCAGCCGGATCCTGGCCGCGGCGGCGCCGGTCGCGTGCAGTGTCACGTCCGTGAAGCGGTTCGGGAACGCCGTCTCTTCTGACTGACCGGCCAGGACACCGTCCAGCGCGGCAGCCAACAGCGCCGGGTGGAGCCCGAATCCGTCCGCGGTGGTGTCCTCCGGGAGGGCCGTCTCGACGTGCCCGTCGGAGAACCCGCGGATGCTTCGGAAGACCCCGCCGTGGTCGTACCCGGCCGCGGTGAGCCGTTCGGCCGACTGCTCGGGCTCGACCCAGGCCGCCCGGCCGGGGCCGGTCCCGCCCGCCTTGCCCGAGGCGCTCAGCACACCGGCGGCGCGGCGCGTCCAGCCGTCGGCCTGCCGGGTGTGCACCTGGACGGTGTGCTTCCCGTCCTCGTCCGCGCCGGACACGCGGACGCGCAGATCGACCCCGCCGTCCTCCGGCAGCACGAGCGGCCGCTCCAGGGAGAGTTCGTCGAGGTGGTGCAGGCCCAGCCGGTCACCGGTGGACAGGACGAGGTCGAGTACGGCCACCGCCGGCAGGACCGTCGTGTCCTGGAGCGTGTACTCCGCCAGCCAAGGGTGGCTCTCCACACCGATCCGGCCGGTCGCCACCACGCCCTGGCCCTCGGGCAGTTCCACCACGGCGGCGAGCAACGGGTGCGCGGCGTCGTCCAGCCCGGCTGACGCGGCGTCGTCGAGGCCCGCTCCGGCCGCCGCTTCCAGCCAGTAGGTGTGGTGTTGGAAGGGGTAGGTGGGGAGGGGGGTGTGGTGGGTGGTGGGTGTGGGTGTGGTGGGTGGGGTGGTGGGGGTGTTGTGGGTCCAGGTGTGGGCGAGGGCGTGGGTGAGTTGGGTGGTTTCGGGGGTGTTGCGGCGGAGGGTGCCGGTGGTGACGGTTGTTGTGCCGGTGTTGGTGGTGTCGGCGGTTTGTTGGATGGGGGTGGTGAGGACGGGGTGGGGGCTGGTTTCGATGTAGTGGGTGTGGCCGGTGTGGAGGAGGT
>NZ_JBIWAQ010000064.1:0-1518 GCF_044760155.1 Kitasatospora sp. NPDC098652
GGCCAAGCCAACTACGCCGCCGCCAACACCTACCTCGACACCCTCGCCCACCACCGCCACACCCAAGGACTCCCCGCCACCAGCCTCGCCTGGGGACTCTGGACCGACACCAGCACCATGACCAACACCCTCACCGAGGCGGACCGGGACCGGCTGGCCCGCCAGGGCTTCCGCGGCATGTCCGCCGAGCGGGCCCTCGCCCAGTTCGACACCGCGCTCGCCTCGGCCGAACCGGTGCTGGTGACCGCCGAGTTGGATGCGTCGGCACTCCAGCGGCAGTCCGCCGAGGGCACCCTGCCGCCCATGCTCGACAAGCTCGTCCGGGCCAGGCCCCGCCGGGTCGCCGCCGCCACGCAACCGGGTGGCGACACCCTGGAACAGCGGCTCACCGGCCTCACCGCACCGCAACAGGCCGAACTGCTGGGCGAGTTGGTAACCCGGCACGTCGCCGCCGTCCTGGGGCACACCGGTGCCGCCGAGCTGGACCCCGAACGCCCGTTCAGCGAGCTGGGCTTCGACTCGCTGACCGCCGTCGAGCTGCGCAACCGGCTGAGCACCGCCGTCGGCCGACGCCTGCCCTCGACCCTCGTCTTCGACCACCCGACCACCTCGGCGATCGTCCGACACCTCGCGGACCTCCTGCTCGCCGCTCCCGCCGGGACCGAGCACCCCACCGTTCCGACGGCCCCGACCAGCGCCGTGGCGGCCGACGAGCCGATCGCGATCGTCGGAATGGCCTGCCGCTACCCCGGCGAGGTCCGCTCCCCCGAGGACCTGTGGCGACTGGTGACCGACGGCGTCGACGCCGTCGCCGGGTTCCCCACCGACCGCGGCTGGGACGTCGACGGCCTCTTCGACCCGGACCCCGACGCCCCCGGCAAGTCGTACGTGCGGGAGGGCGGATTCCTGGACGCCGCCGCCGACTTCGACCCCGCGTTCTTCGGCATCAGCCCGCGTGAGGCAATGGCGATGGACCCGCAGCAGCGGCTGCTGCTGGAGACCGGCTGGGAGGCCTTCGAACACGGCGGCCTCGACCCCGAAACCCTGCGCGGCAGCCGCACCGGCGTCTTCACCGGCGTCATGTACGACGACTACGGCTCACGGCTGATGCGACAGCAACCGCAGGGCTTCGAGGGTCAGCTCGTCACGGGCAGCGCGGGCAGTGTCGCCTCCGGGCGGCTGTCCTACACCTTCGGCCTGGAGGGCCCCGCCATCACCGTCGACACGGCGTGCTCCTCCTCGCTGGTCGCCCTGCACCTGGCCGCGCAGTCGCTGCGCAACGGCGAGTGCGATCTCGCCCTCGCGGGCGGCGTGACCGTCATGGCCACCCCCGCCACGTTCATCGAGTTCAGTCGGCAGCGCGGCCTGGCCGCCGACGCGCGCTGCAAGTCCTTCGCCGCGTCGGCGGACGGCACCTCCTGGGGCGAGGGCGTCGGCCTGCTGCTGGTCGAACGGCTCTCCGACGCCCGGCGCAACGGCCACCAGATCCTCGCGGTGCTGCGCGGCAGCGCCGTCAAC
>NZ_JBIWAQ010000065.1:0-1452 GCF_044760155.1 Kitasatospora sp. NPDC098652
GGGGCGGAAGGCCCTAAAGGGCCTTACCCCCCGGCCTGCCGGCCGGGGCGCCGCTGACGCGGCGTCAGCCGGGGGGTGCCGCCTACGGCGTCACCGTGCGTGGTGTGGCCTCGGCTGCGCCTCGGCGGGCGGTGCGGGGTTGAGGGAATTCGCCTGCGGCGAATTCGTGGGCGCGGC
This sequence comes from Kitasatospora sp. NPDC098652, assembly GCF_044760155.1. Taxonomy (NCBI): domain Bacteria; kingdom Bacillati; phylum Actinomycetota; class Actinomycetes; order Kitasatosporales; family Streptomycetaceae; genus Kitasatospora; species Kitasatospora sp. NPDC098652. Next base: position 178 of record NZ_JBIWAQ010000065.1, read on the forward strand.
ACGCGCCGTTGGGGTGGGCGTCGGGCGTCGCTGCGCTCCGCCAATCCAGGGGCAATGCGCCGGGCCTACCGCCCGTCAATCGGTCGGCTTTCCCGTCTTGTTCGGCCGGTGTTTTCACGGCCCTACGGGCCGGTTTTCTGGCGGGGTTTCCCGGGCTGCGCCCGGGGGCGGGCGTTGACGATGTGACGCGGAATTCGGGTAGCGGCCCCTTCCCCCGATCGGGCGGGGTGCCGGCCGGGGCCTGCGGCCCTCGGCGTTGACGATGTGTCGCGGACTTCCGGTAGTAACCACAACCCCACCCCCTGGGCCCCTCCCCCGGTCCCGGCCGATGGCCGGTCCCGCCTTGCGGTTGCTGGCCTGTCGGCCCATCCACCGCCCTTCGAACGGGGCCTGCGGCCCTCGGGAGGCGTCGGTGGGCCTCCGGTCCGGCGAGCCTCCCCCGGCCCCGGTGGCGGCCCCTCACAGGCGGCCCGGACGGCGGCCCCTGACGGGCCCTCAACCGCAGACTTCGGACCGGAATCCGAAGCGTATCCGGCGGCGTTTCCACGGCTTCCCCACGGCTCTATAGTACCGGTTCCCGGACGGGCGCAGGGCGCGAACAGACAACCTCGCGGCAACCGTCCATCCCGGCTCTATCCGGCCGCCCTCACGGCGGTAATTCAAATTCCCTCCCGCTCATTTTCATGCGGCAATCCGAAGCCCTTTCGAGGCGCAGCGGCGAGGAATCGAATTCGGGCGCGCTGGAAAGGGGCCTACGGCCCTCCACCCCGACACGGCGACCGCCCTTCCAGAGCACCCAGGAAATCCCGCCCAGCATCAACCGAGCAATTCCCGGAGCAGCACCACCAAACCGAACACCGGACCAGAACGGCAGGGCCTGGACGGCCTCCAGGGCGGGCGCGGCGGCCGGACGGCCGAGACGGGCGCAGCGGGACGGCCTGGCGGCCGACCAGGACGTCGACCAGGGCGCAGCAGCGGCGCGGCGCGGGCGGCGCGGGCGGCACGGGCGGGCGGGAACCGCCGAGGCCGGCGGACCGGCAGCGGGGGTGCAACACGGCACCGCAACACACCCGCCCCGGGCCCCTCCCAGCCACATAACACCTGGTCAGACCCGCAACACAGCCCCGTGTTGCACCCCAGCGCAACACCGCGTTGCACCCCCGCGTTGCACCCCGCACCCACTGACCTGTGACGGCGAAGGTGGACCGGATGTCAGCGAAGTTGGACTGATAGCTGTTCGTGCCATCGAAGATGGACTACTGCGCGGTTTGTGAC
>NZ_JBIWAQ010000066.1:0-1442 GCF_044760155.1 Kitasatospora sp. NPDC098652
CCTAGTAGTACTTCGTTAGGTTTGAATCGGTCTGGAATGCCTTGTCTGGCGCGTGGTGGGTAACTCGCGGTGGCAGGTGGGGCATTCGCCGGTCCAGGCCCGTATCAGGTCCTGGACGGCGTCGAGGACTCGGTAGAAGGTCAGGCCGGCGCCTCGACTTTTGGGTCGAGGCGCCGGAGGGTGAGGAAGGCGTGAGCGGCGGTGACCAGGGTGACGTGGTGGTGCCAGCCGCGCCAGGTGCGGCCCTCGAAGTGGTCCAGGCCCAGGCCGTGCTTCATCTCGCGGTAGTCGTGCTCGATGCGCCAGCGGATCTTCGCCAGGCGCACGAGGCGACGGATCGCGGTGTCGGGCGGCAGGTTCGTGAGCCAGTAGTCGGTGGGCGCGTCGGCGTCCGACGGCCACTCGACCAGCAGGGTCTCGGCCGCAAGTACGCCGTCCCAGGCGGCGCTTCCTCCCGCGTCGGCAACGGCGAGCGCCCGCGGGACTTTCCCGGCCGGCCGCACTTGCAGGACACGGAACCGCGAGCGCATCGCCCCGCGGCTGCCCTGGCGCCAGGTGACCTGCCGAAACGCCCGGCGCCCGCCTGCGGTGGCGAGGTCGTGCAGGGCGAGGGAGCCGGTGCGGTAGCGGGGCAGTGTCCTGCGGCCGGCGCCGCCGTAGGCGGGCGCCTCGGGTTCGGCGTCGTGGCGGTGCGCGGTCTCGTCGCCGCGCACCGCCACGATGTAGTCCAGCTCTCGCGAGCGCAGGGCATGACGGAAGGCCGCGCACTGGCCGTAGCCGGCGTCGGCGGCCACGACCTGCGGGGTGAGCCCCCAGGAGGTCAGTTCTTCGAGTGCGTCGATGGCCAGCCGCCACTTCTCGACGTGCCCGACCTCCGCCGGCAGGCCGGTCCGGTGTCGGCGCACGTCGTCGCGGTCATCCCAGTCCGGCGGCACGAACAGCCGCCAGGACAACGGGCTGGAAGCCTGGTCGGTGACGGCGTGGACGCTCACCCCGACCTGGCACAAAGAGCGTTTGCCCAACGCGCCGCAGTACTGCCGCGAGGTGGCCGCCGACTGGTCGCCGGCCTTCGGGAACGAGGTGTCGTCGATCACCCACGCCTCGGGCGTGAGGGCGGAGGTCATCTTCCGAGCGATCTGCCGCAGCACCGGCGTGTGGTCCCACGGCGACTGGCTGACGAACTGCTGCAGGGCCTGCATATTCCCGTCCGGGAGCCGTTCAGCCATCGGCTGGATCGACTTGCGCCGTCCGTCCAGCATCAGCCCGCGCAGGTAGCAGTCCCCCTGCCGACGCTGGTCCTTGCGCGCCAGAGATGCGAAGACCTCGGCCACGAAGTCGCCGAGATCTTCGCGGAGCCGTTCCACCTCACCAAGATCCACAGACCGCAGCATGCACCACCACGACCACCAAGATCAAATTGACCTAACGAAGTACTACTAGGG
>NZ_JBIWAQ010000067.1:0-1385 GCF_044760155.1 Kitasatospora sp. NPDC098652
GCCGTTGCGGAGGGCGAGTTGGGGTTGGCCGGTGGTGAGGGCGGCGGTGATGGTGTCGGGGTCGGGGGTGTCGCCGTGGTGGTCGAGGAGGGTGAGGGTGTGGGGGTGTTCGTTCTGTGCGGTGCGGATGAGTCCCCAGGTCGTGGCGGCGGGGAGGTCGGTGATGGGGTCGGTCCGTCCGGTGGAGACGGCGCCGCGGGTGACGACCACGAGGTGGGCGTCGTCGGCGCGGTCCTGGGCGAGCCATTCCTGCACGCGGGTGAGGGTTTGTTCGGCGAGGTGGTGGGCGGCGTCGATGGGGTCGTGGGGTGTGGTGGTGTCGTCGTCGGGGCGGACGATCAGGATGTCGGGGGTGGGGGGTGTGGTGGTGGCGGTGGTGGCGGGGACCCACTCCAACGCCAACGGCGCGAGGTCGCTCGACACGAGCTTCGCCGGGTCCACGGGCCGCGTGGCCAGAGCGCCGACCGTGAGGACCGGCCTGCCGTTCGCGTCCGTCACGTCCAGGGCGATCGTGGCGTCGTCCACGAGGGCCACCCGGGCGCGGAGCGTTCGGGCGCCCGAGTCGTGGAGGCTGACGCCCGACCAGGAGAACGGCAGCTCCAGGTCCGTGTCGTCACCGTCGTCACCGGTGGTTGCGAGCCGCACGTGGAGCACCGCGTCGAGCAGTGCGGGGTGGACCCCGAAGCCGGCCTCACTGACGTCCTCGGCCAGTTCCACTTCGGCGTACAGGGCGTCCGCGTCCTGCCAGGCGGCCCGAAGTCCCCGAAACGCGGGTCCGTAGGTGTAGCCGCGTTCCGCCAGCTGCCCGTAGAGGTCCGCGATCGGAAGGCGCGTGGCGGTCGGGGGCGGCCAGGCCGCGTGCTGCGGAGTCGGCGGTGCCGGCGGCGCTTCGGGGGAGAGTACGCCGGTGGCGTGCCGGATCCACTCGGCGTCGCCGAGGCGGGAGTGGATCGTGAAGGGCCGATTGCCGTCATCGCCGGGTGAGTTGACCTGGATCTGTAGGTCGACCGTGTCGTGTTCGGGCACGAGCAGCGGGTTGTCCAGGGTGATGTCCTGCGCGTGGGTGCAGCCGACCTCGGACCCTGCCCGCATGGCGATGTCGAGGAACGCGGTGCCGGGGAGCAGGACGGTGTCGAGGACCGCGTGGTCGACCAACCAGGGTTGGGCGTCGAGGGAGACCCGTCCGGTGAGTACCAGGGCGTCGCTGCCCGGGAGTTCGATGGCGCCGCCGACCAGCGGGTGTCCGGTGCCGTGCCGTCCGAAGTCGCCGGAGTCGGCGACCGGGTGGAGCCAGTAGGTGTGGTGTTGGAAGGGGTAGGTGGGGAGGGGGGTGTGGTGGGTGGGGGTGGTGGTTGGTGTGGGTGTGGGTGGGGTGGTGGGGGTGT
>NZ_JBIWAQ010000068.1:0-1151 GCF_044760155.1 Kitasatospora sp. NPDC098652
GCCCTGTCCGGCGCCCGGCTGGTGCTGCCCGGCGGTGTCGTCGAGGGCGGCCGGCTGGCCGTCGAGGGCGACCGGATCGCCGCCCTCACCGACGGCGCGAGCGGTGGGAAGGCCGAGCCCGGCGACCTCGACCTGACCGGCCACACCGTCGTCCCCGGCTTCGTGGACCTCCACGTCCACGGCGGCGGCGGCGCCTCCTACGCCTCCGGCATCGCCGAGGAGGCCCTGCACGCCGCCCGCACCCACCTCCACCACGGCACCACCACCACCGTCGCCTCCACCGTCACCGGCGAGATCGACGAGGTCGCCCGCCAGGCCGCCGTCCTCTCCGAACTCGCCGAGGACGGCACCCTCGCCGGCGTCCACTTCGAGGGCCCCTTCATCTCCCACAACCGCTGCGGCGCCCACCGCCCCGACCTGCTGCGCAACCCCGACCCCGCCCTGGTGCGCAAACTCGTCGACGCCGCCCGCGGCCACGCCAGGATGGTCACCCTCGCCCCCGAACTCCCCGGCGGCCTCGACTCGGTGCGCATGCTCGCCGACCTCGGCGTCATCGCCGCCGTCGGCCACACCGACTCCGACTACGCCACCACCCTCGAAGCCATCGAGGCCGGCGCCACCGTCGCCACCCACCTCTTCAACGCCATGCCCGGCATCGCCCACCGCGCCCCCGGCCCCATCGTCGCCCTCCTGGAGGACGAACGCGTCACCGTCGAACTCATCAACGACGGCGTCCACCTCCACCCCTCCGTCCTCGACCTCGCCTACCGCACCGCCGGCCCCAGCCGGGTCGCCCTGATCACCGACGCCATGGGCGCCGCCGGCATGGGCGACGGCCTCTACCCCCTCGGCCCCCTCCAGGTCCGCGTCGAGAACGGCGTCGCCCGGCTGGTCGAGGGCGGCGCGATCGCCGGCTCCACCCTCACCCTGGACGTGGCCTTCAAGCGCTCGGTGACGGTCAACGGCCTGACCCTCGCCCAGACCGTCGAGTCGCTCAGCGCCACCCCGGCCCGCCTGCTCGGCCTCGCCGACTCGATCGGCTCGCTGGAGACCGGCAAGCTCGCCGACCTGGTCGTGCTCGACTCCGACAGCTACGACCTGGTCGCCGTGATGCGCCGCGGCCGCTGGGCCGTCGGCGGCGACCGCTTCCC
>NZ_JBIWAQ010000069.1:0-1098 GCF_044760155.1 Kitasatospora sp. NPDC098652
GGAGCCGTCGAAGGTGGGACCAGCGATTGGGACGAAGTCGTAACAAGGTAGCCGTACCGGAAGGTGCGGCTGGATCACCTCCTTTCTAAGGAGCAATATGCCGCTTGCAGGCGAATGTCCTGCACGGTTGCTCATGGGTGGAACGTTGACTATTCGGCACAGGAAGAGACCAGGGGCTAGTACTGCTTCGGCGTGGAACGCGTTCTGGGATTGACTGTGTCGGGCACGTTGTTGGGTCCTGAGGGAACGGAAGTTGCCTCAAGGATGCCGGCCTCACTCGAGGCACCTGTTCAGGGTGTTGAGGGTGTGTGACTGGTCGTTGTTTGAGAACTGCACAGTGGACGCGAGCATCTGTGGCCAAGTTTTTAAGGGCGCACGGTGGATGCCTTGGCACTAGGAACCGATGAAGGACGTGGGAGGCCGCGATAGGCCCCGGGGAGCTGTCAACCGAGCTTTGATCCGGGGGTGTCCGAATGGGGAAACCCGGCAGTCGTCATGGGCTGTCACCCGCTGCTGAACACATAGGCAGTGTGGAGGGAACGCGGGGAAGTGAAACATCTCAGTACCCGCAGGAAGAGAAAACAACCGTGATTCCGGGAGTAGTGGCGAGCGAAACTGGATGAGGCTAAACCTTGAGCGTGTGAGACCCGGCAGGGGTTGCGCTCAGGGGGTCGTGGGATTTTTCTTGATCGGTCTGCCGGCCGGTCGGCGAGTCAGAAACCGTATGGGTAGTCGAAGGACATGCGAAAGGTCCGGCGTAGAGGGTAAGACCCCCGTAGACGAAATCTGTACGGCTCGTTTGAGAAACTCCCAAGTAGCACGGGGCCCGAGAAATCCCGTGTGAATCTGGCGGGACCACCCGCTAAGCCTAAATATTCCCTAGTGACCGATAGCGGATAGTACCGTGAGGGAATGGTGAAAAGTACCGCGGGAGCGGAGTGAAATAGTACCTGAAACCGTGTGCCTACAAGCCGTGGGAGCGTCGTCAGTCGGCTTGCCGGCTGGCCGTGACTGCGTGCCTTTTGAAGAATGAGCCTGCGAGTTTGCGGTGTGTAGCGAGGTTAACCCGTGTGGGGTAGCCGTAGCGAAAGCGAGTCC
>NZ_JBIWAQ010000070.1:0-1030 GCF_044760155.1 Kitasatospora sp. NPDC098652
GGCGAAGCTGAGAACTTAAGCGCCAGTAAACGGCGGTGGTAACTATAACCATCCTAAGGTAGCGAAATTCCTTGTCGGGTAAGTTCCGACCTGCACGAATGGCGTAACGACTTCTCGACTGTCTCAACCATAGGCCCGGTGAAATTGCATTACGAGTAAAGATGCTCGTTTCGCGCAGCAGGACGGAAAGACCCCGGGACCTTTACTATAGCTTGATATTGGTGTTCGGTTCGGCTTGTGTAGGATAGGTGGGAGACTGTGAAGCAGCAACGCCAGTTGTTGTGGAGTCGCCGTTGAAATACCACTCTGGTCGTGCTGGATGTCTAACCTGGGTCCGTGATCCGGATCAGGGACAGTGTCTGGTGGGTAGTTTAACTGGGGCGGTTGCCTCCTAAAGGGTAACGGAGGCGCCCAAAGGTTCCCTCAGCCTGGTTGGCAATCAGGTGTTGAGTGTAAGTGCACAAGGGAGCTTGACTGTGAGACTGACGGGTCGAGCAGGTACGAAAGTAGGGACTAGTGATCCGGCGGTGGCTTGTGGAAGCGCCGTCGCTCAACGGATAAAAGGTACCCCGGGGATAACAGGCTGATCTTCCCCAAGAGTCCATATCGACGGGATGGTTTGGCACCTCGATGTCGGCTCGTCGCATCCTGGGGCTGGAGTAGGTCCCAAGGGTTGGGCTGTTCGCCCATTAAAGCGGTACGCGAGCTGGGTTTAGAACGTCGTGAGACAGTTCGGTCCCTATCCGCTGTGCGCGTAGGAGTGTTGAGAAGGGCTGTCCCTAGTACGAGAGGACCGGGACGGACGAACCTCTGGTGTGCCAGTTGTCCTGCCAAGGGCATGGCTGGTTGGCTACGTTCGGGAGGGATAACCGCTGAAAGCATCTAAGCGGGAAGCCTGCTTCGAGATGAGCACTCCCACCTCCTTGAGAGGGTAAGGCTCCCAGTAGACGACTGGGTTGATAGGCCGGATATGGAAGCCCTGTGAGGGGTGGAGTTGACCGGTACTAATAGGCCGAGGGCTTGTCCTCAG
>NZ_JBIWAQ010000071.1:0-1026 GCF_044760155.1 Kitasatospora sp. NPDC098652
CTGGGTCCAGGGCACCACCTTCGTGACCCGGATGGACTACCTGACCCCGCTGTTCAACGAGACCGCCTACTGCCTGGCGGTCGAGAAGCTGCTCGGCATCACCGACGACGTCCCGGACCGGGCCGGCGTCATCCGGGTGATGATGATGGAGCTCAACCGGATCGCCTCGCACCTGGTCTGCCTGGCCACCGGCGGCATGGAGATCGGCTCCACCACCCTGATGATCTACGGCTTCCGGGACCGCGAGCTGATCCTGGACGTCTTCGAGCTGGTCACCGGCCTGCGCATGAACCACGCGTACGTCCGCCCCGGCGGCCTGGCCCAGGACCTGCCTCCCGGCGCCGTCGACCAGATCCGCGAGGCGGTCCGCACCTTCCGCTCCCGGATGCACGAGTACGACAAACTCGCCACCGGCAACCCGGTGTTCAAGGCCCGGCTGGTCGACGTCGGCTTCCTGGACCTGGCCGGCTGCCTGGCCCTGGGCGCCACCGGCCCGATCCTGCGCGCCACCGGCCTGCCGCACGACCTGCGCAAGACCGATCCGTACTGCGGCTACCAGGACTACGACTTCGAGGTCGCGGTCGCCGACACCGCCGACTCCTACGGCCGGTTCCTGATCCGCCTGGAGGAGATGAAGCAGTCCCTGCGGATCGTCGAGCAGTGCCTGGACCGGCTGCGCCCGGGCCCGGTCATGGTGGCCGACAAGAAGATCGCCTGGCCGGCCCAACTGGCCGTCGGCCCGGACGGGATGGGCAATTCGCTCGACCACATCCGCAAGATCATGGGCACCTCGATGGAAGCCCTGATCCACCACTTCAAGCTGGTCACCGAGGGTTTCCGGGTCCCGGTCGGCCAGGCGTACGCGGCGGTCGAGTCGCCCAAGGGCGAGCTGGGCGTGCACGTGGTCAGCGACGGCGGGACGCGCCCGTACCGGGTGCACTTCCGGGACCCGTCGTTCACCAATCTGCAGACGATGGCGGCGATGTGCGAGGGCGGCCAGGTCGCCGACGTGATCGTCGCGGTGGC
>NZ_JBIWAQ010000072.1:0-1007 GCF_044760155.1 Kitasatospora sp. NPDC098652
TGCAGGTCGGAACTTACCCGACAAGGAATTTCGCTACCTTAGGATGGTTATAGTTACCACCGCCGTTTACTGGCGCTTAAGTTCTCAGCTTCGCCCCACCGAAATGGAGCTAACCGGTCCCCTTAACGTTCCAGCACCGGGCAGGCGTCAGTCCGTATACATCGCCTTACGGCTTCGCACGGACCTGTGTTTTTAGTAAACAGTCGCTTCTCGCTGGTCTCTGCGGCCACCCCCAGCTCGGAGTGCAAGACTCGTCACCAGGAATGGCCCCCCTTCTCCCGAAGTTACGGGGGCATTTTGCCGAGTTCCTTAACCATAGTTCACCCGAACGCCTCGGTATTCTCTACCTGACCACCTGAGTCGGTTTGGGGTACGGGCCGCCATGAAACTCGCTAGAGGCTTTTCTCGACAGCATAGGATCATCCACTTCACCACAATCGGCTCGGCATCAGGTCTCAGCCTCAATGAGTGACGGATTTGCCTATCACTCGGCCTACACCCTTACCCCGGGACAACCACCGCCCGGGCTGGACTACCTTCCTGCGTCACCCCATCGCTCACCTACTACCCCGTCGGGTCACCGGCTCCACCACTTCCCTTTGCCCGAAGGCTCCGGGACGGCTTCACGGGCTTAGCATCAAGAGGTTCAGCGTTGGCGCTTCAAAGCGGGTACGGGAATATCAACCCGTTGTCCATCGACTACGCCTGTCGGCCTCGCCTTAGGTCCCGACTTACCCTGGGCAGATCAGCTTGACCCAGGAACCCTTGGTCAATCGGCGCAAGAGTTTCCCACTCTTGTATCGCTACTCATGCCTGCATTCTCACTCGTATACCGTCCACGACTGGTTTCCACCGCCGCTTCACCCGGCACACGACGCTCCCCTACCCATCACAGCAGGCGTTGGCCCTATTGCTGCAATGACACGACTTCGGTGGTGTGCTTGAGCCCCGCTACATTGTCGGCGCGGAATCACTTGACCAGTGAGCTATTACGCACTCTTTCAAGG
>NZ_JBIWAQ010000073.1:0-1003 GCF_044760155.1 Kitasatospora sp. NPDC098652
CTAGATGATTGATGCCAAGGGCTCGCTGGCACGCATGACATGAAGCGAGGGAGTCCAAAGATCGGTTGTGACGCCTGATCTGGACTCCCTCGCGACCGCACTCTACGTGAAGACCGACGACCTGCTGAAGGAATCGCCGCATCTGGCGCCGTGGCGACCCGAGATCGGCATCAGGCCGCAGCTCAGTGACGCCGAGCTGGTCACCCTGGCGGTGATGCAGGCCCTGCTCGGCTTCACCTCCGAACGCCGCTGGATCCGCCATGCCCAGGCACACCTGCGGCATCTGTTCCCCTACGTGCCCGGGCAGTCGGGCTACAACCGGCGCCTGCGCAAGGCCGCCGACCTGGTCGCACGGGTCAACCGTCTGCTCGCCCGGGACACCTCCCTGTGGAGCGACACCGTGTGGGTCGTCGACTCCACCCCGGTGGAATGCGGCCGCTCACGCGAGACGGCCAGGCGCTCGGACCTGGCCGGCTGGGCCGAGTACGGCTACTGCGCCAGCCACTCCCGATACTTCTGGGGCCTGCGCCTGCACCTGCTGTGCACCCTGCACGGCCTGCCCGTCGCCTTCGCGCTGACCGGCGCGAAGGCCGACGAACGAACGACCCTGCTCGGCATGCTCCACGCCGAACCCGGCCTCGTCGCCTCCCGGCCCGGCCAGACCGTCATCGGCGACCGGCAGTACTACGGCCGCGCCTTCGAACACGAACTCGCCGAGTGGGGTGTCCAGCTGCTGCGGCCGGCCCGCAAGGGCGAGCCCCCGCGGGCCGGATCCGCGCTGTTCAAGCCGCTGCGGCAGATCATTGAGTCCGTCAACCAGACCTTCAAGGCCCAGCTCGACCTCGAACGCCACCAGGGCCGCACCCCGGGCGGTGTGATGGTCCGCGTCCTGCAACGCATCCTCGCGCTGACCTGCGCGATCTGGCACAACGACCACACCGGCCAGCCCGTCATGCGCTCGCTGACCGCCTACGACCACTAACCCTTCGCATCATTCATCTAG